>NZ_CP082780.1:0-692500 GCF_019915265.1 Bacillus aquiflavi
CGCCGTTGCGATAATTAAAAACGGGGACTTCGAAATAAAATGGCGGCAATGTCGATCTAAATGATCAATCGCTTTTCGTTTAACAGTTTCACTAGGAAAACCGAGCAACTCTCGTAATTCTTCTTCAGTTTTGATCTCGTCTTGAACCAATTTAAACACACCTTTCCAAAAGTCCTATTTATTTAAGCATTCGATTGTTTTATAAAAATACGAAGCTGTGGAACTGAGATGCCAATTAAAATAAGGATAATTCCGATAAACTGCTCAAAGTTAACGTGTTCTCCTAAAATAAACATTGCTGCAACAATCGCAGCCGGGAGCTCAATTGAACCTGCAATCGTTGCTAAGCCAGCATCAACTTTTGGTGTACCGATCGCAAAGAAAACGATAGGAAAAATGACACCAAAAAAGGCGGTTAAAATAGCGTATTTCCATAAGCCTTCAATAATTACTCCACTCGTCATAAATGAAGGAGAAAAGACTAAAATAACGAGCACAAGTCCGCCGATTGTAATAAATACACTGCGTTGCATCGTCGGGACATCTTTTGCTATTTTTCCGCTAATAAAAATAAATAAGGCAAAGAAGAAGGCAGATAATAATCCATAAATAATACCTTCAAGTTGAATAGACGCTATTAAATTTTTCGAACCGACATTACTTGCCAAAATTGTTCCGCCAATTAAAAAAAAGATTGAGATTATTTTTTCTCGGCTCGGCCAACTGCGTTCATAAATCGATTCTAATAAAATACCAATCCATGTAAATTGAAACAGTAAGACGACAGCGAGAGATGCTTGATTTCGATCTAAGCTCAGCCCATAAAGAATCCCCGTTAAACTTAAAATTGCTCCTGCCATCATAAGCATCATGACATTTTTAACTGAGACTTTAGATCTCTTGAAAAAAGGCAGCAAAAATAACAGCAGCGTAAGTCCGAATAAATATTGACTTCCGGTTACTTCATGGACCGCATAACCAGCTCGATAAGCGAGCTTTACAATGGAAGCGACAATTCCGTAGCTGCATGCACCTAGCAAGATGAAAAAAGAATATGTGATGTTGTTGTTCATTTCCATTGCTCCTTGTTATCTACAAAATTCAAAGACATTAACATTATATAACCAAATCATAAGCAATTCATTAAAAAAAGACCTTCCGCAAAGAAGGTCTAATAACTTCTTAGTATGTCATCTGATTAGGAAATGTAAATTTTCACTGGTTGAAGTGATTCTTGCTCATACCGAACAATCGCTAGGAGGCTTTATCCAGCTGTTTTTTTATGCCTTATCTAAGGTTCAAAGCTTAATAACGATTCTCGCTAAACCTATTTCTGCTCCTGCAAAACTCTCAAACTTTAATCGAATTTCTGCTCCTGCCGTTCATAATTTTCTTCTTCTCGCAATAACTCTAAATTTATTTTTCGATCCCATACTTTCCTTGCGCTTTCCGTCATATACGGAAAAATGTATCGATCGACAATTACCTGATAATCTGTGTCACCAAGAATAAGATTATAGGTGGAAATTTTTATTTTTTTATCATCGAACGTTTCAACCACAAGATAATTGATTAAATTGAAAGGATTTCTTACCATATCGATATTGCGTATTTTTTTAATAAGAACGGTTCCTTTTTTTGATATAACTGTGCCATTCTCTCCTGGAACGATCGTGAATAAAACCTTCCCTGGTATTAATCCAGGCAGATGCCAGAGAGTGAGATTAAGGCAGAATGGAGTATAGATAAATCCTGCCCCAATGTATAATAAGGAATATTTAGAATCGAATTTAAATCCGTGGATGATCAAGAATAAACAAGCGATTAAAGAACCTACAGTAGTCAGAAATATCAACACGTACATAAACTTAGTGCCTTTTATTTTAATAGCATCGTTATTTTTCTGAACATTTACCATTACCAAGCGTTGCGCCTCCTTTAAACTGAGAGAACCTTGTTGTTTAACAGCAGATTTTTAATGGAGCTTTCATTTATCCTAATATGGTAAATGATACTTAATCATATTCATTTACTCAATAATTGATTATTCCACCATAATCCTTTTCATCTCTACACAACCGACAATGTTCATGTTTTTCAAATATGATAATTAAGCGAAAACTTTACTTTATTAATTTAAAAAAACAGCTAGGAGGCTTTATTCCAGCTGTTTTTTTATGCCTTATCTAAGGTTCAAAGCTTAATAACGATTCTCGCTAAACCTATTTCTGCTCCTGCCGTTCATAATTTTCTTCTTCTCGCAATAACTCTAAATTTATTTTTCGATCCCATACTTTCCTTGCGCTTTCCGTCATATACGGAAAAATGTATCGATCGACAATTACCTGATAATCTGTGTCACCAAGAATAAGATTATAGGTGAAAATTTTTATTTTTTTATCATCGAACGTTTCAACCACAAGATAATTGATTAAATTGAAAGGATTTCTTACCATATCGATATTGCGTATATTTTTAATAAGAACGGTTCCTTTTTTTGATATAACTGTGCCATTCTCTCCTGGAACGATCGTGAATAAAACCTTCCCAGGTATTAATCCAGGCAGATGCCAGAGAGTGATATAAAGGCTGATTGGAGTATAGATAAATCCCGCCCCAATGTAAATCATGGAATATTTAGAATCGAATTTAAATCCGTGGATGATTAAAAATAAAGAAGCGATTAGAAAACCTACAGTAGCCAGAAACATCCACACGTACATAAACTTAGTGCCTTTTATTTTAATAGCATCGTTATTTTTCTGAACATTTACCATTACCAAGCGTTGCGCCTCCTTTAAACTGAGAGAATTTTGTTGTTTAACAGCAGATTTTTAATGGAGCTTTCATTTATCCTAATATGGTAAATTATACTTAATCATATTCATTTACTCAATAAAGGATTATTCCATCATAATCCTTTTCTTCTCTATACAATGCAACCCAAAATGTTCAAGTTTTCCAAATATGATAATTAAGCGAAAACTTTACTTTATTAATTTTAAAAAAACAGCTAGGAGGCTTTATTCCAACTGTTTTTTTATGCCTTATCTAAGGTTCAAAGCTTAATAATGATTCTCGCTAAACCTATTTCTGCTTCTGCAAAACGCTCAAGCTTTAATCGAATTTCTGCTCCTGCCGTTCATAATTTTCTTCTTCTCGCAATAACTCTAAATTTATTTTTCGATCCCACACTTTTCTTGCGTTTTCCGTCATATACGGAAAAATGTATCGATCGACAATTACCTGATATTCTGTGTCGTCAAGAAGATTATAGGTGCGAATTTTTATTTTTTTGTCATCGAACGTTTCAATCACAAGATCATTGATTAAATTGAGCGGATTTCTTACCATATCGATATTGCGTATATTTTTAATAAGAATGGTACCTTTTTTTGATATAACTGTGCCATTCTCTCCTGGAACGATCGTAAATAAAACCTTCCCTGGTATTAATCCAGGCAAAGACCAAAGAGTGATATAAAGGTAGAATGGAGTAAGGATAAATCCTGCCCCAATGTATAATAAGGAATATTTAGAATCGAATTTAAATCCGTGGATGATTAAGAATAAACAAGCGATTAGAAAACCTACAGTAGCCAGAAATATCAACACGTACATAAACTTCGATCCTTTTATTTTAATAGCATCGTTATTTTTCTGAACATTTACCATTACCAAGCGTTGCGCCTCCTTTAAACTGAGAGAATTTTGTTGTTTAACAGCAGATTTTTAATGGAGCTTTCATTTATCCTAATATGGTAAATGATACTTAATCATATTCATTTACTCAATAAAGGATTATTCCATCATAATCCTTTTCTTCTCTATACAATGCAACCCAAAATGTTCAAGTTTTCCAAATATGATAAATAAGCGAAAAAACTTTACTTTATTAATTAAAAAAACAGCTAGGAGGCTTTATCCAAGCTTTTTTTAAATCAAAAATATAAGGGTTCAAAGCTTAATAACGATTCTCGCTAAACCTATTTCTGTTTCTGCAAAACGCTCAAGCTTTAATCGAATTTCTGCTCCTGCCGTTCATAATTTTCTTCTTCTCGCAATAACTCTAAATTTATTTTTCGATCCCATACTTTCCTTGCGCTTTCCGTCATATACGGAAAAATGTATCGATCGACAATTACCTGATAATCTGTGTCACCAAGAATAAGATTATAGGTGGAAATTTTTATTTTTTTATCATCGAACGTTTCAACCACAAGATAATTGATTAAATTGAAAGGATTTCTCACCATATCGATATTGCGTATATTTTTAATAAGAACGGTTCCTTTTTTTGATATAACTGTGCCATTCTCTCCTGGAACGATCGTGAATAAAACCTTCCCTGGTATTAATCCAGGAAGATGCCACAGAGTGATATAAAGGTAGAATGGAGTAAAGATAAATCCTGCCCCAATGTATAATAAGGAATATTTAGAATCGAATTTAAATCCGTGGATGATAAAAAATAAAGAACCGATTAGAAAACCTACAGTAGCCAGAAATATCAACACGTACATAAACTTAGTGCCTTTTATTTTAATAGCTTCGTTATTTTTCTGAACATTCACCATTACCATGCGTTGCGCCTCCTTTAAACTGAAAGAATTTTGTTGTTTAACAGCAGATTTTTAATGGAGCTTTCATTTATCCTAATATGGTAAATGATACTTAATCATATTCATTTACTCAATAAAGGATTATTCCACCATAATCCTTTTCATCTCTATACAATGCAACCCAAAATGTTCAAGTTTTCCAAATATGATAATTAAGCGAAAACTTTACTTTATTAATTTAAAAAAACAGCTAGGAGGCTTTATTCCAACTGTTTTTTTATGCCTTATCTAAGGTTCAAAGCTTAATAATGATTCTCGCTAAACCTATTTCTGCTTCTGCAAAACTCTCAAACTTTAATCGAATTTCTGCTCCTGCCGTTCATAATTTTCTTCTTCTCGCAATAACTCTAAATTTATTTTTCGATCCCATACTTTCCTTGCGCTTTCCGTCATATACGGAAAAATGTATCGATCGACAATTACCTGATAATCTGTGTCACCAAGAATAAGATTATAGGTGGAAATTTTTATTTTTTTATCATCGAAAGTTTCAACCACAAGATAATTGATTAAATTGAAAGGATTTCTTACCATATCGATATTGCGTATATTTTTAATAAGAACGGTTCCTTTTTTTGATATAACTGTGCCATTCTCTCCTGGAACGATCGTGAATAAAACCTTCCCAGGTATTAATCCAGGCAGATGCCATAGAGTGAGATAAAGGCTGATTGGAGTATAGATAAATCCCGCCCCAATGTAAATCATGGAATATTTAGAATCGAATTTAAATCCATGGATGATTAAAAATAAAGAAGCGATTAGAAAACCTACAGTAAACAGAAACATCCACACGTACATAAACTTAGTGCCTTTTATTTAAAAAAACAGCTAGGAGGCTCTATCCCAGCTTTTTTTTAGCTTTATTTAATAATATAAGGGTTCAAACCTTAATAATGATTCTCGCTAAAACTATTTCTGCTTCTGCAAAACGCTCAAACTTTAATCGAATTTCTGCTCCTGCCGTTCATATTTAGCAACCTTTGATAATTCTTCTAAATTTACTTTTCGATCCCATCCCTTTTTTGCGTTTTCTGTCATATAAGGGAAAATATACTTATCTACAATTAACTCATAAAGTAGGTCACCAATGAGATTATAGGTGCGAATTTTTATTTTTTTGTCATCGAACGTTTCAATCACAAGATCATTGATTAAATTGAGTGGATTTCTTACCATATCGATATTGCGTATATTTTTAATAAGAACGGTACCTTTTTTTGATATAACTGTGCCATTCTCTCCTGGAACGATCGTGAATAAAACCTTCCCTGGTATTAATCCAGGCAACGACCAAAGAGTGATATAAAGGTAGAATGGAGTAAAGATAAATCCTGCCCCAGTGTATAATAAGGAATATTTAGAATCGAATTTAAATCCGTGGATGATTAAAAATAAAGAACCGATTAGAAAACCTACAGTAGCCAGAAATATCAACACGTACCTAAGCATAGTGCTTTTTATTTTAATAGCTTCGTTATTTTTCTGAACATTTACCAAGCGTTGCGCCTCCTTTAAACTGAGAGTATCTTGTTGTTTAACAGTATATTTTTAATGGAGCTTTCATTTATCCTTTGAATTTCTAGATCAAGATTTGCATCTCTTGTGAGCAACCAAGTCTCCGTCTTGCCAGGGATGACAAAATAAAGGTCGATAAGGTCTGGATTATTATTAGCGTCATATTTTAAACTAAGCAAGCTATCCATTTTTCCTTTTCTCTTTGAGATATCCTCTAAAAATTCTATCACATTAGAACTGTGCATTCTACTGATCCATTTCTGAACAATCGATGCGGATAAAGAATCTGATTGACTCATATCCTCTAAAAACTCTTCAAACTCTTCATTTTTCAATTTACAAAGTACTTCACTTTGCTCAGCTAATGAACTGAAATTAAAAAACTTACTTATATTCGAAATCACCTCTTCTATTGGCAACTTAGAAATGTAATGAACTTGATGGTCGTGCAATAGCTTATGCAAATATACTTCATCGCTTCTAAAATGAAATGAAATACTTTCCTCTGCTATTAAAGATGAATCAAATTTAGAAGCTTTTACTGTCTTCTCCGCATAACTTAATATCTGAATAAAGGAGGCAACTTCCTCTTTTAACTTATATTGATTATTTACTTCCTTTGCCATATCTTTTGCTAATAATGAACGTGCGGCGAATTCTAGCATTAATTTTAACTCAGAATCCTGCAGCTTTGGAAAATACGTTTCCTTAATGGAAATACCTTGTTCATATAACCCTTCACTATAAAATGAAAAAATAAGTTCTTCAATGCTTAATTGAATAGTATCCATATGTCCTCCTTAAGAAAATGATACTTTACAAAAAAAATCTTTTGCGCCATCTATTAAGGAACTTGCTGTTTTCTTCGCCTTAGAGAGTCCTTCTTTCACCTTTCCTGCCGGATCAGCAATGGTACTCTTTATTTGCTCGTTGACAAAATCAACCCCTTTACTTACTCCTTCGACAACTTTGCCGGCTGTTTTAAACCCGTCTTTAACAAGTTCAACTCCTTGATGGATCGGTTCTTTAAAAGCTAATGCCACTTTTTCTGATATGCCTGCGGTTAACTTAGCCACTTGCTCTCCAACTATTCCTCCGACAAAAGCACCACCAGTAGCTCCTACTACTGTACCTACTGGACCAAACGTACTTCCTAAAGCCCCTCCGATAAAAGCCCCTACAACAGAACCCCCAGTAATAGCTACTGTATTGTTCACAGCATTTCCTACCGCTTTTGCATTTTCACGCTTTAAGACTTCGATGTTATTGCCATATTTAGCATAGTTTTCTGAAATTTTTAGTCCCATTCCGCAAGTTTCCACTGCTCCTGTTGCTACTAGAGTAGTAACAACATTTGATCTTGCAAATTTTGAACCTGTTTTAAGAAATGATTTAAATGTTGCTGAATCTAATGTATTAAGGTCAGTAACTGCGTCAAATAATGCCCTTGAACTATTTGTAAATTTAGCCACATCATCCGGAAGGTATTCAGCAAATTTTTTGTGAACTAAATCTGAAAATGGAACATCTTTATACTTATTTTGAACCCATTTAAGTACTAAACTTGGTTTTACAAATGCCCTTGCAAAACCTCGATATTTGGAATTTTCTACGAAATCTGATAGTTGATTGAGCGCACCCATATGTTTAAAAGTAAATAATCCATCAGCATTCTTCGTAAATTGGGTAAATCCTATCCCATAATACGCCAGCTGTCTTGTCGTTAATCCTCCAAGGGCAGTTAATGCGCCATATTTGTCATATAAATTATAAAGCTTACCAACTAAGTTATCCGCTTCTGCAAATTCATTTGCAGTCTTTCGAATGTCAATTTCCATTTCACTCAGAAGATCTGCTAGTTGATTTCCAGTTCCCCAAGGATCCCCTACATCATTAAAACAATGGCTATATTCTGGTGGAGCACTGAGCCTTAGATTTGCAAGATCCAGATGGAGACGTTTGAATTCTTCTTCAATTTTTGCCAAACATAGAACAAATTCATTCGCTAAATCTTCTAAGCGATCTGGATCTACAGATATTTGATTTCCCATCTATTAGTCCCTCTTTTCTTTATAGAACTTTAAAATACTCAAACTAGACAATATTGAATAAGGAATATCCCGAAAAAAAAATTTGAATAGGCAATATAAACACGTCTAAACACCCCGATGCCCAGCTGTCATCGGCTCCTTTTTTGCCCTCTTCTTTTTTATTCCTCTTTTTATTAATATCCTTCGACATTTTGCAACCACCTAATCATCTATAGTTTAGAAACTTATCATTACAATCTAAGTTTTTTCGCAACTCTATTAATCCTTCAAATTTGCCAATCTCTCTAATTCTTTCTGTCTTTCGATCTCTTCTTTCACTCTGTCAACTTCATTTGCTGCACTTTCTAATTCTCTGCTAATCTCATAGAGATTATCTGAATGTCTTTGAAATAAAACCTTTGCTTCGTTCAGGGCAGAATCAAACTTATTTCGAGCTTTTCCTGACCATTTTTCCGTATTGGAATGGACACTTTGCATTAATTTTGATTCATCTAACTTTACGTTTTCAGAAGATCTCTGGAACTCCCTTGCTAATGCCCTTACACTTTCTGAATTCATTTTTTTCACCTCATGATTAAGTCTAAATTTTTCCTAAGTAAATAATTGGCACGATCGCCTTGTGTGGCGATGTCTAACTTCTCGGAAGCAGAACCATACCCAGAGAGGCTCCGTGTGAAGCGCCATCTCTTTCCCACTATGTAAAAAGGCAGGGGATCTAGTAAACCTTTTTGTGTCCGGTAATTTGACTATAGACATTAACTAAAAAGTTACCTATTTTATTATAGTAAATTAACCTAATATGTTAAATTATACTTAAAAATGTCTATTTGCTCAATAATTGATTATTCTACCATAATCATTTTTATCTTTATGTAATGGAACCCAACGATGATGATGTTTTCAAACATGATCAATAAACGAAACTTTTACTTTATCATCACCGGATAACATAGTATGATGGGATTAACTGGCTTTATAAACTTTTAGTTAGATTTAAGCAGCTGCGAAGAAGGTGATAATATAATGAAAATAACTGGTATTTTATTGTATCCTCGTTTTAGTGAGTATGAATTATCTGTGTTGCTTTCTGTTCTAAAGCAAGGTGAAAAAGAAATGGTAACAATTGGTCTGAATCGTGAGTTAGTTGTCGGGGAAGCGGGTTTGCCGTGTTTACCTCATACTGATATTCACCAAGTTGATTTAGCGAACTTAGATAGTCTTATTTTGCCCGGAGTAGATGATTTTGCGCATTTAGTTGATCATCAAGAATTAGATAATTTTTTACAAAAGACTGCTGAGCAACAGTTTGTTTATGGTGCGATTTCAAGTGCTCCTTATTTTCTTGCAAAAAGTGGTTTGCTAGAAAATGTTAAATATACAACAGGACTAACATTGGAACAACGAAATTTTCTCGGTCATTTTAATGAGGAAAATTATGTCGATGCACCCGTCGTAACAGATCGTCATGTTGTAACGAGTAAAGGAGCCTATTTTATAGATTTTGCTTTTAAGCTAGGCAGTTTACTAAATTTAAAGTTTCATCAAGATTGGTATCGATAAGTTTAAAATGAAATTTTTTCATAAAAAGGATGTTCATGTTGGAATTAATGTTATTTTTTCTTCTTGGGGGATTCATTAGTGTATTATCAGGCTTTTTTGGTATTGGCGGCGGCTTTATCTTAACGCCGACGCTGTTGTTAATCGGTTTATCACCAATCGAGGCAATTACGACAAGCTTGTTATATACGATTGGGACGTCTTTTTCGGGAATGATCGCCCATTATCGGTTGCGGAATATTATGTGGAAAGAGGGCGCAATTATTGGACTAAGCGGTGTGCTCGCAACTCAAGCTGCTCATCCAGTCGTGTTATATTTAGACAATCATGGACTAGACAAGACTGTCATTCCTGCATTGTACATTTTACTATTAACGTATTTTATTTTTAAAATGGTTACAAAACATAAAGTAGAACAGAAGCCGACTGAAATGAACACTCAAGTTGAAACCGCTTTGCCAAAACTCATCGTGATCGGTTTTTTTGCGGGGTTTGTCTCAACAACCCTAGGTGTCGGCGGCGGGTTTATCATTGTACCGCTCACGATTGCATTGCTCCATTTTCATGCTAAAAAAGCTGTAGGAACAAGTCTTTTTGCGGTTTTATTAATTGTAAGCGCCGGTTTTATTTCTTATGCTTCTACTATCGAAATTGATTATAAAACCGGCTTATTTTTAGTTTTGGGAGGTTTAATTGGCTCCCAGTTTGGTGCAAAGCTCACCACTTATTACAGCAGTGTCGAAATTAATCTGCTGTTAGCTCTTTTATATACTGCAACTCTTTCTAGTGTTGTTCTGAAGATATTTCATTTCAATCTATTCGGTTTACTCGTCTTATTTACGTTCCTAGCTTATTTCTTTGTTCAATCGGGAATAAAAGTAAGACATAGACATATAAAAAAGAAGCTAACGACTTAACAATTGATCGTTAGCTTCTTCTTTATATGAGGATAAACAATTGCGCAGTAACGGCTACTCTTCTTTCTCTTCCTCTACCGGGTACCTTTTATGATGATAATGGATGCTAAAGATCAGTCCCATTGCCAACATATTCCCCATAATAGAGCTTCCTCCGTAACTAATAAACGGCAATGGTATTCCAGTAATGGGTAAAACTTGAATGGTCATCCCGATGTTTTGGAAAACGTGAAAAGTAATCATGCTAATAATACCAGTAGTTATATAGATATTATATGGTATCGTAGTATCTAAAGCTGTTTTCGTTAAGTGATAGATTAAGAGGAAGAATAATCCTATTACAATACTTCCACCGACAAAGCCATATTCCTCACCGATTACACTGAATATAAAGTCAGTATGTATTTCAGGAATATACACTTCTCTTTCTAAAAATCCTTTTCCGCTCAACATTCCTGACCCGATGGCGTCAAGCGACTTTAAAAGGTGTAAACCAGCATCAATTCGATAGGCTTCTGGATCAAGCCATGCATATATTCGTAAAAATTGATAAGGTTGTATTTTTAAATATTTTTCAAGCATTTCAGGATTCCAAATAACAAAATAAATAATCGCAGCAATCACAGCACTTGTAAGCGTGAATAATGGGAAAATAATTTTCCATGTAATACCAGATATTAAGATCATTCCTAATAAAATAGCTAATATGACAAGACTCGTTCCAAAATCAGACTGAAGCATGATAAGGATTAATGGGGCACCTGTTGTGGCTCCCATTTTAATTAAAATAAAAAAGTCTGTCTTTAACGTCTTTTCACTATATTTCTCTTTGTGGGAGACAATGACTTTACTTAACGCCATGATTAAAAATACTTTCACAAGCTCAGACGGCTGGATTGAGCCAACCTTGTCAATCACAAACCAGCTTTTTGCTCCGTTAATAACTGGAGCTATACTTTCAGGTGAAAAGTGAAGAAATATTAATAAAAATAAGCCGAATCCGTATGCATACCAAGATAATTTTATGTACTGGTCACTGTTAAGAAACATGACTATTCCTATCATACAGGTGCCAACACCATACCAATAAACTTGCCTAATCAAAAAATTTTCATTGTATTGAGCAGATGTTTGGGCACTGTAAATTGAAAAGCAGCTAATAATAAAAAACAGCATTAAAAGCAATACAAGTGTCCAATCTATTCTTTCAGATAACCTATTAAGTTTTGCTATCGACACCCGATCCATCATGTCAACTCCAGTTCCAATGATAACAAAACAGCTTAATATAAAAGACGATTTTTCAAGTCCAATCGTTTCAAAATATAAAAAACGTAAGAAAAGCTTAACAAAGGAGAAAATTTTTTCTTCCTTTGTTAAAATTTTAGCTGTTAGTTAATATTTTAGCGCAAACAGTCATGAAAACTCACTTTTTATTTCGACAAAAAACGAGTAAATGATATTTCATCTTTAAATTGTAGACAAAGTCCATATTTGAAGCAAATCCAAAAAGACTACAGACGATTAGGACAGTCGTTCATAAGTTCCCTTTTCAACAATCTAAAATTATATTAAATAATTTAAAAACATTGTAGCAATCCCAAAGTAAGTGATTAATGAAAAAATGTCATTTAATGTCGTGATTAACGGTCCAGATGCGACTGCTGGATCAATATTAAAACGATATAAAATGAGCGGAATAATTGTTCCTGCTAACGTACCGATAATTAAAGTTAGCAGAAGGGAACTGCCGACGACAAGACCTAAAACAAGATTTCCTTGCCAAATGTACGCAATCATTGAAATTAAAGTCCCGCAAATAGCACCTATCATAACACCAACGCCAAGCTCACGAACAATGACTCGAGAAATCACTTTTTTATTAATGTCATTGGAGACGAGCCCTCTTACGATTACAGCGAGCGATTGTGTTCCTGTATTACCTGTCATTCCTGCAATCATCGGCATAAAAAAAGCTAAAGCAACAACCTTTTCTAACGTTGCTTCATATCTGCTAATAATACTTCCAGAAATAAGACCGATAAATAATAATAATATTAACCAAGGAAGACGGCGAGCTGCTGCAACAAACGATTTTGTGTCAAAGTCAATTGACTTACCTGAGGCAGAGAGCTTTTCAATGTCCTCGTTTGCCTCTTTAATGACAACATCAATAATGTCATCGACTGTAACAATCCCCATTAATACATGATCTTCATTAACAACAGGAATGGCTAAAAAATCGTACTTTTCAGTCGTTCTAGCTACTTCTTCTTGATCCGTAGTAACGGATACAGAAATAACCCGTTCATACATAATATTACGTATCACATCATTTGGCTCAGCTAGAAGTAGGTCTCGGTATGAAACAACACCGACTAGTTTACGGTTTTCGTCAATGACGTACAAATAGTTTAAAGATGAAGCAAACTCTGCAAATGTCTTCAGTTTATCAACCGCTTCCCGAACTGTATAATTATGGCGAATCCAAACGAAGCGATTGGTCATTATACGCCCGGCCGTCTCGGGTGGATAGTTCATCATATTTTGGACGATTTTAGACTCTTCCTTCTTCATCCCAGCTAGAAGAGCTTTTATTTTCTCAGGAGATAGCTCATCCAAAAGTGAAGCTAAGTCATCGTTATCCATTAAGTCAAGAACTTTATTCGACTTTTCAAGCCCGAGCTTATTTAATACATCGAGCTGTTCGGGCTGATCAAGCTCTTGAATAAGATCAACTAATAAATCAATATTTATATAAAGAAGGAAGCGGGCTTTATGTTTTTCTGGTAAATCATTATATATTTGGGCAATATCATATGGCTGTAATTCTTCCAAAATCGTTGTAAATTCTTTATGCTTATTTTCTTTTAATGCTTTAATAATGTAGAGTGTGATTTGATCTTCTGTCATATTTTTGATCATAGTTAAGCGCCCCCTTCTGCCAGATTTAGCAGACTACACAATGATTTATTGTATTCGTATTGCTCAAGATAAAATAAAATTTTATTTTACCACGATTTTCTCTAAAACTTTATGTATTTTTGGTACAATCATATTAATGAATCATTTCAATAGTTTCATTTTATATAAAAATGAATCTCTTTTTAAGATATTTTTCGTTTTTTTTGTTAATATAACTTTATTAGGCAGTTTCGTCTGAAGCTGTCTTTTTTTCAATAAGTGAAACTTCTAGCAGTTATGAAACGTCAATTTAAGTGACGGCAGTATTCATATTAAATTGTGAATTTACATAAAGTTTTATTTAGTGTTATGACTTCATTTCGTTAATACTTTCATATACAAGAATAATTTTCCCTTGAAATTTTATTTTACCACGGTTTATTTGTTCGGAGGTTTCGTAATTGAAAAAGCATAATAGTGATGTTTGTGATCTCGTATATATCTATTTAAATGAAAATAATCAATATATTTTGTCTCATGGAATTGAGTTTTTTGAATTTGCTCAAACAGTTCCGAATCCGCTCGGCAATATATTATTATTGAAGCACCAATTTGATGATGGCGATTTTAATATGCATACTTTACTTGAGTATGTCCCAAGCGAGCGGATAGAAAAGCTAATTAAGGATGACGTCTATGATTACGGTGACTTTTGTTGGCTTGATTTTGAAGAAGAAGACGGCTTAAATGAATTAACACAGCAAGAAATTGCAGAACTTTTATATTTAGGTCATTTAAAGCAGCATTTGCATACGCCTTTTTACAGTCAGTTAGGCAACCAATACGTATATTTAGCTCATGATGATGGCTGGTTTAATAAAACATATTATCGACATCTAGAAGATTTTTATTGGATGCTCGGCAGATTGATTCCTTCTAAAGTAGGAAAGCTAAAGTTTGAGAAAAGTTTATTTCGCATTGGAAAAAAGCGAAGCTATCCGACAATCCAGCAAGATACATTATTATCTTTGAGGGATATGATTAAAGAAGGAACGGTTATTTCTTTGAAAAAAGCGCTCCAAAATCGTAATCGAATTGAAATCCCGATGTGGGTAATTGGGGATTTTGCCAACATGGACGACATGTATGAAGTATATGAACAGGAATCTAATCATGAGTGTGATGCAAAGCTAGTATTTGATCGTAAATCGAAGGAATGGCGGATATACAGTAAATAAAATGAAGGCAAAAACGAACTTTTTAAAAAGGGATGGGATGTTTGTCACCATTGAAACTTGCCCTTTAGGGGCAAGTTTTCACATGAATCAAACGTTTGTTTAATGAAAAAGATGATAAACCGTCGATTGCGGATGCTGTTTTTCTTGCTCCCATTCTTCTTTTAATATTCCCATCCGGATCGAGTCATAATATTGACCGTTATAGTAACGGCATTTTCGCATTCTTCCTTCAACCATCATTCCGATTTTTTCTGCGGTACGCATCATCCGTGTATTTCCTGACCATGTCGTTATTCCTGCACGTACAATTGGTAATGTTAAAAATAAATAATCGATCCATAAAGCAAGTGCCTCTGTCCCATAACCACCATTCCAATAATCTGAATCGAAAATAACGATTCCAGCTTCAAGCCATTTAGATAGTTCGTCTTCCCAATAGTAGCTCACTGTCCCAATTACTTTCCCGTCCACTTCGATGACCATTCGATGTGGATAAATGGCTGTTAATAATGGCAATGATTGCTTCCGATACGTCTGAAAATCGAGATGTTTAAGCGGAAAATAAGGAGCATCCCACTTTTTCCACTCGGGATTCATTGTCCCATAAATATATGTCCAAAGAGTTTGCAAATCCTTTTCAGTTTTTCTTCGCAGCGTCACTTTTTTTCCGTGAATAATTGGGATAAAACTGTCCATCTTTTTACCCACTCCCTTTTATTGTTTTTATGCTATGGTAAACAATATTGTTGTTTTAGACTCATTTGTGTGAGACTATCGTTTCACATGTCTTTTCAGCTATGATGGAAAGGAAATACAAGTTCAATACAGCTTAATCTTATAATAGATTACAAAGATGGTCTATTGCAATTGTAGGGGGGTTTATCAATGGATCGAAAAAATAAACGTCTTGCTTGGGTTTACTTATTTATTGCAGGAATATCAGAAATTGGCTGGGCGTTTGGTTTAAAGTTTTCAAATGGATTTACAAGATTAATTCCTAGTATTATAACGATTGTGTTAATCATTGTAAGTTTTTGGATATTTTCTCAAGCGATGCGTGATATTTCTATGGGGACGGCGTATGCTGTTTTCACTGGAATCGGTGCAGTAGGCACAGTATTAATCGGGATCTTATTTTTGAATGAAGATGGCGGTGTTTTAAAGTTATTTTTTTTAACCTTACTGTTCGGCGGCATAATTGGTTTAGTGATGTCATCTTCAGATGAGCAAGAAACTAAGGTTAAAGGGAAGTGTTAAAACAGTGGCTTGGTTCTACTTATTAGTTGCTGGCTTTGGAGAAATTGGATTTGTTGTTTTTATGAAATATTCTGCAGGCTTTACAGTAAAGCGTTATACAGCTCTATCGATTATTTCGGCAATCATTAGTTTTTATTATTTGTCAAAGTCTTTAATAGACATTCCGATTGGAACGGCGTATGCTATTTGGTCAGCGATTGGGGCTGCAGGGAGTGTTTTATATGGAATGATTTTTTTTATGGAATCAAAAAGTTGGAAGCGCCTTTTGTTTATCGGAATGATTATTTGCGGCGGTGTTGGGCTGAAGCTAGTTAGTTCTTAATAAAAACTCCTGCTAGTTGTTAAAGTCTAAAGCTTTATGAATAAAAAATATTCCCCATAAACTTTATTCTCGTGTATAATTTGATCAAGCGGAAAATTTCATAATGATCACAGAGCTAGGTGTCTTCCTTTATTGAAGACTTAAAAGGGAAGTTGGTGAAAATCCAACGCGGTCCCGCCACTGTAAATGGTAGCAAGCTGCGATGTGCCCACTGTGCTTTTAATAAATGTATGGGAAGGGTGCGGCAAGCAATGACCATGAGCCAGGAGACCTGCCTATTTCTTGTGCACCAAAAACCTACGAGGATAGGGAGGTGTCAGTCGGCATATGATTATTTTTACAATGTTTTATAAAGACTCCGATTAACATCTCCATCAAGACGGGAGATGTTTTTTAATTGTCTTTACTATGGAAAAATAGGGAGGAACAGCATTGAAAAAGTATTATTCTTTTATATTCGTATTACTACTCTCATTCGGATTATTAGTTGGATGTAACTCCGCGGAAAAGCCGAAAGAGTCACAAAATGAAAAGCAACAAGAAACAAATGTTGGACAAAAGGAAGAAGCTTCATTCCCAGTTACGATTAAAGATGGTGATGGTAATGAGGTTGTCATTGAAGAAAAGCCAGAAAAAATTATCTCACTGATGCCAAGTAATACAGAAATCGCATTTGCTTTAGGTTTGGGAGATCATATTGTTGGTGTAAACGATTATGATAATTATCCAGAAGAAGCTTTGGAAAAAGAAAAAATTGGCGGAATGGATTTTAATATTGAAAAGATTATTTCATTAAAGCCTAACTTAGTACTAGCCCATGCTTCTAATTCAGAAAAGTCAGCAGAAGGATTACAACAGCTTCGCAACGCTGGGATTACAGTTCTTGTCGTAAATGATGCTCAAAATTTTGATAAAGTTTATGAGTCTATTCAAATGATTGGAAAAGCAACCGGAGAAACAGAAGAAGCCGAAAAAATAATTAAAGACATGAAAGATAAAGTTTCCGAGATTAAAGATAAGACAGCAAAAATTAAGGACAAGAAAAAAGTCTTTATCGAAGTGGCTCCTGCCCCGGAAATTTTCACGCCAGGGAAAAACACTTTTATGGATGAAATGATTCAAATTGTAAATGCTGAAAATGCGGCAAAAGAACAAGAAGGATGGGTTCAATTAACTGAAGAGGCAATTATTGAACTTAATCCAGATGTGATTGTCACTACATATGGATATTATGTAGACAATCCAGCTGAACAAGTATTAAGTCGTGAAGGCTGGAAAGATGTACCGGCTGTGAAAAATCAACAAGTAGTTGATGTTCACGCAGATATTGTGAATCGTTCAGGTCCAAGGCTGGCAGAAGGAGTAGAGCAGCTTGCAAAAGCGATTTATCCAGACGTTTTTAAAGAGTAATGAGATCTTTGCTTACACATTGGCAGGGCTGTTTCTTTTTACGGCAGTGTTATTAGGAATATCGATCGGGACAGTATCTGTTCCGATCGTGAATATTTTCCAAATCATTGGTTTCGAAGTGTTTCAGATAGGTTCAATTGAAATGCTCGATCCGATGTATGGAAATATCGTCATGAATATTCGCTTGCCTCGTGTTATTTTAGCTGGTTTAGTTGGAGCATCTCTCGCAATTGCCGGAGCGGCTTTCCAAGGTTTGCTACGTAACCCATTAGCGGATCCATATACGTTAGGTGTTTCATCAGGGGCTTCGGTCGGCGCGGTGATCGTTTTATTTTTTCATTTATCTGTGCCATTTTTAAAGGGCTTTACATTGCCGATTTTTAGCATTATTACTTCCATTGCGACGATCTTTGCCGTGCTCTTTTTTGCGCGGAAAGTGGATCGTTCGATGAAAGTGGAAACGATTATTTTAACAGGAATTATTTTTAGTTCTTTTTTAGGTGCACTCATCTCTTTAATGATAGCGTTAACAGGTGAGGAACTTCGGCAAATTATTGGCTGGCTTCTAGGAAGTGTGTCGATGCGAGGTTGGAATTATGTTGGCATTATTTTACCTTTCTTTATATTCGGTTCTTTATTACTCATGTTAAATGGAAAAGAATTGAATGCGATGTCTTTTGGAGAAGAACGGGCGCAACATTTAGGTGTAGATGTCCGTAGGCGGAAGATGACGGTGTTACTGGCAGGTTCGGTATTAACTGGGGCAGCTGTTGCTGTATCAGGGACGATTGGTTTTGTTGGTCTTGTCATCCCTCATTTGACAAGATTGTTATGGGGACCTGACCATAAACATCTTTTACCGTTATCCATTTTAACGGGCAGTGCCTTTTTAATCTTGGCAGATTTAGTCGCCAGAATGATTATTTCACCGATCGAATTGCCGATTGGTGTGATTACCTCTTTAATAGGTGCTCCAGTTTTTGCGATTATTTTGCTAAGAAGACGAATGGAGAGAAGGGGATAACATGCTTACGATACAACATTTAACAGGAGGGTATTCAAGTGCGAGTGTGTTACATGATCTTTCCTTTCATGTAGAGCAGGGAGAGCTATTTGGAGTTTTAGGACCTAATGGCAGCGGTAAAACAACATTATTAAAAATGGTCAGCGGCATCTTGCAGCCGAAGCAAGGCACGATTACTGTAAAAGGAAAACCGCTTACATCATATTCTCCTAAAGAGTTTGCTAAGCTCGTTGCAGTTCTTCCGCAGCTCACACAAGATACTTTTTCTTACACAGTAAAAGAAACGGTGTCACTTGGCCGTTATGCTCATCAAAGCGGTTGGTTTCAATCGTGGACTAAAGAAGACGAAGCGATTGTGTGTGAAGTGATGGAACAGACAGGTATTAATAAATATGAGGCACATTATTTACATCAGCTATCAGGTGGTGAACGGCAAAGGGTTTTTTTAGCGCAAGCACTTGCACAGCAGCCAGAAATTTTATTATTAGACGAGCCGACAAATCACCTTGATTTATCATATCAAAAAGAATTACTAGACCTATTAAAAAAATGGACACGTGAACGAGGTTTAACAGTCATCTCAATTTTCCATGATTTAAATTTAGCCGGATTATATTGTGATCGATTGTTATTACTGGAAAATGGCGAAAAAAATATCGTTCATTTTCCAAATGAAGTCTTAAAGGAAGAACGGATACGAGCCGTTTATCAAACAAAAGTTGAGAAGCACCCGCATCCGAAAGTTCCGCGTCCACAAATGATTTTAATGCCAGATAAGCAAAAAGAGGACCATGAGGAAATTGTCATTGATGAACGATTTCTTCATAAAAGTGAAGAAATCATTCAGCTCATGTCCCCAATACCGCTCCGAACGATATCTTCTGGTGTAATTGGCTCTGGAGCAGGCTGGCATAGTACATTCGTTAATCGTCATGTTGATAAAAATTATGATTGTCGCCATCACCATGAAGAAATGTGCCAATATTTATGCACCAAAAAAATAAATCCTTCAGAAACAGTTGCAATGATGACAGCCGTGTTTTTAGAAGATGTTTCATACCGCTTTTTTGAAAGAGATGATTTTTCCGTTTTTGTTGTCGTGACCGCAGGAGTATCGAATGCGGTTGACGTAACAAGAAGTAAGGAACACTCATCGCAAGCGATACCTGGGACGATTAATATGTGGATATTTATTAATGGTCATCTTTCAGATGAGGCATTTATTCAAAGTATTGTGACCGCGACTGAAACGAAAGTAAAAGTAATGCAGGAGCAGGATATTAAAGATCCGCTTACTGGATCACAAGCGACAGGGACATCAACTGACAGCATATTAATCGCTGCAACTCAACGGGGAAAAATGCTGCAATATGCAGGTTCAATTACGCCTCTTGGAAAATTGATTAGTCAAAGTATTTACCACTGTTTGACTGAGGCAGTTGAAAAAAATAGAAGAAGGAAACAACGATGATCATTCAACATCTTACAGCGATTACGCTCGCTTTCATAATCGATAAAATAATAGGTGATCCGCCTCATTGGCCTCATCCAGTTCGATGGATGGGAAGGATGATCGCCTTTTTAGAAAAAAGCTTGAACAAGGGAAAGAAGCGAAGACTGTATGGATTTCTCATGGTCACAGCCGTTCTCATGACGTTTGTCACTGCGACGGCGATGTTTGTTAGTTTGTTATATCAGCTTCATTTAGTTGCAGGAATAATTGGTGAGGCAGTGATCATTTCAACGACCATTGCCCAAAAAAGTTTAAAGACGGCTGCGATGGAAGTGTATGAACCTTTAACTCATGGTAATTTAAATGAAGCGAGAACAAAATTATCTTATATTGTCGGCAGAGATACAGAAAATTTAACTGAGGCTGAAATCGCGCGAGCAACGATTGAAACAGTAGCTGAAAATACGAGTGATGGCATAACCGCCCCACTCTTTTGGGGATTAATTGGCGGAGCACCGCTTGCGGTTATGTACCGGGTAATTAATACGTGTGATTCCATGGTCGGTTATCGAAATGAAAGATATGAAGAGTTTGGCAAGGTGTCTGCACGTCTTGATGATCTCGTCAATTGGCTGCCAAGCAGGTTAACAGGATTTGTTATGTTAATGAGCATGAAACATGAACAAACAAAGGTGAAAACAGGCTGGTCCATTCTTTTTCGCGATGCAAGACGACACCCAAGTCCAAACAGCGGTTGGACTGAAGCCGCTGCAGCGGCTATATTCGGTATTCAATTAGGCGGGAAAAATACGTATAAAGGTGTTGTGTCGCATAGAGCAAAAATGGGTGATCCCCTAGTTCCGATACAAGCAAGTCATATTAAAAAAGTAAATACTTTGTTAGAACGCACTTCACTATTATTCTTATTGTTTTTATTGTTAGGAGGAATGACATTTGCAATGGCCTACACATGGATCAAATCCGCAATACTTATATGAGAGCTTCAATATGTCTCTTCCTAAAAAATATATCGACTTTAGTGTCAATACGAATCCATTTGGACCGCCAAAAATAATTGGCGAGCGTTGGCATGAATGGATAGATGCCATCAATGATTATCCTGATCCGAAAACGATATCATTAAAGCAAAAGCTTGCAAACAAAGACGGTGTAGCCGAGGAGTCGATTTTAGTCGGAAATGGCGGAGCAGAATTAATTACCCTTATCGCTCGGATGCTGCAAGAGAAAAGAGTCTTAATTGTTCAGCCTGCATTTTCGGAATATGAAGCGGCTTGCAGAGCATCCCGGTGTCATATTTTTTATCATCTTTTACAAGAAGGTGATTGGGAGTTAGACGTTGATGTGTTATTGTCAAAGCTCGCTCATGTCGATGCGATATTTTTATGCACGCCAAATAATCCAACCGGGGTTACTTACTCAAAAGCTGCACTGTTAAAGTTGCTGCAGCTATGCAATGAAAAAAATGTTCATGTCATTGTCGATGAAGCTTTTTATGATTTTTATGCAGAATATTCTTCACTAGTCACTTATATAACGAAGTTTCCGAACTTAATAATCATTCGCTCGTTAACGAAAATGTACGCTATTGCTGGGATTCGGCTTGGATATGTGATTAGCCAGCCAAAAACGATTCAAAAGCTGGCAGCTTTTCAACCTCATTGGAGTGTCAATGCCCTTGCTTTAAAAATTGGGGAAGTATCCATTGAGCAGTCAGCATATGTAAAAAAGACACAGAACTATATTATGAACGAACGAGAAAGGATTTTTCGTACCTTAAAAGAACTGCAATTTATCGTTTCTACATCAAAAGTGAATTTTTATTTAATGAAAGACCCGCATACACATGATCAGCTTCCGTTATTTCGCTTTTTACTTAAAAAAGGGATCATTCCAAGACATACGGCAAACTTTCCCGGTATTGAAGGCCGTTGGCTAAGGTTGGCAGTGAAACAGGCTGAAGATCATAACCAATTAGCAGAGGCATTAACAGAATGGCGCAAGCAAAGTTAATTTTTATTACCGGCGGTGTTCGAAGCGGAAAAAGTTCGTTTGCGGAAAGTTTGGCGACTTCATATGCTGAAAAAACAAGCGGGAGACTACATTATATTGCATGTGGACAAGCAGCGGATCATGAGATGGAAGAGCGAATTAGACGCCATCAATTAGTGCGGCAAAACAGTCCGATTCCTTGGAAGACGTGGGAATGCTTTCTTAATTTAGGCACCTTAGCATCCCACTTTACGAAGCGGGACGTTGTTTTGCTTGATTGTGTTACAACGTTACTGGATAATGAACTATTTAGTCATTATGAAACAGGGGAATGGCAAAGCAAGAAGTTTCAAAATCATGTTGAGCAGTCTATCGTAGCAAATATTGCTCAATTAAAGAACAATTCCATTGTGACGGTCGTTGTCTCTAATGAACTGTTAAATGAACCGATTCATGAGGAAACGAGCTTAACATATGGACGGCTCCTCGGATCTATTCATCAGCAAATTGTCAAAATGGCAGATGAAGCTTTTTTAGTTGAAGCGGGTATACATGTTCTGATGAAGGGAGAACGATTGAATGAGTAAATTTCTAATTACAGGTATTATGGTGCAAGGAACGGCTTCACATGTAGGCAAAAGTTTTATTGTCGCTGCTTTTTGCCGTCTTTTGGCAAACGAAGGAGTGCTCGTTGCGCCGTTTAAGTCGCAAAACATGACAAATAATATATTCGTACTTAAAGATAAGAAAGAAATTGGCATATCGCAAAAAATTCAAGCAAAAGCTGCTAAGACAGAAGTGAGTGTTGAGATGAATCCGATTTTGCTAAAGCCGAATCATGGCCAAGTTGAAGTTGTGCTCTTTGGCGAGACGACTGGCACGTTATCTAGTCAGCACGATCGAGACTCATTTTATGAAAACGGTCTTGCTGCTATCGAAACGTCGTTAACGAAACTAACGGATCAATATGAAGTGCTTATTATGGAAGGGGCAGGAAGCCCTGTTGAGTTAAATTTAAAATCGCGAGAGCTAGTGAATATGAAAATCGCGGAGCTTGCAGACGTTCCAGTACTATTAGTCGCCGATATTGATAAGGGCGGTGTGTTTGCAAGCGTTGTCGGGACAATAGCCCTTCTATCTAAGGAAGAGCGAGAGAGGATAAAAGGAATCATTATTAATAAATTTTATGGGGATCCTGCACAATTTCAAGAAGGTATACAGTTAATAGAAAAAAAGACCGGAATTCCTGTTTTAGGGGTTCTTCCATTTGTAGATAGACAACTAAAGCAGCCAGAAGATTATGATATCATTGCAAACTATGTGAAAAATCATCTTGATTGGGAACAAATAAAAAATCTTATGTTTAGCTGGCGGGAAAAATGAATATGATAAGGGGCTTTTTCATTAATTTGCAGTTTTTTACGAGTATACCGATTCCATTTCAACTATCAATGGATAAACAAGCAGTGAAACGATCAGTTCAAATGTTTCCGATCTTAGGAATATTGCAAGGCTTACTTTACGCCAGTATTTTGTATGGCCTTATTCAGTGGACACCATTTACACCTCTTGCTTCTGCGTTTTTGTTTACGTTGTTCACGATTATCTTTACAGGCGGGCTTCATCTTGATGGTTGGATCGACACGAGCGATGCCTTTTTTTCTTATCGTGAGAAAGAGAAACGGCTTGAGATTATGAAAGATCCCCGTGTAGGGGCATTTGGTGTTCTTTCGGTCATTATTTTATTAAGCAGCCGCTTTTTCTTTTTCTATGAAGTGACTTTATTTGTGCAGCCTAGCTCTTATTTTTTAGTGGCGCTTGTTCCTTTTTTAAGCAGAAGTATGATGGGATATTTTCTTTTATCAATTCAAACTGCCAAAAAAGAAGGACTCGGCTATTTTCTTCAACAAGCTGCTGACAAGACTGCTTTATGGATTTACCCTTTTTATTTCTTCATCGTCTTTATTCTTTTAGCTATTTTTAATAAGGATGCCCTTTTCGGCGGTTTCATCTTATTACTAGTCATTGTCTTCTTAGCCATTTTTTTCTTTTATAAAATAAGAAGCTGGTTTGGCGGGATTACTGGTGACGTATTAGGCGCTTCTGTGGAAGGAGCTGAGGCTGTATTATGGAGGACTGTTTGGCTATTACATTATTTCGTCATGGGATAACTGATGATAATAAACGTCGAGCTTATATCGGCTGGACTAATTCACCTTTAAGTAAATCTGGAGTTGAACAATTATTGCAATTAAAACCGCAACTTAAAGCATATGAGCTTGTTTTTACAAGCGATTTATGCCGCTGTGTGGAAACAGCTAGCATTTTGTTTCGTGATGTTGCACATGAAAAAATAAATCAACTGCGAGAAATTCATTTCGGTGAATGGGAAGGTAAAACGTTCAACGAATTACAGCATTATAAACAATATCAAAAATGGCTTTCTCATCCGCTTATGTATCGACCGCCAAATGGTGAAACATTTTCTGAGTTTACGACACGGATTGAGGGAGGCTGGAATCAAATAACGGAGAAGATTATTCGGGAGAAGTCGCGAAAAATAGCTGTTGTCACCCATGGAGGCGTCATTCGTTATTTGTTGTCAACGTACGCTCCAGTTAAGCGAGATTTTTGGGAATGGACAGTGCAGCATGGCCAGGGATATGAACTTATTTGGCCGTTAGCTGCTTTTAGGAGGGGTGAGCGATGCACTTCGTTACAGGCGGTGCCTTTAATGGCAAAAGAAAATGGGTAGAAGAGCGGTATCGACTGAAAGAACATCAGCATTACAAATGGATTTCTGCATATGAGCTGGAAGCTTGCCCAGAAAGCGTCTTTTGGGATGTGGAACAGTTTCTTATTTTAGAAGGGGTCGAGCAATGGATAAAAAAATTAGTTGAAAAATACAAAGATATCGAAACATGCCGCCAAAAATGGCACTACTTTTTACAAGGTTGGATTGATTTGGAAGCGCAAAAGCAAGACCGTACATTGATCATCATTGGATCCGATATTACAAAGGGAATTGTTCCAGTGCAACAAGTAGATCGGCGCTGGCGTGATGTAACTGGCTGGGCATTTCAAGATGCAGCGAACGTTGCAGAACGCGTTGATGTTATTTGGTATGGGTTAGCGACAAATTTAAAATAAAGGGGTAATGCAAATGCGTATTTATACACGAACAGGTGATAAAGGAAAGACAAGTTTAATTGGCGGGCGTGTCGATAAGGACGATGTACGAGTTGAAGCATACGGTACTGTTGACGAAGTGAACTGTTTTGTCGGTCAAGCAATGACACAATTAGAAGGGGAACAATTTCAAGATATTTTAGATGTTTTAGAGAAAATTCAGCATGAGCTTTTTGATTGCGGTGGTGATTTAGCCAATATTTCAAAAAAGCGGGAAATGAAATTAACAGAGGATGCGGTTACTTTTTTGGAAGAGAAGATTGATGAATTTATTGAGGAAGCCCCAAAGCTTGAGCGCTTTATTTTACCAGGAGGAACTAAGGCAGCGGCATCGATCCATATTGCAAGAACAGTTACACGTCGCGCAGAACGATTAGTCGTCAAGCTAGCAAAAGCGGATTCAAATATGTCACAAATTACACAGCAGTTCCTTAATCGTCTATCAGACTTCTTTTTCGCACTGGCAAGAGTGATTAATTATCGTTCAAACATAAAAGATGTTGAGTATGAACGGAGTGCGGTTGTGTTTAGAAAAGGGAAGCGGAAGGAGAATTAACAAGTAATGACGGGAAGAAAACTGTCTTGGATTGCCCTATTTATCGCACTTTCAACTATTGGAGCAGCGATAAAAATACCAGCTTTAGTTGGCAGTGTCGCATTAGATGTTTTTCCAGCGCTCTTTGCTTCAGCGATGTTAGGTGGAGGCTTAGGTGCATTAATTGGAGCCTTAGGCCATTTATTATCAGCGGTTATTGTAGGAATGCCGTTAGGAGCGTTTCATTTTATCATTGCTTTAGAAATGGCATTTCTTGTCTGGGTGTTTGGCAGTTTATATAATAATGGAAAACGTAAAAGTGCTGCAATTCTTTTTATTTTAGGAAATACTTTCGCGGCACCGTTGCCATTTCTCTTTATGATGGGGAAGGCATTTTATATCGGGATTGTTCCGTCTTTATTAATCGGTTCCATCTTAAATGTCATTGTTGCTATTGCAGTCATCCCACGTCTGTCGCCTGTTTTTAAAATGCTTTATTTAAAGGGAGAAACGAAGTGAAACGAGACGTTGTAACAATTGAATTGAATCGGGAAGAGGTATTAGTCATTGCAAGTGATAATAGTGGTTCGATAGGTTTAAAGAAGAATGATTCTGTGCACGTACCATACGATATCGTTGCCTATTACAGCTTCCGTGTTGCCGTTATGGAGTGTATCGCAGCAGGAGCTGTTCCCTTTTCAGTCGTTATGCATAACTTTTGCGGGGATGAAGCCTTGAATGCATTAATAAGTGGTGTAAAACAAGGAATGAAGGAACTTTCCTTAAATCAGCTTGAGATTACAGGCAGTACTGAAAGTAACTTTCAAATGGAACAATCAGCATTGGGGATGATCGTATTAGGAAAACGAAATCATCTAACGGAAAACGATCTATACCTTACTGACAATCTCCGCGTGGCTGTAATTGGCAGCCCATTAGTAGGTGAAGAGGTGATAACATCCAAACATGAAATCGCACCTCTATCATTATTTAAATGGGCTTTTGAACAAGATGGAATAAAGGCAATCCTTCCTGTTGGTTCAAAAGGAATTTTATTTGAACTAAATCAACTATTTACAAATTGTACATTCGAGTTACATCATGTAAAAGGAAAAGTTGATTTATTAAAATCATCTGGTCCGTCTACTTGCTTCATCATTGTTTATGTAGAAAAGATCACTTCAAGTTTAAAAGAAAATATCGGCAATTGGTTCCATCCGTTAACAATTCAGTGTGAAAAGGAATAGTAAGAAAAAGTCGCAGCTTAAAAGATTGGAAACTTAATTGATTAAGGCATTAGGGAGGTGAAAACCTCCCTTCATTATTTTAGTTGGTGAAGATCCATAAAAAATGAGTGAAGATTAACTATTCAAAAGTAATATCCATCAAAATTTAGTAACAATATTGTAATTTTAATGATTAGAAATTAAGTGCGATAATCAATTGTAAATAAAGATACTGGGATAAGTAACACTGGCTTATTAGGAATCCCTTAAATAAAAACTATACTAATGAGATAACCTTAAAAAAGTGATATGTATAGACGGATTTTTTCCATTCTTACAAGAGTAAATTGTGGAATCATTGTTAAATTTACACTTAACATTAGCTTTGAGTCTTTTGTAATGATGATTCCGGAACAATTGAACAATTAATGAACTACTAAAACAAAGCCATGTGCCTATATAAGCAGTCAATACCAACGTGAGGCTAACGTAGTGAACGATTGACTGCTTTTGTTATTTATTTTATCTATTTTTTACTTTAATCAACCGATGATTTTCCCCAATATTTCATGACTGATATTTTGGAAATAGAAGGCATGTAAAAATGAAAAAAAGGATTTAATCAAGCTGCACGAATCATACATATAAAACAAATAACAGCGACTATAAATAATATTTCTCTATCTTTTATTAGAAAGTGTTAAAATATAAAGGTGCCAATTTTAAAATGGAGGTCCAAACATGAAAACGAAATTAGGATTGCTATATGGTGGAAAGTCTGCAGAGCATAAGGTGTCATTACAAACGGCATTGGCTGTTATTCATGCATTAGATTTTAATAAATATGATATTTATCCAATTTATATAAATGAACAAGGACAATGGATAAAAGGCGAGCAACTAGCAGGGCCAGTTGACGAAATAAAAGCATTGCAGTTTTTTGAAGGAACATCATTAAGTCCAGTATCAATTGCTCAAGAAAATTTTCTTAATGAAACTCATCAAGAAGCAGAAAGACCTTTTGATGTTATTTTTCCCCTTTTACATGGTCCTAATGGGGAAGATGGAACCGTCCAAGGACTACTTGAAATTTTAAACATACCATATGTAGGAAACGGGGTACTTTCCTCTGCTGCTGGTATGGATAAAGTGATTATGAAAAATATTTTTGCTCATGCCGGTCTTGACCAAGTTCATTATGTTTCATTTATTCGCAGTGATTGGGAAAGTGAGAAAGAAGAGGTTTATAAAAAGGTAGAGGAGGAACTTGGTTATCCGTGTTTTGTCAAACCAGCAAATTTAGGTTCAAGTGTAGGAATTAGTAAATGTACGAATAGAATTGAGCTTGAACAGGCTTTTACTGAAGCATTCCAGTATGATCGAAAAATTATTATCGAACAAGGAGTGACTGCGCGCGAGATCGAAATTGGTGTATTAGGCAATGAAGCTCCAAAATGTTCAATAGCTGGGGAAATAGTACCGAAAGTAGATTTTTACGACTACAAGGCGAAATATGAGGATGGCAATACGGCATTAATTATTCCTGCAGAAGTTACAGATAAGCAATATGAAAAATTAACAGCAATGGCTTTAAAGGCTTTTAAAGCATTAGATTGTTCAGGACTTGTTCGTGCAGATTTCTTTATCACTGAAGATGGAAAAATATTAATGAATGAAATTAATACAATGCCTGGATTTACACCGTTCAGTATGTTCCCGCTTTTATGGAAACATACTGGTGTTGATTATCCTTCATTAATTGAAAAACTCATTTCATTAGCAATCGAAAGACATGAAGAGAAGCAAAAAATAAAGCACACGTTTTAAGTAAATTTTTCCATAAGGAGAGGTTCAATGATTCAAAAAACGCTTAAACAGCTAGCTGAAATAATAAAAATTGACAATGATATATCGAAGTTCCAACAAACAATGATTTCTGGTATTTGTATTGACTCACGTAAACTTGAAAAGGGAAATTTATTTGTTCCGCTTAAAGGTGAAAATGTTGACGGTCATAAATTTGTTGAAGCAGCAATTAAAAACGGAGCAGCTGCGGCTCTTTGGCAAAAGGATATGCCAAATCCACCTTTGCATTTACCGTTGTTAATCGTTGAAGATACGTTATTAGCAATACAACAGTTGGCCAGAAGTTATCGTAAACAATTAAACATAAAAGTCATTGGAATTACGGGAAGTAATGGTAAAACAACAACGAAAGATATGACAGCACATTTATTGTCATTAAAATATAAAGTTCAAAAGACCGAAGGAAATTATAACAATCATCTTGGTTTGCCATTAACGATTTTACAATTAAGGGAAGATACTGAATTTGCTGTGTTAGAAATGGGAATGAACCATCCTGGTGAAATTGACTTTTTAACAAAGCTTGCTCTTCCAGACGCAGTTGTCATTACGAATATAGGAGAATCCCATCTTGAAAATTTAGGTTCTAGGGCAGGAATTGCGGCTGCGAAACTTGAAATTATGAACGGGCTTCAAGATAATGGATTAGTTGTTTATTACGGTGATGAGCTTTTATTAAAGGAATATTTTGATCAATATTACGGAAACGCTGTTGTCAAAACATTCGGAAGAGAAAAGTCAAACGATCTGTTCCCAAACGATATGGAACAGGGAGAAAAGGGAAATTATTTCTCTATCAATAAGCAAGAAGGAAATTTTTATTTACCTGTATTAGGAATACACAATGTATTAAATGCGCTTGCCGCAATGCAAGTTGCCCATCATTTTCACATTCCGTTTGCGATTATGAACGAAGGATTCGCTCATTTAAAGTTAACAGGTATGCGGATGGAGCTAGTTAAAGGAGCAAAAGGTGAAAAAATTATTAATGATGCGTACAATGCTAGCCCTACTTCGATGAAAGCGGCATTTGAATTAATCGAAAGTATGAAAGGGTATAAACGAAAAATAGTTGTGCTCGGGGATATTTTAGAATTAGGAACAGAAACAGAGGCTTATCATGAAGCAATCGGGAACTTATTAGATCCTGATCAAATTGACTATGTTTTTACATATGGAAAGCTTGGGGAAAAGATTGCAGACGGAGCAAAAAAATCATTTCCAGCAAATAGACTATTTTCATTTTTAGAAAAAGAAGTATTATTAATAACGGAATTAAAAGCACGGACAACGGGAGATGAAATCATTTTAGTTAAAGCATCTAGAGCAATGAAGCTTGAACAAGTTGTCGATGCATTAACAAAATAAATGGTATATTTTGAATGAGTGGGAGATGAAAGCATCTCCCACTCGTTCATTCTAGATTACAGGATGGATGTCCTATAAAACATTTCAATTTCTTTCATTATACATGCGTAATGTTTTTCTCTTGTCTTCATCATTTTTGTATGATAAAAGTCGTGTTTGTACAAAATAAAAGGGGAAGAAAAATGTTAAATGTATGGTGATGATGATGACGATCGGTTGTTTATGTATTCATGGCTTTACTGGTAATCCGAATGAAATAAAACCTCTTGTCAATTATCTTAATGAAAAAACAAATTGGCTGTTAGCTGTTCCAACATTACCGGGGCATGGTGAAACTTTAAGCTTAAAGGGAATACGTTATGAGGAATGGCTTGAACATGCAGAAGCTGAGTTAAAAGTCCTGCTGAATAAGTGTGAAACCGTTTATGTAATCGGTTTTTCAATGGGCGGCCTAATTGCGAGCTATTTAGCAACTCATTATCCAGTCAAAAAGCTTGTGTTGCTAAGTGCTGCAGCACGTTACATTAATTTAAAACAGTTAGCTGCTGATATTGCAGAAATGATAAGAGACTCATTTCGAGGCAATTTAGCTCATAACGACTTGTTCCTTAGATATAAAACAAAGATAAGAAATACGCCGATAGAGGCAACGAGACAGTTTCGAACGCTCGTTTCAACTATACGCCCAATGCTCGCAAACATTACGATTCCTACTTTTATTGCTCAAGGAGAAATAGATGGGATTGTTCCGCCGAAGACGGCTCGCTATTTATACGATGTCATTAATGCACAAGAAAAAAAACTTATTTTTTTAAAAGAATGTAAACATCTTATTTGCCATTGCAACGAGAGAGATAAATTGTTTGCGGAGGTTCTAGCTTTTCTAAAACGTCAACAAATATCGTTATAAATGAAAAATTGAAAATGGAACAATCATCATGCCTTTTGGCTAATATTGCATTTCCTACTTTCAAATGATAAAATTAATCTCAAAGTGTCAAAAAGAGAGTTCTTTTTTTCATGGACATGCTCCCGTTGGAGAATGTCTTTTTTGCTCAACAGACCATTTAGTCTGCAGAATCATTCATTGATTTCTGAACGAGAGACATTATTTTTATAAAGTCTTTAACCGCTATTCTTTGAACGATCACATTTAATCATCCTACAGCTGGTTAAAATAGTTATCACAAAGGGTAGAATGCTTTATAATAATTAGGTTGATGGCCATATGACGGGAACATTTGAATGAGAACGGAGGACCAGGGCAAACATTTCGTTTTTTTTTTTAAAGATAAATTTTTGTGTAAGTTGAAGGAGAATGAAAAAATTGACTAAGTTTCAAGACCTAGGGTTAAGTCCCTCTACAATGAAAGCAGTGAAACGAATGGGATTTGAAGAAGCAACCCCTATTCAGGCTGAGGCGATTCCATTAAGCTTAAAAAAGCTTGACATTATCGGACAAGCACAAACCGGTACAGGAAAAACCGCAGCATTTGGTATTCCTTTAGTTGAAAAAGTTGATATGAAAAATGATTCAATTCAAGGAATTATTGTCGCTCCAACGAGAGAACTGGCAATACAAGTGTCTGAAGAATTATATAAAATTGGCTACGGAAAGCGGGTACGTGTACTATCGATTTTCGGAGGCCAAGATATAAGCAGACAAATTCGTGCTTTAAAGAAAAAACCACAAATTATTGTCGGTACACCAGGACGAATATTAGATCATATTAATCGAAGAACGCTTCGTTTGGAAAATGTTCACACAGCCGTTCTTGATGAAGCTGATGAAATGCTGAACATGGGCTTTATTGAAGATATTGAGGCGATTTTGGCGCAAATCCCAACAGAACGTCAAACGTTGCTATTTTCAGCAACAATGCCAGCTCCAATTCAAAGAATGGCTGAAAAATTTATGAAGAATCCAACAGTCGTCCGAGTAAAAGCGAAAGAAATGACCGTTCCTCAAATCGAACAATATTACTTGGAAGTTCAGGAGAAAAATAAGTTTGATATATTAACTCGGTTACTTGATATCCAATCCCCTGAACTAGCAATCGTATTTGGAAGAACGAAACGGCGGGTAGATGAATTAGCTGAGGCGTTGAACTTACGGGGATATATGGCTGAAGGAATTCATGGGGATTTAAGCCAAGCAAAGCGGTTATCGGTGTTACGCAAGTTTAAAGAAGGGACAATTGACGTACTTGTTGCAACAGATGTTGCCGCAAGGGGATTGGACATTTCTGGAGTAACTCATGTATATAACTTCGATATCCCACAAGATCCAGAAAGTTATGTACACCGTATTGGACGTACTGGTCGTGCCGGAAAAACAGGTATGGCGATAACGTTTATTACGAGCAGAGAAAAGCCGTATTTAAAAATAGTTGAAAAAACGACGAAACGGCCGATGGATAGAATAAAGCCGCCAACTCTGGATGAAGCACTTGAAGGTCAACAGCGAGTGACAATGGACAAAATATTGCACACAATTGAAGCGAATAACATTCAATATTATAAACAACCAGCAGAGTCGCTATTAAATGAGCATAATGCTACAACGATAATAGCTGCAGCTTTAAAGCTATTAACGAAAGAGCCTGAAACAGTTCCAGTAAAGTTAACCGAGGAACCGCCACTAGCTTCTAAAAGAGAAAAGAAATCGTATGATCGAAGAAAGGGCAACGATGGCGGAAGAAAAAAATCGTCTTACAGATCACGCTCTAACTCGAAACGTGGAAATTATTCAAGATCAAAAAGCTATAGATAAAGAAGGAGAGCCGCATGGCTCTTTTTTATTTTCTCCATTAATGTTATAGGCTCTATGTGACCACGGTTTCAAGCGCCTTTCAAATGTCGGCAATGGTTTTAAATGGGTTACCGTTCATTAAATAAAATGCTGAAGAGTATATGGGACGAGTCGTAAATTTTAAAGGAATTCATACATAATAAACTACTTCTATAACACCACCTTCTAGTTTTTCCATTTCAAAGTTGATTGTTTTCTTTCTAGCTGTTAGGTGAATTAGATTGAACTTTGCTTTATTCATTCATCTAACACAAATGTACTAATTCATAAAACTCCAATAATAAAAATATGTATTGTAAAATTAAACATTCATTATGTGATTCATGTAGAATGAAAAGGAAAAGTATTTTCAATGTGAAAGGTGGTTATGATGGAGCTACTAAATGGAATCACTGGATTTTATCATTATAAAAATAACGGTCCTTCTAAAGTTGATGGAAAGCAATTTAAGCAGCTATGCTTCACGATTACAATACAAAATAGGGGGGAAGTATTAGCTTTTAAAGAACCGCAATATCCAATGAATTTTTATTACGTTTTAGTTAAAGTTTTTAAGCGAAAGTTTTATATTTTACTTCATAATCAATACCCTTATTTGGCTTTTGCTTCAGATATCGATTTTGCTAAGATCAATTTTATAGATGTACCTGAACTAGCAAAACAGTTTAACCCGTTTTATCAAGTTTTAAGCTTTAAAGAGCTAAATACACCTTTAGATGCAAAGAGTTTCCAAAATTTTCATTGTAGTGAGTTGGAGCAAGCTGCTTATTGGAGGCCTGAAACAATAGGTGATGTTATTTTCAATGATTGGGATTAGATAGCGAGTAGTGAATCGTTTCAATTTAGAGAAAAAGTTCCTAAAAGAAAGATGAAACTGTTTGCAAAAAAGAAACGTATATAAATTAGACATTATCTAACTTTTTTGGGTGGTGATATATATGTTATTAGCTGGGGTGATCGTGTGTACTTTTGTTAGTATTCTTTTAATCTTTTTAGGATGCTTCATTTGGAAAAAGAAAAAGCTTTCACTTATTGGAGGATTTGATGACCAGACATTTAAAGGGGATAAAAACAAATTAGCGAAATTATTTGGTGTTTTTTCAATATTAGTGGGTGTTTTAACTTTTATCCTTCCTTTTGGACTAGAATTTGCCGGTACGAATGCTGGAATTATATATATGGTTTTAGTTGTAGTAGGGATCATTTTTGTTTTAATTTATGCTAACAAGTTAAATCGTTCAACATTCGAGTAACAATATTCATTTTAATATTTTACTTTTTAAAAATAAAGGGGGTTTTTTATAAGTGGCGAATATAAGATATTAAATTTTTGTAAACTTTTTAAGATTGCAAGGCATATGTGATAATGTATAAAAAGTATACAGTAATTGGTTATCAGTAGGAGGAAATTGAATGTTATCTGAACCGCAAAAAAGAATTTCAGTAAAGGCCTTAACAGTTTGGCGTATTTATGGAATTATTTCTTCAGTTATTTTTTTACTTTTAGTAGGAGCGTTAATAGTTTATACAATTATAGCAGAATGGCCTTACTGGTATGCTGCGGCTGCTGCTGTTCTCTTAATTGTAGAGGCGTATATAACAATTTCTATTGTCCCGTCAGTTCGCTGGAAACGCTGGCGATACGAAGTGCGAGAGGAAGAAATTGAGCTTCAGCGTGGTATTATAGTCGTTAAAAGGACATTAATTCCGATGGTAAGAGTTCAGCATGTTGATACAAAACAAGGACCGATCTTAAAAAAATATGGACTTGCTACAATTACAATTGCAACAGCGGCGAGTGTCCATGAAATTCCCGCTTTAGTCGAAAAAGAAGCAGAGGAGTTAAGAGTTTCGATTTCAAAATTAGCAAGGGTGGCAAATGAAGATGTCTGAGGCGAAAAGACTTCATCCCATTACAATATTAATTCATATTTTAAAACAATTAAAAGAATTTATTATTCCTATTATTATCTTTATCTTTTTAGGCAGCAGGGACGGAGATAAATCAGGCTTCTTCTTTTTAATTGGGATCAGTATTGCTATTGCTTTTGTATTAGTTTCGGCTATTTTATCGTGGGTTCGCTTTACATATCGAATTGAAGAAGGAGAGTTGCGAATTGAGCACGGTATTTTTGTTAAAAAGAAACGGTATATTCCATTTGAACGGATACAAAGTATTGACCTTTCAGAAGGAATTTTGCAAAGACCGTTTGGATTAGTAAAGTTATCAGTTGAAACGGCTGGCTCAGGGGGAGCTAACCTTGATGAGTCAGAAGCTAATTTAACTGCGATTACAAAAAAAGAAGCAAATACCATCCAGGCTATTATAGCTGCTGAAAAAAATAAGATGAATATTGATGAGACTAGTCATGTAAATGAGCAAAAGGAACATGAGGAAATATTATATGAAATTAGTTCAAAAGAGTTATTATTACTCGCTTCAACATCTGGTGGCGTGGGTGTAGTCATTTCCGCATTTTTTGCGTTCATATTTCAATTTGAGGAATATATCCCTTATGAGCGTATTTTTAAAGATTTTGAACAGATAGCAGCAAATGGATTCATTTTTATTTCAATCCTTGTATTTATCGGCTTTCTCATTGCATGGGTTGTTGCTTTAATTGGAACAATGATCAAATACGCTTCCTATACAGTGAAGAAAGTCAATGATGATCTCATTATTTCTAGGGGATTAGTAGAAAAACGGCAATTAACGATACCTATCAAGCGAATTCAAGCAATTCGGATCGCAGAAAGTCCAATTCGTCAGCCATTTGGATTATGTTCTGTATTTGTAGAAAGTGCTGGCGGGTCTGTTATGGATAAAGAAGGGGCCTCAGTTATGTTATTGCCATTAATAAAGAAAGACAAAATTTCAACGTATTTAGCAGCGGGCTTAAATGTTTACAATTTTAATCCTACTTTTAAATCAGTGCCGAAAAGGGCTTTGAAACGATACATTTTTCGCGGATTGCTCTATGTTCTTCCACTTGTCGCGGCAGCGCTCTTTTTTTTCCGACAATGGGGATTGTTCAGTTTGATTTTACCGCTAATTAGTATATATTGGTCATATTTGCGCTATAAAGATGCAGGATGGAGCTTACATAATCAACAATTGAATTTACGCTCTCGATTTATGATAAAAAATACTTTTTTCATGATAAAAAATCGAGTTCAATCACTTGATATTCAGCATAGTTTTTTCCAAAGAAGAAAGAAGCTTGCAACAGTAGTTGCAATGGTAAAATCAGGCGAAGGGCATGCTTCAGGAAAGGTGATTGATATCGAAAGTTCTGATGCAGACGTAATATATCAATGGTTTTCAAAACGTTCGCTTGAAAAAAACAGGTAAATATCGTTGTAGTTTTAAGACATCGTGGGAGGCAAGCATTTTAAGATCATCCCTTCGGAGAAGAGCTTTCTTCCGTCTCTTCTCCGATATATCACAACTAGACTGGCAAATGTTATTTTTTCAAGGACATAGTGCCAAATAAAAATCCTCCTATAAAGCCGAATATATGAGCGGTCACATTTATATTAGCTGTTATAAATGTCATAATAAAACCAATTGCTGTAATCGTTAAAATGACATCTTTATCTTGACGTGAAAGACTGTTTTTTCGAAACGCAATCATTGCAATATAAAAACCAAACAAACCAAAAATAGCGCCGCTTGCTCCAACATGTACATATGTAAAAGGCTTCAAAATAAACGTGGCTACATTTGCAAGAATTCCACTTAGTAAATATAAACTAATAAATCGTCCCTTTCCTAATTGGCGTTCAAGTACTGGTCCGAATAAGACGAGTGAGAAACTATTAAAAAGCATATGAGGAAAGCTGCCATGAACAAAGATTGGCGTTATGAACCTCCATAATTCACCTTCAGCAATATTTAAATTAATCCCCGCCATTAATTCAAATAATAGATTACCGGGGAAAATTGGGATGTAAAAAAAAAGATATAATAAAATGTGTATAGTGACTAAGCTTACGATGATAGGGTAATAGCGAAAAAACTCACTAATGCTCTCAGTCCTGACGAACATAAAGAACCTCCTTATTAAATATAGCTTTCATCATGAAAGTTTATGGGTAACGGATGGATTTCTTATAAATATCATAACGTTTAGTCATAACAGTTGTACACTACTATGTATGCGAAAAAAGATTAAGCTAGAAGGAAGATGATGAATGATTTTAGGAGTTGGCATTGACATAATTGAAATAAACCGCGTTCGTGATTTAGCGGAACGGCAAAATAAGTTTGTTGACCGTATTTTAACTATGAAGGAAAAACAGACATACAATCGATTATCCAAAAATAGAAAAATTGAGTTTCTTGCTGGCCGGTTTGCTGCAAAGGAAGCATTTTCAAAAGCAGTTGGCACTGGTATAGGAAAAGAATTATCATTTGAACAAATTGAAATTGATTATAATGAAAAGGGCCGCCCTTTTGTAAACAAACCATTTTCGCAAGGGGTGCATCTATCAATTTCTCATAGTCGTGAATATGCAGTGGCTCAAGTAGTAATTGAAAAGATTAATTAGGAACATTTTAGTCTCGTCATAATCCTGAAGGTTGTCTCATATATTTTAATGAATGAGAGAGATAAGGCTAGGTATGAAGGCATTGAAATAAAGACGGAGTAATCTACCGTCGGAGGCGTGCACCCTTGCCCCTCAAAGTTTTTTAGGGCAAAATAGGTGTTTCTCAATGCCGTTAAGCCTATCTTTTCTCTTCTTTTACGTTGAAATGAGACAGAAGGGGATGAAGAAATGAGAAAAAAGTTGTTGCTGCTTGTAGTCGGACTGGCGACTATTATTGCATTGTCTGCATGTGGACAAAAAACAAAAGATGATGTAGTAGAAGAATTGACTAATAATCTTAAACAAATGAAAAGTTACAAGGCAAACGCAAAAATGACATTAGAAATGGGAACAGAATCGCAAGCATATGATATTGAAATATGGCATAAAAATCCATTCTATTATCGTGTTAATTTGAAAAATGCAGAAGAAAAGAAACAGAGTCAAATGATTCTTCGGAATGATGATGGAGTGTTTGTCTTAACACCAGCACTCAATAAAAGCTTTCGATTTCAGAGTGATTGGCCTAAAAACAGCAGTCAAGCGTATTTATATGAATCTTTAGTTGAAGATATTTTACAAGATAAGGATGCAGTATTTACAGTTGAAAAAGATCATTATGTGTTTGAAACGAAAACGAGATATCAAAATAATAAAATGCTTCCTATACAAGAAATTAAACTAAGCAAAAAGAATTTAGCGCCAATCAGTGTTAAAGTAATGGATGCAGATCGCAAAGTTCTTGTTACAGTAGATTTTTCTTCAATAAAGTTCGATTCGACGTTTGATAAAAATGACTTTGACATGAAGAAAAATATGACGGGTGCACAATTAGAAGTACCAGTGATGGCAGATGTAGAGGACAAGGAATTTTCGGTTAAGTATCCAACTGCCGACATTCCGGGCGTTTCCTTGAAGGAAGAAAATGAAATAAAAACTGAGAACGGGAAACGAGTAATACTTACGTACGAGGGAGAAGATAAGGCATTTACACTTGTACAAGAACGAGTACATGCAGTTACAACTGTGTCAGATATTTCGACATCTACATTTATTAAAGGGGAACCAGTAGATTTAGGCTTTACAATTGGAGCAATTACGGAAAATTCGATTATGTGGACTCATAAAGGTGTCGAGTATTTAATTGCCTCTAACGATTTATCAGCTGAAGAAATGGTCATGGTAGCTCGATCTATCCAAGATGAAAATAAAGTAAAATAAAAGTGAAAACAGGCTCAAAATATGTAGGTCGGTTAGATTGAAGGCAAAAGGCTTTCCGAATGGAACAAATTCGGGCACTTTTTGTCTTCAATCTGGGAAAACTCAAAAGAATTTTCTTGGCTCTCGATTTTGTCGGCAGCAGCCTGACGGACTCTCATGTGTTGAGTCTGTTTTTTTAACTTGAAAAAAATACAATTGACAAAATAAACGATGAAGATTCATAATCTATAGAAGGAAAAAACAAGTAAGCGCAACAAAGGAAGTGTCGTTCCTTGGAAGAGCAACTGGATTTTCATCGTGATACTTGGGTTGAAATAGACTTAGATGCGATTGAAGAAAATATTACAATGCTGAAAAAATTTATGAATGATGAAACAGAAATAATTGCAATTGTAAAAGCAAATGGATACGGACATGGAGATGCTCAAGTTGCAAAAACCGCTCTTGAAGCAGGTGCTACACGATTAGCAGTTGCTTTTATGGATGAAGCGTTGTCATTGAGGAACAATAGAATTGAGGCTCCGATTCTTGTATTAGGTGCAAGTCGTCCTAAAGATGCTCATTTGGCTGCAAAATATAATATTACATTAACTGTATTTCAATTAGAATGGCTGCAAGCGGCACAATCTTATTTACACAAAACGGACAAGCTTTTTGTTCATCTGAAAATTGACTCCGGGATGGGACGGATTGGGATACGAAAAAAAGAAGAACTAAATAAAATCGAAGCGTTTCTTAAAAAGGATAACCGTTTTTTGTTTTAGAAGGGGTGTTTTACTCAACTTTGCGACAGCAGATGAATTTGACCCGACTTATTTAAATAGACAATTGAATCGCTTTTTACAATTTGTTCGGGAGTTAAAAGCCAAGCCTCGCTGTATTCACTGCAGCAATAGTGCTGCTACGTTAAGATTTCCGAGACTAAACTTTAATGCCGTCCGATTTGGAATTGCAATGTATGGTTTGTCGCCATCTCAAGAAATGATCAATGAACTGCCTTTTTCATTAAAAGAAGCTTTTTCTTTGCAAACAAAGCTTGTCCATATAAAAAAGGTGAAAAAGGGGGATAAGATCAGCTACGGTGCAACGTACGAGGCAGAGGAAGAGACATGGATTGGAACTCTTCCTATTGGGTATGCAGATGGCTGGATTCGAAAGCTGTCTGGCCAGGAAGTATTAATTGATGGTATTCGTGTTCCGATTGTCGGACGAATTTGTATGGATCAATGCATGATTAAGCTGCCAAATTATTTTCCAGTCGGCACAAATGTGACCTTAATCGGCTCACAAAATAAAGAAACAATTTCAATTAATGAAATAGCCGCAAAGCTCGAAACAATAAACTATGAAATCCCGTGTATGATTTCAAGCAGGGTTCCAAGAATTTATAAGCGAGACGGTCAAATTATCGACATAAGAAATCCTGTTTTATTTCGTTAAAATGTTATTTTAATAAGAAATGAATAAAATCTTCTTTTTTGAGCAGATAATACTGAATAATTGTTAAAATTACCTTTCCATGGGCTGAGGATAATGGTAATATATAAGATGGTAAAGAATAAACGGTGTGTAGTGATGGTGGAGGTGTATGTTTGTGTCTGAATCCAGCACAGCAACAACAGAGATTTTAGTAAAACTACCGCAACATCTGTTATCTGAATTGGACGGTTATGTTAAACAAGAAAATGGGAATCGCAGTGACTTTATTTATCAGGCAACAAAAATGTATTTGCGTGAAAGAAAAAAGAGACAAATTCGCGAAGCCATGAGAAGAGGCTATATGGAAATGGCAAAGATCAATTTAACGATTGCTTCGGAAGCATTTCAGGCAGAATACGAGGCAGAACATACAGTTGAACGTCTAGTAAGCGGAGGGTAATCCTTTGAATATCAAACGTGGAGACGTTTATTTTGCAGACCTATCCCCTGTTGTTGGTTCAGAACAAGGCGGTGTTCGGCCTGTGCTTGTCATTCAAAACGACATTGGGAATCGGTTTAGTCCCACAGTAATTATTGCAGCCATAACTGCTCAAATCCAAAAAGCAAAGCTGCCTACTCATGTTGAAATTGACGCGAAGCGTTACGGTTTTGAACGGGATTCGGTCATTTTATTAGAGCAAATTCGTACAATTGATAAACAACGCTTAACCGATAAGATTACACATCTTGATGATGAAATGATGGAGAAAGTTGATGAAGCATTACAAGTTAGTTTAGGTCTCATCGAGTTTTAAAAGTCTTGATGAATCTTCTTTCCCATGCAATGATTTGCCATTTTTTATTTTTTTAACATGCCAATCCTAAATATGCATCGAAAATCAAATTTGTAGACAAAATTAATATTAGTATCGATTTCTTTCTTCTAACTGATTGAAAACGCTTGTCAGTCAAGGCGCTTAGGACAAGGTGGAAGTGAATAGAACCGACGTTCATGAGCTTACAACGAAGTGCAAGCAACGAAGAATGCGAGCGTTTGACTTACCAGTCCCAGACAGATTGAAAACGCTTGTCAGTCGAGGCGCGTAGGACGAGATGGAAGTGAATAGAACCGACGTTCATGAGCTTACAACGAAGTGCAAGCAACGAAGAATGCGAGCGTTTGTCAATAGTCTGGATAATCGATTAATTATGAAACACACTCTATTAAAGAGTGTGTTTTTCGTTGTTCAATCACACAAGGAAGTTATTAAAAAGTAATAATGAAATAGGAGTGTAACAATATGAAGAACCTTTTACAAATTTAAATTTTCATTACAGAAGCGGAATGAACAAAGAGAGAAAGCGCTTGTATGATAAAATGAGGAAGGAATAATAGTAACATTGGCCTGTAGGCAAAGTGAACATTAAAGCAATAGTCCTCATACTGCCGGGGACCCGGTGTTTATGTCAACGAAAATATGAGTATTTGTCAACAGCCAGTCACTTTATTCTTTACTATAGTGAACGAAAAAACGAGGGATTAATTGAATGAAAATCAAATCCTGTATTAAGATCATGAATGAATGGGATATCATTACAGCCCGTCAAAAGGGGCGTGATGTTGCAAAAGGGATCGGATTTACTACGGTTGAGCAGGCGCGTATAGCGACTGCAATTAGTGAATTAGCAAGAAATATTTTTTTATATGCGGGACAAGGACAAATATGTATAGAAAAGGTCGATGTTAGCGGAAAAGTAGGTTTGCGCATCATTGCCGCTGATAGAGGGCCTGGAATAAATAATTTAAAACAAATTATGGGTGATGATTTATCGATATCAGGTGGTTTAGGAGCTGGACTGCCGGGTGTTAAACGTCTAATGGATGAATTTAATATCGAAACATCATCTGAAGAAGGAACAAAAATATATTTAATTAAATGGCTCCGTTAGGAGGAAATGAAGAATGGATTTCCGTAATACGATGGAGTTGAAGTATCGTGATATTCTAGCAAAATACATAAATGAACAAACGGAACAAGCTCTTTATAAAGGGCAGAAATTTAGTCGAAAATCGATTGAACATAACATTTCCCCAGAAGAAATAATTAGTCTTCATAAAAATGTTCTTTTAAAATTATATCCTGATTTGCCGCAAGAAGTACTACATTCACTTGATTTTCTACTAGAAATCATGGTTTGGTACGGGATGGCATATCAAGAACATAAAACGTTGCGTCATCAGCAGCAAGAAATGAAAACAGAGATGGAAATTGCCGCTAACGTTCAACAAACACTTCTCGAAACGAAAATACCCCAAATTGATTGTTTAGATATAGGGGCGCTTAGTGTTCCAGCAAAACATGTTAGTGGCGATTACCACCATTTTGTTTACGACGATAATAATTGTGTAAGTGTGGCGATTGCAGATGTAATTGGAAAAGGAATTCCAGCCGCCTTATGTATGTCTATGATTAAATATGCAATGGACAGCTTGCCTGAAAATCGTAAAAAGCCTAACGCTGTTTTAGAAAACTTAAATCGTGTTGTCGAACAAAATGTTGACCCTAGTATGTTTGTTACGATGTTTTACGGTATATATAATATAGAAAAAAATACGTTCGTTTATGCTTCTGCTGGGCATGAACCGGGTTTTTATTATGACGCGAAAAAAGATAAATTTCTGGAATTACAAACTAAGGGCTTGCTATTAGGAGTTGAAAAAAGAACGAAATACGTTCAATTCGAAAAAAAAATAAATAAAGACGATATGATTATTTTAATGTCTGATGGAGTGACAGAATGTCGTACCAATGAAGGATTTATTCAAAAAAAGTTATTAATCGACTTAAAAAAAAAGTTTCAACATTTAAGTGCTCAAAAAATAGTTTCGAATATTTATAAAGAGTTTGAGCATCTCCAAGATTTTAAATTAAAAGATGACTTTACTTTGATTATCTTAAAAAGAAAAGTTTAGTCTTCCAAAAATAGGGTAAAAGGTAACAGGCAAATCGATATAAAAGAGGTGAGTAAAGATGGATTTAACAATAAATATTAATAGAAATAATGAGAAAAATGTAACGGCGTTTTTAAATGGAGAAATTGATGCTTACACTTCAACAAAGCTTCGAGATGCCCTCTTTCCTCTAGCAAAAAACAAAGGTGTTAACATCACAATCGATCTTTCTGGGGTTTCATACATGGATAGCACCGGGCTGGGCATTTTTGTCGGGTTATTTAAATATATGCGTACTCATAATGGAGAATTTCAGCTTATCGGTCTTTCTGAGCGGTTAGTGAGGCTATTTGAAATTACAGGGCTTGCAAATATTATGAAGATAAACAGTAAAATAGAGGGTGAAATCCAATGAAAAAAAAGATCGATTATGTTGAAATAAAAATACCTGCAAAACCTGAATTTGTTGGAGTCATCCGATTAACGCTTTCCGGTATTGCAAGCAGAATCGGTTTTTCGTATGAGGAAATCGAGGATATAAAAATAGCAGCGAGTGAAGCATGTACAAATGCAGTACAACATGCCTACAAACCGAACGAACAAGGGGAAATTATCGTAAGTGTCGGTTTATACAAAAATCGGATTGAAGTAATCGTATCTGATAACGGGAAAAACTTTAATCTGGTAAATAACGGGAAAAAAATAGGTCCTTATTCTTCGGAAGAATCGATCGAATTTTTGCGTGAAGGAGGATTAGGTCTTTACCTTATCGAAACGTTAATGGACGAAGTAGAAATTCGTCAAGGAAATGGAGTATCGGTATATATGGTAAAGTATCTCGACGGAGAGCAGGTGGAGAGGAATGCCAATGCCCAAAGAATCTCAACCTAACAAAGTAATAAAGAAACACGATACGTATCAATTAATCAAAAAGTATCAAAATAATCAAGATGAAGAAGCACAAAAAAAGCTTGTCCTTCAATATGAGAATTTAGTTGAAATGATTTCACGAAAATACTCAGCCGGTAAATCGTTTCATGAGGATGTTTACCAAGTAGGGATGATCGGGCTGTTAGGTGCTATACGTCGTTATGACGAATCTTTTGGAAAGAGCTTTGAAGCTTTTGCTATTCCAACAATAGTTGGGGAAATAAAACGCTTTTTACGAGATAAGACATGGAGTGTTCATGTACCACGGAAAGTTAAAGAGCTGGGACCGAAAATAAAGTATACCGTTGAAGAATTGACAATCAAACTTCAACGCTCACCGAAAATAGCTGAAATAGCAGATACGTTAAAGGTTTCAGAAGAAGATGTGCTTGAAGTAATGGAAATGGGGAAAAATTATCATGCCTTATCTGTCGATCGTGCAATTGAGGCAGATATAGATGGAGGAACCGTCACATTATTAGACATTATTGGAATTGTTGATAAAGGCTTTGAGAAGGTAAATCAAAGATTAGTGCTTGAAAGAATTTTGCATGTTTTAAATGAACGGGAAAAGAAAGTAATTCAGTATACGTATTTAGAAAATATGAGTCAGAAACAAGCAGGTGACAAATTAGGGATATCGCAAATGCATGTTTCTCGCCTTCAGAGAAGGGCAATAAAAAAGCTTCAAGAAGCGATTCATTCTGATAAAATCATTCATAGTATATGAAATTAAAGCAAAGACATTGTTTAAAAAGAATGATGATTCTACATACTTATTAGATCAGCTCAATCTTTTTTACTTACTATATGATTTAGCAGTAGGCAAACATAGCCAGATTATATTTTTTCCTATTATTAACGGAGTGGAACAATAATATAGTTCAAAGTATAACGGTGGTAACCTGCTCTATTTTAGAGAAGGTTTCTTTGTGTTAAGTTATGTTTAATTATTGGCTTATTCCCTATATCGCCGGAAGAACCTTTTCGGCATAGCTGAAAACGACGAAATAATAAATTGTGGAAAAATTATTAAACCTTGAATGATGCATGGGAGATGAAGTGTTTGGAACAAACAGCTAATCAACACGAAAAACTAATCAATGAAGTAGCTTCACAGCTAACAATAAGCGTAAAATCAGTTCGCAATGTCATATCACTTTTAAATGATGGTAATACAGTGCCATTTATAGCTCGGTATCGAAAGGAAGCAACTGGTTCATTAGATGAAGTGCAAATTCGAGATATTATGGAGAAATGGAATTACTTGCAAAACTTAGAAAAGCGAAAAGAAGAAGTCATTCGTTTAATAGAAGAGCAAGGAAAGCTAACTGATGAACTAAAAGCTCAAATTAATAAAGTTACAAAATTGCAAGAAGTAGAGGATTTATATCGGCCATATAAGCAAAAACGCCGTACAAAAGCAACAGTAGCAAAAGAAAAAGGGCTCGAGCCGTTAGCACAATGGTTGATGACTTTTCCAACGGAAGGAATGGTAGAGTCAAAAGCAGCTCAGTTTGTATGTGAAGAGAAGGAAGTATTAACAGCTCAAGATGCGTTAAATGGTGCAAAGGATATTATTGCTGAATGGTTGAGTGATGATGCACAAATTCGTCAGTGGATTAGAGCGGAAACATTTAAACACGCTATGATCGAATCAACAGTTAAAGATAAAGATAAAGACGAGAAAAAAGTTTATGAAATGTACTATGAATATGAAGAGCCAGTAAAAAAAATCGTTCCACATCGAGTTTTAGCATTAAATCGCGGCGAAAAAGAAGAGATTTTACGTGTTGTCGTTAAACCGGATGTAGAAAAAATTACATCGTACCTATGTGTACAATGGATCAAATCGCCTGCCTCTATAACTAGCGACATAGTTCGTGAAGCAATTGAAGACGGTTATAAACGGCTTATTCAACCATCAATTGAAAGAGAGATTCGCAATGAGTTAACTGAAAAGGCTGAAGATCAAGCGATTCATATTTTTTCCGAGAATTTACGGAACTTATTATTGCAGCCGCCATTAAAAGGGAAAGTTGTACTCGGAGTGGATCCCGCTTATCGGACAGGCTGTAAGCTTGCTGTGGTAAATGAGACTGGAAAGGTATTGAAGATTGATGTCATTTATCCACATCCACCAAAAGCAAAACCGCAAGAAGCTAAGGAAAAACTGTTACACATTTTAACAAATAATGAGATCGAACTTATTGCTATTGGAAATGGTACGGCTTCTCGAGAAACTGAGCAATTTATAGCTGAAACATTAAAAGAAATAAATAAAGACATTTCTTATTTAATTGTGAATGAGGCTGGAGCTAGTGTATATTCTGCTTCAGCGTTAGCAAGAGAAGAGTTTCCTGACTTACAAGTAGAAGAACGAAGTGCTGTTTCAATTGCAAGGCGAGTTCAAGACCCTTTAGCAGAACTTGTTAAAATTGATCCGAAGTCCGTTGGTGTTGGTCAGTATCAGCATGACGTTTCGCAAAAAAAGCTTACTGAATCGTTAACGTTTGTAGTTGAAACAGCAGTGAATCAAGTAGGGGTAAATGTAAATACATCATCCGCATCCTTATTGCAGTACGTAGCAGGTTTATCAAAAACCGTTGCAAATAATATCGTGAAACAGAGAGAAGAGACGGGAAAATTTACAAATCGTAAGCAACTAAAGAAAATACCTCGGCTTGGTATTAAAACATATGAACAGGCAATTGGCTTTTTAAGAATAGTTGATGGGACGGAACCTCTTGATAGAACAGGAATTCATCCTGAAAATTATGAAAATGTGAAAAAGCTGCTTGCAAAATTTAATGCAGAGACATCGGATCTTGGTTCAGAAAAGTTAAAAACGGAGTTAAAATCAATTGATTTAAAGTCAACTGCAACTGAATTAGGGATAGGTGAATTAACATTAAAAGATATTATAGAAGCATTAATTAGACCAGAAAGGGACCCGCGGGATGATTTACCGCAGCCGTTGTTAAAAAAAGATATTCTTCAGTTAGAAGATTTAAAACAAGGAATGGAGCTAGAAGGTACAGTTCGAAATGTAGTTGATTTTGGAGCGTTCATAGATATCGGAGTGAAGCAAGATGGACTCGTGCATATTTCTAAACTTAGCAACAAGTATGTTAAGCATCCGTTAGATGTTGTCTCGGTTGGAGATGTAGTCACGGTTTGGGTCGATTCAGTAGACATACAAAAAGGAAGAGTTGCTTTAACGATGTTCTCACCATACAAATAATTTAAAGCAGTTAGGCTGTCGGAACATTGACAGCCACTTGTTTTTTAAGACTTCTCCTTGGTTTTCAGGAGCAGTGCTTTTTTCTGTAAAAATACCAGCACTGATTTAACAGCTTAATTTGATAACGGTCTTTTTCAAAGAATGCTCTTTTCATTTGGTTTTGAAACCAATTAGGCATAAATAAACGCCTCCTAAACATAATCTTCGAAATGTATTTCTAGTGTATGCTTTAGAAGGTTGTCAAGTTCACCTTAAAATTCAAGGTGGTGTAAAATGAAGAATGAAGATTTGCAAAAATTAGTTGAAAAAATTTCATTGCAATATTTTCAGCAGTCGTTTCATCATCAAGCTTATTTTAATAAAAGATTGCGAACGACTGGCGGACGATATTTGCTTAATTCTCATCATATAGAAATTAATAAAAAATATTACGATCAATTAGGTGAAAAGGAATTGATCGGCATTATTAAGCATGAGCTTTGCCATTATCACCTCCACATTGCAGGAAAAGGATATCGTCATAAAGATAAAGATTTTAAAGAATTAATGGCCAAAGTAAATGCACCTCGCTTTTGTTCTGTTCTTCCTGAAGCTTTGGAGAAGCGCAAAACAAAATCTTTAACATATGTATGTACAAGCTGCAACTATGTATATAAAAGACAACGAAAGGTTAACACTAAGCGTTACGTCTGTGGTAAGTGCAAAGGGACTTTGCAAATTTTGTAGAAGAACGTATTTTTGATTAATAAAATTTATCTATGGACAATTTTACTTATTGACTTTTGTTTATCACCTCTATATAATTGGAAGAGTCGAGAAGAGAATCGACTCTTTTTTGACAAGTTACTTTCCAAAAAAGAATGCCATTATACATCTCAGAATACTTCTATTATTCCGCAGTAGCTCAGTGGTAGAGCATTCGGCTGTTAACCGAACGGTCGTAGGTTCGAATCCTACCTGCGGAGCCATATCTGGGGAAGTACTCAAGAGGCTGAAGAGGCGCCCCTGCTAAGGGCGTAGGTCGTGCAAACGGCGCGAGGGTTCAAATCCCTCCTTCTCCGTTTAGTCGCTTTTATTACGGCCCGTTGGTCAAGCGGTTAAGACACCGCCCTTTCACGGCGGTAACATGGGTTCGAATCCCGTACGGGTCATTAAATATAGTGGGAAGTGAGTGTTTTACTCATTTCCCATTCTTTAACGAGAAAGCTTTTTAGAACATATTGTGATTGGGCTATAGCCAAGCGGTAAGGCAACGGACTTTGACTCCGTCATGCGTTGGTTCGAATCCAGCTAGCCCAGCCATTTTTTGTGCGGATGTGGCGGAATTGGCAGACGCACCAGACTTAGGATCTGGCGCCGTGAGGCGTGGGGGTTCGACTCCCTTCATCCGCACCAAAAAAAATCTTGCTTTAATTCGGAAAATGAGTTATTATAGAGTATGTCGCTATGCGGTCGTGGCGGAATGGCAGACGCGCTAGGTTGAGGGCCTAGTGGGGGCGACCCCGTGGAGGTTCAAGTCCTCTCGACCGCATCATCAAAAATTAACCTTGACAAACAATTTTAAATTTGATATAATAAAGAGGTTGCTTCAATTTAATATGCGCCCGTAGCTCAATTGGATAGAGCGTCTGACTACGGATCAGAAGGTTATGGGTTCGACTCCTTTCGGGCGCGCCATGTTAGTCACGGGAAGTAGCTCAGCTTGGTAGAGCACATGGTTTGGGACCATGGGGTCGCAGGTTCGAATCCTGTCTTCCCGACCAATTCAATCAATATTTTAATATGTTTATATGCGGGTGTAGTTTAGTGGTAAAACCTCAGCCTTCCAAGCTGATGTCGTGGGTTCGATTCCCATCACCCGCTCCAATATCATTGCTCTTTGAAAACTAAACAAACAAACGTCAACAACAATTTAAACAATTTAAAGTGGAGGCAACTAACTATTCGTTAGAAGCTGACACTTGCCAACGTTATTTTTTTTTTATTATGAGCGAATCAACGCTCCAAGTTTATTGGAGAGTTTGATCCTGGCTCAGGACGAACGCTGGCGGCGTGCCTAATACATGCAAGTCGAGCGAACTGATCAAAAGCTTGCTTTTGAACGGTTAGCGGCGGACGGGTGAGTAACACGTGGGCAACCTGCCTGTAAGACAGGGATAACTTCGGGAAACCGGGGCTAATACCTGATAACCCTTCTCTTCGCATGGAGAGGAGTTAAAAGATGGCTTCGGCTATCACTTACAGATGGGCCCGCGGCGCATTAGCTAGTTGGTGAGGTAAAGGCTCACCAAGGCGACGATGCGTAGCCGACCTGAGAGGGTGATCGGCCACACTGGGACTGAGACACGGCCCAGACTCCTACGGGAGGCAGCAGTAGGGAATCTTCCGCAATGGACGCAAGTCTGACGGAGCAACGCCGCGTGAGCGAAGAAGGTCTTCGGATCGTAAAGCTCTGTTATTAGGGAAGAACAAGTACCGTTTGAATAAGGCGGTACCTTGACGGTACCTAACGAGAAAGCCACGGCTAACTACGTGCCAGCAGCCGCGGTAATACGTAGGTGGCAAGCGTTGTCCGGAATTATTGGGCGTAAAGCGCGCGCAGGCGGTCCTTTAAGTCTGATGTGAAAGCCCACGGCTCAACCGTGGAGGGTCATTGGAAACTGGGGGACTTGGGACTTGAGTACAGAAGAGGAGAGTGGAATTCCACGTGTAGCGGTGAAATGCGTAGAGATGTGGAGGAACACCAGTGGCGAAGGCGGCTCTCTGGTCTGTAACTGACGCTGAGGCGCGAAAGCGTGGGTAGCGAACAGGATTAGATACCCTGGTAGTCCACGCCGTAAACGATGAGTGCTAAGTGTTAGAGGGTTTCCGCCCTTTAGTGCTGCAGCAAACGCATTAAGCACTCCGCCTGGGGAGTACGGCCGCAAGGCTGAAACTCAAAGGAATTGACGGGGGCCCGCACAAGCGGTGGAGCATGTGGTTTAATTCGAAGCAACGCGAAGAACCTTACCAGGTCTTGACATCCTCTGCCACTCCTAGAGATAGGACGTTCCCCTTCGGGGGACAGAGTGACAGGTGGTGCATGGTTGTCGTCAGCTCGTGTCGTGAGATGTTGGGTTAAGTCCCGCAACGAGCGCAACCCTTGATCTTAGTTGCCAGCCTTTAGTTGGGCACTCTAAGGTGACTGCCGGTGACAAACCGGAGGAAGGTGGGGATGACGTCAAATCATCATGCCCCTTATGACCTGGGCTACACACGTGCTACAATGGATGGTACAAAGGGCAGCGAAACCGCGAGGTCGAGCCAATCCCATAAAACCATTCTCAGTTCGGATTGCAGGCTGCAACTCGCCTGCATGAAGCCGGAATCGCTAGTAATCGCGGATCAGCATGCCGCGGTGAATACGTTCCCGGGCCTTGTACACACCGCCCGTCACACCACGAGAGTTTGTAACACCCGAAGTCGGTGAGGTAACCTTTTGGAGCCAGCCGCCGAAGGTGGGACAGATGATTGGGGTGAAGTCGTAACAAGGTAGCCGTATCGGAAGGTGCGGCTGGATCACCTCCTTTCTAAGGAATCATTAAAGGTTGATCGTTTGTTTGTTTAGTTTTGAGAGAGCAATCTCTCAAATATTGTTCTTTGAAAACTAGATAATAAATGAAGAAGGCAAAAGAAAGAAACCGAGTATCACCAAAGATATCTCTTAAAAAAAAGGAAAAGAGAAGCAAGTAGTTCTAGGAAGTAAATGAACGACAACCGGAGCGTACAAAAGTACGTGAGGATTGGAGTGAATGCAACTGACAACGAAATACGTAGCTTATCTTTTACCGAAAAAAGACAATTTAGAAGCGAGTTATTCAAGGAAACAAGTGATCGAACACCGGAGCGTACAAAACGTACGTGAGGATGTGAGAGAGCGCAGTTGACGCGGAAAAACGAAGCTTATCAATTGTCGTAAGGTTAAGTTAGAAAGGGCGCACGGTGAATGCCTTGGCACTAGGAGCCGATGAAGGACGGTACTAACACCGATATGCTTCGGGGAGCTGTAAGTAAGCTTTGATCCGGAGATTTCCGAATGGGGAAACCCCCTATCCGTCATGGGATAGGATCATAACCTGAATCCATAGGGTTATGAAGGCAGACCCGGGGAACTGAAACATCTTAGTACCCGGAGGAAGAGAAAGCAAAAGCGATTCCCTAAGTAGCGGCGAGCGAAAAGGAAGGGAACAGCCCAAACCAGAGGCTTGCCTCTTGGGGTTGTAGGACACTCAACATGGAGTTACAAAGGAACGAGGTAGATGAAGCGGTCTGGAAAGGCCCGTCAGAGAAGGTAACAACCCTGTAGTTGAAACTTCGTTCCCTCCTGAGTGGATCCTGAGTACGGCGGGACACGTGAAATCCCGTCGGAATCTGGGAGGACCATCTCCCAAGGCTAAATACTCCCTAGTGACCGATAGTGAACCAGTACCGTGAGGGAAAGGTGAAAAGCACCCCGGGAGGGGAGTGAAAGAGAACCTGAAACCGTGTGCTTACAAGTAGTCAGAGCCCATTCATGGGTGATGGCGTGCCTTTTGTAGAATGAACCGGCGAGTTACGATTTCATGCAAGGTTAAGTTTAAAGACGGAGCCGCAGCGAAAGCGAGTCTGAATAGGGCGAAAGAGTATGAGGTCGTAGACCCGAAACCAGGTGATCTACCCATGTCCAGGGTGAAGTCCAGGTTAACACTGGATGGAGGCCCGAACCCACGTACGTTGAAAAGTGCGGGGATGAGGTGTGGGTAGGGGTGAAATGCCAATCGAACTTGGAGATAGCTGGTTCTCTCCGAAATAGCTTTAGGGCTAGCCTCAAGTGTAAGAGTCTTGGAGGTAGAGCACTGTTTGGACTAGGGGCCCTCATCGGGTTACCGAATTCAGACAAACTCCGAATGCCAAAGACTTATCCTTGGGAGTCAGACTGCGAGTGATAAGATCCGTAGTCGAGAGGGAAACAGCCCAGACCACCAGCTAAGGTCCCAAAGTATACGTTAAGTGGAAAAGGATGTGGAGTTGCTTAGACAACCAGGATGTTGGCTTAGAAGCAGCCACCATTCAAAGAGTGCGTAATAGCTCACTGGTCGAGTGACTCTGCGCCGAAAATGTACCGGGGCTAAACGTATCACCGAAGCTGTGGATTGACACCGTAGGTGTCAGTGGTAGGAGAGCGTTCTAAGTGCGTTGAAGCTAGATCGTGAGGACTGGTGGAGCGCTTAGAAGTGAGAATGCCGGTATGAGTAGCGAAAGAAGGGTGAGAATCCCTTCCACCGAATGCCTAAGGTTTCCTGAGGAAGGCTCGTCCGCTCAGGGTTAGTCGGGACCTAAGCCGAGGCCGAAAGGCGTAGGCGATGGACAACAGGTTGATATTCCTGTACCACCTTATCGCCGTTTGAGCAATGGGGGGACGCAGGAGGATAGGGTAAGCGTACAATTGGATGTACGTCTAAGCAGTTAGGCTGGTAATGAGGCAAATCCCATTACCGTAAGGCTGAGCTGTGACAGCGAGGAAAATTATTTTCCGGAGTTCCTGATTCCACACTGCCAAGAAAATCCTCTAGCGAGGAATAAGGTGCCCGTACCGCAAACCGACACAGGTAGGCGAGGAGAGAATCCTAAGGTGATCGAGAGAACTCTCGTTAAGGAACTCGGCAAAATGACCCCGTAACTTCGGGAGAAGGGGTGCTCTGATAGGGTGCAAGCCCGAGAGAGCCGCAGTGAATAGGCCCAGGCGACTGTTTAGCAAAAACACAGGTCTCTGCGAAGCCGCAAGGCGAAGTATAGGGGCTGACGCCTGCCCGGTGCTGGAAGGTTAAGGGGAGCGCTTAAGCAATCGCTGAAGGTGTGAACCGAAGCCCCAGTAAACGGCGGCCGTAACTATAACGGTCCTAAGGTAGCGAAATTCCTTGTCGGGTAAGTTCCGACCCGCACGAAAGGCGCAACGATCTGGGCACTGTCTCAACGAGAGACTCGGTGAAATTATAGTACCTGTGAAGATGCAGGTTACCCGCGACAGGACGGAAAGACCCCGTGGAGCTTTACTGTAGCCTGATATTGAATTTTGGTGCAGCTTGTACAGAATAGGTAGGAGCCGTGGAAACGTGAGCGCTAGCTTACGTGGAGGCGTCGGTGGGATACTACCCTTGTTGTACTGAAATTCTAACCTGCGCCCCTTATCGGGGTGGGAGACAGTGTCAGGCAGGCAGTTTGACTGGGGCGGTCGCCTCCTAAAAGGTAACGGAGGCGCCCAAAGGTTCCCTCAGAATGGTTGGAAATCATTCGCAGAGTGTAAAGGCACAAGGGAGCTTGACTGCGAGACTTACAAGTCGAGCAGGGACGAAAGTCGGGCTTAGTGATCCGGTGGTTCCGCATGGAAGGGCCATCGCTCAACGGATAAAAGCTACCCCGGGGATAACAGGCTTATCTCCCCCAAGAGTCCACATCGACGGGGAGGTTTGGCACCTCGATGTCGGCTCATCGCATCCTGGGGCTGTAGTCGGTCCCAAGGGTTGGGCTGTTCGCCCATTAAAGCGGTACGCGAGCTGGGTTCAGAACGTCGTGAGACAGTTCGGTCCCTATCCGTCGTGGGCGTAGGAAATTTGAGAGGAGCTGTCCTTAGTACGAGAGGACCGGGATGGACGCACCGCTGGTGTACCAGTTGTCTTGCCAAAGGCATAGCTGGGTAGCTACGTGCGGAAGGGATAAGTGCTGAAAGCATCTAAGCATGAAGCCCCCCTCAAGATGAGATTTCCCATTTGAGCTCCCTGAAAGATGATCAGGTTGATAGGTCTGAGGTGGAAGCGTGGCGACACGTGAAGCTGACAGATACTAATCGAGCGAGCACTTAACCAAATAAACATGATACTTTCTTTCTTACTTCTTCACATTATCTAGTTTTGAGAGAACAATTGTCTGGTGGCGATGGCGAGAAGGTCACACCCGTTCCCATTCCGAACACGGAAGTTAAGCTTCTCAGCGCCGATGGTAATAGGGGGCATCCCCTTGTGAGAGTAGGACGTTGCCAGGCTTTAAATTTTATATTACCGCGGGGTGGAGCAGTCAGGTAGCTCGTCGGGCTCATAACCCGAAGGTCGTAGGTTCAAATCCTATCCCCGCAATTTCTAAAAAATTTGAGAATAATTTGCTGGTCCCGTGGTGTAGCGGTTAACATGCCTGCCTGTCACGCAGGAGATCGCGGGTTCGATTCCCGTCGGGACCGCCATTTAAAAGAAGAGACAATTTGTTTCGTCTTTTTTTTTGCATTATAATAAAATTAATTAAAAAATGAATGATTTTTGCTTATCGAGGAAAAATCATGTAAACTACAATTATATTCTTAGGAAATATCCTAAGGATTCAGACTATTGTCAAACGCTCGTATTCATCGTTGCTTGCACTTCGTTGTTAAGCTACATGATGCCTGTTCCATTCGTATTCTTAGGCGTCTCGACTGACAAGCGTTTTTAATCATTTTGATGGGTTTTTACATATTGTCTATAAGCTCTATCCTTAGGAAATATCCTAAGGTTTTTTTTAAAAGTTGAATATTTCTAAAAATAATTTACGATTGTTAATGGTAAAATAAGGTGAGCTACTATGAAAGAATATGAGAAAAAGTTTTATACTTCAGAAGAAACGATGAAATTTGCCGAGAAGTTTGCACAGCATCTTAAGCCAGGTGATGTGATTGCACTTGAAGGTGATTTAGGGGCTGGAAAAACAACCTTTACTAAGGGCTTGGCTCTAGGACTAGGGGTTAAACGGACAGTAAATAGCCCTACTTTTACTATTATTAAAGAATATAAAGGGAGACTGCCCTTATATCATATGGATGTATATAGGGTTGAAGATTCTTATGAGGATCTTGGATTTGCTGAATATTTTGAAGGTGAAGGTATAACAGTCATTGAGTGGGCCCATTTAATTGATGAACAGCTTCCTGGGGAGCTGTTAACCATTTTTATTTATCACGGTACAGCTGGTGAACGGAGATTAGTATTTGTTCCAAAAGGAGAACGGTATGAGTTATTATGTAAGGAGATTTTTTCATGAAAGTTTTAGCGATTGATACGACTAACTATGTGTTAGGTATTGCAATAGTAGACGAGGTAAAGGTGATCGGAGAGTATATAACGAACTTAAAGAAAAACCACTCTGTTAGAGCAATGCCAGCTATTGACATGCTCATGAGAGAGTGTGATGTTGTACCTTCTGATCTTCATAAAATTGTTGTCGCAAAAGGTCCGGGATCTTATACGGGGGTCAGGATCGGCGTAACCATTGCAAAGACGTTGGCCTGGACTTTAAATATTCCACTTGTCGGAGTTTCTAGTTTGGAAATATTAGCAGCAAGTTCAGGTCGCTATTTTAATGGTTATGTTTCACCATTATTTGATGCTAGAAGAGGTCAAATTTATACCGGACTATATCGTTATGATAAAGGAGAGCTAACCCCTGCTTTAAAAGATATAATTGTTCTTTCTGAATTGTGGGCAGAACAATTAAAGGGCTATTGTGAGCCGATTTTATTTGTCGGCAATGATCTTCATCTGCATCGACAAGCATTTAAAAAAACATTAACAAAACAAGCTGTGTTTGCAGCTGTTACGGAACATAATCCGCGTCCAGGAGAATTAGCCTTTCTTGGGATGAATAAGGAAAGCGAAGAGGTTCATACATTTACTCCAAATTATGTTCGCATGGCCGAAGCTGAAGTAAAATGGTTAAAAAAGAACCGGGCCAACAATTAATTAGTGAAATGAGAAGAAAAGTATGAGTGAAATGAACTTTAGATATATGACTGTAGATGATATTGATAAGGTTTTGCAAATTGAACAGGCTTCTTTTACTTTACCATGGAATCGTGAAGCCTTTTACCATGAAATGGTCCATAATCAATTTGCTGTTTATGTATTACTAGAAGTAGACAAGCATGTTGTCGGGTATTGCGGTTGTTGGATCATTGTAGATGAAGCTCATATTACGAATGTAGCTTTATTACCTGAATATAGAGGGAAAAAGTTAGGAGAAGCGTTAATGAGACAAGTCATGTTAATCGCTCTTCAGAAGGGGGCAAAAACAATGACTTTGGAAGTAAGAGTATCAAATGAGACTGCACAAAATTTGTATAGGAAACTTGGTTTTCAAAACGGTGGAGTTCGAAAAAGCTATTATACAGATAATCGAGAAGATGCACTAGTCATGTGGGTGAATTTATGATGAAAAAAGAGCTATATATTATGGGTGTTGAAACGAGCTGCGATGAAACAGCAGTAGCAATTATTAAAAATGGGCGGCACATTGTTTCAAATATAGTTGCCTCACAAATTGAAAGCCATAAACGCTTTGGAGGGGTTGTTCCAGAAATCGCGTCTCGGCATCATGTTGAACAAGTGACGATTGTTTTTGAGGAAGCGATGAGAGAGGCAGGAATTTCTTATGCCGATTTAGATGCTATTGCGGTAACAGCAGGTCCTGGTTTAGTTGGAGCGTTATTAATTGGTGTGAATGCAGCAAAGGCGATTGCATTTGCTCACGAAATTCCCCTTGTTGGTGTCCATCATATAGCTGGGCATATTTATGCGAATCGTTTCGTAAAAGAAATGGAATTTCCTTTACTAGCACTTGTCGTATCTGGCGGTCATACGGAGCTTATTTTTATGAAAGAGCATGGATATTTTGAAGTCATTGGTGAGACGAGGGATGATGCGGCAGGTGAAGCATATGATAAAGTTGCGAGAACGTTGAACCTTCCATATCCTGGCGGTCCGCATATCGATAAGCTTGCTCATGAAGGGACACCGACGATTAAATTACCGCGAGCTTGGCTTGAACAAGGTTCATACGATTTCAGTTTCAGTGGATTAAAATCTGCTGTTATTAACACGCTTCATAACGCAGAACAGCGTGGAGAAAAAATAAACCCGAAAGATCTTGCAGCAAGCTTTCAAGAAAGTGTGATTGATGTCCTTGTCGGAAAAACTGTTGCTGCCGCTAAGGAGTACAATGTAAAACAAGTATTGTTAGCCGGTGGGGTTGCCGCTAATAAAGGACTTCGTGCCGCATTAACTGAAGCGTTTTCCGAGCTGTCAGAAGTTGAATTAATTATTCCACCGTTATCACTTTGTACAGATAATGCAGCTATGATTGCAGCTGCGGGAACCGTTTTATTTGAAAAAGGTCAACGGGCAAATTTTGCTCTCAATGCAAATCCAGGTTTGGATATAACGATTCACAATTAACTTGTGGATAAAGTCTATTTTTTATCTTAAATTGTTGATTATGTGGATAAAACCATATGCTATCTGTGGATAATGTGGAAAAATTCGTGTGAGTCTTTATTAAAAAAGGAATAACTGTGGATATTTTTGTGGATATGTTTTTGCAAAATAAAAACTGGGGGAAAATAACCCCAGTTTTTTTTATTCTGAATTTATTGTTCTGAAAGTGAAGCCCACTCATTCATTAATATTTCTAACTTTTCAGTAGCTTCTTACTTTTCTTTGTTAATCTTAGCTACTTTTTCATGATCATGATAAATGTCAGGATCACATAATAATTGTTCATTTTTTTGAATTGTTTCCTCTAAGGATTCAATGACGATCTCTAACTCTTCTATCCGTCTTTTTCGTTGTCTTTCAAGCCGTTTTATTTCTTTTTGTTGTTCAAAAGAAGACTTTGGCTGTATCAGTTGCTGTTTTGAAGAAAATTCTTGCTCCGCTTCTAATGCTTTTATTTCTAGTTGCTGTTGCTTTTTTTCCAAGTAATAATCATAATCTCCAATATATTCAATCGCTTTATCGTTGTGTAATTCAATCACTTTCGTTGCAATCCGATTGATAAAATAACGATCGTGGGAAACGAATAAAATCGTTCCAGGATATTCAAGCAAGGCATTTTCTAACACTTCTTTACTTTCTAAGTCGAGATGGTTTGTCGGCTCGTCTAAAATAAGAAAGTTTGCCTTTTCCATCATGAGCTTAGCTAAGGCAAGCCTCGCTCTTTCCCCACCGCTTAAAGTGGAAACGGTTTTTAAAACATCATCACCAGAAAAGAGGAAATTACCTAACACTGTTCGAATCTCCTTTTCTGTTTTTATTGGATAATTATCCCATATTTCATTTAACACAAGTTTATTAGACGTTAAATCAGCTAATTCTTGGTCGTAATAACCGATTTTTACATTTGAACCTATTTGAATGTGACCTGCAAGTGAGGGAATTTTATTGACTATCGTTTTTAATAATGTTGATTTGCCAATACCGTTTGGACCAACTAATGAAATACTTTCTCCGCGTGTAATTCGCACCTCAATATTTTCAGTAATCTTTTTTCCGTTGTAGCCAACTGCTAATTCCGTTAGTTTTAAGACTTCGTTTCCACTTTGTTTTTCAATTTCAAACCTGAAAGAGGCTGATTTTTCATCGCCTAGCGGACGATCAAGTACATCAATTCGTTCTAACTGCTTGCGGCGGCTCTGTGCCCGCTTCGTAGTGGAAGCACGGACAATGTTGCGTTGAATAAAATCCTTTAATTTTGAAATTTCCACTTGCTGTTTCTCGTATTGCTTTAATTCCTGTTCATAAATTTCAGCTTTTTGAACTAAATAAGAACTATAATTGCCATTGTATTTTGTTATATGTTTACGAGAAATTTCATAAACTTGATTCACAATTTTATCGAGAAAATATCGGTCATGAGAAACAATTAAAATGGCACCATCGTAATTTTGTAAATAATTTTCAAGCCATGATAATGTTCCAATATCAAGATGATTCGTCGGTTCGTCTAAAATAAGAATATGAGGTTTTGTTAAAAGAAGCTTCCCAAGGGCAAGCCGTGTTTTTTGTCCTCCGCTTAAGCTCGATACTTTTGTAGAATAGTCAAATTTCCCAAAGTTAAGTCCATGAAGAACTGAACGAATATCGGCTTCGTATTGATATCCGCCTCGCTCTTTAAATTGAACTTGCAATAGATCATATTCTTTTAAAACTTGTTCATATTCGGATGATTTGTCTAAATGGGTCATTTTATTTTCTAAAAGGCGAAGCTCTTGTTCTATTTGGATTAATGGTTCAAAAACCGAAAGCATTTCATCCAAAATTGAGCGTGTCGATTCTAGCCCTGTGTTTTGGGCTAAATAACCGATCGTTACATTTTTAGGTTTTATGATTTCCCCGCTATCGTATGAAAGTTGTCCAGCTATTATTTTTAAAAGAGTAGATTTTCCTGAGCCATTTCTGCCAACTAGAGCAATTTTATCTTTAGATTGTATTTCTAACTTTATATTCGATAAAATAAGATCAGCGCCAAAATATTTGCTTACTTGATTTATTTGTAATAATATCATGCTATCTCACCTCTATTACCATAAAAATAGTGTAACGTATTCCTTTCCTAACGGCAAACAGATAACATTGTGAAAAAAGGTACAAAGTTTTACAGACAATAAAATGAAAATAGTGTAATATCAAGATAATGAGAGGAGAAAGAGAGATGACAGGATTCACTCATTTTAATGAGGCAGGAAGAGCAAAGATGGTTGACGTAAGCAAAAAGCCAGAAACCTTTCGAACTGCGGTCGCACGATCAAGTATTACAGTGAATCGGGAAATATATGATAATATCACATTAAATAAGGTAAAAAAGGGGGATGTATTAGCTGTTGCTCAAGTTGCAGCAATAATGGCGAGCAAAAAGACATGGGATATGATTCCGATGTGCCATCCGATTTCACTGACAGGTGTAGATGTTTCGTTTGAATGGAAACAAAAAGAACAACAATTTACATTAATTATTACAACTTTTGTTAAAACGAAAGGGAGTACGGGAGTAGAAATGGAAGCGTTAACAGCCGCTTCAGTCTGCGCTTTAACTGTCTATGACATGTGTAAAGCTGTGGATAAAGGAATGGTTATTGGTCCAACTTATCTTGTTGAAAAAACAGGAGGAAAAAATGGGGATTTTATCAGAAAGGAAATAATAGACTAATGAAAAGAAGCGGGGGATCACAATGCAAAATGAAACAAATAAAATTCCGCAAGCAACAGCAAAAAGGTTGCCATTATATTATCGATTCATACAAAATTTACACGCTTCAGGAAAACAAAGAGTTTCATCGGCAGAATTAAGTGAAGCAGTAAAAGTAGATTCAGCGACAATTCGCAGAGATTTTTCTTATTTCGGCGCCTTAGGTAAAAAAGGATACGGCTATAATGTTCATTATTTATTATCATTTTTTCGTAAAACGTTAGATCAGGACGAGCTTACAAAGGTAGCTTTAATCGGTGTCGGAAATTTAGGAACGGCCTTTTTAAATTATAATTTTCTTAAAAATAATAATACTAAAATCTCGATTGCTTTTGATATAGACCATCATAAAATTGGAACTTTAATTGGAGATGTTCCTGTTTATCATTTGGACGATTTAGAAGAACGGATTAGTAATGATCATATTTCGGTTGCGATTTTAACCGTCCCAGCTCCAGCTGCACAAACGATTACAGATCGATTAGTACAAGCGAATGTGAAAGGAATTTTAAATTTTACTCCTGCTCGATTAACTGTCCCTCCGTCTCTTCGAGTTCACCATATTGATTTGGCTGTAGAGCTTCAATCACTCGTTTATTTTTTAAAGCATTATCCTAATCATGAAGAAAATATTTCCGGAAAGGATATACTAGATTTAAACGAATAGAAGCTTGTTGTATATGAAAAAAACAGTTAAAATAAAAGGTAGGAGGTGAGGCAAAATGATGAATATAGGAATGGGAAGCCTCATATTAATTTTAGTTATAGCTTTAATCATCTTTGGTCCAAAAAAGCTTCCAGAGCTTGGAAAAGCAGCTGGAAATACACTTCGTGAGTTTAAAAATGCGACAAAAGGCTTAGCAGACGATGACGATGATGATAAACAACAGAAAAAGACTGATGTTAAGTAAGGTTAGGATGAACATGTGATGAGTCAAAGAGATATGACCGTTTTTGAACACATACATGAATTAAGAAAACGACTTGTACTCGTAGTCGTTTTCTTCGTCATTGCTGTTATCATTAGCTTTTTCTTAGCGGAGCCTCTCATTGTATATTTACAAGAGGCAGATGAAGCAAAAGAACTGACAATGAACGCTTTTCGACTTACAGACCCGATAAAAATTTATATGCAATTTGCTTTTATCACTGCATTTGTTTTGACGCTGCCCCTTATTTTATACCAGCTTTGGGCATTTATTAGTCCGGGTCTGTATGAGAGGGAACGGAAAGTAACGCTTAGCTACATCCCAATTTCCGTAATATTATTTTTGAGCGGACTAGCTTTTTCATATTTTATTCTTTTTCCGTTTGTTGTAGAATTTATGAAACGAATTGCTGATCGTTTAGATATTAACCAAGTAATTGGGATTAATGAATATTTTCAATTTTTATTTCAATTAACAATTCCGTTCGGGCTGTTATTTCAGCTGCCAGTTGTAATTATGTTTTTAACAAGACTGAGTATCGTAACACCAATGTTTCTTTCAAAAATACGCAAATATGCTTACTTTGTGTTATTAGTCATTGCAGCTTTTATAACGCCACCAGAGCTGTTGTCTCATTTGATGGTAACGATTCCATTATTTATATTATATGAAATTAGTATTCTGATCTCTCGCTTCTCTTATAGGAAAGTGAAAGAGGCAGAAAGATTATATGAACAACAGTTAAAAGAATAAAGAACGTATTAAATACGTTCTTTATTCTTTTATATGATGTTAATATTTTGATATTTTTTAAACGCTTGTCAGTCAAGACGGAAGCGAATAGAACAGTCATACATGAGTTTATAACGAAGTACAAGTAACGATTTTGAATATGAGGTTTGTGTGAATATTCTAAAACAGCCCTAACAGGACTATTCCAGATTATAGGGAAGTTTATTTTGAAAACGCTTGTCAGATCATACTTAGTCTGACTTATTTTTTTTCTTCTTCGTTATAAAATGAAAAGCGGTCATTCTAATGCCTGCCCCAAAATCAATTGTTGCAAGGAGGACAAGTAAGTAAGAGAAAAAGCCCCATCCTTGTTGGTTTACATTTTGAATAGCAAAGAAGGTAAATAATATTCCAAGGAAAATATAGACGAATCCAGTAAATAGCGGTGACGCTCTCATGTAAAATCCTCCAAAAAAGACGTTTATTTAATATAGTTTTCCAATTCATTACTCGCAAGAAATTGAACAACTAGTACGAGTGTATTCATCGCAATATGGGCAAACATTGGGACGATAATACGTTTTGTTTTTACATATAAAAAGGAAAATGTAAAGCCCATTGCTGTATAAATAATAATATGGCTAAAGTCAACATGAGCTAAAGCAAATATGATTGAGCTAATAAAAGCTGAAATAAAAAAGTTAAACCGTTTCTGCAACGAACCAAAAATAATTTTGCGAAAAACAATTTCTTCTAATATAGGCCCTAAAATAGTAACAACAACAATCATTAATGGGAAATACTCAACTGCTGAAACAATATCTTCCGTATTTTGTGAGCCTGTTTCAATTCCAAGTTTCAATTCGATCGCTACAGCGACAGCTTGAGCAAACATGGCTAAAAATACGCCGCCAAATGCCCATGCAATCGAGACTCCAGTAGAAGTTGCATTCCGTTCATATTGAGGATATTTGATTTCTTTTCGCAAAATAAAGAGAACGATAAGCAGTGTGATCGTAAAACTAAACACAACCCAGGATGATAAACCAATCATTTTTAATTGTGAGGCATTACTGTCTTTTTTATAGAAAGCTGCAATCGCTGTAAACAGCGGAGCCCCGAAAATACTCGAGAGCTGCATGAAGATATAAATAATTAAAATATACCAATACTCCTTTTTCAAATTGTCGACCTCCTTTTACAAAGCTTTTATTTAAAGGCTGTATGAAACAATATGGTTATTCTAGGCTTGAGACCATAGTATCATACGAATGAGCCAAATAAATCTACATAGTTGTATCATAGTCCACTCTTTCTATTTTACTAGTTAAAGGCAGCAAGTTTCAAATGCCAAGGATCATTTTTTCTAAATATAAAATGTTATGGTGACATATTTTATCGTTTACTTCTCACAATAAACCAACTTTTTTTTTTAAAAAAAAAACAGCATGATACTTGAAAAAAAGTTTCGGTTTATTTAATATAATAATTGTGTTAGCACTCGTTAGATGAGAGTGCTAACAAATAACAAAATATTACATATTGAGGAGGTTGTTTAACTTGTTAAAACCACTAGGTGATCGCGTTGTGATTGAGCTAGTTGAAACTGAGGAAAAAACTGCAAGCGGTATTGTATTACCAGATACTGCAAAAGAAAAACCTCAAGAAGGTAAAATTGTAGCTGTTGGAACAGGTCGTGTACTTGAAAATGGAGAGCGTGTTCTTCCTGAAGTTTCCGAGGGCGATCGCATTATCTTCTCAAAATACGCTGGTACTGAGGTAAAATACGAAGGTGCAGAGTACTTAATTTTGCGTGAAAGTGACATCCTTGCTGTAATTAGCTAATTCGTAATTATTTGCATGGAACATCCCTTATAAATAATCAAATTTAAAAAATATTTGAGGAGGTTGTTATACAATGGCAAAAGATATTTTATTCAGCGAAGAAGCTCGCCGTGCGATGCTTCGTGGAGTAGATTCTCTTGCAAATGCGGTAAAAGTAACTCTTGGACCTAAAGGACGCAACGTGGTTCTTGAGAAGAAATTCGGTTCTCCACTTATTACAAACGACGGAGTAACAATTGCAAAAGAAATCGAATTAGAAGATGCATTTGAAAATATGGGTGCAAAGCTTGTTGCAGAAGTAGCAAGCAAAACAAACGATGTTGCTGGTGACGGAACAACAACTGCAACTGTACTTGCACAAGCAATGATCCGTGAAGGCTTGAAAAACGTAACAGCTGGCGCAAATCCTATGGGAGTTCGCAAAGGAATTGAAAAAGCAGTAAAAACTGCTGTTGAACAATTAAAAGCCATTTCTAAGCCAATTGAAGGAAAAGATTCAATTGCACAAGTTGCTTCTATTTCAGCTGACGACAACGAAGTTGGTCAATTAATCGCAGAAGCAATGGAACGCGTTGGTAACGACGGAGTAATTACAATCGAAGAGTCAAAAGGCTTTACAACTGAGCTTGACGTTGTAGAAGGTATGCAATTTGACCGCGGTTATGCTTCTCCATATATGGTGACTGATTCTGATAAGATGGAAGCGATCCTTGAAAATCCATATATTTTAATTACAGATAAGAAAATTACAAATATCCAAGAAATTTTACCAGTATTAGAGCAAGTTGTTCAACAAGGCAAGCCTTTATTACTTATCGCTGAAGACGTAGAAGGTGAAGCGCTTGCAACATTAGTTGTTAATAAACTTCGCGGTACTTTCAATGCAGTAGCTGTTAAAGCTCCTGGGTTCGGTGATCGTCGTAAAGCGATGCTTGAAGACATTGCTATTCTAACAGGCGGAGAAGTGATCACTGAAGATCTTGGATTAGACTTAAAATCAGCTAATATTTCACAACTAGGCCGTGCTGCAAAAGTTGTTGTAACGAAAGAAAATACAACAATCGTTGAAGGCGCTGGTGCAACTGACAAAATTGGTGCTCGTGTAAACCAAATTCGTGTTCAATTAGAAGAAACTACTTCTGAATTTGACCGTGAAAAATTACAAGAGCGTCTTGCAAAATTAGCAGGCGGAGTTGCTGTAATTAAAGTTGGTGCGGCAACTGAAACAGAATTAAAAGAGCGCAAGCTTCGCATTGAAGATGCTTTAAACGCAACTCGTGCAGCTGTTGAAGAAGGAATTGTCTCTGGCGGTGGTACAGCTCTAGTAAATGTTTACAACAAAGTAGCAGAAATCGAAGCAACTGGCGATGAAGCAACTGGTGTAAACATCGTTCTACGTGCTATGGAAGAGCCAGTACGTCAAATCTCTCACAACGCTGGTCTTGAAGGATCTGTTGTTGTTGAGCGTTTAAAGAAAGAAGAAGTTGGAATCGGCTTCAACGCAGCAACTGGCGAATGGGTAAACATGATCGACACTGGAATTGTTGACCCAACTAAAGTTACTCGTTCTGCACTTCAAAACGCAGCTTCTGTAGCAGCAATGTTCTTAACAACTGAAGCAGTAATTGCTGACAAACCAGAAGAAAATGCAGCTGCAATGCCTGATATGGGCGGTATGGGCGGCATGGGTGGAATGGGCGGCATGATGTAATAACCGCCTGAATCCCTTGATATTAAAGGGTTTGAGGGTTAGTTAGTGGCAAAATGCTAACTTTTTGCTAACTTCCATTATTTTGATACGCCATACAATAAAATTTTTAGAGAAGACCTTTCGTTAGTTCACTGAACTTTTGGGAGGTCTTTTCTTCTATATTTTTGGTCATATGTGCGTAGATGTTCATCGTTGTATTAATATCTGAATGTCCTAATCGTTCTTGGATTTCTTTAACACCTGCACCAGCTTCTATAAGAAGAGAGGTGTGCGTGTGTCTAAATCCATGTGGGGTAATGTGTTTATCTGTGTTCATCAGCTTCATAAGACGTTGTAAACGGATAGCAACCTTCTTCATTACTCTTGGACATCCTGTACTTTCCGCAAAGATGAAATTCTGATCTTGATATAACATTCGATTTTTCATTTTAAGTTCTATCTGTTCTTTACGGTGTATTTTAAATAAATTTACTAAGTCTTTATCAAGCATAATTGTACGAATTGATTTGTCTGTCTTTGGAGTTAGCAATTGAAATTTATCTTTTTGATTATTTGGATTGTAATAAGTCTTGGAAATGCGAATTGTACATTCGGTAAAATTTAAATCCGACCACTTCAAAGCTAATAGTTCACCTAATCGCAAGCCTGTATATGCTAATGTAGTAAACATTAAATAATCCATACTTAACCCATGTTTTTTAGCTATAGAAAGGAATTCTTTCAGTTCATGTAACTCAAGAAATTTTTCTTGTATCTTTTCTTGTTCAATTTCTTCCACTGTAACTTGCTTTTTGGGCATGACAAAGGAAGAAGAAGGGCTATTATTGAGCAAATCTTTTCTTATAGCATACTTAAATATCATATTTGCTGAAGTATGAATGCTATCAATATAATTTCTGCTAAATTTCTTATTGAGTTTATCAAGTTCCGTTTGATACATATGTTTTGTGATTTTCTTTATTGGAACAGTTCCCCACACATCTAGCAGATGTTTTACAGCGTATTCTCTAGCTCTGACACTGCTGATTTTAACCTGTGATGCATAATGTTCAAACCATTCATTTGTTAGCTCTTCAAATGTGATATTTGATTCAAATAAATGTGTTCCATTAGCAATAGCATTTTCTACTTTATTGGCAGCAAGTTGAGCTTCTTTTTTAGTTTTAAATCCAGATTTTGTTATCTGTTTACGTTTGCCTTTGGAATCTCTAGCTATATTGACGATATAAGCCCATTTTGTGCCACGTTTATGGATGTAAGCCATCTTTTCACCTCCTTTCATTAAGACATATTAATCGAAAATGACATTCAGCATGTTTTTTATTTTTTCTATATCCTCTTCTGTTAGAACTCTATCTTTATAAAGTACCTCGTGTTCTTTCTGATTTAATAAGTGATCTAAGTCAAAAAGTCTTCTTTTTAATTCTTCATCAGAATATTCCACATAATACTCATGCCCAGACTTATTTATTTTCTTTTCAACTTTCTTTACATTCAGAGAGATTTCTGTATATATGCTTTCCTTTCTTTTTGTCCCGTAATTGTTATAACCTAATTCTTTTTGTCTTCTGATGAACTTGTACCAATCCAAGAAATTAGATACATTTAGTATTTTTCCAATATCTTCACTATGTTTTACTAAATAAGGTGAATCTTCTCTTAACGTTGTTTCTAAAGAGGTGTAAGTTTCTTCTTTGATTTGTAATAAATTTGCCATCTCCTTTTGGCTGATAGCATTAAAAATTCGAAGATACTTTAAATAATGACCTGCATGTGCATTGAATTCTAGAAAAGATTTAAAGTGATTATCTAACTCTTCTTGATTCAGACCATCATAATTAATTTCTGGCCTTTCATTAAGAAATCTATAGAATTTGGAATCCTCTGTAGAATTGACTTTCTTTTCACTTTTATTCCCAATTTTCTTTTTATGTTCAATCATGTCATTTATTTTTTCTTCATTCGGAACTTCTTTAATTAGTTGTTCTAGGGTAATAAAGTTATCCTCATCTGGGTTCAAATATCCAGCTATTCTCATCAAATGATAATAGTCGATTGATAATCCATGAGCTAATTTTTTAATTAATTCTGGTGTAGGAGTATCTCTCTTCCCATTTTCAATCTGAGAGATATAAGAAGATGAGACAGAAGATTTTTCACTTAATTCATTAATAGTCATTTTTTTCGATTTTCTTATACGTTTAAGTTCTTCTCCAAAAATTTTATTTTTAATTTTTTTTTCCATGTTGCTTCTAAGTTTAAATTCATGTTCCAGAAAATCATATTTAGTCATTTGTTTTACCTCTTTTTTGATTTTTTAATTTAAGAATAGCATAGCTTGAAAAATATTTGCAAATGTAATTTTTTTTGTGAATATTGTTTGCTTTGAGTTTGATATTGTTGTAAAATACAGTCGTTCACAATTATATTTACAAATGTGAAAATCTATAAAAAGGAGTAGATGCAAATGATACATTTTGAAATTGATGAAGAACAATTGAAGGATCTTTATCTTGAAAAAGTAGAAGAAAGGCTGGAAAAGTTAGAAGCTGACGTGTTTTTTATGAATTCGAAACAACTATCCGCTTATTTAATCATGTCGTGGAATACGATTGTCGAACATTTATTGTACGATGAAGAGTTTCCGAGTATTCGTTTGGGTTCAAAATGGTTATTTAATCGCAAAGAAGTAGAAAAGTATATGGATAAATATTATGTGGCAGTTAGAAATAATGGTGGTGACATTATCCGATACAAAAGAAAGGAATGATTCTATGAAAATATCAGTCAGTAGTGTTTATTTCTTGATGTAAGCAATTATAGGGTTGTTTCATAAAAGGAGATTGATAGATTGGCAAAATATGAAAAAAATAAAAGGTTTTACTGGTTGCAATTGAAAGAGGATTTTTTTGAAGAAGATGCAATTGATTGGTTAGAGGAGCAACCAAATGGGAAAGAATATTCCTTATTCTATTTAAAATTATGTTTAAAATCTCTAAGAACTAATGGAATATTAATCAGGAAAGTTGGTCAAATGTTAATACCTTACGATCATAATAAATTGGCTAAACTTACAAAAACTAATTCTGATACAGTCCTTGTTGCTATGAAATTATTAACTAAGATTGGCTTAGTAGAAATCTTAGAAAACGGTGAAATATATTTAAAGCAAGTAGAAGAAATGATAGGTTCTCAAAGTATTGGTGCATTCAAGAAAACAGCAACAAAGATTGACCCGAAAACAGCGACAACAAAACCAAAAGCTATTGGAAGGACAAAGGGAAGACAAGTGTCCACCAGATATAGAGATAGAGAAAGATATAGAGGTAGAAAAAAATATAGAGATAAATATAGAACAAGAACATCTTGATCAACTAATTCAATTTTGTAATGAAAATGGGTTTGGAGTAGTTAATACCCATGCAAAAAAACAGTTGTTGTTGTGGTTAGATAGTTCTCCATTTAAAGAACCTGATAAGGTCATTTTAAAAGCATTAAATATAGCATGTGAAAGAGATATCCGAAAATTAAAGTATGTGGAAGGAATACTTCGTAATTGGGAAAAAGAGTCGCTTTTTACTCTGAAAGAAATAGAAATTAATGAAAATAAGCCTTTCGAGTTAAAGGAGCATGAAGAAATAGTTGCTGATCATGGCTATAATTACGGTTATTAGGGGGTATTAAGGAATGGAGTTTGCTAAAAGGTATATGGCAAGTCCAGAGCAAAAAATAATAAAAAAATATACTTGTGAAGGATGTAAACAACAAGTCGAGCAGAAGGAGCTTATAATACCTATCGGACCTAGAAGGGGAAAAGGATTATTGCTGATTATGGGTGTATCTGTGAGGATATAGAACTTGCAGAACAGGCTATACAGGCTTCTTATCTACAAAAAAAAAGAAAGTTAAAATTGAATTTTAATTATTATTCTTTAATAAATGATTCACTAAAGCAAGCAACACTAGATAACTTTGAAGCAACTAGTGCTGAACTATATGAAGCTAAACAATTAGTCTTATCCTATATCGATTCTTTTGATAAAAAACAAAATCTTTTATTTACAGGAAGTTATGGAACTGGAAAAAGTCATCTATCTGTCTCTATTACTAAAAAACTGATGGAACAAGGATATGAATGTTTGTTTTTATCACTTCCTAAATTGTTGACAAAAATTAAGCAGACATACAATAAGGAAGGGATAACAGAGGCGGAGTTATTACAAGTTATACAGCGTGTAGATTTATTAGTGCTTGATGACATAGGAGCTGAGCAACGCACAGTATGGTCTAATTCAAAATTATTCGAAATACTGGATGACCGTGCTGGAAAAGCAACCATTTACACAACGAATTTTAATAGTAAGGAATTAAAGAATCATGTGGGAGAACGAAACTTTTCCAGAATGATGGAGAGTACAGATGTAATTGTGATGAATGGATCTGATTATAGAAGGAGGGAATTTATATCTGGAGAGAAATTAAGACAGTAATGATATTTGGTACAGCTAACAGTCGGTTGAAAATAGAAAGTGGTGAAGAATGGATGTGGAGAAGTGTTGAAAGGAAAATTGTTTAACGCTTTTAAGTGCGAAATATATTGCTTAAGGAGGACCTTATGAGAGCTATTGTTGATTTAAAAGAGTTAGAAACGTTTTTAAGCTATTTAGAGGATAAAACTCATGATGTTTATCAAAATGAGGTTAAACAGGCTGTAAAGAGATTTTAAATGAACAAGTGATTAAATTAGATGGTGCAGAGATCATAAAAGGAGATAAATAATGAGCATGGATAAATATCTTATTGCAAATTCAACAAGAGAACAACGAGCGAAATTTGTTGCTGATGCCTTAGCGATTAATGCTCTTGGATCTGAACCATTAACGAAAAAAAATTGGGCTTTATTGCAAACATACGTTGATGGAGAAAACGAAATTGATGAAGTGTTGCAAATGGCTATTTGTAAATACAAAAAATGAAGGGGTGATAAAAAATGAAAGCTGTGATCGATTTAAAGGAGCTAGAAGCGTTTTCAAGCATATTTAGAGGATAAAACAGATGAAGTCTATCAAAACGAGGTTAAACAGTCTGTAAAACGATTTCTGAGCGAACAGGTAACTAAATTAGGTAGTTTAGACATTATAAAGTAAGGGAGTGATTCAGTATGTGGGTAAGAGAAAAATACATGAGATACAAAAAATATAAACCATATTTATTAGGTCGATTTTTCCGAGATAGGAAAGGTCGACCTTTTTTGGTGCGCCCGGCATGCGCATGAACTATAGGGTGCAAGTCCCGAACCCCGAAGACAGAAGTAGAGGTTAGCCAAGAGCAAGGGTGTCCGTGGTGACATGGAATCTGAAGGAAGCTGGAGGCAAAACACCGATCCGATCCGAACACGAACACGAATCTCATACAAGGCTAGATATGATTGAGTGAGTTTGCCAAACAAAATAAAGCTCTTTCTGTCGAAGGTCATATCAAGTAAATGAGGCGGATAGATGGTGTGAAAGTGGATGCGCTTACCCGGGGAGGTCTGACAGAAACGTGAAGTTCCCTTCATAACCTACTTGGTGACAAGTAACTGAACTGTCAGAAGTCAGCAGAGGTCATAGTACGAGTTGGTCTAGAACAACTTGGAAGGACTGAACAATTAAGAAAGAATAGCCCTTGGCTTTCCAGTTTGGATGAATGAACACAGAAAACAGAGAAACCTCACGCTTAGAAAGTAGTGGTGAATCCCACGAGGGTATTTGCGGAGGGTGTAGTCCAACTGGGCAAAAGAAGATAAGCTATTCACGGGAAGGAACGAAATGGTAATGTTGAATCAAATTCTGGAACGGCAGAACATGATACGAGCATTAAAGCGAGTAGAAGCGAATAGGGAAGCCATGGAGTAGACATGATGCCCGTACAAACCTTACGTCAGCACATCCTCGAAAATTGGGCAACCATTAAATCGCAGATTCTAACGGGAACCTATGAACCGCAACCAGTACGTCGAGTCGAAATCCCGAAACCAGACGGCGGTGTGCGCTTATTAGGCATCCCTACCGTGACAGACCGTTTAATTCAACAAGCCATATCGCAGATATTATCGAAGGAATATGACAAAACATTTTCGGATAACAGTTATGGATTCCGACCAAATCGGAACGCCCACGACGCTGTCCGAAAAGCAAAAGGGTATATAAAAGAGGGGTATCGCTGGGTAGTAGATATGGATTTAGAAAAATTCTTTGACAAAGTCAATCATGACCGACTAATGGCAACATTAGCGAAAAGAATTCAAGATAAACCACTCTTAAAACTGATCCGCAAATATCTTCAAGCTAGTGTCATGATAAACGGAGTCGTTTCGAGTACAGATAAAGGAACACCTCAAGGTGGACCTTTAAGTCCACTTCTTTCAAACATCGTATTAGATGAGCTTGATAAAGAGTTAGAGAAACGTGGACATAAATTCGTTCGTTATGCAGATGACTGCAATATTTATGTAAAAAGTGAACGTTCAGGAAAGCGAACAATGGCAAGTGTGCAGCGATTCATTGAAGGACAACTACGATTAAAAGTAAATGAAACAAAATCGTCAGTAGACCGACCATGGAAACGAAAGTTCCTGGGTTTTAGCTTTACATTTCATAAAGAACCTAAGGTTCGCATTGCGAAAACAAGTCTCCAACGAATGAAGAAGAAAATACGAGAAATTACCTCTAGAAAGATGCCATACTCTATGGAATACAGAATCAAGCAATTAAACCAATATTTAATTGGATGGTGTGGTTATTTTGCGCTAGCAGATACACCAAGTATCTTCAAGCTGTTAGATAGTTGGATTAAACGAAGATTGAGAATGTGTCTATGGAAGAATTGGAAGAAACCTCGGACAAGAATCAGAAACCTCACTCGCTTAAACATCCCATACGGAAAAGCATATGAGTGGGGGAATACCCGGAAAGGATACTGGCGCATTTCAAAAAGCCCCATATTACACAGAACCCTTGACAATTCCTACTGGGAAAGCCAAGGGCTGAAAAGTCTGCAAATTCGTTACGAAACTTTGCGTTATTCATCTTAATTGAACCGCCGTATACGGAACCGTATGTACGGTGGTGTGAGAGGTCGGGGGCTAATCACCCCCTCCTACTCGATTTAAGTGTACATGAAGGGTTCTTCACGACAAAAAGACTTCGTTTTTTTCTGCGTCATAAAACGCTAGTGTTTGCACGGAACTATTTGCATAAAACTAGATAAATTGCTGGAGGGCAAGCTACGGGAGTGTGGTCACACTCCCCGAAAACAAGTTTTCGTCTTGTTAGGATTAAATCCTAAACCTTTAGTGTCGCTATGCTCGATTTTGTCGCTTATCTCTCGGAAAAAATAAATAATTTAGGGGGTGTTTTTGTTGGTAAGACTTAAAACATTTTAAAGCTTTCTCCCCAACAAATAAAGAAAAAGAAATAAAGCTGATAACTATGGATATAAAACTGTTTAAGCTTTATTGATTGATAGTGCTGAAATTGTTGATGATTATTCTCAAAATGATTTAGAAACTATTAAACGTAATCAAGAAAAGATACTTGAAAATATTAATAAAGAATACGATCAACTATTAAGTTGTGTTTTGCAAGTAAAAAGTTTATAAAAATGCAACGAAAAGTTTAGAACTTTGCCAGCCCTTATTTTCTTTGTATTAACGATTCGATAAAGCATGTTTTACGCGATAACTATCACCTGTAAAACTTAAAATATGAGCGTGATGAATCACTCGATCGACCAAGGCAGCTGTTAAGCGTGCGTCAACGAATACTTTATTCCACTGACTAAACTCCAAATTTGACGTAATCACAAGGCTCTTTTGTTCATACCAATCGGAAATCATTTGAAATAATAATTCCGCTCCGTCCTTGCTAAAAGGCGCGTATCCCATTTCATCTAGAATGATCATATCGACTTTAGTAAACTTGTTACGAAAAAGTTGAAATCGACCTTCGGCCCATGATTTTTCCAATAGCTCTATTAAATCGGCGACTCGGTAGAAACGGACTTCATATCCACTTCTACAAGCTTTTCGACCTAATGCAGTGGCTAAATGTGATTTTCCTGTTCCGGGGGCTCCAGTTAAAATTACGTTTTCTTTTTTTTTAATAAAAGAAAGGGATTCAAGACTTTCTCTATTAATGTTTGGCGGAAAGTGAATGTGCTCACCCCATTGGTACTCGTTAAACTCTTTTTCATTCATAAATTTTGCTTTTTTGATTAAACGTTCACCTTCTGCTAGTTCTCTTAAATCGATCTCCTGCTGTAATAATTCCATTAGATACTGTTTTGGACTCTCGAAGGGTATCTTCTGATACAGGTCGGAAACGTATGCTAAACGAAGCATCTTACACCTTTCTTTAATCAAGTCAGACATGCTTCACAGCCTTCTTTGCAGGAGAATCATTCATGGGTTGGAGGGAATCATAGATATTCCAGTCCACATCATAAGGGTGGTTCGTAGAATCACCGTAAACTTCTTCTGGTAATAATTCATAGAATCGTTCATCTATTTCTTGCATGTCATGATTTAGAATTAGACTTAATAACCACTCAACACGCTCTTTTCTTAGTGTTATTGATTCGATATTTAAGTAATGTGCAATTCTTCCAGGCAAATAAGGAAAATACCGAGAATATACAATGGATCGTGGCTTCCAGCTCCAATTTTTTAATATAGATTGCCATGGGATTTCTCTCGTTTGATTCATATACGGTCGGGGTCCTTTAGAGAGGAGCTCACCATTTGTAGAAACAACTTTGTAGTGATCCCAATACAAAATCAAATATAAACTGCTATAGTGGTAACTTCTAGGCACATGAATCAATGCTCCATCAATACGGACTTCACCATATTTGTTAGCTGTTACCATTGATTGTTTAAATACTGGATAATCTACTTCAGGTAAAGCTAATCCAAATTTCCCTTCTTCCTCCAATAAATCTGCGATAACGAGCTTCTTCTTGTAATGAAGGCGTTGATGGTCTTGTTTAGAATGTTCAAATAACAACTCGCGCAAGTGAATTAAATCTTTAATGACGGGGGATGGAGTGAAAAAGTTATAACGAACATATCCAACCTTGTTTTCTACGTGTCCTTTTTCATTTCCTTTTCTCGGATTACAGGCTTGTGCTTCAAATCCGTAATAACTCGCAAAACGTTGAAATGCCTCAGTGAAAATAGTTTCTTGATTCCGGCTTCTTGCTTTAACAACCGCTGCCGAAAGATTATCCAAACGAAGCTTTCTTGGTACAAAACCTGCTTCATCAAAAAGTACTTTAAGACCTCCAAAAAAAACATTCCTGGTTTTCTGCCCTTAAAGGAACTGCAAACCCCCCGTTACTATACGGGAAACTCATCACTAAACAATGTATGTCTTTCACTTTGCCATCTTCGATTGCCTCTGTAATTCCAAAGTCTACTTGAGCTTCAGCGGGTGGAGAGTCAGTCTTTCGTATTCTACTTTCCATTCATCCGCTTCATCCAACATTTTTTTTTCTTTCCATTCTTCTTTGATAAAGTTACAAACGGTTCGATAAGAACCGGGAAAATCTAACTTCTGTAATTGCTTAAACAGAATCGTGTTATTCCTTCTTAGTTTCTTTTTAAGTGCATAATCCTCAACTAGCCAATCAATGACAATTTCTCCCCACTTTTCCTCATACATCATCCCCTTTTTTACAACTACGTTTTCTTCAGGTAACTGATCTTCATCTGCATACTTTTTGACAGTTGTCCAACTAAAACCAGTGCGTTTTGAGATTTCGTTGATTGACAAGGATTTTATATTCCTTAATTTTTTGATATGATTAATTTCAGGCATTGCTAGCATCCTTTCATCCCCCCACCTTTAATTGATTAGACACCAATAACGGTAGGGTATATTGAGAGGGCTGGCAAGCCTTTTTTATATGTGCAACCTTCTAACATTTTGGTTGCAATACTCTTAACTTTTATTTTGCATTAAACATAAGTTTAAGAAAGAAGTATTCCAGCAGTAATATGACATTAAAAGATAAGAATAAATTAAATAAATGAGTTAGCTAAAAATGAAACTGAAATACCTAGAGAGAGGACATAATTTATATATGTGAAGCAATCAAAAATTCACCTAAACAAGAGGATACTTACATAATTCTAGTAACAAACTATTTTATTGAGTTAGTCATTAACTTGTTACATAATGAATAGCTTGATATGATTATTGTAAAGAAATTGTAATATAACAATAAACGATTAAAGAAAATCACGATAGAATTTGTAGAAGAAAATTAAATTAGATAACTAATAAGTACATAGTTTTATAGATTAACTAGAAATACTATTTTAAAAAGGAGGTAAAAGAAATGACCATGCTCGAGGTAATGGCTCCATATACTACTGATGCCAGTCCTAGTTGGAACGGTTATAATCATCAAGGTAAAGTAGCGATTTATGTAGCTTTAAAGTTGATGGAGGAAATCCCTGAAGGAGATATAGAAAAATTTGAGATAGAATTAGAATGGCTTGAAGATTTTTCTATTAAAAAAGAGGGAAGATATATTTCTATACACCAAGTAAAAACAATGTCAGACACAGCTACATCATCATACAAAGAAGCAACTTGGTTATTATTAGCAAAATTGTTAGAAATAAAAGAGCTCGAAAATGCTTATTTACATGTCACGCAAAAATTAACAAACTTTGAAAAACTCGAGGAAAAATTACTAACGTATACAATGAATGAAAAGGAGACAGGTAAAGCTAAACCAAAAGGTAAAAAATATGCTAGTCCAATAGAATGTCGTGATAAAGTTATTGGGTCCGGAAAGTATCATGATTTGTTTGAAAAATTTGATTTATATGAGTACGAAAATGGTAATTATTTTTGTTCACTTGAAGAGATAGAAGAACTTATTAAAGCTAGATTAAAACAAATTATTGGAACTGCAGCTACAGAGACAAGAGTGGATAGAGCGTATCACTTTTTATTAGGTTTAATAGATAAGAATATTCGAGAGAGACAAATTGATATTCAATCGGGAAATAAAGTGGAAAAAGTATCAATTAATTTTATAGAAATTCAAAAAGTAGTGCAACATAATTTTGAATCAGTTAGTAATGAATATGTAGCGTTTTTTTTAAAGAATGAATTTAATAGTATTTCTCAAAGTTATTTAGATGATTTACAAGAAGAATATCAAATGGAAACAATATCGTCTGAAGAAATACTTCTAGTAAATAAAATAATTAAACAGATTTATGAACTGGGTGATGAGCAGTTCTTAGAGTTTTGTTTAAAAATTACACCAAACAATGAAGTTAATAAAGATCATCCTGACCATATTGTAAAAATGATACAGCAATGTTTAAACCGAACAGGATTAAATGATGGTTTCTTCGAAATAACAAAACAAGTAAAAAAGGAATTGGAAGAAAATATGTGGGTCTACAATCAAAAAAATCAGGAAGGAATAAATGTTACATACTTACCATCAACAATAATTGATAAAAATCATCCAGTTCGAAATCAAAAATTGGCTAAAGCTATCTTAAATAATGCAAATCCAGAATTATTAAATGAAGTAGATAAGATTATTACAACTTCTATCAATATGGATACGTTAGAGGATACTAAATTTCATTCAAATGTCCCCGAGCCAGAAGATTTAGAGATGCAAAGATCAAACGATTACCATGATAGGATCACCAAAATTAAAAATATTAGCCTAATAGATTTAAATAACGCTAAGGGAGAAATAATCAATTGAATAAGATAATAAGACAAATATTTTATGATAATGGTTTTAGTAATATTGAATTAGAAACTCCCTTCGAAGGGAACCTTGTTGATTTTTGGGTGAATAACAGTAAGTATGCTGTAAATTATTATTTAGTATTGTATGTGGATGATATAAAGGAAGATTTTTTATCTAATGAAGTGCCGACATATTTTAATTCTATAAAGAAATTAGAAAATGGATACGATGAAAAAATGGATAAAAATCTATCGATGATTGTTTGTGTGAATACGACCACTAGTAAAACAAAAAATATAACTGATAAAATATTTGAAATTGAAGAGGATCCTTATTACTTTAAAAAATATGTAATTACTTATAATATGGATAGCTATAAACAATTAGAAAAGTTATTCGGAGGAAAGGACGAAAGTTCCAATAGCATATTAAATAGAACTATTAATGATACTAATAAGTTTTTAGCTTTTAAAAAGAATGAAGAAAATGACACTACCATTTTATATGAAATATGCACAAAGTTAATGATTAAAATACCTTTTTTAAGGCTTGAAAAGAGACTAGAAAAAATGGAAGATCTAAGTGCAGTAATAAATGAAGAATTGCAACAAAAAGAACTATTTACATTTAAAGATACCCTACTTAACCTTGATGAAAATAATGAGAAAATATCAGACAATATTCTTACTTTAATAGAGGAAGGTATTGAGTGATGAATAGATATAAAATTAGTAGAATTTATTTGAAAAATTTTAAGCATATTGAAGAGCTGTTATTGGATTTTTCAAGAAAAGACTTGATTGTATTAGATGGGCCTAATGGATTTGGTAAAACTACTATTTTCGATGCTATAGAATTAATATTAACAGGAGTAATAAGTCGAATAAAGAACACAGTTGATGGGCGGTATGGATACCGTGAGGTTCTATTTTCGAATAATCATGATGTAGACACTGAAATCAAAGTCGAATTTTCAGGTGAGATTGAGAACTTGATTATTGGCAAAAGAATTAATTCTAAAAATAGCTTTAAAGCTGTAGATAAAAAGCCTGATAACTGGGATATTTTTGAAACATATCTATTATCCGACTTTAATATACCTATTGAAGAAGGAAAAATTATTACCCAAGAAGAAATTGGAAGCATTCTATCGATAGACAACTTAAAAAGATATTTTAGTCTATTTTATTATGTGCAACAAGAAGAAAACACTTTATTTTTAAAGCAGGATGCTAAAGATAGAATGGATGATATTTCGCAATTATTTGATACATATAAAGAGGAAAAAGAGTTAGAAAAGTTAGAGAAATTGAAGTACAAAATAACCAGTGAATTAAGAGAAATAGATGGACCAAAAGGATTATTAGCTGATAGAAAAAAAACCATAGAATTATTGAGAAATGGGTTAAAAGAGATAAGATCTGAAAACATAAAAGAAGTAGAGTTTTTTTCACTTTTGGAAGAAAAGGAAAATATTAAAGAGTGGGATAAAGAGTTAACGATAGTAAATAAAGAAAGTAGAGATAAGTTCTTACAGGAACTAAGAGAAATATATATTCTTGTTAAAGATCGAGAAAAATTTAGGGATACTGAATTTAATAATTATATTTATAAAGTTATAGAAAATAAAACACTTCTTAAACAAACTATCCTTACATATAATCAACTTGAAAATTACCAAAGAATAAAAAAATTAAGAGATAATGAAGTGTCATTAAAAAGAATAAAAAATAAACTTAGTAAAGAGAATTTGAAGGATAACTTAAATATTACTTATTTCAAGGAATTAAACAACATATTAGACACTTCGATAAATACTGATGACATTCTAAATGAAATAGACAGTCTGAAAGTTTATAAATCAAGAATGAGTGAGGTTTCTGAGTTAATTCATCAGTTGAATCTTACGAGGGAATCATTATTAGTTCAGTTTAATAAAATTAAAGAGGAATTCGAAAATACAGAATGCCCTTTGTGTGGAAGCCAATTTAAATCGTATGAACAATTGATTGCTTCAATTGATGAGAAGAAAACACGGTTTTTAGAAATGTTAGATGAATATACAAAAAAATATGATGAATTTTATAATGAGTTTTTCTTTAAATATGTTAATAATACTTTGTTATTAATAGAAGGATACTTATCGACAGAAGATAATATTGTGGATGAAGGCTTTTATAAAGAATTGGTTAGTGCTATACCTAATAAATCCTCTATAAATCAATTTGTTCAATGGTGTAAAAATAACAATTTGGATATTAATATATTTTTAAACAATGGATTCAAAAAGCAAGATGATGATTTAGAAACAAGGTTATCGCGACTTATCGAATACTTATTACAACAGATAAAACCTGTGGTAGATAGTTATTCTAACCATAAAAACAATGTGAAAATATTGAGTTCAGTTTTCAAGAATGATCTTAAGAAAGTTTTTAAAATCGTCTTGGAGGATATAATTAAAAAAGTTCAATATATAGAGTATCAATATTATTATAATAGTACTGAAAGTATAAATAATCTACAGAAAGAAATTGATTATTTATCTGTGAAATTGAGTAAGTTAATATTAGCTCAGCAAAAATTCGAAGCAATTATAGATATATATAAAGAAAGAATACTTGATCATTGGAAAAACATCATTAGAGATATTGAAATACCATTTTATATTTACAGTGGTAAGATTATACAAAACTATCAAAAAGGCTGTGGCTTATTCATAAGCGAAAGTGACAATTTTGGCCAAAAAAGTATCAGATTTGTTTCCGATATGAAATTTGATCATGATGCTATTAACTATCTATCTTCGGGACAGTTATCTGGTTTAGCAATTGCACTTACATTAGCTTTAAACAAAGTATATGGAGAGAAGTCTATCGATTTAATTATGATAGATGATCCAGTTCAAACAATGGATGAAATTAACATTGCTTCATTGACTGAGATACTTAGAAATGAATTTAAGGAAAAACAGATAATAATGTCTACTCATGAAGAAGAAGTATCTAGGTATATACGTTATAAATTTGCAAAATATAATTTAAATACCAAAAGAATAAATATTAAAAACGAAATTTATTCCAATAGTATTTAAAGTGAAAAGGTTCCAGTCAATGGCTTGAAATGATTTTACAATTTTTACACATAGCAATTAAAACCATAGATATATTAAAGGTTCAAGTGTTGTGTCGACTAAGACCAGCAGTATTAGTTTGTGTCTATAAAAAATGTAGACCTAATAATATGTAATGCTAACTTTTTGCTAACTACTTTTTAATTTCCATTGAATGTTATGGAATATTAAGATAGAAAAATGCTTGTAATATCGTACTTTTGCTGTGGTATGTTTATATAAAATATCCCCTCAAAGATGGGCGGTATGATGTAATTTAGCCGCTATACTATCTTGTTAAATAAATCAAAATAATGAGAGGGCCTCTCTTGAGCCGCTTGCGGCTTCGGAGAGGCCCTTTTTCAATTGTGAATCATGTGAACATTCCATAAATTGTGCTACGATAAAAAAAAGTATATAAAATCGGTGATCTAGTGGGGGCAATCAAACTGGAACACTATGATTTTTAAAAGCAGGTTAGATGTCTCGCTTCTTTCATGGGATACGATTTTTCTAATGGTTTGTTGTAGTTAAATCATTGTCGCGTATGTAAATAACTCTCTTGCTTGGAGGAGCAAGGTATCCCTGTAAAGGCGCTTGCCTAGAAGGAAGAGTCTATCATCAATTACGGAAGAGGTGTCATTGTGAGAAATATTATTGAATCTTGGGCTTTTTTAGAATCGATTTTACCAGGTGAAGTCCCTTCGTTTAATGATAAGATTAAAGGTTACAATTTTGAGGATCGTCAAGATCGAAAGCGTGTGAATCCACTGGCCGTTTCTCATAATTTGTGGGAGACGGTCCGACCTGCGAATCAGGAAAAATACACCCTTACGTTTAGTTATTATTTGGACTGTTATGAACAGGATCATCTTGTTCAATTGTTTCGGACCTTTTTTAACAGTGATGAAGAAATTGTAAACCGAAACTCTAAGCTTTGTTACAGTTTTGCTTTTAAGGTAAATGAATTGGGAGAATACGTTGAGGACTCTATTTTTATTCCACATGTGCAATTGATCATTCACGATATTCAAACAAAGCAATTGATTCGTAAGCCCGAATTCAAAACAACGCATATAAAATAGAAGCACCTCCTGGTACGATAAGCGTATCTATTAAAAAAGGAGGTGCTTTTCAAATGCCACAACAAAAATTGACTATTGTCCCCGTTACATTACATACCGAAAACAATAATTCTTCTAGTTCAGTTCCAGCTGAGCTTTCCTCAAAACCTGCTTGCATGATTAAAACAGCAGCTGCGGAAATTGCCTTCTTCAACGGCGTAGAGGAGCACGTCATCCAAGCAATCATGAGGGAGTTGAAACATTGGTGAAACATGATTATACGGATGTGAAAAATATCTATATTATCTGTGGGAAAACGGATATGCGGAAGGGGATTGACGGATTGGCTACTCTAATTCAAGATTTTTTTGAATTAGACCCCTATGGCGACTCTATATTCTCTTATTTGCCGGATGGAAGAAAGATAGATATAAATGTCTGTATTTCGATGGGGATGGCTTCGCCATGCTCTATAAACGACTGGACAATGGTAAGCTACAATGGCCTAAAGATGAACAAGCAGTTCGTAATCTATCTCAGAAGGAGCTCAGGTGGTTGCTTGAGGGGTTATCCATTCAGCAGCCAAAGGCCATTCAACCATCGCCAAAAGGCGCGTTCTGAACTTTTTCTACCTATTTTTCCTTTATTTCAAGGTTTAAAATGATTATAATAGGAGTACGAAAATGGACGAAAAGTGGTGAACATTGTGGGAAAAGACTCTTCTTCAAAGGACAAATTAATTCAATTACTCGAAGAACAATTGGCTCATTCGAACCAGCAAAATAAAGAATTAATGAAGAAGATTGATTCTCTATCACAGCAAGTTCGCCAGCTAACAAAAGCTTTATATGGTTCTAAAACGGAGAAATCTAAATACAATGCGCCAGACGGGCAAGCCTCTTTATTTGATGATGATTCGTCTTTTAGCGATTCTGAGCACACAGAAGAACAAAGCCAACAGACGATTTCTTATACTGTTGTACGAAAAGTTCAAAAGAAAAAAAGAAACGATTCATTACATGATGACATTGAAGTAGATGACATTCATCATCATCCAGAAAATACAATCTGTGAGTGTTGCCAAGGGCAAATGATTGAGATCGGCAGCACAATCGTACGTGAAGAGGCAGAATTCATTCCAGCAAGGATGAAGAAAATTCAACACATTGAACATGCTTATGGGTGTACAAAATGTAAGGGGGATTCATCCCAACCAGCGCAAATAAAACGTGGGAAAGCACCACAACCAGTTATTCAACGCAGTATTACTAGTCCCAGTGTACTTGCCAAAGTTATCTATGATAAATTTGTGCAGTACTTACCCCTTCACCGTCAGGTGAAGGAATGGGTTCGTTATGGACTGGATACGAATGACAAAAACCTTTCCAATTGGGTCATTCGTGTGTAGCAGGTGATTGGCTACTTCCTATCTATGAACGAATGAAAACGATCATGATGGCAAAATCCGTTTTACATATTGATGAAACGTATGCAAAAATTATCAATCGTTCTGACGGTAAACCGGGTCAAGCCAATGCCTATAACTGGGTCTACCGAAGTATACCTTGCCAGGGGCCAACGATAGTTCTATTTCAAAGTTCATTATCACGTGCACGTTCAGTTCTTGAAAGTTTTATTGAAGATTATTCAGGAACGATTATCTGTGATGGTTATTCTGCATATGACAAAATTGAAGGAATCAGCTTTGCGAATTGTTGGGCTCATGTTCGGCGTTATTGGCTGAAAGCAGACAGCAAAAATGGCCGAATTGGTGTGAAGTATTGCGATGATTTGTATCGGCTCGAGAGGAAGTTTAAACATTTGTCCCCGAGTAAACGTAGAAAAAAACGCAAAAAGTTTTCAAAGCCAATAGTGGAGGAATTCCTTAACTGGGTTGAAACATCGCCATTCTTCGGAAAAAATGCCCTTGCGAAGGCGGCAGAATATACACTTAATAGAGCTGATGGATTAAAGGCATTCTTATATGATGGCCGGATTGAAATTGATAATAATCCCGCGGAAAATGCCATCCGACCCAATGTCATTGGAAGAAAAAATTGGCTATTTTCGGTCAGCGAAGCTGGGGCAAAAGCCAACGCCATTTGTTTGAGTATCGCAGAAACAGCCAAAAGTAACGGCATCGATTTTTCTACGAATATATAAAAAAGCTTTTGACCGATCTACCAAATTGTAGTATCCATCAGAACCCTGAAATTTTAGATCAATATATGCCATGGTCGAAAATGATCAAGGCAGAATGTAGTAAATAAATGTAGTAAATAAATGAAATTAGCCGTATTTTGACCAAAAAGATCATGAAATACGGTTAATTGTCATGCGCACCAGAAGGTGCGCATATTTTTATAGTTCGGGCTTACATTGATTCATTATGATACGTTTATTGAACGGTATCATGAGGCGAAAAACAGAGTAAAAGAAGCTGAAAATTCTATTTTTAGTAATGGTGTTCATCTTGACGGGATTCAAAAACTTCGTCGAATTTTTTACCAATATTTTAGTGCCCCTTATAAGAATGCAAATTTCAGTTATGTTGAGATTATCTTAGAAAATAAGAAAAAACCTCAAGGAACTTCACAGTTTAATAGTTTTTATTTAGAGGATTTACAACGAATTTTGAAAAAAGGTCCAAATTCGACTCTGCAACAATTTATTGAAGGAAAGCCATTAGTGCTAGATATTGATGAAAATAAAAATGCGATTCAGAAGATGTTATTTCCTGAAAATTTATCTTTAGGACGATGGCCGTCTCCAATTGGACACAGGCTATCGCTAATGCAACAAGTAGCAGTAAATCAAATTTTGAATGGTAACGAGAAGATTTGTTCGGTGAATGGACCGCCTGGAACAGGAAAAACAACGTTATTGAAAGACGTTTTTGCACAAATTATTATAGATCGGACGATCCAGATGGTTTCTTATCAGGATCCAACAAGAGCGTTCAGTAAAATGGGAAAGCTTAAAATAGATAAATTTAATTATAATATGTATGAATTGGATGAGAAAATTGCGAAGTATTCAATAGTTGTCGCTTCAAGTAACAACGGAGCTGTTGAGAATATATCCAAGGATTTACCGAAGTTGGGTTCAATTGTTCGTGATAGTAAAGAGCCGACTGAAAAAGAGTGCCGTGAAGAGCTTGCTCGTTCGGGAGCAGATTTATATTACCAGCACCAGTGTGAACGAGCATATGGTGAAGAAGCGATTGCTTTGGATTTATTTTCAGATTTATCTTCAGAGGTTATTCAAGAAGGACAAACGTGGGGCTTATTTTCTGCAGCATTAGGTCGTTCATCGAATATAACGTCTGTAAATAAAGCTTTAAACGGTGTGCGAGCTAAAGCAGGACAACCAAAATTAATATCATTAGTGGAGAGACTTGAACAGCCTTTGCCAAATAATAGGTGGCATGAGGTAGTGAGCGAATTCAAAGCACTGAGACAATCGGTTGAGCGTAAAAAAGAGGAGTTACAACAGTTTGCGAAGCTCATGTTGCAAGTAGAGGACATGATTGTAAATGAGAAGCAAACCATTATCGAATTAGAGAAAACTGAAGTGAAACAGCAGCAAATTGAGCAAAATATCGGTAGAGTCGAAAAGCAAAAGCAACTGGTGAATGAACAGTTAAGTAATTTGCCAACGCCTACAGTGTGGGAGAAATTCATTCAACTTTCTAAAAAAAAAAAAAGTAATGAAGAAGAAGAGAAAATAAGACAAGAACTTCATTTACTCATTGAAGAGCAAAAGCGATTAGTGGAAAGTTCTCATGATCACCTACGAAAACTTGAACGATTAAAAATAGAAGCTCAAAAGTTTAAAAAAAGGTTAGCGGAACTCGCTGAATCGAAGGAAAGATACAACAATCAACAATTAGTTTTACCGACCGAGGATTTTTGGAAAAAAGAGATGTATGAAGAACGTCAAAAATTGGTTTTATGGCAAACAGATGAATTAAACTTTGAACGAGGTCTCCTGTTTTTAAAAGCATTAAAAGTACATAAAACATTTTTAATGATAAATGCGAAGTCAATTAAAGCGGCGTTAGCTGTATTTTCGAATAAACAAAATATTAATTTGAACATTGATGAAAATAAAAAGTACGTGGCCAATATGTGGAATGTCATGCATTTGATATTTCCAGTAATAAGTACAACATTTGCCAGTTTTATTTCAATGTATCGAGGAGTGGAAAAAGACTTTATCGGTTATTTAATTGTAGATGAAGCTGGTCAAGCTAGTCCACAACAATCGGCTGGAGCATTATAGCGCTCGAGACGTGCGATTATCGTCGGAGATCCGATACAAATTGAGCCGGTTATTTCAATAGATGAAACAATTTTGCATGATATTCGCCGAGCCTTCAAAGTTTCTGATGCCTATATTGGCACGGCTGCGTCTGTCCAAACCTTAGCGGACTTTGCTAATCCGGTCGGGACGTATAAAGGGGAAGGTGAGGATCGCCAACGTATCGGCATTCCACTTTGGGTCCATCGTCGCTGCATTGAACCAATGTTCTCTATTGCAAACAGAATTGCTTATCAGAATAAAATGGTGTTAGCCGGAAAAAAAATCGGTGAAGGGCATTGGTATGACTGCACTGGTAATGCTGTACAAGCTCAGTATGTACAAGAGCAAGGCAATTTCATAGTAGAGAAAATAAGAGGTTATTTTGCCACGTTAAATGGAGAAGATTCTACGCCAAGTGTTTTTGTCATTACACCATTCACCGCGGTGAAAGAGGGACTTAAAAACTTGTTGAAACAGCAACTGAAAGGAGAAATCGCTAATATTAGCAAATGGGTTGATCGTTCGATTGGAACAGTGCATACTTTTCAAGGAAAAGAAGCTGATATTGTCTATTTTGTCACGGGTACAGATACTCAAACAGATGGAGCGGCGAATTGGTCGTGTATGAAGCCGAACTTATTAAATGTGGCAGCTACTCGAGCGAAAAAAGAATTTTATGTTGTTGGGGATTTAGCACGTTTTAAGTCTAAACAATATTATGATGTCATTCAGCAAACTTTTGAGGAGTTTAATGAAAAAAAGCTACATGTGCAGGATACTTAATTTATTAACTGAGAAAAGTATTGGGATGACGGGGGATACATCTAAAAAAGGGGAGTTCTTCAAATAGAATCAACTGAAACATGGAAAGAAAGTGAGCTGTCTATGCTTGAAAAGAATAGATAGCAATGGCCCACAATCCTTTGAAAGTAGTTGTCATCCGCCAGTCACTTTCAAAGAAAAACAATAAAATTATATAAGCAGGTGGAGAAAAAGATGTTTTGTTTTTCTCCACCTGCTTTGTTTTAGGGCTTATTGGACAACCCCTCTAGTCTATTATTCAACTTTTTTATGATTAACTTTTTCCAATAGTTCTTTCCAATTTTCAGGGAAGCCAAGATGATGAAAATCTGTATATTCAGTATTTTCTTCAATAAGTGTTTCTATATTTGTAATGAAATTTAATCCATCAGATTTTGTTAACAGTCGCTCAATAATAAAAATAACAGCAAAAATATAATCATTATCAAATCTCTTAGAATCTTCTTTAAACAATTTTGGCGTATAAAAGTTCCATGTTTAAAACTCCATTCATTCTTAATTACATTGTGCAGTAATAAATAACACCTGCCAATGCTGAGATATTATTATCTTATTAATAAGAATGAAAAAGGAAATTCATTAAAAAGTACTTTTGATTATTCCTTTTGTTCATATCATGGAACAATCAAATATTGTCTAATATGGAAGAGACCGTTTTCAAATTGAATCCGATCTCTTCCTCCTTCGTCGTCCATTAACATGTGAATTGATTCTCGAAATCTTTGTAAATGATGATTTCTCACTCATGCAAAAGTAAACATCAAAATATATATTAACATTAGTAGTGAAAAAATAGAAAAAGATAACAAACCTTAACCTTAAAAGGCCTAATGATACGATAAAAGATATAAGGGATAAGAAGAGGTTATACAAAGAACAATTAAAAATATTAATTGGATATATAGAACAATTAGGTAGGGCGGAATAATGCCTTCAATCCTTTTGATATCAAGGATTTGTATGTAAGGTGAAAGTGATTTACTGATATTTTGTTGACATGAAAATATACATCTTTCGTTATTCCATTATATGAATGACCAAGCCTTGACCATGTTTTGTTCGAGTGCGCCACTAGCTTCGACAAGTAGCGAAAAGTGTAGAAACATGTATACATAAATTTAGTATACCCTCTTGACAACTCAAAATGGTATGTTATTCTAATACCGACAGACAGTCGGTCTATGAAAACAAGGAGATGTAAAAATGAGAGTTGTAAAAGAAGCGGAGGAACGTAGGAACGAAATACTTGACGTAGCGGATGAGCTTTTCGCTCAGAAAGGCTTTGACGGCACAAGTACAAAAGATATTCTCGAAAAGGTAGGAATTGCACGGGGAACGCTGTATTATCACTTCAAGTCGAAGGAGGCAATAATGGATGCGCTGATTGAGCGGTATAGTGCCCGTTTTTTAAGCGTGGCGCAGGAAATTGCCGCAGACAAGAGTATACCCTTAAATGAGCGCATTATTCGTGTTGTAATGGCTCTAAACGTAAGTGGCGGAAGTGGCAAGGAAATCAAAGAGCACATTCATAAACCGCAGAACGCGCTTATGCATCAGAAAATACAAAAGGTCATAATTAACAGCGTTCCCCCCATACTGACAGGAATAATTCGCGAGGGTATTGAGCAAGGACTGTTCAACACGCCGTTCCCGTACGAATGCATGGAAATGGTTGTGGCATATATGAATACCGTTTTTGATGATGATATCGTCAAGATGACGAATGAGGAGCGCGTATCACGCATACATGCGTTTATTTTCAACTTAGAAAGGTTGCTTGGTACCGAAAGCGGAAGCCTTATGTACGTAATGCAGATGTTTGGTAGCGAAAATGAAGGCAGTAATAAATAATTCAGAAAATTCCTTCTTAGAAGAATTGATTTCAGCGATTAGAAGCAGGCAATCAGATCGTAAAAAAGCTTTCAAACAAATAAGAGTGATCGAGAGGAGATTGTCTATAGTGAATGAAGTAAAAATAGCAGATTAAAAGTATCGAGAGGAGATTGCATATAGTGAATGAGGTAAAAATAGAAGGTGGGTTTAAAAAATTTCTAATTCTCTGGTTTGGTGAACTGATATCTAATATCGGTTCTGGATTAACAGCCTTTGGTCTTGGAGTGTATGTGTGGCAGATGACACATTCAGCGGTGGATGTCGCAATGGTGGAAATGGCAGCACTTTTGCCGATGATTTTACTAGCTCCAGCTGCGGGTGTTCTTGCAGACCGATTTGATAGAAGATTGCTCATGATGTTGGGAGATATTGTATCGGGGTTTGGACTAATTGTGATGCTCGTGCTTATGCTCACAGGAGATATTCAAGTGTGGCAAATCTGCCTTTGTGTGGGATTTAGTTCCGTATTTTCAGCATTGTTAGACCCAGCATATAAAGCAACGATTACGGATTTATTAACAGAGGAAGAATATGCACAAGCGAGTGGAATGGTGGGAATTGCATCCTCTTCTAAGTTTTTGATTTCACCCATTATTGGTGGATTAATTTTAGCAGTTTCCAGTATGGAAGTGATACTTATTATAGATATTCTTACTTTTGTTGTAACGGTTATTGCTATTCTTTCTGTAAGAAAATCTCTTGCGGTAAAGGCACAGGTTAAGAAAGAATTGGATTTTTTCAAGGATTTAAAAGAAGGATGGCTAATTATTGTCGAATCCAAAGGAGTCATGCTATTAATTGTACTTGTTTCTGTTTTAATGTTTTATATGGGGATTATCCAGGTGCTGTCAAAACCAATGATCTTATCCTTTACCAATGAGAAAACAACAGGAATTCTGCAGACAATTGTTGCCTGCGGTATGATGGTGTCCAGTATCCTGATTGGCAAAGGAATCCTAAAGAGAAACTTTGTGAATGTCATGGTAGGAAGCTTTATTGTATCTGGGATTACGATGGCAGGATTTGGTGCAACAACAAGTATTCCGGTTATTATTATTTCTGGGTTTTTATTCTTTGCATCGTTGCCATTTGCGACTACATGTATTGATGTTCTCATAAGAAAATCGATTGATAATGATAAACAGGGCAGAGCATGGGGACTTATTTCTTTGATTTCTCAGTTAGGATTTGTAGTCGCTTATGTTATTGCAGGAGTTCTTGCAGATTATGTATTTAACCCGGCACTTGTAGAAGGAGGAGTGCTTGCGGATACTGTTGGAAAAATCATTGGAACTGGTGAAACAAGAGGAATCGGATTGTTAATCATTCTTGCAGGACTGGGTCTCATCATTACGGCATTATTCGTATCTAAATCAAAGGGCATCCGTGAAATGGAAACACATAAAGGTGCAGAAGACAGTTTGCAGTCAGAACAACTATCTCAATAATGGGAAATTTTGAAGAAAAGGCATGCAGCAGGCAGGGGGAAAATTATGTTTTTTAAAATTGTAAAGAACGATTTTCTAAGGAACAAAATTGTAACGACGGCCGTATTTGTATTTATTACGATGGCAGTTATTTTGGCAGCAAGTGCTATTAACAACATTGCCAATCTGATTCAGTCGATGTCAGAACTACAGGAACGTGCAGTCCCAGCTGATATTACGCAGATGCATTCTGGAGAATTTGACCAGGATGAAATCGATCAATTTACCGAAAAACAGCGTGAGAATATAGCGATGCAAGAGACGATGGTTCTTCTAACGTTTGATGGAAGTAATATTCATTTTGGTGAAGATCAAACGATGGCAGGAACTGTACAGGATATTTCATTTGTTGTACAGAATTAAAAATTTGATTTTATATTAAATCTCGATAATGAAAAGCTGGATGTAATGGAAGGGGAAGTCGCGGTTCCCATCTATTTCATGCAACAATATGACTTAAAAATCGGCGAGACGATTACAGTGAAAAATGGAGAATATGAAAAAGAGTTTGTCATTTCAGATTATGCACGAGATTATGAGATGAACTCTTCCCTCACTTCTTCAAAACGGTTTGTTCTGAATCAGGCTGACTATGACGAAATGCGTAAAATGCAGGCAGGCGAACTAGAATATCTCATCGAATTCAAACTAAATGAAAACGGGGATTCCCAGGCTGTGCAGACTGCTTATATCGAAGCTGGACTCCCAGCAAATGGTCCTACAGTCGGAGGAAAGATCTTCTTAATATTTAATGCCATGTCAGATGCGGCAGTGGCAATGGTCATTATACTTATTAGTATTCTGTTAATTATTATTGCATCACTCTGTATCAGACTGACGTTTCTGGCAACGATTGATGAAGATTTAAGAGAAATCGGTGTAATGAAAGCAATAGGTATATCCAAAAAGGATATAAAGAAAGTATATCTTAACAAATACAGAATTATGTCAGTAATAGCAGGTATTATAGGCTATCTGCTTTCCTTTGCAGTAGTAAATCTGTTTAACGGTAATATGAGACTTTACATCTCATCAGATTTATCAGGAAATTTAAAATATGTACTCTCTCTTATCGCTCCATTAATGATTTATTTCATGATTGTGATGTACTGTAAGAAAGTACTGAAAAGAATCGATAAGATTTCTGCGGTAGAAGCCTTACGTTCAAATATTATGGAGCGTGGAAAGAATCGAAAATACAGTTTTCCACTGCTTAAGAACAAATTTTTCAGCACCAATATCTATATGGGACTGAGGGATGTATGGAAACGATTCAAATTATACAGGCTACTGTTCTTTATTTTTATCGTATGTACGTTTATTGTCATACTTCCTATAAATATTTATAACACCATGAATTCACCAGAATTTTCGACATACATGGGAATAGGAAAATCCGATATGAGAATCGATCTTCGAAAGACAGATACGATAACAGAAGATTTTAAAAAACTGCAGGAAGAGCTGAAGAATGATTCCGATGTTGAAAAGTATGCGGCCTACATCACAAGTTCATACCAGGTCAAAAATGCGGAAGGTTCCTGGGACTATATTAATATTGAACTCGGAGATTTTTCCGTATTTCCATTAAAATACCTAGAAGGAAGAGCACCGCAGGCTGAAGGAGAAATCTCACTATCTTATGCAAATGCGTCAAAGGACGCATTAAATAAGAAAGTAGGAGATGAAGTAGTAGTAAAGGCTGGCGGGAAAGAAAAGACGTTAAAAGTAACTGGTATTTATCAAGATATTACAAATGGCGGAAAAACAGCAAAGGCACATACGAGTCTTGGTATAAATAAAGAGGCCGTTCTTTGGTATATTGTGAGCATGGATGTGGCTCCCGGCGTTGATACTCAAGAGAAAATGAACTACTATCAGACTGCCTATGACTCTGCACAAGTAAATGATATTAAAGAATATACACAACAGACTCTTGGAAATATTATTGATCAGATGAGCACCATTGTCATAGGTGGAATTGCCATTGCAGTCATCATTATTGTATTGATTACTGCATTATTCCTTCGGATGTTATTGTCAAAGGATATGTCTCAGATTGCCATTATGCGAAGTATGGGATTAACTTCTAAAAAAATTAGCCATCAATATATGGCAGGTACTTTAATGATACTTGTATTGGGAATCATATTTGGGGTTTTAGCTTCTAATTATTTAGGGGAGTTTTTAGTAAGTATGGCCATGTCCTCTATGGGAGCTGCAAAAATTGAATTAGTTAATGTTGTCTGGCAGACTTGGCTGCTATGTCCATTAGCACTAATTATAGCAGTCGGATTTACTATATCTGTATCCTGTAAGGTAGCAGTAGAGGATGATATATCTGTCGTTTTAAGAAGCTAGAACTGCCGAAAAAGATCTAGGCAGAAGCGTATCTGCGAAGGTGGAAAAATTTCCTGCGTAAAGGCATCGATATGGATTTCCAAAACAAAGGCATTCTAGGTGTCTCTGTGGATATATATTTGACATTGGAGGAATATACATGAGCATTATATTAGAAGCAAATAGTATGAACAAAAAAGTAGAGTTAGCAAAAGATAATGAGCTTCATATCTTAAAAGATATAAACTTGAAGATAGAAGAAGGTGAATTCGTCTCGGTCATGGGACCATCCGGAAGCGGGAAATCAACACTGCTTTATAATATAAGCGGTATGGATAGAATTACTTCTGGTAGGGTCAAATTTAAAGGTCGTGAAATCGGCAAACTAAAAGAAGAAGAACTGGCGAAGATTCGACTGAATCACATGGGATTTATCTTTCAGGATATTAATCTATTAAAGAATCTCTCACTAATTGACAATGTGATGTTTCCTGCTCTTGTATCAAAAGATGCGGATAAAAATACGGTATATCAAAAGGCAAAAAAACTATTAGAAATGACAGGCATTGAAAAACTAGCAAATAATAGTATCACTCAAGCCTCTGGTGGACAGCTACAGAGAGTTGCTATTTGCAGAGCTTTGATCAATGATCCAGATATCATATTTGGAGATGAACCGACCGGAGCATTAGATTCCAAATCGACAGCAGATATTATGACAATTCTTGCAGAGATTAATAAAAAGGGAACAACCGTCATGCTCGTTACGCATGATGCAAAGGTGGCAGCAAAAACCGAAAGAGTATTATTTATGGTAGATGGAAATCTTGTTGCAGAGAAGAAAATGAGTAAATACGATAAGCAGCATGGCGATATTAAGAAAAGAGAAGAAAGCATTATGAAATGGTTAGTGGAAAATGGATTCTAATTTTTCATTGGCATCAAGTTCTTAGGGAAATGTATGAAGTTAGTTCAAAAGGGAAAGTTAGGAATGTTTGCAAGGGAAGACACGCTAACAATTTTGCTAATGCAAAAAGTAAAGAGTGACACAATCTCGTTATACCATTGGATTTGCAATAACCTTGATATACCGCTTTTTCGCATACATTGATACACTATTACCTAATGGGCAGCATGATGTAAGGAGAACATGCATCAAGGGTTAGAGCACATTTCATCAAACCATGGTCGTTTTATTGGTCATAAGCGCCAGTAAAATTACTCTAAATATGGAGGTCTTTCATTAATTCATAGAATTTTTGAAGACCTTTTTTCCTAGTCCTCTTGTTAGATGTCCGTATATATTTCGTCTGCCGTTGCGATGGATGAATGACCTAACCCGTGTAATATAACTCTCATGTTCACACTTGCTTAATAGATAGTGAAGCATACGTATGGCGTTATATGCTTATTTAGATTTGGCATACGAGATAGTAAAGGTTGAAGATGGTTAGAAAACTGTTTAATTGTAGGATATCCCTCTGAGCAAGTGAAGACAAACCCTTGATCCTTGTAGGTTCGACGCTCTTTTTATAAATTGCTACTGTTTAACTTTAAGGTGCTATTCCGATGTTGCTGTAATCATTGGTGATCTGGTAATCTATAACTATTTGTTACTGAAATCAAACAGCGTGTGAGTTTGTGGAAAAATATTGAAAGTCATCGAACAAATTAATGAGAAATTTGATCAGTTTAAGTTATTAGTTTCACAGGAAGTAAAAGAGGCTCAACAATTGGAGAGTGATGGGTTATCTCCGCAACAGGAAGTTATGATGTTTTAATATCATTCGCAATGAGCGGGTAACATCTGACATGTACTTGCTACATTAACAAAAATTATTGACTAAGAGTAAAGAAAAGGATTTTAGTGATATAATGGGGAATAAATTAACACAATTAGCCAATAGCATTAATTTTTCTTCTGAATAGCCATCAAACAGATGCTGTCCAATCCTTTCACAATATGTGACGCTGAGCAAACTTTAATCTTAGATGGACTCAAAAAATCATGCCAAATTTTTTCTAGCCGAACTGGGTAATTATAAGATCGTGAACAACTATGTTGTAGTTTTAACTTATAAGCACTGGGATCATAGCTTTTGGTGCAAAGAAACTGGGTATGTTTCTGTTTGCCGATAAGAAAAGAAAATCGTATCTTAAAGAAATATAAAATTCCAAGGAGGGTTCTTTTATGGATGAAAAGAAAAAAGCCTTAATAATAATAGACGTGCAAAAAGCTTTCGATCATAAAAAATGGGGGGAGCGAAATAATCTAAATGCAGAGGGAAACATTAGTACAATACTAAAATTATGGAGAGAAAAAGGATGGACAGTGATACACATACAACACACGTCAGATGATCCTAGTTCTTTATTTTATCCGCAGAATAAGGGCTTTGCTATAAAAGAAATAGTTAAACCAATTGATGAAGAAATGATTATAACAAAAAAAGTAAATAGTAGTTTTATTGGTACTAATTTAGAAGAGTTTCTAAAAGTAAATGGAATAAAAACAGTTGTGATAACTGGTTTGACTACACCCCATTGTGTATCTACAACTACAAGAATGAGTGGTAACTTAGGTTTCAATACATACTTGATTTCAGATGCAACAGCAGCCTTTGGTATGAAGGACCAAAATGAAAAGTATTATGATGCAGAAACGATACACACTATATCTCTAGCTACGTTGCATAACGAATTTGCTACAATACTTACAACAGAGAAACTAATAAACAATTTTATTAAATAAGACTATTATATTGAATCAATTGGTAATTTAATTGAGAAAGAATGACAGAAATAATCAATCTTTTTGTTTTCACATATTTTCATGCAAGCTTATAGTTAGCATAACACGTTATTAACGGCTTGTATCACATTCAAAACTTCAATGGTCTCCTAATGGATGGATAGACCGCTTTAAAGGCGTGGCTACAAATAATTACCTTGCTCGGTTCTTATTTGTCGATAGTCGTTGTAACGCAAGCATAATTCGCATATTAAACAATTTCTACTAACGTCTTTTGTATTTGAAATGAAGCAATTTATAATATTCTACGATTATCTAAATTATCCTTATTCAACTGGGCAGAAGAAATGAAATTTTGAATGATAAAAGGATGAAAAGCTATGACAAATAACGTAAAACAGAGAAAAATAATTTTAGATTTAGCAGTTACTTTAGATGGTTTTATTGAAGGGAAAAATGGAGAAGTTGATTGGTGTATTATGGACCCTGATATGGGGTTCACTGATTTTTTGAATCAGATTGATACTATTTTATATGGTAGAAAAAGCTACGATTTATGGGGACAATATACTCCAAAAAATGAAGACTCTGATACCGAAAAGGAAATTTGGAAATTGGTTCATGGTAAAGAGAAATATGTGTTTTCTAGAACACGAAAAGAGACTGATAATCAAGCAATATTTATAAATAATAATATTTTTGAAGAAGTAAATAAATTGAAGAAAAAGCCTGGTAAAGATATCTGGCTATATGGTGGAGCCAGTCTCATTACAACCTTTATAAATTTAGGGCTTGTTGATGAATTTAGATTATCGATTCATCCTGTTGTTTTGGGAGAAGGCAAACCGTTGTTTATTGATATAAAACAGAGAATAAATTTAAAAATGGTTAATATAAGAACGTTCTCTTCTGGCGTTGTGCAAATAATCTATCATCGGAATGGTAATTAATAATATTTCCCACCCCAAAGAAATATTGTAATAAATATTATAAGGCAATACTCGACAGCAGTTGTCGCTTATTCAACTAAATGAAAAACTAACAAATAAAGGTTTTGCTTTTATATTATGGGATTACCAACATAAAATTTTAACAGAGCCTTCACATAAAAAGTATATGAAAGATACAATTGATTAGCGTTCACAGTTAAAAAGAGATGCTTTTGAGTGTCTCTCTGACTGTTGATAAACGCTCGCATTCCTCGTTGTAAGTTCATGAATCATATGCTCTATTCGTTTTCCATTTACCGACAGTTTTCCATTCAGTTTGAGTAAATCAATTAAATCTTTTTAGAAATCTAAAAAAGTAAAAATAGCAAAAAGAAAGGTAAAGCAATTGCATACATCTTAATAGATCTCGAGTGTTCGATTCTTTAACGAGTAAGCAGTGCCACTTTTGCAAATAATTTTTCTTTTTGTTGTAACGAAGTGTTAATTAAAGAGTGAGGGTTTTGTATGAAAAAGATAGTTCTTCTGTTTGTCGTGATATGTTTGTTAGTAGTGGGCTGCTCAAGCGAAAAAAAGATCGCCAATTATGTTAAGGAAAACATTAATGAGCGGTACGGAATTGAAGCTGAAATTATAGATATGAAACCGCAAGAAGTCTATGGTTCTATATTTGTTATTATCATTAGTGGGGTTGTAGGATTTTTTGGCGGTGAATCTTATGATTTAGTATTGGAAACGACCGACGAGCCAGTAATTACTTTTGATGCTTATTGCTCGGAAGGAGAGATTCACTCATATAGTGATAATTACATCGATAAAAAGTATGAATGGCTAGTGGAAAATGATAAGGATTACGCAAAGCAGGTTGAGGCGCTGGCGCAACACGGAATAAAAGATATTGAAGTTACTGGCGGAAATGAAGATATCCTTTTCAAGGCTTCTTATGAAAATAGTGATTTACAGGCAAAGGAGATGCTAGGTCTCTTTCGTGACATGGGCTCCAAAATTTTAGAGAATGTCCCTTTTGAAGTTTCGCTGGCATTTGACGTTGAAACAAAGGATTATTCTAACAGCGAACTAGGAACAAAACAAATTAACCTTGAGATTTATTCTAATCAATTGGATAATGCAAAAGAGATGGTGGAAGTTTTAGCTGATGAATTAGCAGTTATTCAATCTAACGAGGCGATGTCGGATGAAATCGTGAAAAAACTTGAGGGATTGAATTTTGATGTCTCATCGAGCCTTAATGAGACCTATGGAAGAAATGAAGTTGATTTAACTATGTATCAGCATAGTATTTGGCTTCGTTCAAAGGAAAATCTTAATTGGGAACATTTAGTTAAAGCACTAAATATAATGAGAGATGCGGGAATGAGCGAGGCTTATGTAGAATTAATTTCCGAATTTGGATTTACAGATGCTTGCCTGTTAAAGGAATTAGAAGATGAAGATGATATAAAGAGCTGCTTTATGAAATAAACTTACGTCATATACATGAGCTAAGGACAAGGCTTCAATTATGAGCGGTATAAGGTAACCATGCCTGCATGACAGTGATATGAAGGATTTTCCTTCTTAGGGATTTTAATTTTTAAAAAACTATATTTCTAGAGACTTTCATTCGTTTAGTGAATGGAACAATCATTTACTTGGATTGCACCCAATATGAACAGGGGTGTAAACGGTGTGATCTTACCAAAATAAAAAGAAGTATACCTTTAAAAAAATATTCATAATTGATTGCCAAACGTAATTGTTGGGTTTTGTTCAGTAGAATGATCATTATTTCTCGTTTAAATTGGTTCAACCACTAGCAATAAAGTGTCAAATTAAATAAAGTCCTAATAAGTGCATAATGGTATTATAAAAATTAGTAAGGAAAGTGGAAATTCAATATCGTTTCTATAAAATTCTTCTTAATAACATTTAGATTTTTAACTAACAGTATCAATTTTTTTACCAAAACTCAGTAAGAACCACTTTTATTTTGTAATAAAAAGGACTAGTTAGTATTATTTATTGATAATAACTCAACTTTCGCAGCCCAAATTAGGCAGGTACGCCTTGATATAATTAGGCAATCCGGCAAACCATTGTTGTAGTTGACTTTTGATTAACTTTTTGAATTTCTTATTTGTTTTTTCCAAGGCATCTTCAAGAAGCTCGATAAGTTGTTGAAGTGCAACAGCCCAATCAAGCTCATTTATTTCGTCACAAAGTTCGTAAAAACATACCACCAAGTGTGCGGTCATCTGTGCTGCAGCGATTTTGCCATGATAAAAGAATATATCTTGCAAATACAATGGTTGAATGGCTTATAAGTGAATCATAAGACCTGCCTTGAAATTCCTTTTGTAATTTTAGTAGCGATTTTGTAGCCTTGAAAAAGACTTCAATATCCCAGCGCATCCCATAAATTCGTATGATTTCTGTCTCTGTTAACGTGCAATCTGTGCTTAAAATGGCTAACCATTCACTTCTTTTGTTACGGTTTCGGACGAATACAACTTTTACCTGGACACCATTTGCCATCGTTGTACGAATGGAGCGCAAGATGTTTTTATTTCCTGATGTAGGTGTCGCTAGGCGGTAAAGTTCTTTTAACCCGACTCGCTTTTCATTTACTAGATAACGTTGATTCGTGGCCTTAACCATACCGATGACATCGATGCCTTGTTTCACGATAGATTGAATAAGGGGTTGTTGGGTAAACCAACTGTCCATTAACACGTAAGAAGCATCAATTCCTGCAGAAAGTGCTCGGGAAATCATAGATGGTATCTGTTCTGGCGCAGTTTGTAGTGCTTCTACACGTCTTTTATAACCTAAAGTGCGTTTGTCTACTTTATCCGAGATGTCATTTATTCTAGACTTCTTTGAGCTTAATAACGAGAAATCAATTGGCATGAAGGTAGCACCATCAGACCAGCCTAGCGTAAGCATACGAAAGCCTTTATAAAAACGCATTTTATGAGATGCATGGTCAAAACAGCGCGCAAGCAATTCCACCTTTTTACTACGGTTTCGTTCATATGAAGAATCATCAATGATCAATACTTTTGGACGGTCACTTTTGGTCAAGCGATTGACTTTATAAATAGTTGCTGTGCTTAGTAAAAGTAAAAATCGACGCCAAGAAAATTTGGAATGATTTAAAAAGCGATAAATAGTATCTTTCTCGGGAAGGTTTTCAGATTTCTTACTCTCGAGTAGACGAAACCAATTTTTTTTTGTTCAAATATCAAACAAAAAACAAGCTTGAAAAGATATGCACAAGAGAACCCGAAGTCTTTTGTAATTCCAGCATTCCGTAAGTGTTTAAGGATCTGTAATTCATTAAATGCAGATTTCAAATCATTTGGTAGTTGATTATTTTGGTCATTATTCGCTATCATAGTAGGAGGCACCTCATCTATTTGGTAGTTTTTTTTCTCGACAATTAAACTATACCAAAGGTTGGGGTGTTTTTCTTTTATAAATACTTTTGTCAAGGAACATAATGAAGTACTGAATGTCTTATACCGGATAACGATTATATGTTATTTTTACACTGCGAAAGTTGAGTAATAATGACACATAAGGAAGATGTATATAATGTAGAAATTCATTTAGAGGTGATTCATCATGATGAAAGAAAGATTTAAAGTAATTCCTGCTGTACATATATTCTTAGTAAAAGATAATCAAATCCTTCTATTAAGAAGGTACAACACAGGTTACGAAGACGGAAAATATAGCGTCCTCGCTGGTCACTTAGATGGCGATGAAGACGTGATTTCTGCTGCACAACGGGAGGTTTTAGAAGAAGGCGGGATTAATGTCGCCTACGAAGACTTTAAAATCGTGGGTGTGATGCACCGTAAAGCTAAAGAAGAACGTATCGACTTCTTTTTAACCGCAAATAAATGGCAAGGAGAAGTTGTCAATATGGAACCAAACAAATGTGATGAACTGAAATGGTACCACTTCGACGAATCATAATTCCGTACATTCAAAGAGCAATTGATAATTATAAAGCAGGCAGAGCATTTGATATATATGGATTCTAATATTTTTACAGCAAGAAGTAATAATAAGTTGATAAACGGATCATAAAATATCTGAAATGAGCAACCTAAAGGAAAAAGGGGTAAAAACTTTATTTGCTGTACCCCAAAAATATCCACCAGGATGTTTTACTGTAATAGAAGATCCATTTGGCAATAAAATAGAGTTGTTTCAATTTTCTAGGTAAAATCCAAGGGTTGAATTTGATATTGTACTAGACTCGCATCTTTACGATAAAAGAGAATAAGGGAGTGTTTTAATCTTCATCATTTATGATATCTTTTAGTACATAGAGAATTTTACTTAACCAATTCATATTGAAATCGTTTAATCCCCAATAGTGTTCTTGTATAAGATTTGGAATCGTAGCATAATAGTTAGTTCTTCCCTCACTTTCTTCTTTTAGTTCTAAAATCCACGATTTTACTAAATCTGTTATAACGCATACGTTAGCAGACCGAATAAATATTAATGCTGGATAGAGGGATTTAGGCTCCATGATCCGTTTGTAAAAAACTTCATATATTTTATCTGACAGTTGTTTTTTCCCTTCAGGAGTAATTTGATATACGGTTCTGCTTGGACGATTAGCTCTTGTTTTACCTCAATAATGCAATTTTCCTTCTTCAATTTCCGAATAGCATGATAAAGGTTTCCGTCTGTGACGGGAATGAGTTTATCCCAGTTGTTTTCTAAAATAATTTTTTTTATTTCATAAGGATGGTAAGAATTTGTTTCTAAAAGGCCGAGAATAATAATTTGGATAGACATTATTTTTTTCTCCTTTCATAAGCTTTATACTTTGCGCAAAGTATATTAACTAGTATCATTATAATCAATAGGAGGGGATTTTATGAACTTAGAAGGTAAAGTTGCATTAATTACAGGTGGTGCCGGCGGTATCGGTAAAGGGATTGCCACTGCAATGATTAAACATGGTGCAAAAGTTGTCATTGTTGATATTAATAAAGAAGCAGGAATGAGTACGCAACGTCAGTTGAGTGAGTTTGGCTCGATTCATTTTATGGAAAAAGATATTTCTTTAAGAGAGTCTGCTAGTGAAATAATCAATGAAGCACTTGCTCAATTCGGTCAATTAGACATACTTGTCAATAATGCCCATGCATCAAGGCAGGCGCCATTTATTGAAACGACACCACAGGATTTTGAGTTATCCTTTCATACAGGATTTTACCCTACAGTGAATTTAATGCAAGCAGCATATGAACAGCTGAAAAAAAATAAAGGGTTTGTCATTAATTTTGCATCTAGAGCTGGAATATCTGGTCAGGTTAATCAATCCTCTTATGCATCAGCAAAAGAAGCGATACGGGGACTCACTAGAACCGTCGCAAACGAATGGGCTAAGGACGGAATTAATGTTAATTTAATCTCTCCGATTGCAAAAACAGAAGGTGTACAACAATGGAGAGAGAAGTTTCCCGAACAGTATGAAAAAGTTGTCAGCGGTATCCCGCTTGGACGGATGGGAGATCCGGAAAAAGACATAGGTGAAGTAGCTGTATTTCTAAGCAGTGAAAGCAGCTCTTATATTACTGGTCAAACGATAATGGTAGATGGTGGAACGCTTAAATTAACTTAATTATATACAATAAAATAGGGAACCCATACTCATGGCTTCCCTACTTTATTTATTGAGCAGAGAAACCGCCATCGATAACTAATTCTGCTCCAGTAATATAGGAGGCATCATCTGAAGCTAAAAATAAAACTGAACGGGCAACGTCATCCGCTGTGCCAAGTCTTTGCAGCGGTGTTGCACTAATTAATCGCTTTAAAATCTCACTTGATTCTGTTAACTTTTCTGTCATCGGTGTTTTAATAATCCCTGGAAAAACAGCATTTACTCTTATTCCATCCTTTCCATATTGGGCGCTTGCTGCTTTTGAGATCGCTCGAACAGCACCTTTTGAAGCAGTGTAAGTGTTTGTACCCATTCCAATTAAGGCCGTATAACTAGAAATATTTACAATCGACCCATATTGCTGTTTTACCATATGTGGCAACACATGCTTCATTCCTGCGAACGGACCGAAACTGTTAACTCTCATCATCGTATCCCAATCATCAATTGTTATCTCATGCATTGGCTTTTCACTGGAAATCCCAGCATTATTAATGAGGATATCTATTCTTCCATGATCAGAAATGACTTCATCAACGGCTTTTTGCCAATCAGCTTCTGAGGTAACATTCAATATTTTACCTTCTACACAATCGTGACGACTTACAATTTCAAGCTTTGCTTTATTAATATCCGCGGCGATCACATAACCGCCTTCCTCGACAAAAAGCTCTGTCATCCTTTTTCCCATTCCTGATGCTCCGCCAGTAATAAAAGCAATCTTATTTTCTAATTTACCCAATACTTTCTCCTCCTTTTCCTTTCTCTACTCTTATTATAATAAATTAATTACTTTGTACAAAGTATATTGTTGAGGTAATAAATGTAATATTAAAAGTGAAAGAAAATGAAGCATTGCCTAAACGAAAGAGAAATGTTTTCGAAGATAATGCTTAAGTAAAGATCCTTTTTTTAAATTAATTATGTGATAAGTTGTATGAGATTATACAATGTTTTTCATAAGCATTAGGAAAAAACTATGAATAGAAGCTATGATGATTTATAATTATTGAATCATTTCGTGTTTATCAAATTAGTGTTGGATTGAAGGATATCGATTAAGATTTTTTAGATGAGTTGAAAGACTTATTCAATCATGGTGATCATACTTTACGGAATTTAGCGGATAGATAATTGAGGTAGAACTATGATGAGGTATTTAACCGAAAAAATGTTATTATAATCAATGATTTAATAATAAAGCGCCATACACCAAAGAAGAAGGCAGGCTGTAAAGAATTTTCTAGTACTTTAAATTGATCAACATAAAGCGTATTCGGTAAAGATGCCAACTCTGCTCTGTTGGAAAAGCCATAGGTTTTATTTTGAAGTATTGTGCAAAATCATTCTTTCCATCATACAAATAAATGACTATGAAACAATTTTATGGTTGAATGGCTCTATTTATTAAATAAGCACCGTTTAAAGAAATAACGGTGTAGATATAACATACCGAAATAATATGTTTTTGTAATGGGTTTTTCAGCTTTATTTTTTATACTTTGTTTTTTATGTAAATAAATGGGTTAATGTAGATTTTTAAAAGAGATCTCCCGTTAGTTCGTTAAACTGTTGAGAAACCTCTTACAAACACTTTAACCGCACATTGTTGCCAGTGCTTTTTGTACATCATAAATACTGTCATCTCTTTTGAATTGCTTCGTAATAGGTTCTGAAAGACCTGAAATCCAGATTTTTAATTCTGAATCTAAATCAAAATGTCCGGCAGTTTCAACACTAAAATGAATGATACTTTTATAAGGAATTGAATGATATTCGATTTTTTTGCCTGTCAGGCCTTGTTTATCCACTAACAATAAACGTTTATTCGTAAACACAATCATATCCCTAATCAATTTAAACCCAGCTTCAATTTCCTCGTTTTTAGCTAATAACGGAGCTAATTCTTTTGTTGCTTCATCCTTACTGTACGTAGAGGCATTTCCAATTACACCGCTTAGAAATCCCATCTTCATCCTCCTTAAAAGTTCATGTTATTTATGTAAATAACCTATAAAAATCATCCGATCAAAAGAGTTTACAAATTTTCAGTTCGCATTTGTAAAAATGAAAGTTAGCTATCTGAAATAGGTAGTACCTAGGAAATCTAAATCTCTTCTTAAGTGAATTATACCGTAACAATGATGGCTTTTAAATAAATTAATAATGATTATTTTGAGATGATTGAACTTATTATAAACTACAATTTTTACAAAACGAAAAGAAATTCCCCTTTTCTTTTCGTTTATTCTCCTTTTGCTGGATAAATAAGATAAAATAATGATTATTTAAGGGAGAAAAAGGTGGATAGATAAAGCGAAAGCGAAACATTAAAGATTTTTTTTCCGATACTCCATCTGCGCATAAGCGTCATGTTGATGAATCGATTCTTCATTTTTGCATTCGATTTTAAAGGCTTGCACCCAGTTTGTCAGATACAAATCTGCCGCAATGAGACGGATAAGATCCTCTACAAATCTTGGATTTTCATAAGCTTGTTCAGTGACTTTCTTTTCATCGGGTCTCTTTAATACAGGATGCAGTCTCGCACTTGCATTGGATTCGATTATTTCTAACAGTTCTTCTTTAAAGTTTTCTGGGAAGGATGTGTGCTTGTATGTTTCGATTTCCACCGTTACGACTCCCCGTTGGTTATGGGCGCTGTATTCACTAATTTCTTTTGAACATGGACAAAGAGTAGTAGTCAATGTGGTCATTTTTACTTTTTCTGACCAATCTAGTCCTTCCTCGTATGTTAATTGTAATTGGATATCCGCTTTCATTAATCCGGTTAATCCCATTTGTGGGCTTTTTCTTTCAAAGAACCAAGGGAAAGCAACTTGGATGGTGGAGCTTCTTTGTTGCATCCGTTCTGTTAGGCATTTCGTCAAGTCTTTTAACGTTGAGAAATCCATCTGTAATCCCTCTTGGTAAAATTTATGCAGGACTTCAGGAAGGCGGCTCATGTTAATCCCTTTTTGTTCACGGTTTAAACCGGTCGTCAAAGTAAAAGAGCCGACGGACTGCTGTTTAAATGGTTGTAAGCTAGAGTTGATTTTAACTGGATACGTTAGATTTTTTATTCCTACTTGATCAATGTTGAAAAAGTAATCTTGCTCTATGTTTTGCAAATCTTTCATACATTCTTTATTTGTAGGTTTCGTACCCTTTATAGGATCAACGGAACCGAAGTAACGATGCCGTTCTTTTTTTGATGGTAGGGAAAGTTTTCGCATAGTATTTTATCTCCTTTTAATCGTAATGATTCCTATTTATTATGTTATTGGTTATTATAAAAATCAAGAATAAAGTTTATTAAATAGACAATCATCATTGCATAAATGGTAAAATAAATAGTATATTTAAATCGTGATGATTACGTTTTGTTATACTTAACAATGAGGAGGAGAAAAAATGAACCTTAACGATTTTGAAAAAAATGTGAACATCAATCACGCAAAACAAGGAGAAACCACGTTGAAATGATTTTTTTTCACATAAAATACATGATAAAAATCCTGCATGCGGTGCTGTTATAACAATGTATGCCAGATTAAAGAGAATACTGCAGAAGATATCTCATTTATTGGTGAGGGGTGCTTGATCAGCATGGTGTCTTCTTCGATGTTTACAACAATCGGAAAGGTAAATCTATTAAACAATTGGAGAAGTTGTCTCGTCTAGTGGAAGAAATGATCGTGAAAGGGAAAGAAGTCGACGATAGTCTGCGATAAGCTTGGATATTCATGAACTTCCTGCAAGGTATAATTGCGCTTTAATGCCATGGCAGGCAATTATCAAATTAATAAAGACAAAAACTTTATAAAATAAAAAGGAGAGGTTGAAAGTTGGCGACTTGGAATTTAAGTGAAACAAAGCATCACATTTTTATTTGTAACGGCAGTAGCTGTCATCATGCAGGTGCGGAGGAAGTAACCCAAGCAATAAGAGGAGAAATAGCAGATCGTAATCTTGATCAGCAAATTCACACTACGAGAACACGTTGTAATGGAAGATGTCAGGACAAATGTGTAGTTATTGTCTATCCTAAGGGAAATTGGTATCGGGAAATAAAGCCTGTGGATGCACCCCTCTTGATAGATTCATCGATCGATAATAACGACATGACAAGGAAGATTAGCCATGTTGTTGGGAAAGAAGGGTTCATTATCCAACCGGGTGCGGCAGAAGGAAAAAAAAAAGAAAAAGAGAAAGTGAAGAAAGTCTCCAAAAAGCTATTATGACAATATTAGACTTAATCATTCAGATGCTAAAAAATATAAAAATATTGCTAAGCTAACATTTTTGCATGGAAAAAACGATGCTCTCAAAACTGGCTATCAAGCTGTTTTTTGCCATTTTTTATTAAAGACAAAATGGGATTGAAGAGCTCCGATGACGATTCGTGGTGTCTTTGGAGTTTTTCTCATTTCTTTCGCTCCATTACCTTCTGAATTGGTTAGCAAAGAGAAAATCTATAACTTAAACAAGGCCTGAAAATGAGTGATTTATATAGGAAATGGCGAAGAACCGTTTTTTGTTTATTTACCCGAATATAAATAAATTGATAATTACATGATAACATTATATAAAATAAAAGATAAAAAGTTATACACATATGTGATGTGATCGTTCAATTTTATTGACAAGTTACTCTTCTCTTTTACTTTTTCAGTTGTATGTCTATGAGATGTTTCCTTTTTTGCAAGTTCTGGGTACGAAATATCCTCTTCTATGGTTACAATTACCTTCTAGTAAGCAGTCCTCAGGTGTACGATCTTGTACGATCAAAGTTTCGCCCTTACTAATAATCTAAAAGCCTCTTCTAAACATGATTTTAAATCAGCAATATGATGAATCAACGCCCTGTCTAATATAATATCGTATTCTTCATTAGGTAAACGAGAATCTAAAGCATTTCCAACGGCAAAAGATATATTTCGGTACTCCTTACCATTTTTTTTTGCTACACTAAGCATTTGCTATGAGAAATCAACGGCAGTTACTTCAGACACTAACGCTTTTGAATAAATTCCGCCACCATAACAATATCTAATACCTTCTTAATGTTGGTATTAACGAGCTCCCTTAGTTTCGTTAGCCATGTTTCATCAACTTGCCTCTTGGCATAAGATGTACGGTTCTTTTCATGATTGAAATTGATAGACATAATAAATACCTCTTTTTGTTTTAAGAAACTAATTTACTATATTTTCAAATAACAAGAAGTATTTTTAATAATATTTGATAAATATCTTGGATTTTATGAAATATATAGATTCATCACCTAAAGTCAGGGGGGATTCTACTTGAAAAGTATGCTTCATTGTCAAACATAAAGATTTCTAAGAATAAAATGAGATAAATATGTAGCTTTTTTTGATGATGAATCCGAAGCTTTATTGTCAACCCTAGGTTTCGGTGATGAGCTAAATATATACCGATCATTTCTAATTCGAAAAAGATAGTGAAGTATGTGTTCGTATTTACATGCCAAAAAACACAGATTCGGCAGTTCCAAATGTTCCCCCTTCGAAAATTGTAACCTTTAGTTAATATTTTGTTAATGTTGGACTCTTATTATAAAGCTGTTGTCAAATTTAGGGGGAAATCATGATGCAGTTTATTTGTATAGCGAGACTATTTAGTTTTACTAGATTCTCGAATGGAGGATGCTAGCTTTTCCGTTTGGGATCTGATTTTATTCTTTAGTTGATTGCTATCCGTGCAAATGGCTCATTTGAATCAGCGGATTTTATATTGCTGCTTTAAATGTATAAGAAGAGAAGGGTGTGTGACGAATGAGTAATAGTAGTTTAAAAGGTAAACGGTTATGGTGGTGGTCCGTAGGCATCTGGCTTGTCGTGATGATTGTACTTTCCGGTGTAGCTCCGGGTGGCAAGGAATTTGCAGAACCTTTAAAAAACAGCGGATTGCCTGCCGATTCAGCATCGATTATTGCAGATCGTCAGTTGGAGAAATATTTTCCGCAAGATGAGGGGATGCCGTTATTTGCAGTATTTCATGACGAAAAGGGCTTATCAGAAGAGGCAATCCTTAAGTATGCAGCGGCATTGGAAGAAATGGATATGAAGTCTCCGTATGGTACGGCTAAAGTCATTCCATTAACTAAATTGAAGCCGGAGCAACGTGCATCGTTCATATCCGAAGACAAAAAGACATTTTTTATTCCTGTTACAATTCCTAATGATCTTGAAGCGAAAGAATTAAATACATTTATTAAGTCAATAAAAAAAGATTTTAATAAAAAAATCGATCATGATGTAGAAGTCTCTTGGACAGGTCCAGCTGGTATTGCAACTGATGCAATTGAACTATTTAGCTCGGCAAATGTTGTTTTATTGTTATCAACGATCGGTCTTATCCTAGTGTTGCTTCTTATCATTTACCGTTCACCGTTGTTGACACTGATCCCACTGCTTGGAGCCGCAATTGTGTATGCAATAGTGGATCGGTTAATCGGACTGACTGCTTCGTGGAATTGGTTTAACGTGGAGAACCAAGCTCTCTCAATTATGACGATTTTATTATTTGCGGTTGTGACAGATTATTCATTGCTTATCTTCTCTCGTTATCGGGAAGAGTTAAAAACGCATGAGTCGGTGAATGAGGCTATGCATGTTACGATGCGTGGCGTGAGGGAACCTATCTTTTTCAGTGGAAGTACAATCTTAACTAGTATGGCGACGTTATTTTTCGTCTTTTATGAACCGTATCGTAATTTCGCGCCTGTATTCATTATTGCGACAGTAGTAATGTTACTTGCTGGTTTGACGTTGTTGCCAGCTATGTTCGCATTGTTTGGCCGAAAAGCATTTTGGCCGATTATCCCTAAATATGGAGAGGCAACAGTTGAAAAGACGACGATTTGGGGTAAAGTTGCTAATGCAGTTATAAAGAAGCCAATTATATTTATGGTGTCAATTATGCTTCTGCTCTTATTAGGGACTTGGAATGCAAGCAATTTGGAGGAATCGTATGATCTTATTCAATCGTTCCCTGAAGATCTTTCATCCCGCGTTGGGTATGAACGCCTTGGGGAGGCATTTTCAGAAGGGAACTTAGCGCCTGGAAATTTACTTTTTGTTTCCGACAAGGAAATAGACATGCAAAAGCTTCAAGAAGTTGTTAAGAAGATTGAAGACAGACCGGGTATTGATCAAGTGACAGTCCAAGGAAATCCGATAACAGCCGATAGCAAAAGCGCTAAGTTTTCGGTAACGTTCGAAGGTAATCCATATGAGAAGAAAGCATTTGAAACTGTCAATAAATTAAGGGACGAAAGCGATGCGATACTAAAGGATGCCGGATTTGAAAATACACAGCTTTTCGTAGCGGGAGAAACTGCAAAGAATGCAGATTTGACTAAGATTAATGCGCATGATACTTGGCTTGTTATGATTGCAATGACAATTTTAATTACAGTGATGCTAGGTTTACAAACGCGTTCCGTCATTGCGCCAATCTATATGGTAGGCACAATTTTATTATCGTTCGCTGCGACAATGGGGCTTTCAATTTTCTTGTTTAAACTATTTTTGGATGTAGATGCGATCTCTTATAGACTGCCGCTCTATTCATTCGTATTCCTTGTAGCGCTTGGGGTCGACTATTCGATTATGTTAATCGCGAGAATACGGGAAGAGATTAAATTGATGCCATTTAAGGATGCTGTTCGACGAGGACTTGAAAAGACAGGCGGTGTCATCAGTTCAGCAGGGTTAATTTTGGCGGCGACCTTTCTAGTATTAGCTACAATGCCGATATATGAGTTGAAATTATTTGGGTTCATTATGGCAATTGGAATTTTAATCGATACATTCATCGTTCGACCGTTACTTATTCCTTCTATATTAATGTTGCTTGGCAAGTATAGTTTTTGGCGAAAAAAAAAAATAAATAACTAGATAAACAGTCGTTCACGAGCCTCGTCTGTCAATAGTCTGAAACGTTACTCAGTTTATGAGTGACGTTTCTTTACTTTGAAATGATATTTTAGAACGAATGATGATACGATATTTATCAGTATGAAACCAATTTTGGAGGTTTGTGTATGCTAAAACTCAAAAAAGTCCCCATTCATCATGTTGATTATGTTGATCTTTTTAGGAGGATGTCAAATGGAAAAAAAGGAACAATCATTGTTACCAAAAGATATGGATCCAGAAAATTTGCCAAAAGGCCGCGCATTTGAAGATGAGTTTACGAGAAGCTTTCTCCAATCCACAGAAGAAATGATGCCTGGGTACTACCCATTTTTGTCACAAAACGGGAAATATACAATGGCGTTTCCACGGGAAGGGTTAACGAATGAAAGAGCGTATGCATCTAGAGAAAACCAAGAATATTTAAATATCGCTGTTTGGGAAGAAGACGCTGATATTTTTGCTGATATACAAGTTAATTATTATGGTTTTTTAAATCCAGGATATGAAAATAACAATAAAATATCATTACAATCAATGATGGGGACAGAATTAAATTTTGAAGAAGTGAGAGGGGATGGGCAAACATTATACGTATCTTTTTTTCAAGATGAAAAGGAAGCTGAAAGTGATGATGATATATATGGTTACGCAGGTTACTTACAAAACGATAGAGATGCTGGTGGAATTGTTCTATTATACCAATCTTTTTGTCAAAAAAATTGTGAACAATTAAAAGAAAAAGATTTAAAACAAGCATATAAGTGGATTACTTCGGTAAAATTTGTTCATGAGAAAACAGAAAAGGAGGAAAACTAATGGAGCCGCAAGTATTGCTGACGAAAGAAATGCGTATGCGTATTATAGAGCTAGAATATTTAGATTTGCCGAAAGAAAAGTATATTCAAGAAATTGAACGGATTTATATTGAAGAGACGGGCGAGCGATTACCGGCAACGATTAAGCTGATGAGTTCGTCAGAATCTGAAGAGTTAAAGAATGATCGATCAGGATATGATGGTACTGCGATTCATTTTGTTTCTGAAGATAAGGCGATTAACGAATAATATATGATCAAAATATCCATTTGGCCATTTATTTTATCCTTTAATCTATAAGCCACATCTTAGCTCCTCCCCCTCAATGTATACTTCCCGTTGCAACAACAATCAATCTGTCAGCCTATTTCAATAGAAAGCCCCCTTCCTTTTAGAAGAATGATAGCTCCAGTGTGAATAAAGTCCTATTTTACCAATAAATAAAATATTTTATCATAAATGATGATACGATATTTATCAGTATGAAACCAATTTTGGAGGTTTGTGTATATGCTAAAACTCAAAAAAATCCCATTCATCATGTTGATTATGTTGATCTTTTTAGGAGGATGTCAAATGGAAAAAAAGGAACAATCATTGTTACCAAAAGATATGGATCCAAAAGATTTGCCAAAAGGCCGCGCATTTGAAGATGAGTTTACGAGAAGCTTTCTCCAATCCACAGAAGAAATGATGCCTGGGTACTACCCATTTTTATCACAAAACGGGAAATATACAATGGCGTTTCCACGGGAAGGATTAACTGGTGATAGAATTTATCTATCTGGTGAAAACCATGAGTCTTTAAATATCGCTGTCTGGGAAGAAGACGCTGATATTGTTGCCGATATACAAGTTAAATATTATGGTTTTTTAAATCCAGGATATGAAAATAACAATAAAATATCATTACAATCAATGATGGGGACGGAATTAAATTTTGAAGAAGTGAAAGGAGACGGGCAAACTTTATATGTATCTTTTTTTCAAGATGAAAAGGAAGCTGAAGGTGATGATGACGTATATGGTTACGCAGGTTACTTACAAAACGATAGAGATGCCGGTGGGATCGATTTAATTTATACATCAAGATGTAAAAGAAATTGTGAACAATTAAAAGAAAAAGATTTAAAACAAGCATATAAGTGGATCACCTCGGTAAAATTTGTTCATGAGAAAACAGAAAAGGAGGAAAACTAATGGAGCCGCAAGTATTGCTGACGAAAGAAATGCGTATGCGTATTATAGAGCTGGAATATTTAGATTTACCGCCAGAAAAATATATTCAAGAAATCGAACGAATTTATATTGAAGAGACGGGCGAGCGATTACCGGCAACGATTGAGCTGATGAGCTCGTCAGAATCTGAAGCGTTAAAGAATGATCCATCAGGATATGATGGTACTGCCACTCATATTATAAGATATGACTAAATCACCATCACATTTGGCCATTTATTTTATCCTTTAATCTATAAGCCACATCTTAGCTCCTCCCCCTCAATGTATACTTCCCGTTGCAACAACAATCAATCTGTCAGCCTATTTCAATAGAAAGCCCCCTTCCTTTTAGAAGAATGATAGCTCCAGTGTGAATAAAGTCCTATTTTACCAATAAATAAAATATTTTATCATAAATGATGATACGATATTTATCAGTATGAAACCAATTTTGGAGGTTTGTGTATGCTAAAACTCAAAAAAATCCCATTCATCATGTTGATTATGTTGATCTTTTTAGGAGGATGTCAAATGGAAAAAAAGGAACAATCATTGTTACCAAAAGATATGGATCCAAAAGATTTGCCAAAAGGCCGCGCATTTGAAGATGAGTCCACAAGAAGCTTTCTCCAATCAACAGAAGAAATGATGCCTGGGTACTACCCATTTTTATCACAAAACGGGAAATATACAATGGCGTTTCCACGGGAAGGGTTAACGAATGAAAGAGCGTATGCATCTAGAGAAAACCAAGAATCTTTAAATATCGCTGTTTGGGAAGAAGACGCTGATATTTTTGCCGATATACAAGTTAAATATTATAGTTATTTTAATCCTGGGCACGAGGATATAGATAAGGGAGCATTAGAAGCAATGATGGGGACGGAATTAAATTTTGAAGAAGTGAAAGGGGATGGGCAAACTTTATATGTATCTTTTTTTCAAGATGAAAAGGAAGCTGAAAGTGATGATGATATATATGGTTATGTAGGTTACTTACAAAACGATAGAGATGCTGGTGGCATTGATCTATTATACCAATCTTTTTGTCAAAAAAATTGTGAACAATTAAAAGAAAAAGATTTAAAACAAGCATATAAGTGGATTACCTCGGTAAAATTTGTTCATGAGAAAACAGAAAGGGGGGGAAAACTGATGGAACCGCAAGTATTGCTGACGAAAGAAATGCGTATGCGTATTATAGAGCTAGAATATTTAGATTTGCCGAAAGAAAAGTATATTCAAGAAATTGAACGGATTTATATTGAAGAGACGGGCGAGCGACTACCGGCAACGATTGAGCTGATGAGTTCGTCAGAATCTGAAGCGTTAAAGAATGATCCATCAGGATATGATGGTACTGCGATTCATTTTGTTTCTGAAGATAAGACGATTAACGAAGTTTATGTCGTATCTGAAGGATCGCAAGGTTTAATTGATTGGGATTATAATTTGAAAGCGATGCTTGCAGGGCTTGATGCTGCGCAAGCTAGGGCAACTCATAAATTTACAAAGGATGCATTAAAAAAGTTTGGTTTTGAGATTGACCCTAAAAAGGAGGATTATCCCATTCCTGTAATAGGTTTATCCCATTCACTTGCTCATAATAATAATACTACTGCTCATTTAATTTATAATACATTTACAAGTGTGTATAGTGTCAACGGTGCTCAAACAAATTATTATCAGCTGTTTTTTGCTGATCGTAAGTTTAGAAATAGGTTATTCGAATTATATCCAATCTTGAGAACAGACCGTTTTAAAATCCACTCTCTTAATCCTAAAAAGCTCGAGAAAATAGCTTTACAGTTTTATGGAGAGAAAGCGAAAAATATTCACCAAGATATTTCTATAGATGATCCGTTATATGCTGCTAGTTCTGTCAGAGGGTTTTTTGAATTCGGAAATATTATTAAACATGATACGAACAAAAAATTTCCTGGCTTAAGAGAGTTAATTGAAAAAATTCCTGATGATGTTGTGATGCAGCTCCAACGCCATGCGATTGATTATACAATTGCTTCAAAAAAAGCAGGTGGAATCGACCAAGTATTAAAAGATTTAGTAGGGATTGATATGAAGCTTTTGGAAAATATAAAGAAAAGTAAAGCCACTTATTTTAAAAAACAAGCTGAATTTTCCGAAATGGTTGTAAATGTGAACAAAAAACTGCCGGATTTACTCAAAACAGTGCAAATCATCACGGGCAATAGTGATAAAATATTTTCTGAATTAATGAAAGCTGGTTATATTACAAAAGAACAAAAGAATGATTTAATTGAGATCTTTGCGGGAATCGAGAAAGATTTATTAGATATGGAAAAAAGTATTAGACATATGGATAGTGTAAGGAAGCTTCCCTTAAATGCGGGATATATGAGTGCGGTAATCGGAACAGACGTTGGAACTTATTTAAAGGGACTTAAAAAGTATGAGTCATTGATGGCTTATTTTGAAGCTTTAAAAAAATATAAAAAAATATTGAATCAGATTGGTCATAGTCATAGTATCGCGGAAATGCTCGAAAGTTTTCAGTTTGACGGAAAGAAATATGCTGGGACAGATATGCTCCTTGCTACTTCTCGTGGCGGAAGAGAGAGCTTTGGGTAAATATTTCTGCAACTATTAATATGTATGTAAAAGGAAAAACGATGTTAGAAGAGAAAAAACAACAAGTTAGTCGTTTTATCCAAGTACTCGATCGAGAAATATATGAATGCTATGATCAGTGGAGGACAAATACAATTCGTAAAATTGACCATATGGAGCAGTCCCCATCTAGTTATACAAGACTTTTTCATCAATACGGGTTTTCTCCGATGTATCATCGAACAATAACAAAATTAAATATTCATGAAAATATATCTCCGATGAGAAATATGGATATGAGTGTTGAAATAAATAAACTAAATGAATCTGTCGAGCGGGGATTTATATATATTGAGAAATATCGAAAAGCGATTGAGGAGTTGTTTGACGAAGAAATGAGAGTCGCCCAAAGATTTGATTTAGCAGAGGTGGTCTACAATGGATAATGAACGTTCAATTAAAGTAACTGAAAGAATATTTGAATTGCAAAATTTTGATCATAAAAAGCCAATTTTAAACTATTACGTAGACTACTTCTTTCAAGTTGATAGTCAGTTTTTTACTCTTTTTCACAATTTGATTATTAATGAGCAACAAAAGGGGGAAATAGTTGAAGCAATGAAGGAGGAATCGTTAAACTTTGCAAAGGAAAATATTTTATTATTAAATCATTTGGAAAGCCGGGTAGATGAGCTTGTACGTGAATTAGAATCCCAAATTAATGAAATGAACTTACAAGATATGACGATTACATATAAGGAGCATGTGAAAGATTCATAGAGATCGAGATCATGCTAGTTTGATAAGTTAAAAGCCCATATGGATTCATCATTTGAATCCTTTTTGAATCAAAAGTATAGGCAGAATTTTCAGTTTGACATCTTCAGAATTTCCTCGACAATCATATTTTCTTTTGAATCCCTATCTTTTTAGAAGCCGAAAGTTTCAGCTTAATCCATATTTATATAATAAGTCATTACCCAATAGCTTCCCCCTTAATAAAGAAGGAGAAGCTATTAGTTTACTTACGAGCAGTGACTCGCAGCCTTCGGTAATCGGCTATCCATTTGCCTTTATGATACAATTTCTCTGCTAATTTTTTCTCGGTTGTATCATACACGGTTTGGTTTTCCTTTTCTGTCAGATGAGCAAGTAAGCTTTGACTAAACATATCTAGCCAATTCCGAAGCCCCTCTTTTCCGTCTAATTCTGTAGGACGATCATACAATTCAATTGTATCGACGGTAAATCCAGCTTGCTCTAATAAGGCATGATATGCTAAGGGAGTAGGAAAATACCATGGAAACTGATCTTCTCGATACTCTAATTGCATTTCTTCTATTGTTGCTTTAATTGCTTGGACAATTGAAGCAATGTTACCAGCACCGCCTAATTCAACGATTAAGCGTCCCCCGGGCTTTAATACTTGAAACATTTTTCCAACGGCAGTTTTTGCTTCTTTAACCCAATGTAATGCGGCATTTGAAAAGATAGCATCATATTTTGCGACTTCTTCAAGCTTTGTTACATTTTTTCCATGAAATAGGAGATTTGGATATTTTGCTTTTGCTTGCTGAATCATTTCTTCGGAAGTATCTATCCCTATGATATGAGCTCCTGATGCCGCAATCTGATTTGCTAAATCACCCGTCCCGCAACCAATATCTAAAATCGTCTCTCCAGCTTGGGCATTTAATAAATGAATGAGTCTTTCACCGTATTTTGTGACAAATTCGTGTTTATCATCATACAACTGAGCATTCCATTTGTTATTCATTTTCATCCCTCTTTGTCCTATTTTAAAACAAGCTAAGTCGAAACAAAAATAAAAGCGTCATTAAATAAATGTCAAGGGTGAAGATGATCTAGTATGCACATAATACCACATCGTAGCTATTAGTCCTTTTCTAAAAATCAGCCAAATGGATGAGAGATCACTTTCGACTTATTATATATAATGATGTTGGAGGGATGAGTCATGAAGATTGAACAGCTAGAAATTTTTATTTCAAATTTTAAGGAAACAGTTTCTTTCTATAAAGATATGATGCAATTTGAAAGTCTATCAATGACAAGTAAGACTGCTTCGTTCCAAGCAGGTGAGAGTATTTTTACAATCCATCAAAATGAGGAGGATCGTTATTACTATCACTTCGCTTTTAATATTCCCGCAAATTTTTTCAAACAAGCGAAAGCATGGATAAAGGAGCGTGTGCCTTTGCTAACAGAAGATGGTGTTGATGAAGTGGATTTTAAATATGTAAAAGCAAACGCGCTTTACTTTGAAGACCCAGCAGGTAATATTGTGGAATTTATTGCAAGGCGTGAAACCTCACCACCTGCCACAGATTCCATATTTTCATCTAAACACATTTTAGGAGTAAGTGAGATAGGCATTTCTGCAAACGAGATCAAGCATTATGCTGATCAATTGATCGAGATGGGTATTCCGCAAAGAGATAATAGACCTTTATCGAATAAAAATTTGAATTTTATGGGTGAATATGAAGATGGGGTATTCATTATTTTAGGTCCGATCGGGAGAAGATGGTTATTTTCGCACAAAACGGGTATGGATACACCTGTTATCATAAAAACAAATCGAGGAACAATTAAAAATTTATGAATAAGCTCCTTTTATACTTAGAAAAGTAATGCGATATATTCATCGATATTTTGAAAATATTTATTCGTTAATACAGTCATATATCCCTATTTAAACGATATATTTAATGGTTTAAAGGGGATTTTTAAATTTTATAGTTTTCAATGCTTTATTGTCGCAATAAGCTTTAAGCAGTATGTATAATACTCATAAAGGTATATGGAGGTGATAAGATGAAAGAACAATCATTTCATAATCATACACGGTATCAGCCGCTACAGCATTTTATTTGGCTGCCTTTAAGTCTCAGCATGTTAGTTTGTACGATCGGATACGTTATCTATCAAATCATGAATGATGCATTTTCACTGCAATTATTGTTTTTATTAGGATTAGTCGTACTGGCCATTATTCCGGGAATGCTTGCACGCATTTATGCCATTACATTGCAAGATCGTCTTATTCGTACAGAAGAACAGTTGCGATACTATATGCTGACAAAGAAACGGATCGATCCTCGGATTACGATAAAACAAATGATTGCCCTTCTATTTGCTTCTGATGAGGAATATGTGAGATTAGTCGACCGAGCTGTTGCCGAAAACCTTTCCCCTCGTGAAATAAAGCGAGAAATTCATGTTTGGAGAAGAGATGATCATCGAGTATGAATAGTTTAATGCAATTGGAATTAGAAAGGACTTGTTATGAAAAAGAATCATTCGATGGAAATGTCACAGTATGGTCATTCAATAGAGGCGAAACAAAAGTTATATAAGCGGTCTTTATTCGTCGTTGTCATGTCGCAAATTTTTGGCGGAGCGGGACTGGCGGCAGGGATTACAGTCGGTGCACTTATCGCTCGAGATATGTTGGAAACAGAAAGCTTTGCTGGTTTGCCCGCTGCATTATTTACGCTCGGATCTGCGCTTGCTGCTTTTATCGTTGGCAGACTGTCACAGCGGTTTGGCCGTCGTTATGGGTTGTCAATTGGCTTCATTACTGGGGGAATCGGTGCCATCGGTGTTATTGTTGCCGCTGTAATGGATCATGTATTTCTACTATTTCTTGCTTTATTTGTTTATGGTGCCGGGACTTCGACGAATTTACAAGCACGTTATGCTGGAACTGATTTGGCTAACGAAAAGCAACGTGGGACAGCGGTAAGTATTGCCATGGTATCGACGACTTTTGGTGCGGTGGCAGGACCCAATTTAGTGACGCCGATGGGGAAAGTTGCGGCGGCGATCGGAATCCCAGTTTTAGCAGGTCCATTTATTTTAGCGGCCGTAGCTTATTTATTAGCGGGTCTGACGTTGTTTATCTATTTACGCCCTGACCCTTTTTTAGTGGCAAGAGCGATTGCGGCTGAACAAGAACAACGAAATCAGGTGCAAGAAGTACTGCAAAGTAAAGTGAACAAAATTGGTGTTTTCGTCGGTGGGTTAGTACTCGTCTTATCGCATGTCGTGATGGTGGCGATTATGACAATGACACCAATTCATATGCAAAATCATGGAACTGGATTGACAGCGGTCGGCGTTGTGATTGGCCTGCACATTGCAGCGATGTATTTGCCTTCGCTTGGAACAGGTATTTTAGTCGATAAAGTCGGACGTACTTTTATGGTGATTGTATCGGGTATCACATTAGCGATTTCGGGATTGATGGCTGCTTTTGCACCAGGTGACTCGCTGTTTTGGCTTACGGCTGCGTTAATGTTGCTTGGTCTAGGCTGGAATTTTGGCTTAATTAGTGGAACGGCGATTATCGTTGATTCGACCGATATGAAAACTCGTGCAAAAACGCAAGGTTCAGTTGATGTATGGGTTGCATTAGGAGGAACAGCAGGGAGCTTATTGTCTGGTGTAATTGTTGCCAACTCAAGCTACAACGTTTTAGGATTTATCGGCACATACTTAGCGTTGTTGTTAATTCCACTTATTATTTGGGCACGATTAAAAGAAAAGAGAAACGAAAAGAAGCTTGATGATGTAACATACTAAGTGTATGCCTTAAGGTTATTTCAGCCTGTACCGCATGTGAAGGAATTTGTAAAGTCAACAATTTTACGGAAATAAAAATGGTGATCTCACCTCTTCTAAATGTGAAATGTATAGATCGTTGGAAAGATGGAGAATGAAGTTACATCAAATAGCTTGGCAAACTTAAAAAATGAAGTTGAAAAAGGCAAAGGAATTTGAAATAAAAATAAATTTTTTTTTTTAACCTCCTCAGGTACGTGTAAAAAAGGTAATGAGGAGGTTTTAATTTGGAAAAAACTTGACTCAATTTGTTAAAAGAATCTGCATTAATTTTGCAAGTTTTTTTAGTAACCTATGAAGTAATAACAGATTGAGAGGGAGTATTTAAAATGAAACGACGAGGTCAAATTTTTGCTGTATTAATGGGGGTGCTTATGATTAGTGGATGCAGCAGTGAAGCTCTGCAAGGTGAACAATTTAGAGAAGAGCGATACGGCGGAATGCATCAAAATATGATGAAAGGACAGATGAATCATCAGATGCAAGGGCATATGGATCACGATAATGTCACTCGTTTAGAAGATTCAACAGGGACGAATGAGCTGCTCATCCCTCCATTATTAGAACGTGATGAAAATGGCGAGGTAACTTACACAGTTACAGCTCAAAAAGGAGAAACGTCCATTTTTAAAGATGCGAAAACAGAGACATATGGATACAATGGCGATTTTTTAGGACCGGTTTTACGATTAAATAAAGGTGAACATGTAAAAATTCGAACTGTCAATGAACTGGACGAAGAAACGACCTTTCATTGGCATGGTTTAGAAGTTGCGGGCCATGCTGATGGAGGTCCTCATGCACCTTTAAAGCCTGGTGAAAGTAAAACGATAGAGTTAGATGTAGCGCAAGAAGCTTCTATGCTTTGGTTCCATCCGCATCCTGAAGGAAAAACAGCAGAACAAGTATACAAAGGATTAGCGGGGTTACTTTATATCGAAGATGGACAATCGGAAAAGCTGGGCTTACCAAATGTTTACGGTAAAAATGATATTCCGTTAATTTTCCAGGATCGCTTATTTGATGAAAATAAACAATTAAACTATGAAATGTTAATGAATGAAGATGGAACAATTGGCGATATGTCTTTAATTAATGGAACTTTAAATCCTAAACTATCTGTTCGAAAAGAAAAGGTGCGTCTGCGTTTATTAAATGGTTCGAATGCAAGAAACTATACATTTAAGTTAAACAACGGCGGAACTTTTACACAAATTGCAACAGATGGCGGACTGTTAAATGAACCTATTACTCTAAATGAAATTTCATTAACACCGTCCGAACGAGCAGAAATTATTGTTGATTTTTCAAATGTCGATCCAAGTGATCAACTTGCTTTAGTGAACGAAGATGGCTCTACTCTTTTACCTTTTCATGTAGTTGGAGACGAGGGGGAGGAAAGTAATATCCCTGCTCAACTCAATGATGTTACTTTGACAGAAGAAGAGAAAAATTTACCGGTTACAAAAGAAGTCGAGCTTTTCGGCATGATGGAGCACGTGACGATTAATGGGAAAAAATTCGATCCGAACCGGATTGATTTTACACAAAAACAAGGAGAGACAGAAGTTTGGGAAATTTATAATAAACCAGATATGATGGGCGGAATGATTCATCCGTTCCATATTCATGGTACACAATTTAAAATTGTTTCAAGAGATGGTAAAGCACCGTCAGAAAATGAACGCGGCTGGAAAGACAGTATTTCGATTAAGCCGGGAGAAAAAGTTAACATAGCGGTGCAATTTAAACATAAAGGTGTTTACATGTTCCATTGCCACATTTTAGAACATGAAGATAACGGAATGATGGGACAAATAAAAGTAGAATAAGAAGGAATTCATTGCGAATGGAAGCTTGTAGATAAAGTCCTCTTGGACGATTTACAAGCTTTTTTTGTTGAATTTTTCTGTTAAGTTCATATTTAATTAAATCTATTTTCCACTAGCATTATGAAAAAATGGTTGAAAGTCCAATTAATATCATTTAATGTAATAATAGTGGTTTTTTTAATTTTATATTACAGTAAAAACGAGGTGCTATATGTTCATTCAATATATTAAGGAAGAAACGAGGAGAGCGTTTTTATCTAAAGAAATGATCCTAGCTGTTCTGCTATCTATTGTGCTTTTTTTTATCGGCATACTAGAAACAATGTCTTGGATTTTTAGTGGTAGTACTTCAGTGCTCTATGCTTTTTTACAAGGATATAATTCAGGCACTGCTAACTTTCTTATTATAGCATTTCCTTTAATTGTATGCATGCCTTTTGCAACTTCTTATAGGATCGATAAATTAACGGGGTTTGACCAGTATCTTCTTATTAGATTAAAAAAAAAACATTATAAAATTATTCGCTGGTTTGTGAATGGCTTTGCTGGCGGCTTTGCTTTATTTATTGGGCCCTTTATCGGTTTTATCTTCCTCTTTATCTGTAAACTTATTTTTCAATTGCCGATGATAAAAGAGGAGACAGAAACGGCTGCCTTTTTCAATATAATTGGTATTGATTCGGCGTTTTTAATGATAATGATTATTTTGCTCAATTTATTTATTTGTGGTTTTGTCTTTTCTTCGTTAGGAATAGGAGTGAGTACGCTGATTAACAATAGATACGTTGCGATGCTCGTACCATTTATATTTCTGATCATTTCTGGAACGATTTTAACCAAGTTAAATATTTATTTAAATGCATTAACCTTATATGACATTCATCACTTCGGAATGTCTATTATTCAGAAATTAGTCTATTTCAGTATTTTATTAGGGGTTAGTGGTATTTTGTTTTTTGGAGGAGAAAGGATTAAAGCGCTATGGGAGAGTTGAAAGTTATTCATAATGAGAGCTTTAAAAAATTTTTTTTTTATAAAAAAGGATACATTTTTATCTTTCTTCTGATCTTTTTTTACTCACTTTATTTACTAGCCACGATAGTACAAATGGAAGGCAATATATACGACTATTTGTTGCAACTTACAGAACTACACCCGATGCATTATGGCGTTACTCCTTTATTTTTAATTGCTTTAACACTTTTTTTACCGCCAAATAACATAGATCATTATTTAATGATTAGGTTTAAAAACAAAACTCATTGGTATAACATGCAATTTTTTTATCTTGGTCGCTTTACATTGCTTTTTCTCGTTATTTTTATTTTAGTGATGTTTTTACAATCGTTTCTATCGCTTTCTTTTCATAATGAATGGAGTGAATTTGCTCAATTAAATTACATAAAGGAAACTGGTGATTTAAAGAAAATATCTCCTTTAACTGCGGCCATTTTTTCTTTGATTTTATTGTGGTTTAATCTATTTTTAAAGTCATTAATTTTCTATTCAGCATATTTGATCAAAGGAAGTCTTTTTTTTGCACTATTTATTGTCTTTCTTTTAAGTGAACTGAATAGTGTGTCTTTATTAAGTTATTGGGATAATTTATCCGTTTTTTTGCCATTTAATTATGTAAATGTTTTTATATCTCTATTTCATGGGGAAACTATCTTTGGAGACTTTTTTTATGGCGGGTTGATCTATTATCTAGTACTATCTATCTTTTTCTTTATCGTTGGACTTTTATTGTTTAAAAAGTCGGATATCGAAAAATATAAAGCCCAGTGGTAATATGTCAAGCACTAAAATTCGGTGGATTGGAAATTAATATTGGATTTCATTGAAAAGTGCTTAAAAAGAGTATAACAAATAAACCTCACACTATTTTCAGTTTTTTTTTACCAATCACTATTAGTGTGAAGCTGGGTGTTTGAAAGGGTCTGAATAAGAAGTTTTAATCTCTCCTTTCAGGTGGTGTGTACAACTGATTGGTGCGTAGTAGCGAAAACACCAATCGTACCAGTTTTCTTGCAGTTAAGACGAGAGCGCGTTTGTGTTTATGTTTTGGAACTTCATCGTACTTTTTTGTGTAAAAAGCTTTATATTCAGAGTCATACTTTCGGATCTTATCGGCAGCTTGAATAAGGTAGTATCGCAAATATTTATTGCCTGTCCTCATTCTTGCCGTTTCTTGGGATTCGAATTCGCCCGATTGGTTTTGGTTCCATACCAAACCAGCATATTTCGCTAAGGCATGATGATCTTTAAATCGCTTTATATCGCCTATTTCGGCTATCAGCCCTGCCGCATAAACGTCTCCAATTCCTTTTACAGACGTTAGAGTTTGCGGTATGCCTTTCATTAACTTGGCAATTTCTTTATCTAGCCGCTTTACTTGTAACTCGATATGTTGAATGGTACTTAGAGTAACTGACATAGAAATATTTACGGGATCCTGCATAGCCTTATTTAACCGATAAGATGATCTAGCCAACTTATGAAGATATTTTGCGATTTCTTCTGGGTTTTCAAATCGGTTCTTCCCTTTATCCTGCAGGAACTCGACGAGTTCTTCGATACTCATTTCAGCGATGGTTTCGGGCTCTAGTTCTTCCATGACAGCCATACTCGTAGCTCCGAATTTATCTGAAAATGGATTATCTTGTCTCAGTCCACTGAACTTTAAAAAGAGCTGGTTAAGAAAATACGTTTTATTTCGGGTAATTTCCCGCATAAAATGAAACCTTGTCCGTGTTAATCGTTGAAGGGCTTCATATTGTATGGCATCTTTCATTTGGGCTGGCAGTCGGCCAAAGCGCAAGTGGTCAGCGATGACCCAGGCATCTATGCGATCGTTTTTCACAAGGGAGTCATACCCTTTTTTAAAACGAGCGACTTTTCTCGCATTTAGTACGTAGATAGAGGCTTGGAACTTAGGTTCATAGCCTTTCATTTGGTCTTGTAGATAATGGGCAAGATGCCAACTGTAAAGATCATGGCTTCCATCCCAATCTTCAATTGGTTGGCCTGACTTTTTTCCGCTGCTTCTAGCATTCGTTTGATCAGGGTTGCGGCCCCCGTTTTGATCATTAGAAACAGAAAAGTCGGCAAGTGTGGATCCGTCCTGTTTCATGAAATGGACATGATGGGACTTCAAGCTTACGTCTACACCAACAAGCATTTGTGACATACCAATCACCTCCAGTAGGTAAGTTAATCAAGAACGTTCAGACCTGGGTGCCCACGGGAATCATCGATGTCTTCCTCGTCATCAGCACTCAAAGAAAAGAAGTCCATCATGAGCGCTACACTCACTTCTTTTACGGCGGCGCAACCAGTGGTTAGACCTTCAATAATGAACCATGGGTAGCAGGCTTATTAAGCAGTACATCGCGAGATGTCCGCAAGGGGGAAAAGCAATATCCTGATACGATCCTGTCGGGTTCCATTGTCCCATGAGCAGGTCTAAAACGCTATAAAAAAAATGACGGAGTAAAACGCTGGAGCATCCTCCATTCTCCGCCATTTCACGATATTCAGTTAAAAGGTATTTCAAAGAAGCAGTAGGGAACTATCCCCCTGCGAAATAACAACAATACGTAAATCTATTATTGATAGTTTGACTTTACCTCGGCTTCCCCACCAGAGGGGTGAAACAAGGGTAAAACAAAAACATTTATTGATGGGAAAGCCGAGAGGCTAACCTTTAAAAAAACCTATAGGAATCTAGAGTGAATTGTAGAGGATCCGGATCAACTGGAAATTCTTCTAGAAAGAGCTCTTACTACTACTATACGAGGGGAAAAAAAAATATGATTTTTGTACGTTTAACTACATACTATTTAAAAACTCTATTTTCCCCTTTAACATTACTTGCTATTTTTGGATTTTTAAGTGCAAATATATTCTTTACGTATAGCTTATTTGAAGCTTATTTTCCTGTAAATCTATTAGAAAAGGTATCATTTATGTTTGTTTTACCATTGGAAATAAACGGTGACATCTTTCGTTGGTTGCTTTTATTGTTGCCTTTTTTAATCATTCCGGGAAACTTGCTTTTTAAACAATTCAAAAATCCCCCTGTTTATTTATTTGTCCGGATGGAGAGCTTTTCTAGTTGGTTTCATAGCTTATTATTTTCTTGCTGTATTTTCATCTTTATTAGTACTGGTTTATCATTTTTATTTACCTTTGTTATACTCGCCTTGTTAGATGCTGATTTAGCGTTTGCTAGTTTGAATATCATGAATGGCAAAATCATTTTAAAACAATGGCTTGTTTTTTTCTTTACTATTTTATGTCTTTTTTTATTCAAAGTAATGATCTTTATGCTATCTAGAAATGAGCTTTTTTCTTTACTAGTAACGATCGTTGTTTCACTTTCAGCGTTAACTTTAGATCAACTAATGATTCAGGAAAAAAATAAAATGTTTATAACTGAATTTTTATATGCTAAAACTATTCGGACAAGTATCGAATTTCCTTTGTGGATAAGTATTTCAAGCATATTAGTATTATGTTTATATTTTGTATTAGTTAAAGTTTTCATGCTTAAACATGAGAAAGCGCTTAAAATAATGTGAGATTAGCTTCATAACAAAAAAGCGGGGAGTGAACAAATTGGAAAACATTATCGAGATTAATGACTTATGTAAAGTAGTAAAAAATAATGTTTTACTAGATCATATTAATTTAAAAATTAATATTCCAGGTGTATATGGAATCGTGGGAAGAAACGGGTCCGGAAAAAGTCTTTTATTTAAAACAATTTCTGGGCTTATCACACCAACGAAAGGGAGTATAAGTGTTCTTGGAACACAAGTTAGTAAAGGAGAATTTCCTCAACAGTTTGGAGCACTATTAGATTCTGGCGGATTTCTGCCAAATTATTCTGCTTTTGATAATTTAAAATTGTTAGCCTCTGTCAAAAATCAAATTTCTGATGATGATATAAAAGCGTGTCTAAATTTTGTTGGACTTGACTCTAAAAAAACTTCACCTGTAAAAACCTATTCTCTCGGAATGAAACAACGCCTAGGAATTGCACAGGCAATTATGGAAAAACCAAAGCTTTTAATACTTGATGAACCGATGAATGGACTGGATGCTTCAGGAGTAAAAGATATTCAAAAGATGATTTTAGAATATAAGAACCTAGGAGTAACAATCCTTCTAGCTAGTCACAACGAAAGTGATATTAACTTATTATGTGATGAAGTTTATGAAATGGATAACGGTAAACTTTCAAGCCAGAAAACAAACGAAAGTGTTAAATTTGTATAGGTTAATTTTTAACTATAAGAGTTTGAAAGATTTAACTAACATGTTTACTAATCAAAGTAATCTATTTTCATGTGAAAAGCAGGGCAGTTCAAAAGTCATTGAAAAATGACTTTTGAGACAGCCCAAAGTTATTTCTCTATGGAAGAATAAATTTGATACATCAACGTTTCTTGATCAATAGACTTTGCAATTTCAAATGCCTTTTGTTCGGTCCGCTTTGTTATCTATGATTTCATACATAAATTTGATAAGAAACATTAAATTAGAATTACCATCTATATAATTATGAGGACCTATATAAGAATGACAACCACTTTTAAGGAATGCCATTGCTAATTGCTGAGTTCCTAAAGTACACCCCGCCAAAGTACACCCCGCCGCGATAACTTTTACATTTTTAAAATTTGCATAGCGGACAACATCTTGATGATCAAAGAATTCTCCTTTCGGCTCCTTATCCTCATATACATCATGATCAAGGACAGTCATACAAAATCTTCCTTTATCTCCGTGGAAATTAAAAATTAAATAATCAAGCTTATGATCGCGATCTTTACCAGAGAGCACATCAACAAAATCATTTGGCCTTCCTATCATAATGGACAGTAACCCTTACCCCGAAATACTCGAGTGTTGAGCGCAGTGCATACGATTCCATATCACAATTTGGACCCACTACTAAACTAACATATAATTCCGATCCACTCATATTAATACCTCTTTTTTAAAATAACGTTTACAAAAGTTCTCCTATATTTTATTTTTAAAAATCTAAATAGCAAATTATTCTGATAAACAATTTTTTTATTTGAGTATCGAACAATGATATGACATTGATAAAAAATGAGATGAAAGATTATAAATACTTTAGAAAAAACATATACAAATCATATTTTCTTTAATAAAATAAACAAAAGACTATATAAGAAAATTCGGAGGTGTATGTTCAAAATGAAGGACTATAGATTGGAGAAAGGGTTGAATCAAAAGATAGTAGATGGAATCTTTAAAGGGTATCGTGAATATTTAGATGTGAGAAGGGAAAAAGCTAAGTCATTAAAAGTAAGCGGGGCCTACGCATGGGTTAAAGGAAATCATATTGATCATCACGTAGGGGTTGAATGTGAACCTTTTGGAGTGAAGAGTAAGTTAGCAAAGGCTGGTTTGACTTGGCAGTACCTTCAGTTTAAACATCAAAATGAAGCTATTTTATTTATTGTTAAAAATGCTAGATACTTTGATCCAGATCAGGTCAATCGTGGTAAAGATGCTACGGGTAAGGCTCGCAGGACGAAAATTTCTTATATGGAAAATTTAATGACAATTAATAAAGAGATTGATTTTAATGATATTTCTCCTCAAGTGTCAGAGAGCTTTGTTCAGCTAGAATTACAATTAATAGAGGACTGTCAATTAAATGATATTGACAATAAGGAGATTTCAAAAATAAAATCGAATTACAATCGTTTTTATATCGTTACATATTTGATTGATGAAAACCAATATATTTCAAAAATTCAATTATGGATGCCAAATCCGGTAAATAATCAAGCTTATTTAATTGATAATTTAACATTTTATATCAATGAGTCACACGCTTTTGAGATCGAGGAAGAATTGAAAGATATTTTGGTAAATAAAAGTGATACTGAAGATCATTTTGATGCACATAAATTCGGAATTGTATTAGATACTGAAAGAAAAGCAATAATAAAATAATAAGGAGGTATAGCCTGTGTTCATTGGTAAAAGTCTGACCAACATTCGAATCCTGCATGATTTAAGCCGAAATCAGTTGGCGGAAAAAGTAGGAGTAACTGAACAGGCTATTTGGCAATACGAGAATGGGTACACTTCTCCGAAACTAGAAGTAATAAATAAATTAAAAACTATTTTTAAAGTAAAATCCTCCTATTTTTATAAAGAAGATATGTTATCTGAAGCAGATATGAATAATATACAAACTCACAATATAGCATATCGCTCTGAAACAATAAATTCGTTAAATAAAACTCAAAGTGAATCAATGCATATAAGATTTATTGACGTTTTTTTAAAGAAAATTGAAAGGAAGATCAACTACCCTAAAAATATCCTTTTGGAATTGAGAAACGACACGATCCTATTTTTTAAAAAAAATTGTGAGATGGATAGGGACACTCAAATAAAGTGTATTGCTGAATTAGCTCGGAACAAAATTGGCTTGAGGAATAATTCTAATAAAAATTTCCTATTTTTATTGGAGAAAGCAGGAGCTTTTATTTTTGAAAAGGAAATTGGTGAAACGATTGATGCGTACAGTTTATGGAGTAAAGATGATCGACCTTACATCATTTTAGGCTCTATAAAAAAATCAGCTGTAAGAAGGAATTTCGATTTAGCTCATGAGTTGGGTCATTTATTATTACATTATAAAGTAGAATTTACTATGCAAGATAAAAAATCTTATCGTCAACTTGAAGATGAGGCGAATCAATTTGCTTCAATGTTTCTTTTGCCAGAAGATAGTTTTAGAAAAGATTGTAACGGGATAGTTAAAGTTTCTAATCCAGATGCCTATCTGGACCTTAAGCAAAAATGGCATGTCTCTTTACAAGCAATTGCAATGAGGGCGCTTAAGTTAAAGATAATTAATTATCAGCAATATCGATATTTTTTCATGTCGATTAATAAAAAGGGCTACAAATTCATTGAACCTTTAGATTATGAAATACCAATAAACCGTCCAATGAAAATGAAGAGTATTTTACAGTTACTTTTTGATCATGATTTATATTCAGTATCAGATTTAATGGATGAATTAAAAGTAGATCAAAGCTTTCTTACAGTACTTACAGGAATTGAAGAAGAATTTTTTACTAAACATCGCAAAAAAGAAAATAAGAATTTTACAGTGAGTGAATTAACATTTAAAAGTTAAAAGAAGGCACTTAACGTGAGAGTCATTTACAAGTGACTTTTGTTGGTGTCTTTTTTCATTTGGGGAATCTTTTCATCAAGAATAAGGTGGTACTTCTAATACTGATTTTAATGGCAAGGATAAAGAATGTGCTTTCAATTTATGATTTTTAAAGTTCTTTGGGAAAGGACAATCTTACCGATGAAAATTCATTGATATGATCTTTTTGGAAATAATATTTTTAAAATAAATATTAAACAATCGTTTGTTTATATTGTCAGGAGGGACATGATGCCACGAAAGGATTCTCAACACAACAAGGAAACAGATAAAGAAGCGAATGTTTTACTAATGAAAAAGGAAAAAAATGAAGATGAAATTCATCAGCTCACTCGCATGTTAGCGGCTGTGTTAAACTATTTGTCAGATGATGAAGTAGAGGAGATCGATATTGAAGTTCTTCTTAATAATACGGAAGGTCTCCGAGAATGGTGGGATAAATATCGCGAAAGCAACAAAAAAGAAATTGAGGAAGAAATAAAACAATCGCTAGGCGAGCTGTCATTGGAAGAACTAGAAAGTATTCGAGAACAGATTAAAGAAAAAAAGAAGTGAAACATTACCGAAAGGGGCTTTCGAATTTTGAGGCTGCCCCTTCTTAGCTTTTCTGTTCATTTTCGAAAAATTTTATCCTCCGTTGCTATGTAATCAGCCATGATGTGACGTAAACAGACCGGATATTCCCTCTAATGCATGGTTAGTTCTGCAATCGGGAAAGGAACGAGCTCTAATAGAAGGGTTTGAAATACGTTATACCATTTTATTGATCAGCATCGTTCATTGACTGAACGGTGTTTTCATCTTTTTCATTAAACCATGCATCCTTTAATAATTTGATCCCCTCGTCAATTTCTGTTTCGCTTAACCCGCCAAAGCCTAATAAAACCATTGGCTTATCTGCCTTGTATTGTTCATAATAAATTGAAGTTGGGTAGATTTTCACCTTCTTTTTCAGAGCGTTTTTGATTAGCTCTAATTCAGACATCTGATTGTGTACTTGTAAAAGAATATGCAGTCCCGATTTCTCACCAATAATGGTAGCTTTATTGCCGATATACTTTTTAATAGAAGCTACTAGCATATGTTGTTTTTTGCGGTATACGTTTCTCATTTTATTTAAATGGCTTTTCCAATGACCGTTTTTCATAAATAGAAAAAGGGTGTGTTGATGGAGACGAGAAACTGTTTGTTTATATATAGTAAGGTGTTGATCATATTGATTTACCAATGCTGTGGGCAACACGGCATAACTTAGGCGGATTGAAGGGATTAACGATTTAGAAAATGTACCTAAGTAAATGACGCTGTCTTTAAAGTCCAAGCCTTGCAATGAAGGAATCGGTTTGCCTATATATCTAAATTCGCCATCATAATCGTCCTCGATAATATAGCGGCCTTTTGCTTCAGCCCATTTCAATAATTCTAAGCGTCGATTAATTGGCATGATCGTTCCAAACGGGAACTGGTGCGATGGTGTGATATATACTGCATTTGCTCGACTCTCTTCTAAATGTTTTAGGGAGATTCCCTCTTCATCAAGAGGAATTGAAATGGTTTTAACATTTTCGTGTTTAAACACAGCCCTAGTTCTATGAAAACCCGGATCTTCCATTGCGTATATAGATTCCTTCCCGATTAACATCGTGAGCAATCGTAGTAAGTATTGTGTACCAGCACCGATCATAATTTGTTCTGGTGAACATGTTACCCCTCTTGATTGAAAAACATATTGAGCAATTTCTTCTCGAAGATTAGTATCACCTTTTGGATCACCATTGAAAAAAATCTCGCTATTTTCTTCGTATAACGATTGTACGGTTAACTTTCTCCAAGTTGAATATGGAAAATGTTCTAAATCTACCTTTCCGTGGCTGAAGTCAAATTTATATTGTTCGTCATGGTTTTTAGTTACTTTTTTGTTATGAAAGGAAATCCGGCTTGAATATGGATAAAGATCTCCTGCTAACTTTTTCACATAAACGCCTTTTCGCAGTTCAGATTTGACATATCCTTCTGCATTCAGTTGTTGGTATGCAGTTTCAATTGTGTTTTGACTAATGCCAAGGTGAGCCGCTAGCTTTCGTTTTGACGGAAGCTTTACCCCCGGTGCGATGTTGCCAGTTTGAATTTCCTCTCTTATATAGTGATAAAGCTGTACGTATAAAGGTTCCTTTTTTTCATTGTCTAAATGAGGTGTAAGTTCTATCATGACATTCATCCTTCCGGCAAAAAACTGACCCTATAAATTATATCATATGTGATACTTTTAATAATGCCACTTGATCAATATAATCAAAAGTAAATTGATAAGGGAGGTTATGAACGATGGAGATGAAAGAGTTAACAAGTGAAAAGGAATGGATTCATGCTTTTCCGATCATAAAACAATTACGGCCGCATCTTAATGAAAAAACTTACATTGAAATGATAAGTGAAGCAATAGCAAAGGAAAATTATAAAATATTTGCTCTGTACCATCATGGCGAAATGGCTACGGTTATCGGATTTATGCCAATGATTACATTAAATAATGGGCGATTTATTTGGGTTTGTGATTTAGTAACAGATTCGAATAAACGATCTAAAGGCTATGGTAAAAAGCTACTTGCACACATCCATGAGTGGGCAAAAGAGAATGGCTATGAAACTGTTGCATTATCATCTGGTTTGCAACGTGTAGATGCTCACCGTTTTTATGAGGATAAAATGGCTTATCATAAAGTAAACTATGTTTTTAAAAGGAATATAAATGATTAACATGATAAAACTGGGCGGCGTTTTTGCCCAGTTTTTTAACTTGTAGACAAAGTAAAATTCCGAAAGAAAGCAGCTTATTTTATTCTTATTTTATATAATAATTCTGTTCGATTGTTTGCATTAAACTTTCGGTATAGGTTTTGAAGGTGTTTTTTTACCGTATGTTCACTAATGTATAGTATATTGGCAATCTCTTTATTTTTAATCCCTTTCTCAAGGTAAGTTACTAACTCTTGCTCCCTTGCTGTTAAATTTAAGTTATTCTCATTTTCGCGACCATTTATGAGACGTTGAATATTGAAACCGTTTTCAATATGTTTTATAAGAAAGTGAAGTTTAACTGAATCTGTTTCCGTAAATTGTTTTTCATCTCGAGCTCGCAATAGACCAATGACACCAACTAATTTGTTGTTATATTGTAAGTAGATGCCCATTTCGTCTAACAACCTATTTTCTTTCATAAAAGAATGATAATATTCTGACTCTAAGTAGCTTGAAAAAGAAATGATATCATCTATTTTTACAATTTTATTGATCTTTTTTAAATTAAAAGGCTGAAGAAAATCCAATTCATAAAAGTAATGCAAATATTCTTTTAGTGTCTGTTTTTCGATATTAAGTACAATTGGATCGATTAGATTATGATTGTCGTCTACTAACCAAAATAACGATTTATTGTAACCTAATAAATGAGATAAAATTTGCAAAACTTCAATACGATAACTATTTGTTGTTAGCTTCATTTGCATATTTGCCAATTCTTCACTGGCATACAACACTTGTTGATATTCTTTTTTTGATCGTAGCATTCTCACCACCCCTTGTTTTACTTTTAAACCAAATATTCTAAATAGTCAAATAATAGTCCTTTTGAGTAATATAAAAAAATTTTCCTCCACATTATAATTGATAAAAAAGGAGGAGGGATACCGATGAATATAGCGGAGTTTGCAAAATATGACGGGCTTGGTCTTGCTCATCTTGTAAAAAGAAACCAAGTGAAACCTGAAGAGCTTGTAACTCTTTCGATTCATGCGATTAAACAATTAAATCCAGATTTAAATGCTGTTGTCTCAATTCTTGAAGAGGAAGCGATGAACGAAATTAAAGCAGGTTTAAGTGACGGTCCTTTTACAGGTGTACCATTTTTAATAAAAGAACTCGTGCTTCATGCAGCAAATGTGCCTATTAGTATGGGAAGCAGACTGGCAGAAGGGACTATTTTTCCAGTTGATAGTGAATTAATGGCGAGGTTTAGGAAAGCAGGTTTTGTGACGGTAGGGACAACGACTACACCTGAGTTTGGATATAATGCGGCAACAGAAGCAGTTGTATATGGTCCAACACGTAATCCATGGAATTTAAATCATAGTCCTGGAGGTTCAAGTGGCGGTTCGGCTGCCGCAGTTGCTTCCGGAATAGTTCCAGTGGCGCATGCAAATGATGGTGGTGGATCTATTAGAATCCCTGCATCATGCAGTGGCTTAATTGGATTAAAACCTACTAGAGGAAGAATACCTGCTGGACCATACAATAGTGAGCTATTAAATGGAATTGCGATAGAATTTGGAGTAACAAAGACTGTAAGAGATACCGCTCATCTTCTTGATGCAGTAAGCGGGCCGGATATTGGCTGTTATGGCTGGCCGGAGTCACCTGCTAAAGAATATAAACAACTAATTCAAAAGCCTGTCAGACCGTTAAAGATTGCTTGGATGGCGGAACCTGTTTCAGGAGCACCGGTTGATGATGATTGTTTAAAGGCGTTGCATAAAACAGTCCAATTATGTGAAGATTTAGGTCATATCGTAGTTGAAGCTGCCCCGAAATATGATCCAGAGCAACTTAGCTTAGCTACGCTGCGTATTTGGACAGCAAATATTTATAACATGATTGAAGGTACAGCCCAAATGTCAGGAAAAACAGCTTCAAATCAAAATATTGAAGCGGCTATATGGGAATGTTATTTATATGGAAAAGAAATGAAAGCATCTGAATTGTTAGAGGCGATCGATATAAACGCTAAGATTTCAAGAATGGTAGGTCATTTTTTCGCAGATTATGATATGCTTTTATCGCCAACGATCGCCACTTTACCTGCTAAAATAGGTGTTTTAAATGCTAATAATCTATCAATTGATGCAAAACAATGGACTGAGCAAATTTTTACTTATGCTCCTTTTACAAACTTATTTAATGCAACTGGTCAGCCTTCAATCTCACTCCCATTACAAACGAGCCAGAATGGACTGCCGATTGGCATGCAGTTTACTGGACGATTTGCTGATGAAGCTACTTTATTACAGTTGGCTACACAACTAGAAGAAGCATTGCCGTGGAAAGAGAGAAAGCCAGAGATTCATACTTCAAATATAGCGAATCCAGTTTGAGTGATGTGCACTGCAAGAGGTACGTGGTTGATTTTTATTTAAAAAAGTAAAATACAGGAACGCCGTTTCTCGTCGATCATTGAGAAGAAGGCGTTTCTTTTTTGCTTATAAAGGAATATATATTTGCTCCCTGTTTTTTTACTTTGTCATCCTTTTTTCTTTCCTAAGGGAGTACATGAATGGTCATGTTTAATTAAAACAACTAAATTGAATTCGTTGGCATAATCAATCAGCTGTTGCACTGCTTTTTTGCCTCTGAGATGTTTAAATACGTTAATGTATTTGTTCTAATGGAGTAATTCATCGATTAAAATATAATGATATTAACTCAATCTTCGATCAACAAGGCTAAACATTGATTGTTTTCAAAAAAATACAAAAGCTGAAGTTTTGTATGTCCTAAAATAATATTAGTTCGCTTTAGTGTTCATCATCATATAGGCGAGAATCTGTTAGTGTTTACAAATGACTTCAGATACAATAAAACTTAATGATAAGTATATTTTTTGCTTTTGTTTGATGCTTATTCGTGTGCGACTGCCGTCTTAATGCTGAAAGGAAATGAACCAATTTTTCACGAAATATGACTTTGTTAGATCAAAACGGTAAGTTTATCATGACGGAATTAAGGGGTTATGAGAATGACCGCGCCATTTTTGTTGCGACTTAAAGCTTTTATGATTGATTATATACTTATTGTTGCCTATTTAGCTGCACTTTTTGTCTTAAGTGTATTTCTCTTTCCTGATATACAGCACTTATTTAATGGTTCACTAATTGTCGCGCAGTTTGCAGGATTTTTAATGGTGACACTTCCGATATCGCTCTATTTTATCATTAGCGATTCAGTGATTGGCGGTCAGTCTTTTGGAAAAAAGAGGACGGGTATCCGAGTAGTTGACGAAAACGGGGCAGCTCTTTCAGTCATACATATCACCTTTCGAACGATCCTGAAGTTTTTACCGTGGGAGCTGTCGCATGATCTCATTTACCGACTTATTTATGTCGCTGACGGTAAAATGCCATTTAACTACTATTTTATTGGTGGACTCATCTATTTGCTTATTTTTGCTTATATTTTGACCGCTATTTTCACAAAAAAGAAACAATCACTTTACGATATCATGACAAAAGCACAAGTTGTCAAAGTTTCTTCTTAATTTTTTTTGTCCAATAAGGTGTAAGAGAGTTGCTATCCTTTTATTCTTTTTATAGGAGGAATAAAAAAATGCGTTCAGAGCAAGAAATAATAGATTTAATTTTAAGTGTTGCCAAAAAGGATAAGAGAATTAGAGCTGTTTGGATGAGCGGCTCAAGAACGAACCCGAATGTTCCACAGGATCCATTTAGGGATTATGATCTCGTCTATCTTGTGACGGATATGCAATCATTTATCGATGATCCAAACTGGATTGATGTGTTTGGGGAGCGAATCATGATGCAAACACCTGAAACCAGTGTACTGTATCCACCAGAATTGGACGGAAGATTTCCTTATTTAATGCTGTTTACAGATGGCAATCGTATTGATCTTACATTAATTTGTCTTGAGGAAGGGAAAAAATATTGCCAGGAAGATAAGCTAACAGTCATAATATTAGATAAAGATGATATCTTGCCTTCTATCCCTTCACCTACTGATAAGGATTATTGGGTAAAAACGCCGTCTGCTCACCTTTTTTCTGATTGTTGTAATGAATTTTGGTGGGTATCGACTTATGTTGCAAAAGGATTATGGAGACAAGAAATGATTTATGCGTACGATCATTTGAACATTGTACGGTCCATGCTCATCAAGATGCTTGAATGGAGAATCGGAATAGAAAGAAATTTTTCGCTCAGTATCGGAAAAAATGGAAAGTATTTAAAGCGTTATTTAAATAAAGAAACGTGGGAAAGTCTCTTATCAACTTACCCGAATGGAGACGAGGCGCATGTTTGGAACGCTTTATTTCTCATGACGGAAGTATTTGAGCAAGTGGCGGTCGAGGTCGCTGAAGAGCTTCAATTTAACTATCCTTTGGAAGAATGGAGAAAGGTAAAACAATACTTGCACCATGTACGAACCCTCCCTTTAAATGTTACAGCTATGTATGAGTAATGAAAAAAAAGTAATTAAAACGATTAGATTAGGATAATTGGAACCTTCAATTTTCTGATAAACGATGATACTGTAATAGGATTTTACGGAAAGAGGGTCATTATAGTACTCCCTTCCATAAGCTTAGTCAGTGTGGAAAAATCAGCACGGTAGAATGCGGAACGTGCTGCTTTGCAAAAGTACCTTTAACTTCTTTAATTTGTTGGGATTAAAATTAGCCTGATAAGGATGTCAGTTACTAATCGACTTATTGAATGATTAGGAACGAAAGTCTGACACGTTTTTGTGGCATACCTTACATTTATATCTCTGGTTTTTGCCAAATGCATTGGCAATTCTTATATCATGTCTAAACCGTACCGCATATTGGACAAGAAGAAGAGGATATAGAGGTCGATTCTACTTACAAGCGAGCATCATCCCCACCCTTTGTCATATTAAGTATTTTTAAATTTGATAAATTAAGCATTTTGTTATTTAGGATTATTTTTTTCCTTTCCCCCTGGTGCAATGATCTTCACTTTTATACAAAAATAACTGATCAACTGTAGTGTCTAAAACCGAAGCCAAATCGAAAGCTAGTTTTAAAGTAGGATCGTATTTGTTATTTTCTATTGCGTTAATAGTCTGTCTGGTAACTTGACATAGATTAGCTAAATCCTCTTGAGAAAGCTTCTTAGCCTTTCTTAATTGTTGAATTTTATTTTTCATCGTTAACCGCCAAATCTTTTTTTATTAATTAAAAGAACCACAAAGTAAACTGTTGTTATCGTTACAAGAAAAGTATAGGCATTGAATCCATTTGTTCTTGTACTATTCGTTATCGAGACATACACATCCTCACCCTTTTTTGTTAATAACAACCCTATTATTATTGTGAAAGTGTAAGACATTGTTTTTGTTTTAATGTATTCTTTCCTCTCATCTCCATGTTTTGATAATGAGTAAAGGAGAAGGATCATGAGGATGATAGTTATAAAAAACACCCCAGTAAATGATATGAATATCCAGTCCATAAATAAATCACCTCCATGAATGAAAAATGTTTTTTACATTTTACATTATAAGTAAAACAAATAAAAATGTCAAATTATTTTTACAAATTTGTTAGTTACTGAAAAGCAACTATACTAGAACTTTTGTTTTATTTCGTACCCAATATATTTTATAATTTCTATATGATGATCCGAATGGTAATGTAATCTTTGTAAAGGTAAATTTACTATATGCTTGGATTGCTTCATTATTCTATAGCTTATGTCATCGTGAAATCGTGCGTGATCATAGGTCACGCCTTCATGTACTATTCTTACCGTTCAGTAACTTAAGAAACTTTTAAGGATAAAAAAATAAAAAAGAAACAGCTTGTTGCTAATATAGGTAACAGTTACATATCCAGCTAAATAATCTTAAGTAATAATAGACCTCGAGGAATTTGGCAGCATCTTTTTTCCCTAGCTATATAAGTGTAAGAATCTGGGGGATGATGAGTTCGTAATTTTGATACAGTACGGGCACTTGCGGTTTAAAAAAGACAAAAAGGAATGATTGAAGTGATGAAAATATATAGATGGATACGACTATGTAAATATCGGATTTTTGGGGTGACTTTCAGATGTTAAAGTTAATAAAGTTAGAATTAAAGAAAGCAAAATTAGGCTGGTATGTAAAAGGAGCAATTACCGCAAACTTATTTATTATCTTTTTAGTTTGTTCTATCGGTTTTTTAGAGGAATTAAAGGGAAATCTCCCTATTCCAGAAGGGAACTTTACTATTTTAAACTATGATGAGGCTTTTATTATTATTGGTGCATTAGTAAGGGCTACATTTATTATATTTGCAGCAGTGCTTATATCTAAATTAGTCATTGAGGAGTATCGAAATAAAACGATTTCCATACTGTTTACGTATCCGATTAGTAGAAAGAAGCTAATTGGAACAAAAATGTTAATCGTTGGTTTGCTTACTTTTATGACGATTGTTATTTCACATCTAGTTGTCTTAGGTTCATTTATTTGGTTGAATTCTTACTTCCGGTTTATTCCAGAGATAGTCTCAGAAAATACTTTTATTGAACAGCTTTTAAGCATTATTATATTTGCGTTTGCTTGTGCAGGTACATCATTAGTTACTTTATATTTTGGGATGCGCAATTATTCGGTATCAGCGACAATTACGTCTTCAATTATCGTCGTTGCTCTTATAAGTTCTCACAATCCAGCTTTTTCTGTCGCTTCTATTGTTTATGTACCATTATCTCTTAGTGTAATTGGGTTTATGATCGTCTATCGTACGATTAAAAATATAGAAAAAGCCGACATTGCTTAAATTACAAAAACATAATTTGTCCTGTTATGACAAATGAATTCATGTTGACAGCAGATCTTTACAATGGATTTGCACAGAAATGACTGTGGATTCATTTGTAAAGATTTTTTTGCTCATTAAATATTTGTAAATGTATGTTGTTTTCACAAATGAAAAAACAGTTTTTTAAAATTAAAAATGAATTATGTTGTCCGATCTCACAATTGAGGTCGGATTTTTTAAGGCTATTTTTAAGAGTTAAACTTTTATAAAATCTTTTAAGATGTTACTTAACAGTAGAAAGTTATCAATTTGAGTATACTGGAATTGTTTGAAGTGTTACATTAAAAAAGTAGTGCTTAAACTATTTTTTCTATACAATGTCTTAGATTCTGACAGAAATTATTAGGGAAACTTAGGCATTTTAAACCAATTTTAATTTTTGGCTAAATTACAACAATTTTCTACACCTGCCATATGCTATCTTTTTATTAAGTTTTCATAACATAAACCTTAGACATTGCGCATTCCTGTCCACCTCATCTGTTAATTAATAACGGCAGATTTTAGGGGTGTGATAAAATTTACTCATATTTTTTATTTTGGCTTTCCCATTCGTTTCATTCTGAAATGTGCCAAAAGCGGTTGAATCTTTCATCTGTGAGGTGAACAAATGAATAGAATTACGGCTCTCATTATCTCGCTCGGTATTTTTTTATTTACAATTTTAAGTATATTTCCTTTTGAATCTAAAAGTTCTTCAGCACCTGAAGCAGATGATGGCCAATTAGATTTACATTTATGGGACTTTGAAGAGAAAGGTAAAGTAGAGCTAAATGGTGAATGGACATTTTATCCAGATGAACTAATTGATCCACATCCTGATCAAGATATGTTTTCTGAATATCGTCATCTCGGAAAAAAGATGCTCGTTCCCAGCTCATGGGAAGTTGATCGTTGGCGTGACAAATCAGAATATGTTGTTGGTACATATCGTCTCATCATTCAAGTGCCTAAAGATGGATTATATGGAGTAAAGACGAATACAATTAGGTATGCTAGTCGCTTATTCATAAATGGCAAAGAAGTTGGATCGAGTGGTGTTCCTGCGAAAGAGAGAGAACATTTTAAGGCATACAATAGAAAATATATTGGCTTAGGTGAAAGTAAAGAAGGACAGCTTGAAATCGTTGTTCAAGTAGCAAATCATCGGTATCCGACCGGTGGGATTATCCATCCGCTAGAATTTGGTACTGGTGAACAAATTCAACTAGCTAAAGATCAAGAACGGGCTATTGACGCCTTACTCGTATCCGGTTACTTATTATTAGGACTTTATTATTTTGTTTCTTTTTTTCTTCACACTAGTAGTGTATATCAGTTGTTTTTTAGCTTGTTTTGTCTATTGCAAGGTATTTATTTGGCAACATTAAATGAAAAATTAATTGAACTTATTTTTCCAGTTATGGAGATAAGCATTTTAACAAATATACAATTTGCACTTATTCATTCCTCAATATTTTTCTTTTTAGCGTTTATATATGAATCTTTTAAAGAATATGCAAGTAAAAGAGTAACGAATGTTTTAAGTTTTTTAATTATGATAGATGGGCTTTTATATGGAATTCCGAATGTCAGCAAAATGTTACTATCTAACTTGCCTCTCACATTAGTACAAGCACAAATTGTGATCGTCTTAAGCTTTGCTAGTATTTATACTATTCTTATTTTGATTAAGGCATTTATGAAAGAGACGGAAGGATCTCAATATATATTAGTTATTGTGACAACCTTTTTTAATTATGGTTTCCTATTAGGGATTGATCTATTATTTGAAGTTGATATTGGCAGGGTTCCTGTATTTTTGTTTTTACTTATGACGGTCAGTCTTTCGTTATTAATGGGGCATCGATTTCATCATACATTTATCCAAGTAGAGCAACTTTCGAAAGATTTACGTACTTATGATCATCTTAAAGATGAGTTTTTAGCAAAAACATCACACGAATTAAGGACACCATTAAATGGGATTTTAAATCTTTCAAAATCGTTAATGGAAGGAAAGGAAGGTCCTTTACGCTTAAAACAGCAAGAAAGTGTCGCCCTGATTCATAATGTAGGGAAAAGACTAGCAACGATAGTCGAAGATTTATTATATGCCTCAAAAATAAAAAAAGAAGAAATAAATGTTTCCGCAAAAGCAGTACATGTAAAGGTAATTGATGAAGTTTTAGCTGAAATGCAACTGTTAAAGCCGCCATCAGAAAAAATAAAAATAATAAATAAAGTCAATTCAGACCTTCCATATATATATGTTGATGAACAGAGATTCAAACAAATCTTATATAACTTATTATCTAATGCAATTAAATATACAGAACAAGGTGAAATTACGATCTCAGCTGAAGTTCAAGACAAATATATGTATATATCTGTTTGTGATACAGGGGTTGGCATGAGCTCCGATGATTTACAACATATTTTTTCATTTTTTTATCAAGCAGAAGATCATTTACGGAGAGGAGCAGAAGGGCTTGGTTTAGGTCTTGCGATTACGAAACAGTTAGTGGAAGCAGTAGAAGGAGAGATTTCAGTTACTTCCGAGCTTAAGAAGGGTTCTTGTTTTACTTTTTCTTTACCTTTAGCAACTAAGGAGCAATTATCGGAACTGGAATCTGGGCAATCGCTGATGACAAATAATGGAGATGATCGTCTTACGAGGAATAAACAACTCGATTTAAATGTTAAATTGAACCTCCCGCTAACAGTGGAAGGGGATCGTGGATATACGATTTTAGTTGTTGATGATGAACATGCAAATTTAAAAGTCCTTGTTAACCTTATAGGAGGATTACGTTATACGGTTATAGCTGTTGATGATGGAAGAAAGGCATTAGCTTTATTAAAAAATATCAAAGTTGATTTATTAATATTAGACTTAATGATGCCAAAAATGTCAGGATATGAGGTTTGTCAGTTTGTCCGCGAAGAGTACCATATGGTAGAATTACCGATCTTGATTTTAACTGCGGCCGGACAATTGTCGGATTTGATTTTATCTTTTGATATAGGTGCTAACGATTTTTTGCGTAAACCAGTTCAACAAGAAGAATTAAAAGCAAGAATTGAGTCGCTTTTATCGATGAAAAAGTCTGCTCAAGAGGCAATTCATAATGAATTAAGCTATTTTTATGCTCAAATAACCCCGCACTTCTTATTTAATACCTTTAATACAATTATCGGATTAAGTTATATAGATGAAGAAAAAACACGGGAAGCACTAGAACATTTATCCACCTATTTTCGAGCAAAACTAGACTTTTACAAACAAGATTCCCTTATTTCAATCAATAAAGAAATCGAGTTAGTGAAATCTTATTTATCAATCCAACAGATGAGGTATGGGGATAGGCTGAGAGTCCATTATCATATCGATGAAAGTATCGAAGTGATGCTGCCATCTATGACGATTCAGCCGCTTGTAGAAAACGCTGTGCAACACGGAATAACAAAAAAAATTTCTGGGGGGGATCTATGGCTTTCTATTCAAAGAAGTTGTGATGGCGTGAAAATCGTTGTAAAAGATAACGGCGTTGGGATGACAGAAGAAAAACGGGCAAATCTTTTAAAAGAAAATACGATAGGGATCGGATTTAAGAATACATTTAAGAAGTTAAAGTTAATTAAGAAAGCTAAATTATTTTTAGAAAGTCGTGAGGGAGAAGGAACTGAGATTACGATTATCTTGCCAGAGGTGAAAAGTAATGAGAGTGGTTTTAATTGATGATGAAAAGTGGGCACTAAATGTGCTTGAGCAAAAGCTAAGAAAAATCGCTGAAGTTGAAGTCGTCAAAACCTATACTTGCCCTCAAAAAGCGTTTCAGGAATTAAAGACGCTAGAAATCGACGTTGTCTTTCTAGATATAGAGATGGGAGAAGTTCATGGTCTTGAATTCGCAGAAATATTAAAGACTTCATACAGCTACTTGGAAGTTGTTTTTGTTACAGCATATGCGCAGTTTGCTTTAGAAGCGTTTGAAGTAAACGCCGTAGATTATTTATTAAAACCGATCAATTTAGACAGATTAAAGAAGACAATTGCCAAACTGCAAGCGTATAAAAGAAATACAGTGAAAAAAGAATGTCCACAAGAGGACATATATGCTCATATGATGGGCAAATTCCAATTATATGATCAAAATAAAAAAATCGTAAAGTGGCGTACTAAGAAAGTAAAGGAATTATTTCTTTACCTCTGGCACAATCAGGATATTTCAGTCCATAAATTAAAGATTCTTGATGATCTTTGGCCGGATATGTCTGTAAAGAACTCGTCAACGTTATTACACACAACCGTTTACCAAGTACGCAAAACGTTGAAAAATATCGGAATAGACAATGCTGTATCATTTATCAATGATCATTATGCTTTGAAAATCGAATTCGAAAGTGATATTTTGGAGCTGGAGCATATCGTTCAACTTTCTCAAAAGTCAACTTTCTTTGTCGAGAAAGCTCTTAGCTTATATTCCGGAGACTATTTAGAGGAAGAGCATTATGACTGGGCGTTTGATAAACAAGAAAGAATAAAACAGATATTCTTGACGTACTTAGAAGATTATGTGACTCAAATGATAGATCATCAAAAGCATTCTCATTTAATAATTAGCTGTTTGGAAAAAATGATCCAATTAGAGCCTTATAATGAAAAATATATGTATTTCATTTTAGATCACTATGGACAGACGAGAAATATTCAGAAAATGATGTCGTCTTTTCAACAATTTAAGAAGAAATGGCTCGAGGATTTAGAACTTGATATCCCGACAGAAATAAACAAAGTATATCGTAAATATATTGTATAAAAACAAGAAAAGGAACTGTTTGTACGCTTTTTTTACAACAGTTCCTTTTTTATTTGCAAGAAAAAGTCGAATGTTCAGAAATTGTTCAGAATGATTTTGTAATATTTAGACAGTAATAATTGTATGAACGCTAGAAATGTTGGAAATCTACACATTTTGTCGTTCAGCAAATAGGAAGGAACCATCGAGATCTTTCATCATTATTCAGAACTTTTAAATGGAGGTGTAGAAAAAACAGTTCTCACGCTTATCTGTTTTTCTATTTTATTCAAGGAGAGGGTGCTATAAAATGTTGAAGAAGGCAGGGATTGTTGCTTTTATTTTTATGTTAATCTCAAAAACTATTTTTGCTGGTGCAGGTATACAAAAAGAGGTAAAGGCGGCAGCTGATTCAGGACAGAGCATTTTCACCAACGTCTCTCTTAAAAGTGAAGACGGAAAAGAGATTGATGCAAACAAAAATCCAAATCATTATGTGAATGTTGAGCAACCGCTCAATGTTAAGCTTGACTGGGCATTAGCTGGTGAAAACGTTAAAGCAGGGGATGTCGTATTACCAGCTGAATTAAAAGTAACCAAACAACAAGAAGGTACATTGAATACTGAAAATTGGTCAGCGGGGACATACAAAGTTTCAACAGATGGAACCGTCACTGTCACGTTAAATGAACTTTCGGAAGCAAAAGGATCTTTTGAGATCGAAACTGTATTAAATAATATCGCAATGGAAGAAAATAGAGTAATTCCGCTTACATTTGTTGTAGATGGTGAAAACAAAATCATCCACGTTCCACTTCAAAATAATTCTTCAGCAGAAGCGGAAGCCGTTACTGAAAAAGTTAATGATACTCCTAAAGAAGAGGCAGCAAAAACTGACACTGTAGAAGAGAAAGAACCAACGCAAGAGAATAAGAATAATGATGAATCTGTAAAAGAGGAGACAAACGAAAGCACGCCCCAAGCGAAAGTAGATCATACGTTACCACCTAAAAAAGAGACGGTAACGATGGCTGCGTTGACGGAGGAAAAAGAAAATCAAGCTGTTGCTGCTGCGGCATTTACGATTAATGATGTTGATACGTATGCGGTCTCAAGTGATGGAACAACGCTTTATCAACTGGATGGAAATAATCCAGGAGCAGCTACTCCAAAGGCTAGTATTTCTATCACAGGAATTACTGTAAATGGTTTAAATGGATTAGCTATATCCGAGAATGAGGATGTTTTTTATGCAGCTAATGGGTCTAATCTATATAGTATTAATGCTGACGGAACGGCTAAATTTGTAAAAGCATTGTCTGCTGGCAATGGTATTAGTAATGCTGTTATTAATCATTCGAAATATTACTATATTTTTCTAGAGGATGGAGAATGGAAATTAGGCTCTTATGATTTAATTACAGGAGCAAACGTTACAAGCGTTATTGCTAACAGTTCTAACGTTAATTTAGGCGGAGGAGATATAGTTGTCGATGCTGAAGGTTACATCTGGTATGCCGCGGCACAAAATATCGTTCAAATAGATCCACAATCTTCTACATTAATACGTTCTGTTACGATAACAAATTCAGATGGTCAACCTATAGAGCCATATGTGAGAGGACTCAGTTTCTTGCCTAATGGGCAGATGCTACTTTCGTCTGGCAATACGAATATTACATTATTTTTACTTGATCCAGAAACGCTTAGTACGACTTACATCGGCGCTGTAGAAGTGAAACTATCTGTTGATTTAGCATCACGACCTAAACCATCATTCAATCCAAATCCGCCTGTTCTAAAGTCAGAGAAAACGGCGAACCTGAAAGAAAAAGCTGCCGGAAACACAGATGCAGATAACCCTGAAGTAGGGGATACGATTCTTTATACGATTAAGACTCAAAATACAATCGAAGATAGTTTAATAGAAAATCTCGTCATTTCAGATACTCTTCCAGAGGGGCTTGAATATGTCTCAGGCAGCTTGAAAGTAGACGGAGAATCCGCCACTGATGCAGAAGGTGATGATAAAGGTCACTATCAAAATGGCACGGTTGTTGGTCAGTTTGGTGAAATTACAGATACTGAGTGGCATACGGTTACATTTGAAGCAACAATAAAAGCAGGACAAGCAGGACAAGATATTAAAAATATTGCCACGGTGGGCGGCGATAACGTAGAAGATCCAGATAAACCAGAAGAAGTAGTGAAAGTGTATCCACGAGATCCAGTTCTAGAATCTGAGAAGTCCTCGAAGAATTTAGATGAAGGTAAGGATCAGTATGAAGTGGGCGACACGATTGTTTATACAATCAAAACACGGAACAAAGTATCAGACAGCTTAGTAGAAAACTTATCTATTACGGATCAACTTCCAGCTGGATTAGAGTATGTCGATAACAGCTTGAAAGTAAGTCATAACGGTACGGGTGAATTTAGTAACGGTTCAGTGACCGCGAAATTCGGCGACGTGACAGATACGGCATGGCGTACAGTCACATTCCAAGCAAAGATTAAGTCAGGTCAGTCTGGTGAAACGATTAAAAATATTGCCACCGTAAGCGGCAGTAACGTAGAAGATCCGGATAAACCAAGTGAAGATGTGAAAGTGTATCCAAAAGATCCGCTTCTCAAATCCGAGAAATCTGCAAATATTAAAGAAAAAGCCAATGGAAACAAAGATACAGATAACCCTGAGGTGGGTGATACAATTGTCTACACGATTAGAGCTCAAAATACAGTATCTGATAGCTTAATAGAAAACCTTGTCATCTCAGATACTCTTCCAGAGGGACTTGAATATGTTCCAGGCAGCTTGAAAGTAGACGGGGAATTAGCCACTGATGCAGAAGGTGATGATAAAGGCCACTATCAAAATGGCACGGTTGTTGGTCAATTTGGCGATATGACAGACACTGAGTGGCATACGGTTACATTTGAAGCGACAATAAAAGCAGGTCAAGCAGGACAAGACATAAAAAATATTGCTACAGTAAGCGCAAGTAACGTAGAAGATCCGGATAAACCAAGTGAAGAAGTGAAAGTGTATCCGCGAAATCCAGTTTTGGAATCTGAGAAGTCCGCGGAGAACTTAGATGAAGGTAAGGATCAGTATGAAGTAGGAGACACGATTGTTTACACGATTAAAACGCGCAATAAAGTATCAGACAGCGTAGTAGAAAACTTATCTATTACAGATAAGCTTCCAGCAGGAATCGAGTATGTTTCAGGCAGCTTAAAAATTGACGGTCAAGCAGTAACTGACGCCGAAGATAATGACAACGGTTATTATGCAGACGGCACGATTATCGGTCAATTTGGTGATCTAACAGATACTGAGTGGCATACGGTTGAATTTCAAGCTAAAATAAGCGCGGATCAATCTGATAAAGCGATAGAAAACATTGCCGTAGTCGCAGGCAGTAATATAGATAAACAAGATCATCCAAAAGAGATCATTAAAGTGGAGCCAACAGATTCGAAAAATCCAGCAGTAGGTCTGACAGATCCAAAAGACCCAAGTCAACGAGATCAATTAATAGACAAACTCCCGCAAACGGGCGAAGAAACTTTGTTGTACATGATGATGATCGGATTTTTATTTCTGACAATAGGTGGATTATTATTGTTACGTAAAAAAAGTAACATCTAAATAAAATGGAGGGAGAGTAGTCTGGTGAAAAAGATAAAATCGCTGATCGGTGTTGTATTTTTGCTAGTTGGACTTACTCTCATTTCCATTCCGCTCTATTACGAATGGCAGCAGGGAAAAGAGTTAAAGGCAATGGAAGAAGCTCTCTCACTTATCTCTGAATCTAATGACGAAGCGACAGATCTATCTAAAATAGACAATCTCACTTTTACGGAGAATGAGTTAAACGGGGTGTTAGAATTAGAGATTCCATCCATTGACCTAAAGCAAAAAGTTTTAGCAGAGACGACAGAAAAAAATTTAAATGTTGCATTGACACAAATAAAAAGAGATCAGAGCCCAGGTGAAGGAAATTTTGCGATAGCAGGACATCGGGGTTACCGTGGCGATAGACACTTTCGCCACCTCCCCGACGTCTCTATCGGTGAAAAAGTGTATTTACATGCAGAGGATGGAACGTACGTTTACCGAGTAACGAGTTCCAAAGTCATTAAGCCGACTAATGTAGAAGTTTTAGTTGATGATAGAGAGAAAAAAGAAATTACAATGATTACTTGCACGGTTTCTGGAGAAAATCGAATCGCAGTCAAAGGCGAATTAATTGAAATAATTAAAAAATAATGATTGTCGTCCGATCTCAGACTGTTGGCAAACGCTCGCATTCGTCGTTGCTTGCAGTTCGTTGTAAGCTCATGAACGGATAAGTTCTATTCGCTTCCGCCTCGTGCTGCGCGCCTCGACTGACAAGCGTTTTCAACTAGTCTGAGACAACCGATTTAAACATTGGTTTTTTTATAATCTCGTCCGATCTTCAGATAGTGGATCGGATTTTTTTAAATTTTAACAAGTTGGTTATTGACTTTATTATGTATTTAGTATAATCATATTTAAATAATTAAGTAATTACTTAAATACTAAAAGGAGTGAATGATTATTTGTCCATTAATCAGTTATTTAAAGCTCTATCCGACGAAAATAGAAGAAAAATATTAGATTTATTACGAAATGGAGACTTATCATCTGGGGAAATCGCTGAGCACTTTGAGATGAGTAAGCCTGGAATCTCATAACATTTATCTATTTTAAAAAATGCTGAGTTAGTGTATTCCTATAAAAAAGGATAGTACGTATATTATTCGTTAAACTCAACAGTTTTACAAGATATTTTGAAATGGGTTATTCAATTTAATCAAAAATAAAGGAGGGTTTCATTCTTTATGAAAAAAACGATCATTATTTGTTTAATAGCTTTAGCTTTCGGTCTCAGCATATATGCTGCTGTTTCACAAGTTCCAATCGATGAAAGTACTTTCGGCAATAGAGAAATAATTTTATTTAGTATTCCATTTACGATGATTTTAGTTAATAGGGAATCTCGTTATTTTACCAAAACCGTATGAAAGCACCTTATTTACGTTATAAAAAAGGGTTCGAAAGCATTTTTTTGTCACTTTCCCTCATCTCGTTTTTACTTCATTGTTGGCCTACTTCTTGCTACATCAGGGAATGAATTCAATTTATTATCGCTAGCTCCAATCACGTCGGAACTTTATTTATGACTACTTCCAACACACTCCCAAGATTTCGTTTAGAAGAATTAAAAAGTAATCCGATGATCCGGCCAATTTCCTTTCTTTTATTTATCGGCGGTTTGTTCATGTTATTATTGTGTTTCTCCCTAAAGTAATGATGCTGATTGTTTTTTTTCGCTCTTCTTTTTTTAACATTACTTACAGCCGCGTGTCGATTTTATAAAATATACCAGAATACAATAAGTAACATTTAAGCAAGTCTATTGCATATTCGCCGATTTCAGACAACGAAATGAGCGATAACACAGCTATTATTTAAAATGATGAGTAAAATTGGAAAAAGGTGCTCATCCTTTATTTATAATTATATAAAAACCTGCTTTTCCTTTATATTGAATTTGGATAAATAAAAACTGCACCTCCAATTGTTAATTTTTTGTCTAACATTTGGGGTGCAGTTCATCCCTTTTTGGATGTAGCCGATTTTTTTAATTCATTATAAAGTTTCTGTTTCTGGCATTTGAAGAAGCTGTGATAAATAGGCTATTAAGTCATCATTTTGTGTTGAACTGCCCATCGTAATTCTAACACTTGTAGGGCAGCAAAACTCACTGCCTGGACGAATAATAAATCCTTTACGTAATAAACAATCAGCTAATTCATCTTTTTTTCTTTTCATATCTATAAATATAAAATTAGTCTGTGTAGGGAAGTAAGAGAGACCGAATCGCCAACAAAACGAATAATACTGTTCTAGTTCCTTTCGGTTTTTCTCACGGCAAACTTTAATAAAAGCTTGGTCTTCAAGAGCAGCTATGGCAGCTGCCTGTGCTAACCGCGAAGTATTAAATGTTTCTCTCACTATTTCTAAATCTTTCACTACATCAGGATGACAAATTCCGTAGCCAATTCGAAGCCCTGCCAAACCATAAGCCTTTGAAAAAGTTCGCGTAATGACTAAATTACGATATTCCTTCATTAAATTCACTGTATTTGGGAAATCATGAGCATCTACGTATTCATAGTACGCTTCATCGCAAACAACAAGGATATCGTGATCATTTTTATTTAAGAGCTTGATAAGTTCATGTTCTCGAACATACTCTCCCGTAGGATTGTTCGGATTGCAAATCCAAACTATTGATGTGTTTTCATCAACTGCATCAATGATTCCCATTATATCGTGTCGGCCATTTATATGGGGAACTTCTCGAACTTCCGCACCTTCAATGATTGCATTGCGTTTATATTGCGAAAATGTTAATTCCGACATGACTGTGTTAGTCCTGTCACCTAAATATGTTCTAGCTAACATTCGAATTAATTCATCCGTTCCGTTTCCGAAAATAAGCTGATCTTGGTTTACTCCAATAGATTCAGCTAGTTTCTTTCTTAATTTATTTGCACGGCTGTCTGGATAAGAGGCTAATTTCGTCAGTTCTGCCATCATTGCTTCCTGAACATTGTGGGAACAACCGAAAGGGTTTTCATTAGAAGCAAGCTTTACTACATGATGAAGTCCATAAGCACGTTTGACTTCTTCAATTGACTTGCCCGGATGATACGGTGTTATGATTTCAAGTTGTTTTTTACGTTTCATTTTAACCACTTCCTCGTCTACGTTTTACCCAGTAGGGGATTTTATTTCATTTTCTTTAACTCTCATCTTGTCAGTAGCTTTAATTGACTTCGTGCTTATTAAATAAATAACAAATCCGACTGATAACCATATGAGACCTGAAAAGAAACCAGATCCTCCAACTGGAACGAGCAAACAAATGCTTATAATTAACGCAAGGGCTGGCAAAAAAGGATAAAAAGGAACAGAAAACTGCTCCGCTCTTTCCTTAGCAGATACTTTTCTTCTTGAAATAAAAAAGGCAATCATCGTAAAAATAAACGTAATCAAATACAAAAACCCAGTAGCATTAACAGCAATGTTAATTGAACTTACTAGGGTAAACATAATTTGGATGCTGACTCCTAATAAAATGGCCCATACAGGAGTTTGAAAGCGAGGATGAATAAATCCAATCTTTTTCGGCAATAATCCGTTGCCGCCCATAGCGAAGGCGGTTCTAGAAATTGAAATAATAAAAGCATTTGCTGTCGCTGGTAATGCAATGACAATGACAATACTAATTAACGTTGGACCGAAATCTCCTAAAAATTGTTCGCTTACTAAGGCGACCGGCACTTTTGATAATCCTAGCTCTTGCCAAGGAACAATCCCTGTTGAAACGAATAACAGCCCGGAATATAGAAAAAGCACGATCATAATGGATGAAAGAATTGCCTTTGGGATTGTTTTGCTCGGATTTTTCATTTCTTCTCCAGCATCGACAATGACATCCCAGCCGACCATTGATAGAAAACCGACTAACGCCGCAGCAAGGATTCCTTCAAAACCGTTAGGGGCAAACGGTGTGTAAAGTGAGTAATTTACATGACCGAACCCTAAAGAAAAAAATAAAATGAGCACGATTATTTCAATAATGACAATTCCTACTTGAATTACACCACTAAACTTAATCCCTAATATATTTAAAAATCCTAAAACAACAAGAAGGGCGACCGCGCTTAACAATGGAGGAGTACCCGTTAACGAGTGAAGGTAATTCCCAAATCCCTGGGAAACAAAACTGCTTGCTGCTAGCCAAGCCCCCCAATAAGACCAGCCAATTAAAGTTCCCACAAACGATCCCATCGTTCGACTTACATATTCATAAGCACCTCCTGCTCGAGGATACCTTGATGCTAGTTCTGCATAACATAATCCGAGTAAAATTTCTAAAATAGCTGCGATGACAAAAGCAAGCATAACAGCCGGACCTGCTTTTCCGGCTGCTACACCACTAAGAATAAAAATCCCAGCACCGACCATAGCACCGGTGCCTAAAGAAGTAGCTTCTTTCCATCCTAAATCTCTTTTTAGGCTCATAAAAATCTCCCTTTTCTGTAATTAAAAATAAGTGACTTCGCCAGGTTCTTCTATAAAGCCCCATTTTTTTAAATCTACAATCCAATATTTTTTCGGACGGACAATACCGTTAATATCGTATCCAGCCCTGCGTTCCCATTCGCCAATTTGATATTCTTTAGTGACTTTCAATTCCGCCAAACCTTTTACGTTTTTATAGCCGTAAAGCCCGAAATCAAATAATCTTAACGGATACCCTTGCTCAATCGGCAAAGGTTCCCCATCAACGGAATGAACTAGTAATGCTCTTCTTGACAGAGCATCGCCTAAAGGAATGGTAGACTCATAAACTCCCTTTTCCTTTGTCCCGATACTTGTTTGTTTCAAATAGTATTTTTCTGGATTTGTGACTCGAACCAATTTGATAACATCCGATAATAAAACACCTTTCCAAGTGCGGCGAATACTCCAATTACAGACACAAACCATTCTTCTGCTTTCTTCTACTTGCGGCATTTGTAAAATATCTTCATACGTTAAAGTCAATTCTTTTTCCACTAATCCAGTAACAGAGAGACGCCATGTTGCTAGATCAATCGATTTAGGCGGTCCTTCTTGATAATATCGCAGTGAGGAAGGTTTTCGTTCCAAATTTGGGGTTTTCAATGTTGGATTCATCGTTCACTCTCCCTTAAATATTCGGCCCATTCGTGTAAGAATGAGCCAATCAATTTAACAACGCTTAAATATGATTAATGACACAACGGAAACCGATTAAATTATCTCTTACGGAAACAGGATAATTGTCCCTTGCTGCACATCTCATAAAATCTTCATTATGTAACCCGCATCCGCCTTTAACGATATGATAATCTTCTTCTGATGTTACAAATAACGGATTTATGCCATCCTTATCCCATTTATAATTTAGAGAAGCATTGTCTAAACACCATTCAGCTAAATTTCCTGCCATATCTAAACACCCGAAATATGACTTATTTTTAGGAAATGCAAACACAGAAGTTGATTTGCGATTCAATTCCTCAGGATCGCAATCAATTGCATAATTTGCATATTCAAGAGTTGGTTCTTCATTTCCCCACGGGTATTTTCGGTTATCTGTCCCTTTGCATGCGTACTCCCACTGAGCTTCTGTTGGTAAATCTTTGCCGACAAAAGCAGCAAATGCTTTCGCTTCCCACCAGCTGACCCCTGTAACAGGGTGGTCATCTTGATTGAAATGGTCATCAAACCAATAATTCGGGTAATGAATGTTGTTGTCTTTAATATACTCCCATCCTTTCGGGAGCCAATAATCGCGGTTTTCGTAGCCATTTTCCTCAACAAATACGCTAAATTGCTTATTCGTTACAGGTGTTTGATCAATTGCAAATGTTTTTAAAGTGACCGATTTAATCGGTTGTTCATCCGGTGATTCATTACTGCCGCGAAGGAAAGTGCCGCCTGGAATCACAATCATATTTTGTAACTGATTTTCCACCTGATTACTCATTGTCATTCCCCCTATCTTAAAAGAGCGATACTTCCAGTTAGTTTATTTACTTTTTTCTTATCTCCGTATAAAGCAATACCTAAATATTTAAGATCGGTTGCTGAAAATGCCGCGATCTTTTGAGTATATTCTTCATAATTTTTTGTTGTTTGTGCAGCATTGCTAAAGTCGACAACTAGCAAATCGGAAAATTCTTCATCATATACTTTTTCTCTTAGTTGTTTAATTTTTTCGGAATTTCCCTTTAAAATTGGGATCGGGGTTGTCGTAATTCCAATATGAGAATGACCGCTTCCGTCTTTTACATCAGGTCCAATAATTCCATCGATTTCTTTTCCTAAAGTAAGGGCTAACACGGCAGTCGTATTAGCGATTAATCCTGTTGGCAAATTTGCATCAATAACCATTACACATTTCGTTTCCATGAGTATTCCTCCATCTTGTTAATGTTCCAACGATACTTTTGTTGAGTTCATACCAAAAACGGACCATAGCATTAAAATGGTTCGAGTGGGTGAAATGAATTCTGCATGATATTTCTTGGCAGCATTTGCAGTCGTTAAACAAAGATCAACTTCTCGATTTTGTAATTTAATCGCTGCTTTACTAGTTGAATCTACAAACTGAATCTTATATTGCATGTCGAAGTCGGCTAAGAACCAAGGCAGAAGACTGGAGGGAGCATGATGAGTTGCAATGACGAGAGGCCGTCCCGAAGCTAATTCTTCTGATGGTCTTTTGGCAACGCCGTATAAAGGTGTTTCAAAGACATAGGGAAATAGAAATTGAATGTCTTTTGACATGTAAAACTTATCGATTCCTTTGTAAGCATTTGCTACAAGAAGAATATTTGCTTGCCCAGAGACTAAGCTTTCGTAAGCTTCTTCATAAGAAGGAAAGAGCAAGTACGTTCCATGTTCTGATTTTAATGATGAAAGTAAGTATTTTGCCGAGGCTTCACTGCTAGTCCCTGAAGGACCTAGTGTAGCAATTTCAAGTTGTCTCAAACATGATAGCGAAGAAATTAGCTTTTTATTCCAGTTTGAAAGGAAAGGAGTTTCTTCTTTTGTTTTCGTTTCTATAACCATATTATTACACCACCCTGTATCAATTTTTGAGTTTTACATTGTGGATTCCAATATGTGTAATTTGTATTACCTTTTATACTTTAGCATGATAAAATGATTTATATAAGGACCAATTCTGATAGATTTTTCTAGTACCAATTTGAAAAGAGAGTGAAAATATGTTTTGGATACCAATTGATCGTACAATGGATATGCCTTTAATTCGTCAAGTTTATGAACAAATCCGGATGCGCATATTACATGGAGAACTTGTTGCTGGGGAATGTTTGCCGCCGACCCGTGAGTTAGCTTCGAGTTTAGGCATATCTAGAAATGTTGTCGTGGAAGCTTATGAACAACTAATCGCTGAAGGATATATTGAAGCGCAGCAAGGTTCTGGGACATATGTTGCTGAAGGAGCCTATTTAGACAAACAAGAGAAACTTAATTGCTTCACTTTCTTTGATAAACAGCAAATAAAAGAAGAGACAAACGACGTCATTGATTTTCGTTCAGGCCTTCCGGCTTTAGACATGTTCCCAAGGAAAATGTGGGGGCAAATTGCGAAGCAAGTATGTATTGATACTTCACATTCTATTTTTGGTTACGGTTATCCTGAGGGAAGAATCGAACTTCGTCATATTTTGGCTCGCTATTTAAAAAGAACGAGAGGTGTTTATTGTCACTCAGATCAGCTAGTGATTACATCTGGAGCAACACAAGGATTGTCTCTTATTGCCAGTTTGTTGCTTTCTCCGGGAGATGAAGTCATCATTGAAGATCCGATTACGCATGAAATTCAAACGATATTCACTTCTCCAGGTTCCACGCTTCATCCTATACCTGTTGATGAGCAAGGGATGAAAACAGATTTACTTCCAGCAAATAAACGGCCTAGCTTTATTTTTGTTACCCCGTCCCATCAATTTCCACTTGGAGGGGTTTTGCCTATACAACGCCGGATTCAACTCATTCAATTTGCTAGAACAACTGATTGCTATATTGTTGAAGATGATTATGACAGTGAATTTCGTTATCACGGAGCTCCTATAAGTTCGCTTCAGGGACTCGATCCTGATAGAGTGATTTATATTGGAACGTTCAGCAAAATATTATCACCAGCACTTAGATTAGGGTACTTAATTCTTCCCCCGTCCTTAACGAAACGTTGTAAAGATTTAAAATGGTTTACAGATCTTCATACCCCTTCACTACAACAACTTACTGCTGCACGCTTTATAAAAGATAGACATTTAGAGCGCCATATAAGAAAGATGAAAAAAATATATCAGGGACGACGGGATCATGTGAAAAAATGTTTAGCAGAGCAGTTTGGTCATCACGTTAACATACTAGGTGATTCAACAGGCTTGCATTTAATTGCTGAATTTCAAAACATCACATTTTCAGATCAAAAAGTAGAAGAAATAATTAAGAAATACAAAGTGAAGATTTATCCAGTAGAGCAACATACGATTCAAAAAGGAACCCATCAAAATAAAGTAATTATCGGTTATGGCAATCTTACAATTGAAGAAATAGAAGAGGGGATTCGGAGATTAAAAGAGGCACTAACATCAGAAGGAAAATGATTTGATGGAAAAAACACGATATTATAGTACATATTAGGGTGAGTAAAGAAAGAATTTTTTTAGAAGGAGGTTTATTAACATATGAATGATTATGTTGTTTATCATAAACTAGAAAAAAATATACTTACTTGTTTTGGAGCATTTGCTTTTGTTGGATTTAGTATTTTATTTATTATTTTCTCATTTGATAGTTCGGGAATTCAGAGAATTTTGTTAATGGTTGTTGGTTTGATGGGGCTTAGCTTTTTTGGGACAGTGATGGTTTATTTAATGAGTATATTAATCAAACGCAAACCCGCGTTAATTATATCAGATACCGGTATTTTTGACTGTTCTAATATGGCTAGTGGGGGAATGATTAAGTGGGAAGACATTGAGAATTTTATGACTGTCGAAGTTTTGGGAGAAAAGTTTCTCGGGATCATCACTTATGATCGTGATCTGATTGTTAACCGAACATCTGGCTTTAAGAGATTTCTTATTAAAGGAAATAGAGCTCTCGTTGATGCTCAAGTAAATATACCTGTAAAAACTCTTGCGTGTTCTATTGATGAACTAGTTGAAGAAATTAATAGTTGTTGGCAAAAGGCATGTGCAGATGATGAGCACGAGTATGATATAAAATGAATGATTGTCTCTCCTACTTAGGGAAGGAAAAAAGCTATCCTAATTCAATGTTTTTGTTGTCGAGGTGAAAACGTATCGTTTACAAGTAAAAAAAAACGATACGTTTTCTTCTTTTTTTAATAAGAGATGCAGTATGCGACAAAGATATAAATCTGCGAAACATTAAAATAACGATTGAACGTCTTGGTATTTGCAATTGAGTATAAAAAGGATAGCTCATTTTTTCTGCAATTCATCTTATTCAGAAATAAAATGAACCGTTAAATCAACATCTTTAATCCTTTTCATTTTCAATCATTTTCGAAATTTTGCGCAGCTTGGTTAATGTTTTTTTATCCTTTTTTGCTAATTCATAGTACCAATTCGTTAATTCTAGGTCATGTAAATCATATTTAGCTCTCTCTTCGAAAATTCGATGAGATACCATAATATCTGTGCGTCCAAATAAATAATCTGTAGAGACATCAAAGAAATCAGCGATCTTTTCTACTGTTTCCAGTGAAGGTTCTTTTGTCCCATTTTCATATGCTGTATATGTTTGGCGGGCAACACCGATTGCCTCGGCAACGTATGCTTGTGTAAATTTTTTATCACTTATTTTTTTATTTTCGCGCAGTTTTTTTATCCGCTCGGCTAATATCTTCATAATCTATCACACCATTCATCTATTAAATGATTCCTCATTTGCAACAGGTTAGATTTTAATCGACCTTGATTCAAAAAAGGATCCTAAAACAAATTATAATGTTACTGAAAGAAACATTCAAATAATGCTCCTTTAAGGATCTAAAACTATTGACACTCCCTAAATAGGAACATATAATAAATGTGTAATGCTCCCATTAGGAACAAAATGGAGGTGAATCACAATTCCGGTCAATGTCTTTATAAAAAAATAAACGGTGATCAATATATATGGAAGGCAAGAAAACATGTCATTTAAAAGTAGTTTTGTTAGACAATTTGATAGAAATGATTGTGCCGCAGCATGTCTAGCAACGATATGCAAATACTATAAGAAGGAAATCACGATTACGAAATTAAGAGACATTTTAGGAACTGATATAAAAGGCACTACTTTGTATGGCTTGGAAAAGGGCGCTAAGGCTTTAGGCTTTGATGCAAAAGCAATTAAGGTGACGTTAGATGGTTTGAAAAGTAAGTTTACGCTACCTGCAATTGCCCACATCATCACGAATGAAGGGATGAGTCATTTTGTTGTCATACATAAAATAACGAAAAAAAAAATCTACTATTTTGATCCGGCCAGCGGTTATCTAAATGAAAGTGACGAAAGCTTTCATCAACGATTTAGCGGAATTTTTCTTTTGTTAATACCGAATAATGAATTTACACAGGAAAGCAAAGAAAACATCAATATGATTCAACAATTTACAAAAATATTACTTCCGCAATCAAGATTATTTTTATACAGCATCATTGCATCGATCATTTTAACACTGTTAGGAATATCTTTTTCCTTATTTAACAAAGTTATCATCGATGAAGTATTACCTTTTGGTTTAGAAAATCAATTACGGATCGTTGTTATTTTTTTCTTGGCGATTGGGATTACGCAAGTTATTCTTTCGTTTGTAAGACAACATATTTTACTTTATTTATCGCAAAAAGTTGAAATGCCATTATTAATTGGTTACTTTCGGCACATTTTCAAACTGCCGATGAAGTTTTTTATGAATCGAAAAGCAGGCGATATTTTAACGAGATTTAACGATGCTTTTATTATTAAAGACATATTTACGTCTCTCGTATTATCATTGCTGATCGATTTAATGTTGGCATTTGCGACAGGTGTTGTTTTATACATGATGAATCCCAAGTTATTTTTTGTTGTCTTAGTGCTCATCATCCTAAATGGTCTCCTGATCTATGTTTTTAAACATCCTTATAAAAAGTTAAATTATGCGCAAATGGAATCTTCTGCAAGACTTAACAGTCATATTATTGAGGTTTTAAGGGGAATCGAAACGATTAAAACCTTATCAGCAGAAGAAAAAGGACTTGAAAAAATTGAACACGAGTATATTAAAAATTTGAAAATTTCCTTTAAAGAAGGCTATTTTTCAAATCTTCAAGAATCATTGTCAAGCGGTTTTCAAATTGTTGGCCATTTGATGCTGATGTACATCGGTGCCGCTTCAGTTATGAACAATGAATTAACGTTAGGAACGCTGCTTGCTTTTATTGCTTTGTCACACTATTTTATGGATCCGATTGGCAGATTAATTGAATTGCAGCTGACAATACAAGAAGCAAATATATCTTTAAACCGGCTATCTGAGATTTATGAGGTTGAAAGAGAGCAGCCTTCACAGCGAAATAAACTTGAAATAAAAGAAATTAACGGGGATATCGAAATAGAAAATGTCACTTTTCGTTACGGAAGCAGAGCTCCAATTTTAAAAGATTTTTCCTTAACGATTCCTTTTGGAAAAAAAGTCGCACTAGTCGGTCAGTCAGGAAGCGGGAAATCTACCGTAGCGAAATTGCTACTAAAATATTTTCCGATTGAAAAAGGGGATATTAAAATTGCTGGAAATAGTTTAGCAAACATAGATACGTATAGTTTAAGAAAATCAATTGCCTATATTCCGCAAAAAATACAATTATTTTCCGATACGATTAGAGAAAATTTATTATTAGGCACACAGGAAGTGAGCCAAAAGGAACTTGAGAAAGCGTGTGAGATTGCGGCTTGTAAAAATTTTATCGAAAAGCTGCCTGCCAAGTATGACACATTTCTTGAAGAAGCGGGCGAAGGGATTTCTGGGGGAGAAAAGCAAAGAATAGGCATTGCAAGAGCGCTCATTAAAAATAGTCAGCTATTCATTTTAGATGAAGCAACAAGCAGCATTGATTTTCAAAATGAGGCAGCCATCTTTAACAAGCTGTTGTCACATAAGAATGAAACGACGATGCTCATTATTACTCACAGATTAGCGACGATTAAAGAGTGCGATATTATTTGCGTTTTAGAGGATGGGAGCGTAAGTGAGCACGGTTCTCATGCAAGCTTGATCAAGAAGAAAGGAGCCTATTATCGCTTACTTCAAGATCAATCTTTAAGTGATGAAATGAAAGATAGAAGCGATTTGAAGCATGACAGTTACATCGATCTGGAGGCTGAAAAACTTGAGTACAGATAAAATTGCCATCAAGCATAATAAGAAACTAAAATTAACGAATGTTTTAATAAGAGAGTGCCAAAAAAACGAACTCAATCAGACAGATAAAGTATTAGCAACGATAGATCAATACGTGAGAAATCAAGGCGCTGACATGATCGGACCCATTATTTTTTATAATCATGCGCACATAAATGCTGATGGAACGATGGAGCATCAACAAAAAATATTAGTTCAGCTCAATCAAATCATAACTGAAATAGATCCTATTTATCAATTTAAAGCGTCATTAGAAGTTCCCAATTGTTTATTCGCACGGTTTTGTGAACGAGAAGAAAATTTAAAGTTTGCCTTTTCAAAACTAGAATTAACCGCATTTGAACATGATTTATTACTAAAAGGCGATAGTTACACTTTGTTTTTAAAGGAGCCAATTGGAAATGAAAATGTCGTGGCAGATATTTTTATGGAAGTAGAAAGTACGATGTCGCATGAAAATCTATGAAATAAATGAACTTACGGATAGTAGAATTTTTTACGATCGAAAGCCGCCAAGGTTTTTATTTATATTCATCATTACCCTATTTCTACTCATGTTATTTGTGGTTTTTTGGAGTGTTAACTCCCAAAAAATAGATAAATATACAGAAAAAGGGGTGATCGTTCCCGAAAATACTTATCAAATATCATCAAACCAACCTGATGAAATTAGTCATGTCCATGTAGCCGAAGGTCAAGAAGTAGAAAGGGGTGATTTATTAATAGCGTTTAAGTCGGAAGATCTTAAATTAGAAAAAGAAGTGCTCGAAAAACAATTCACAACTTTGACGAACCGAATCGGTCTGTTGAAAAGGGCTGAAACAGAGGCAAGGATCAAAATTAATACATTTGACCCGAAAAATGAAAGAGAAGCTGAGTTTTATAGCAAACTATCCGCCAATATTGCCAAGATGAAAGAATATGAGGTTGATAAGGAAGCATTGCGAAAACAGAAATACTCAGAATATGAAATTGCCCAATACGTAGAGAGATATCAGGCAAAAAGCGAAGAAATAATTGAAGAGACGATCGTCAGCTTAGCCGCAGAGAGAAACGAATTAGAAATGGAAAAGAAGAAAGTCGAAAGCCAGCTAAATGCCCTGCAAGACAAAGAATATTCGCAAAATATATATGCACCCGTACAAGGTACGATTCATTTCATCAAAGATTTAAATGAAGGAATGGTTATTCCTCCTGGCGAGGTCATCGCTGTCATTACAGAAGATCATCGTCAACTGATGATTGAAACGATGGTGCGCAGTAACGAGATCGTAAATATTTCGCAGCAATCCGATGTGGTCATCAAGGTGGATGGGATGAACAATGGTCAAAGTGAAGTGAATGGACGAGTAGTCTTTATCGACAAAGACGTCAGCTACGATGATAAAGGCAGAGGATATTACAAAGTAAAAATTAAACCAACTCATCGGCATGGAATGAACCAATTAAAAAGCGGTATGGCCGCAACAGTAACGTTTGTAGTAAATAAAACGACATACATGAATTACTTTTTAAAACTAGTAGGCGTGAAAGCTTAATAAAATCAAAAAAAACAGATAGAAATTCAGAGGAGGAATACACATGAACAGTATAGCGTTAAAAAATAGACAAGTATTACAACTCCCAACCAACTATGCAGAAGTATCAGGAGAAGAAATGCAATATATTGATGGAGGCGGGTTCGTGGGATTTCGTGTTACATTCAAAGCAAGCACTCGAAAAATGGGTGCTGCAGTTGGCGGGGCATATGTAGCGGGTGTCGTTGGTTGGCATTGTAGACATTTAGCAACAGCGGGACCATGGGGTGCTGGAGCAGCTGCAGCGATTACTGCCGCAGCAGGAGGCACGGCGAGCTGGGCGATTAACAAAGGGTTAAGACGTGTAAACATCGGTGTTAATATTCCAGGCGTGTCATGGTCTAAGTCATTAACAATTTAAGGAGCAATGTATGTCCAAACTGATTATTGCTAGTCTCCTAATACTAAATATATTTGTTTTATATCAAAATGGAGACTCTTTATTACCCTATTATATTGGAATTGGAATACCAGGATTTTATAAAGGGATATCTGCCCATGAATTCAACGAGGTATTTAACCTACATAAGGTTAAATATTCATTAAAATCTACGCAACAGAAACTCGAATTATTATGTGCCATTTTAGTCAATCTCAGTATACAAATTGGCACGTATAAAGAACTATATATTTTACGTATTTCTCCTAGCATATTAGAAATAGCCTATTTAGTAGGATCTTCAATATTATATACTTTTATTTTTTATCGTTTTTTATTTCTAAATATGTTTAAGAACGAAGAAAAAGCGTAAATTGACCAACGTAAAATGATTGGGCATGATCATATACTTTGAGGGAGTACTTGATCATGCCCCTTTTTTTCTATTAATATAATTATTTAAAAATCGAACTACAAGTATTTTAAAATATTCAAAAATAATATTAATAAATTACATATTGTGATATGATATTATTTGGGTAAATATCCCATTAAGTAACTTTAAGGAGCAATGTATGTCCAAACTGATTATCGCCAATCTCTTAATCTTAAATATGGTTGTTTTATATCAGCAAAACGATTCTATATTACCTTTTTTAATTGGAATCGCACTACCAGGAATATACAAAGGGATTACGGCACAACAATTTAATCAAGTATTTAACTTGCATAAAGTTAAATACTCCTTTAAAGCACCACAAAGAAAACTCGAGTTATTTTGTGCATTTTTAACTAACCTTAGTACAGACGTTAGTACATATAAAGAACTTTTTACTCTAAGAGTTTTTCCTAATTTATTAGAAACATTAGCTTGGGCAGGATATTCAATACTGTTTACTTTTCTTATGTATCGATTTTTATTTCTAAATATGTTTAAGAATGAGGAAAAAGCGTGATTGTCAACATAAAATGATTGGACATGATCAAATACTTTGAGGGTAAATAATTTAAAAATGGAACTATAAGTATTTTAAGATATTCAAAAATAATATTAATAAATTATATATTGTGATATAATTTGGGTAAATATCCCATTAAATAACTTTAAGGAGCAATGTATGTCCAAACTCATTATTGTTATTCTTTTAATATTGTATATAATTGTCTAATATCAAAAAGGAGACTCTATTTCTCTCATTTTTATGACAATGGTATTACCAGGAGCTTATAAAGGCTTAACGGTTTCAAGATTCCGAGATATATTTAATTTTTATAAAGTTAAATATTCATTAAAAGCACCGCAAAGAAAACTCGAGTTATTCTGTTCTTTTTTAGCTGTTCTTAGTACAGAAATCAACTTGTATAAAGAACTATTTCATTTAGGTATTTTTCCAAGTGGCCTGGGGATATTATCTATTTTAGGATTTTTTATACTATTTACTTTTCTTATGTATCAATTTTTATTTCTAAATATGTTTAAGAACGAGGAAAAAGCGTAATTAGTAAACAAAAAATGCTTGGGCATGATTATATACTTTGTAGAAGTATTTGATCATGTCCTTTTTTTTATGAACGCAACTTATTCTTCGTTTTTAAAAATTTTCCAAACCTTATGCAGCTTTTTCAATTCTTCTTCACCGATTTCGGGAAGTTCATTGTACCAGCGTCTTAATTCTGGGTCGTTTATAATAAATAAACTTTTTTTTTCCTCGTTTATTTGTTGAAAGTTTCTTATATCAGTTCGCCCTTGTAAATAATCAGTTGTTACGTTAAAAATATCGGCGAGTTTATTCACTGTTTCAAGCGATGGTTCTTTTGTGCCGTTTTCATAGGCGGTATATGTTGTACGTGCAACACCAATTAATTTGCCAACATATTCTTGTGTGAATCGTTTATCTTTTGCCTTTGCTTCCGCTCGAAGTGCTTTTAAACGCTTCGCTAATATATCCATGTTATCACACCATTCTATACGCAAGAGGATTTACACTAACCAGTGAACTCCTGCATTAAGATTTCGCTTATACATATTGTAATGTTACTGAGCGAAACTTTCAAAAAAAGATCCGTAAAGTATCGTTTGATGTTGACGAGTCCCTATATGGAACTTATAATAAAAATAGACTTGTTACTCTAGAGAACAAATCGGAGGTGGGCATCTTGAGAGTTTGGATAAAAAAAATTCGAATGAACAAGTCATTAACTCAAGAGGATATTGCAGAACAATGCAAAATTTCAAGAAGCTACTACACACATATAGAAAATGGAACAAAAACGCCGACGGTTCCAGTAGCGAAGCGGATGGCTAACTTTTTTGATTGCGAATGGACCATTTTTTTTGAAAATGAACGTTCCTTAGAGGATCGTAATAAAAAGAATACGCAAAAGGTAGTTTAGGAGAAAGAAAGATGAATATAAATGAAAAGGAATATATGGGGTCAAAAAAAGATGATTTTTAAACAAGAAATAGCACGATGGTGATCGATATTTTGTACATAAGTCAAAATAGTAAAATAAAGACGGAAAAAAGCAATTTAATCATTGGGGGTAACGTCATGAGATAAAAAAGGTACGATGAGAGGTGCAATTAATTGCAGCACTTTTATTTTTGGTTCGAGAATATAGGAGAGCACCAACGATGAAAGAACCATTTTGGGCTTAAAAATACTTGAAAGTATTCAATTTAAGTAAAATAATGAGATGATCTGACATTAAATGACACATAAACCATCTTGTAACATATTAATCCATTTGTTATATTAAACCTATTATGTAAGATTATTATTTTGATATTGTTTATCAATCAACTTTTTTCAAGCAAGGAGTGGCACGATGGCATTTACGTGGACAACACGAAAAATAATCCTCTCATTAATCATTGTTAGCTTCATTATGATAGGAGTGATTTTTGCTGTGAACAAATGGACAACACCAGATACACCCGCGTTTCAAGATGGATTTACGCGTGAGTTTTTATTAAAAGACGGCGAAGCGCCAGAAGGCTTTCACTTATTTGAATCAGGAACGGGAAAATATACGATGATATTTCCAACTAATTATGTCGTTGAAGAATCATCTTATTATCGTAAAAAAGGCCGAAGTTCAGGGGTTATCAATACAGAGAATGTATATCTTCATCAGGACGGTGTTCACCCGAAAAAAAATCAACAAATTAAAGGAATTAAACTCTTTTTAAAACCAGATGGAAATGTATTAGTCGATGCAGCTTTAAGAGTGATGTTAAAAAAAAAATAAATGCTCCAAGTGATACGAAAATTGAAACGATAAAGGATGACAACAAAACAGTTTACTATGCGGAAAATATTGATGATTATACTTTCGAAGACGGCAGTATTGATACTTATTTATATTTTTATGCTTTTATAACAGATAATCGCTCAAAACAAGCGCTTTATTTTAATTTAGAAGATACTTGTTTTAGCAGTAACAAGAAAAAATGTGAAATTGACTTTGATAAAGAAAAAGCGATGGCATTAAAAATGCTTGAAAGTGTTCAATTTAAGTAAAATAATGAGATGATCTGACATTAAATGATACATAAACCATCTTGTAACATATTAATCCATTTGTTTATATTAAACCTATTATGTAAGATTATTATTTTGATATTGTTTATCAATCATCAACTTTTTCAAGCAAGCAAGGAGTGGCACGATGGCATTTACGTGGACAACACGAAAAATAATCCTCTCATTAATCATTGTTAGCTTCATTATGATAGGAGTGATTTTTGCTGTGAACAAATGGACAACACCAGATACACCTGCGTTTCAAGATCAATTTACGCGTGAGTTTTTATTAAAAGACGGCGAAGCACCAGAAGGCTTTCATTTATTTGAATCAGGAACGGGAAAATATACGATGATATTTCCAGCTAACTATGTCGTTGAAGAATCATCTTATTATCGTAAAAAAGGCCGAAGTTCAGGGGTTATCAATACAGAGAATGTATATCTTCATCAGGATGGTGTTCATCCGAAAAAAAATCAACAAATTAAAGGAATTAATCTCTTTTTAAAACCAGATGGAAATGTATTAATAGACGCCGATTTGAAAATCCTGTTAGAACAAATAAATGCTCCAAGTGATACGAAAATTGAAACGATAAAGGATGACAACAAAACGGTATATTATGCAGAAAATATTGATGATTATATAGGTGAAGAGGGGACAGACACTTACTTTTATTTTTATGCTTTTATAACAGATAATCATTCAAAACAAGCGCTTTATTTTGAATTAGAAGATACTTGTTTTAACAGTAACGAGAAAAAATGTGAAATTGACTTTGATAAAGAAAAAGCGATGGCATTAAAAATGCTTGAAAGTGTTCAATTTAAGTAAAATAATGAGATGATCTGACATTAAATGATACATAAACCATCTTGTAACATATTAATCCATTTGTTATATTAAACCTATTATGTAAGATTATTATTTTGATATTGTTTATCAATCAACTTTTTTCAAGCAAGGAGTGGCACGATGGCATTTACGTGGACAACACGAAAAATAATCCTCTCATTAATCATTGTTAGCTTCATTATGATAGGAGTGATTTTTGCTGTGAACAAATGGACAACACCAGATACACCCGCGTTTCAAGATGGATTTACGCGTGAGTTTTTATTAAAAGACGGCGAAGTACCAGAAGGCTTTCACTTATTTGAATCAGGAACGGGAAAATATACGATGATATTTCCAACTAATTATGTCGTTGAAGAATCATCTTATTATCGTAAAAAAGGCCGAAGTTCAGGGGTTATCAATACAGAGAATGTGTATCTTCATCAAGACGGTGTTCACCGAAAAAAAAAAAATCAACAAATTAAAGGAATTAAACTCTTTTTAAAACCAGATGGAAATGTATTAGTCGATGCAGCTTTAAGAGTGATGTTAAAAAAAATAAATGCTCCAAGTGATACGAAAATTGAAACGATAAAGGATGACAACAAAACAGTTTACTATGCGGAAAATATTCATGATTATACTTTCGAAGACGGCAGTATTGATACTTATTTTTTTTATTTTTATGCTTTTATAACAGATAATCGCTCAAAACAAGCGCTTTATTTTAATTTAGAAGATACTTGTTTTAGCAGTAACAAGAAAAAAAATGTGAAATTGACTTTGATATAAAGAAAAAGCGATGGCATTAAAAATGCTTGAAAGTGTTCAATTTAAGTAAAATAATGAGATGATCTGACATTAAATGATACATAAACCATCTTGTAACATATTAATCCATTTGTTATATTAAACCTATTATGTAAGATTATTATTTTGATATTGTTTATCAATCAACTTTTTTCAAGCAAGGAGTGGCACGATGGCATTTACGTGGACAACACGAAAAATAATCCTCTCATTAATCATTGTTAGCTTCATTATGATAGGAGTGATTTTTGCTGTGAACAAATGGACAACACCAGATACACCCGCGTTTCAAGATGGATTTACGCGTGAGTTTTTATTAAAAGACGGCGAAGCACCCGAAGGCTTTCACTTATTTGAATCAGGAACGGGAAAATATACGATGATATTTCCAGATAACTATGTGATTGAAAAAGAATCATATTATCGTAAAAAAGGGCGGAGTTCAGGGGTTATCAATACAGAAAATATATATCTTCGCTTAGGTGATACTCATCTGGAAAAAAATAAATTACTTAAAGGAATTAAACTGTTTTTAAAACCGGACGGAAATGTATTAATAGACGCCGATTTAAAAATCCTGTTAGAACAAATAGATGCACCAAGTGATACGAAAATTGAAACGATAAAAGATGACAACAAAACAGTTTACTATGCGGAAAATATTGATAATTATGAAGCTGAGGGTGGCAATATAAATACAATTTTTTTTCTTATATGGATTTATTACAGATAATCATTCAAAACAATCGCTCTATTTCAATTTAAGACAAAAATGTTTTGATAGCAGTGAAAAATGTGAAATTGACTTTGATAAAGAAAAAGCAATGGCATTAAAAATGCTTGAAAGTATTCAATTTAAGTAAGTTGCGAGGTGGAATAAATGAAGCAGAAAGGCGTATTAGGTGAACTCGTTCGGGCGAGATTAACGAGTGCGGAATATGATGGTTTAACGAAAGAAACAGTGGAAAAGTTTTTAATTGAAGAGTACGGACAATTGCCGCCGCCATTTGAGATTATTCATTCAGATAAATTGCAAATTGGTGAAGAGTCTGGCTTTAACGGGACGGCAGTCCACTTTTTTGATGAGAACCAAGGGATTAATGAAGTATACGTTATTAACCGCGGTACAGAAGGGGACTTAAGTAAATTTGCAGAATTAGGCGAAAAGTGGCTTGAAACGTTAAAGAAATATAAACAAAATCCTGAAAATTTAAGAGAAATAGTTTTTAGCGGAAATGAAGATATATATACAGACGCTTATGAAGTGCTGTTAGGTGACGATCAATCGCAAATTAGAGATAATCAAAAATTTAAAAATGAAGTGATTCAAAAAGTAAATAAAAAAAATTTATCGACTAAACCAGTTTTCTTTTTAGATGCTCATTCGTTAGGTGGAAATCAAGGGCAAACATTAATGGTGACGAGTGGGGATTTGTTTACAGATGTAAATGTATATAACGATGCTCCGATGAATGTATACAATATCGTTAGAATGCATGATAAAATAAGAAAAACCGTAGAGGATAAATATGGTATTTTAGCCGACGAACACGATATTTACAAAATTAAACCATCTGAATTATATTCAATTCTCGACACAGAGCTAGGCAGCTATGCTAGTAAAATCACTTACTATCGAAATGAGGAAGATTTGTTAACGAATTTAACGCTTCCTTATGCTTATCGGTTAACGAATAAGATGAATGTCGTTACATTTGATTCTGATTCGAAAGTAGGCAGACCAGTAGACTTAGCCGCCAAGTATCCGGATTTAACGGGAATGATTGTGTCTATACTAGATCGGGCGAATCAAGTGAAAGGTTTATCTTATCCTGAAATAGCATTCTTCGCAAAATCAGGCTTCGTTGCGGCAGCTCTTCCATCATTATTCCATAATGATTTTGAGCGAAGGATTGGTCATTTAATTGATGACTTTGAAGGAATCGATTTGACAGGTCATGCAATGGATGTCGTGATTGCACAAATCGCGAAACAATCGCAGCAAAAAATTGTGAACAACGAGCTAATGATAAAAGTGGCGGATATTGATGGCGGAGAAATTGAGATTAACCTTGATGCTGCCTATCGCTTTTATAGCGAAGGTTATTCGCTTTTGTTTGGAAAAGAGGAAACAATTCCAGCAATGGAACGTGTCTTTCAAACGTATATTGTCGAAAGTTATCAAAGACATGTGACATATACAACACAGCAGATGGCTGAAATTGAAGAGAATCCAGAAGCATTTTTATCATCATCTGACCGCTATACGGTCGATGTGCAATATCATGTAAAATATTCGAATTTTCGCTTTTTAGATCGTCCAAGACCACAGCTTGCACCAAATATTACGATGCTTTTTGATGAAGTGATTGCAGGGATTCGGTTAGAAACGAATCGCCAAAAAGAGTTTTTAGAAAAATATAAAGACGGAATTAAAAAGTTGGCGGAAACAGATGAGCGTATTGCCCTATTATTTGATACCCATTTAGAAAGAAGACAGTCATGGTGAATCGAGGTTTTGTCCAGTTACAATTACATCACTTTGTTGAAGAGTCTGTCATGGATGCTGAAAAAGCATTAAAAAATTATTTGTCAGCAATCGAAAATCAAAATGATCATTTTTTTAATAAAGGATACACGACAAAGTCATCTGGGTTCAAAGGCAAGTTTCGTCAGGAATTTACCGCTCGTCTTTACGACAAAAAAGAAATGATGCTCTCGTTGCATAGTTCGAATGAAGCGAAAATGTCACAGTTAATTCGTTATTTTCAACAACAGCTTTCAGATACAGTGAATCAAGAATATCAATATGAAACAGAGCTCGTTCCGATAGAAACTTCACGATAATATTTGTTCATAAAGCCACACAAAACGTAGTGGCTTTCAAACTGTTGACGGTAGTTTCTTTGCTTTCACTTCATTTCCCCATTTCGTAAAAGAATCCCTTCGCATACTTTGTCCTATTAAAATCCGCTCTATAACTATTTGGCTAAATTAGCTGAAGAAGAACGATGAAAGCCCCAGTTTTTTGTAAAAGATGAAATGTCAAATGAAACATCTTAACTGACAATATGATTCTTTCATAAGTAGTCGTCTCATTCATTTTTGTTGATAAAATATTGGAGCAATTCATTTGATCTATACCGGGAGGCCGTTTGAATGGTTTTATTTATTTTCGAAATTGTTTTTCTTATTCTTGGAATACTTGGGAATTCATTATGTATGATATTTCTTGCTTTAGATGAAATGATTACAGAAGTTGCTTTATTTTTCAATAAAATGGTGAATTACGGTAAAGAGACAATTGGAGGAAGTTTAGAGGATGTTGATCTAATCGTTCAATATGCTCCTGTTTTGACGGTCGTGAGTATATTATTAGCACTTACTGCCTTAATTATGGTGATTGCTCGAAAAGGGTTAAAAATTTCACTCGTCTTTATTGGTTTTTCATTTTTTATTACATTAATATTAAGTATTTCTATCGACCCTTTCTATGGTTTTAATGCTGCCTTTACATTGTTTGCGCTCGCACTGCATATCGTTCGACTAGAAAAGACGTTATAACCGAAACAGTGCTCATTTAATTAGAACAACAAAAAATAAATTAAAAGCAAAAGACTTTGCGGTTTATTGCGTTTCTGTTGCAGGTGGTGCTTATATCATAACTGAAATTGGGATAACTGCTATTGCAGATGTACAAACAGGCTGTTAGTCCCTAGTTTCAGCACGTGTAAATGCGCATAATAAAAGAAGAGGCAGTTTATATTGGTGTCACTTGGGCAGCCATTTTTAATATCGAATGTCTTTAAATTTAGACTTAAGGTGGTTTCACTATCTGAAAAAAAAGAAAAAAATAATCAAGGAGATCTTTGGGTATAAATTAATATTTTTAGTCTTATTCTCCCTTTAGTTATTTCGTTATTTTTTTAGCAGTTGAAGAAATAGAAAGAATTGGCTTCATTTTTTTCATGACTGCTTACTTTGGGAAGTGAACGATCTATGCTATCTGTCAACGGTAAATCGCAACACTTAAAGGTGAGAATTTAAGGAGTTGACAGACTCACCTCTTGTAAAATATGAAATATTAGCTGAAACATCATATATTAGATTAAAATGTTGTTAAAAATTTTGGAGTAACTATTTAATTTATATCGGGAGGTTTTAAATCACTTTGGCTACTTTTGAAATTTTCTTTCTCTTTATTGGGATATTAGTTAATCTTTTGAATCTATTATTATTTAATATGGGTAAAATGATTAACGAGATTGCTTCCTTTTTTGAATATTTAGTAAATATAGGTAAGGATAAAGGTGGAGAGAGTGTAGAGGTTGCTAATCTGGTTGTGAAGGATGCTCCTCTCTTAATCATTGTGTGTATATTATTAGCGATTACTGTGATCGTTATGGTTATTGCTCAAAAGGGATCAAAAGTTTCCCTTGCACTTCTTTTTTTATTACTCTTTTTTACATTAATATTAAGTACCTCAAGGAAGGATTTATTCTTTGGCGTGAATGTTGCCTTGACGTTGTTTGCGCTTGTATTACATATTATTCAACTAGAAAAGACGCGCTGATTTATGAACCTTGCGAAAAAACATGTTTTTTTCACAAGGTTTATTTTTTTGAGGTTTATATGCGAAAAAGGTGTAATCTGACAAAATGAGCGAATAAAATACAAAGTGATGTAACTAAATCAATTAAATAAACGACTTAAATAAATGGGAGCAATTTTTATTACAGGAAAATAATAAATTTTGTCGAATAATACTTTGAGAAGAAGTGATCAATTTGAAAGAATTTTCAAATAAAACTAAGAAGAATTTTTAATATAAAAAAGGTAAGCGGTATTCTAGCAGGAGGAAAAAATGATCGTAAATAAAATGAATTATATGATTGAAAATATATTGCACAATATTGAAAAAGTAATGATTGGTAAGCGGAATGTAGCTGAATTAAGTTTAGTCGCTTTGTTATCAGGCGGACATGTGTTGCTTGAAGATGTGCCTGGTGTTGGGAAGACAATGTTAGTTAAAGCATTGGCGAAATCAGTTAATGCTCAATTTAAACGAATCCAATTTACACCTGACCTTTTGCCGTCTGATGTGACAGGGGTCTCAATCTATAACCCAAAGGAAATGGAATTTCAATTTAGACCTGGTCCGATTATGGGGAACATTATTTTAGCCGATGAAATTAATCGTACTTCACCTAAAACACAATCGGCATTGCTGGAAGGATTAGAGGAGGGCAGTGTGACGATAGATGGGGTCACTCATAAGCTTGATAAGCCCTTTTTTGTTATGGCAACGCAAAATCCGATTGAGTATGAAGGAACGTACCCGCTTCCTGAAGCACAGCTAGATCGCTTTTTATTAAAAATGGAAATGGGCTACCCTCATTTTGATGAGGAGATGGAAGTGTTACGTAGGGCAATGAAAGTACCGCCAATTGAAGAACTGCAACCGGTTATCGATATCGCAGACTTAATTGTTTTGCAGCAGCAAATTAAAAACGTATTCGTCGATGAGACGATCAAGCGTTATATTGTTGATCTTGCAAACGGAACGAGGAATCATAATAGCGTTTACTTAGGTGTAAGTCCCCGCGGATCTATTGCGTTAATGAAAGCGGCCCAAGCGTATGCGTTTATGTATGGAAGAGATTATGTCATTCCTGATGATATTCAATATTTAACTCCTTTCGTGTTCACTCATCGTCTCATGATGAAATCAGAGGCGAAATATGCAGGCTTTCGCTCAGAAGAAATCATTTCCCGTATACTAGAAGAAACTTCTGTTCCAGTGCAAAGGTTAGTGAGATAGTATGAAAAGAGTGATCGCTTTCTCGAGGCTAATGACACTCTTATGTTTAGTCGGTGTTGTCTTTTCGTATGCGATGTTTCAAGGTGGATTTGTCAGCTGGTTTTTATTTTATAGCTTAATTCCAATGGGTCTCTATGCTCTTAGCTTATTTTTTTATGATTTGAAGCATATTCACGTGAAGAGAGAATTGGTTAAAGCCGAGTTGACCGTTGGTGAAAAGTTAAAAGTCACTTTAAAGCTTCGACGCCGTTTCCCATTTCCGTTACTTTATTTAGTTGTGAAGGAACAGTTCTCATCTATGGAGAGAACGACGAAAGTGCTTCTTATTCCCGGTTTTCGTAAAGAAATGAGCTGTGAATATATCATTGAACATTTGCCGCGTGGCGAACATTTTTTACAATCCGTTCACTTAAAAACAGGCGATCCGTTTGGCTTAATGAAAAAGGAAACAGTGTTAACTTGTGAGAATAAAATAATTGTCTATCCAAAAGTTGTTGATATTGTTTATTCCCCACTAATAAATCGCCATGATCATGGAATAGCTGCTTCTATGGAAAGAATCCAAAGAGAAACGACTGTAGCAACCGGAGTGAGGAAGTATCAGCCAGGTGATCGTTATTCTTGGATTAATTGGAAAGCTAGTGCAAAACGAAATGAAATGATGACGAAGGAATTTGAACAGCCTCATTCGCATTATATGCTACTTGTAATGGATCGGAGCCCGAACGTTTATTTTGAAGATATTGTTTCGTTTACTGCTTCACTCATGAAGGCAATGACGAGAAAAGGGATTCAAATCAGTCTCCTTTCTTTCGGTCCAGACCGAGTATTTTTCCCTTGCGGGGGAGGGATAGAGCAGGAGCGGCAGCTTTTTCATCACTTCATAAGAGTAGCTGATAATAGTGCAGTTCCTTTAGATAGAGTGCTAGATATGGAACGAATTTCATTACGACAAAGTGCAGCACCAGTCATTATAACTGGACAATTGAATAAAGCAATTATTGAAAAAGTGGGACAGTACACTTCTCAGGGGGCAGCTACGATTTTTTTAATCCAAGGTAAGAAGGATAAAGAAAGTAATGAAGAGCATCCTTTATTAACGTTTGCACTTTCTCGAGGAATTCATGTTAAAATTGTCGATGCTTTTTCGGAGGTGAGCCGATGATGAATCAAGAGGCAGCTTCTAAAAAAGTCATCTCTCTTCTATTGTATATTTTTAGTTTTATTTTATTGCTAGAGTGGTTCCGTCCGATTGAGCAATTAACAGATACAGGATATATTCATCTATTTATCCTTTTTATTGTCATCTCTTTTGGGCTCGCTTTTTTTAATGTGAATACTTCATTGACTGTCTTTGTTAAAGTTGTTTATATTATTTACTCGTTAAATCATTTATATTTGAACGCCTCTTTTTTCAAATTTAAGTGGTTTCCGCTATTTTTAGCTGATGTTAAGAAGAATATTCAGTTCCTTTTTAGCCGTGAGTGGGATCAGTTAAGCAATCCTTTTAGAAGTTTACTTTTCTATATTTTATTATGGTTAATTACTTATTTAATTCATTATTGGCTGATTAAGTTGAGAAGTATGTTCCTTTTTCTTTTGATGACGATTACTTATATTACCGTTTTAGATATTTTTACTCCGTATGATGCAAAATGGGCGATTGTACGGACCGTTAGCACCGGATTTATTTTATTAGGCATGCTTGCCTTTATTAGATTAAATGAACAGGAAATAAATGTACAAAATCGCTCAATGATGAAGAAATGGTTTAGCGTATGCTTAAGTATTGTTTTACTATGTATCATTACAGGGTTCGTTGGTCCAAAGGCGGGGCCTATGTGGCCTGATCCAGTTCCTTTTTTTAAATCCGTTGGACAAGGAAATGAAAGAGAACAAGCTTCAAAAGTTGGTTATAGTATGGATGATTCGAACTTAGGCGGGCCATTTGTTGGAGATGATGAGGTTGTCTTTACTACAGAGATCGATTCAAAGCATTATTGGAAGGCAGAAACAAAAGATGTGTATACAGGTAAAGGATGGGAAAGGTCTCATGATGATAAAGTAGTTTTCATTCATCAAGACGAACGTATTCCGATTGTTGATATTCTCGACGGGGTGGAAACGACAGAGCAGCGTTCATCTGTCATTATGAACCGTGATTACGTTCATATTTTTTATCCTAATGGAATTAAATATATTCATACCGACACTTCATCTAATGGTGATCTATCCTACAATGTGAATAAGTCGACAGGAAAAATTGAGCCAATTTATAATGGAAAGGCTATTGCGTTAAGCAATTATGACATTACGTATCATAACCCATCTTATCATGTAGAACATTTAAAAGAAGTAACTGATGTGAATGCGGCTGATTTGCCTCAGTCTTTTATTGAACAATATACCCAACTTCCAGAGGGATTGCCGCAACGAACGACTCATTTAGCTGAAGAAATTACTAGCGCGGAAAGTAATTGGTTTGATAAAGCTAAGGCGGTCGAACGCTTTTTTCAAAGTGGAGAATTTTTTTATGATCAGCGCGATGTTGCCATTCCTTCAGATCGTGATGATTACGTTGATCAGTTTTTATTTGAAACGAAAAAAGGGTACTGTGATAACTTTTCGTCTTCGATGGTTGTCATGATGCGGTCTGTAGGAATTCCGAGCCGCTGGGTGAAAGGATTTACCGAGGGGGAATATAAAGGAGTTTCCCAAAGTGGAAAAAAGTTATACGAGATTACGAACAATAATGCCCATTCTTGGGTTGAAGTTTATTTCCCAAATGTTGGCTGGGTCCCTTTTGAACCGACAAAAGGATTTTCCAATAATGCTCAATTTAACTACCAATTAAATCAACATAAACAGGAAGAAGTTGAAAAAGAACAGCCAGAGCAAGAAATTGAGCAGCCTAAGCAAGAAAAGGTTGAAAAGACTGAAAAGGATTCGACTGTTGCTCCTACAATGCTTGAGAAATGGTGGAAAAGTGCCGCCGACTTTTTGAAAAACGGTTGGAAATGGATGGTTCTTTTATTATGTTTCATGCTTGCCGTCGCATTTGTCCTATATTTCATTCGCGGTAAATGGCTTCCATATTATTATCTTGTTAAATATAAGAATTTTCACGATCCAGAGCAATTTGAAAAAGCTTATTTTGTTTTATTAAAAGAATTGGAACGTATTGGTTTAGAGAGAAAAAACGGCGATACTCTTCGTGAATTTGCAAAACATGTGGATCGTTTCTTTTCGATAAATGAGATGACTTGTTTAACTTTAAAGTATGAACAATACGTATATAGTGGAGAATTAGCAGTCGAAGAAATTGCAGAGGTGAACGAATTATGGGAAAATTTAATTAAAACAATGAGAACTTGACCACATTTTTAACATCTTGATAAAATAATCATTAGCTGAATATAGTAGATGCCATTCATATATCCTCGATAATATGGTTCGAAAGTTTCTACCAAATCACCGTAAATGATTTGACTATGAAGGCAGATTTTAAAATGTGCTTTAGACTAGAAATCTGTTTTTTATATTCATGAAAAAGGGGAGTTCTAGTTTTCTTTATTTTATGTGCAAGCTTTCCTATGAAGATGTTTACAATAGGAGAAGAATCAGTTAATTTACTTAAACTAAATGAGGTGACCTACGTGTCGGGGAACGAATTTTTACAAAAAGAAGAAAAAGTTATTGTACTTGATTTTGGCAGTCAATATAATCAATTAATTACTCGCCGTATTCGTGAGCTTGGAGTTTATAGTGAGCTTCATCCACATACAATAACAGCAGAAGAAATTAAAGCAATGAATCCGAAAGGGATTATTCTTTCTGGCGGTCCAAATAGTGTATATGGTGATAATGCTTTTCAGTGCGATAAACAAATTTTTGAACTGGGGCTCCCAATTTTAGGGGTTTGCTACGGTATGCAATTAATGGCGGTACATTACGGTGGAAAGGTAGAGCGTGCGAAACAGAGAGAGTATGGGAAAGCTGTGTTAACTATTGAACAACAGTCACCGCTTTTCGAAGGTTTGCCTAATGAACAAGCCGTTTGGATGAGCCATGGCGATCTTGTTGTTGAAGCACCTGAAGGTTTTATTGTAAATGGAACGAATCCATCTGGTCCGATTGCTGCTATGAGTGATCCAACACGAAATATGTATGCAGTTCAGTTCCATCCTGAAGTCCATCATTCTGTATTTGGCAATGAAATCATCAAAAACTTCGTCTTTCACATTTGCGGATGTAAAGGCGATTGGACGATGGAAAATTTTATAGAATTGGAAGTTGAAAAAATACGTGAAACGGTTGGAGATAAAAAGGTTCTTTGTGCGTTGAGCGGAGGAGTTGACTCTTCTGTTGTCGCAGTTCTGCTTCATAAAGCGATTGGTGACCAGCTTACTTGTATTTTTGTTGACCACGGTTTACTTCGCAAAGGTGAAGCTGAAAGTGTAATGAAGACGTTTGCCGACGGCTTTCATATGAACGTCATTAAGATTGATGCTAAAGATCGTTTCTTAAATAAACTTGTAGGAGTAACTGATCCTGAGAAAAAGCGCAAAATCATCGGCAATGAATTCATTTATGTGTTTGATGATGAAGCGGCTAAGTTAGAAGGAATAGAGTTTTTAGCCCAAGGAACGTTATATACTGACATTATTGAAAGTGGAACGGCAACTGCACAAACGATAAAATCACATCATAATGTCGGCGGTCTGCCTGAAGACATGGCATTCACTTTAATTGAGCCGTTAAAAATGTTATTTAAAGATGAAGTTCGTGCGCTTGGAACAGAACTTGGCATTCCAGATGAGATCGTTTGGCGTCAGCCGTTCCCAGGCCCTGGTCTTGGTATTCGTGTACTTGGGGAAATTACCGAGGACAAGCTTAAAATTGTCCGCGATTCTGATGCGATTTTACGCGAAGAGATTGCCAAGGCAGGTCTAGAACGTGATATTTGGCAATATTTCACCGTTTTGCCTAACATTCGCAGTGTCGGTGTGATGGGTGATGCCCGTACGTATGATTATACGATTGGCATTCGTGCTGTCACATCTATCGATGGAATGACTTCAGACTGGGCACGAATTCCGTGGGATGTGTTAGAAAAAATCTCAACAAGAATTGTAAATGAAGTAGACCACGTCAACAGGGTTGTGTATGATATTACGAGTAAGCCGGCTGCTACAATTGAGTGGGAATGAAGGAACATTTGTTCGCATATCGTATAAACACCGTAGATATTGACGCTAAGCTATTCGCTAAAAAACGGTACAACTAAATACGTTTCAATGCGCAACTATAAAAAGCGCCTCTTTTACTTTTAATCGGGTAAAGGAGGTGCTTTTTTACGTTGAAAATAGTTGATGCGATCAAGGAATTTGAGTTCGAGCAGCACATAAATGGATTATCGAAAAAGTATGTCGCGCTATGCCAGCATCGCCTAAATAGTTGGAAAACGTACATGATCGACGAGCTATTTATCGACAATGTAACGCTGGTAACCGAAAAGCATATCAAGCTATTTATACGTCACAGGCAGAATTTGGGACGTGAAAAGAATATCACGATTAATAACCGATTGGCTACGTTAAAGGTATTTTTCAAGTTTTTAGTAGATATGGGGGTTATCAAAAAAGAAAACAATCCGATGACCGATATTAAAAATCTGAAAGAAGGCCGCACAGTTATAACGACATTTACGGACGATGAAGTTAAGCAGATAATCGACTCTACCGGCACGCAGACATATAGCAATATCCGAGATAAGACGGTACTTATATTTTTATTCGAGACAGGCATAAGGGTTAGTGAATTAGTCGGACTAAAGAATAGTGATGTATTTATTGACCGTATATTTATCCGAGGAAAAGGCAGTCACGAGCGGTATTAAAAAGATGCACCGCCAAATGAAACGCTTTGAACGAGCGAGAAAGCTCCGTTTTGAGCATTTGCCGGCGAGCATGGTCGGGGATTATTACTTTTTAAATCAAGAGGCGGACGGCATGTCCCGCTCAAACGTAAACAAGATACTGAGAAAAGCGGGGAAAAAAGCGAAGGTACGCGAGGAAATTCGTTGCAGCCCGCACGATTGCCGGCACTACTTTGCGCAAAGGCAGATTAAGCAAGGTATAGACGTTTACTCACTGTCTCGATTGCTTGGTCACAGTAATATTGACATCACTACGCAGTACCTACGAGGTCTACAGATGGACGATGTCCTCGAAATTGGACGCAGGACAAGCCCATTACGAGATATACCGATAAAACTAATTTGGATAAAATTACGGAATATGGTACAATATAGTCAAACTAACAATTACATTACGGGAGGGTTACGGTTGGAAAAAACGAAGAAACCGATTTTCAAGCGTTGGTACTTTTGGGTTGCACTTATTATCGTACTGGGCGCGGTAGGCGCGGGCATGGGCGAGGACAAAGAAAGTGCTAAAGGCGGTGCAGAAAAAGTCGCTACCACAACGGCGGGTGAAGTTAAGAGCGGCGGAGCAGAGGAAAAGTCGAAAGTTGCGGAAGAAGAAGCGCCGAAAGATTATAAAATAGGCGATACTGCCGAAATTAAAAATCATAATGTGTCGGCGGTCAACGTCGAGCGGAAAACGTCGGGCAATTACGATAAAGCAAAAGACGGGCACGAGTTCATAGTTGTAAACGTCAAGATTGAGAACGGTGGCGAAAAGAACATCTCGTACAATCCGATGAGTTTTAAAATAAAAACGAGCAGTGGTAATATAGTTGATCAGGCGATAACGATAGTAGACTCTAACACAGCGCTAAGCTCGGGCGAATTAGCAGCAGGCGGAACGGTTGAGGGTACGGTGTCGTTCGAAGTGCCGGCCGGCGACCAAGACCTCGAATTAATTTATTCGCCGAATCCTTTTACCGACGACAGCGTTATAATTAAATTACAATAAAACGTAAGACTTTCGCAAATTAGCGAAGGTCTAATTTTTTTTGCGCGGAAAACGGTACATACAGTAGAAGCGAAAAATTTACGTAAATTATTTTTAAAAATATGGTCCAAATTTAGCGCATGGTCTACCCTTCTATAATTGAGTGGGAATAGTAACAGTACCCTAAAAGCCTTGGTAACACAGGGTTTTTAGGGCTTTTTTATTCTTCATGGCACAGTTGTGACACACTTTGAAATGTTGTCTGCATAAACTGATTGCTGCTTTAATGTACAAATTGTGTATTCACTTGTTTTTAGTTTAATAAAATTACTTAATTTGTCAGCAACTTAAAAATGGCTATTTTGATAGAGATGCCCATAGGTACCTAAAGTCGTTTGTATATCCTCATGTCCAAGTTTGTCTTTAATCACTAAAGGATTTTTTCCCATACTAATTAATAAAGAGGCATGAGAGTGTCTTAATCCATGGATTTTGATTTTGTGGATATTTGCAGCCTTGGCAAAGCGTTTAATAGAATGGGAAACAGTGTATTTTTGAGTTGGAATTCCATTATATGATAAAATGAAATTGGTTTTACATTGTTTCTGTTGTGTCTCCTTCCAATCTCATAATAAGCTTAGTGTATCTGAATCTAAAGCAATAACTCAAATGTTTGCTTTCGTTTTAGGCTCTGTAAAACGATAATTGGAAGCATTCTTGGAATAAAGAGTTTTGGAAATGTTTAGCGTTCCTTTCTCAAAGTCTACATCATCCCATTGTAAAGCAGGAGCTTCACCAACACGCATACCTGTCATGAATAAGAACCAGATAATAAATTGAAAATGCTGAAAATAATCGCCTAGATAAATCTTGGATATAACAGCCTCAAATTCTTCCTTCGTCCAAAAGTCAATTTCAGCTTTAACTTTTTTAACATTTCCAATTTTTTTTGATGGATTTTCTTTCATTAATCCTAAAATAATCGCTCTATCAAGAGCTAAGGATAATCAATCTTGTATGCCTCGAACGTTTTGACTAGAGTATTTTTCAGTAGCGGTTAATTGCCATCTTTGCAAAATTAATGGTGTGATGTCTGAAAGACTTACGTTATAAAAATAAGCAAAGTGTTTATTTATTGTGTGTTTCCTATTCTCAAAAGTGCTTTCTTTAACTTAGTTCTTATACCAAGGTAAAAATCTCCTTCGTAAACTTCTCAAAAGTCATACTACTGTTATACTGCACGGCGTTATCTTCCGTGCTTTCTTTGTCAAAGAACAAACATATGATTAATGAAGAAAACTTGAATGGAAGAAGCACTTCGTAATTTTATTTTGAATTTCTGTTGAAAAAGTTATCATGGACCTAAAATATTTTAGTGGTATATATAATGGGTATTCGGAAAATAGTATGGAAATAGGGCTAAAAAAATCCTCCTCTATTGCCTTAGTCATTGTGGAAAAATCAGCACCATAGATTTCTTCGTACACCACATTAATATTAATATCCAATTATATAAATACTTTTTTTCTTATCATGATTTCTGCAATGGATAAACTAATCACCCAGCATAACCATACAGCAATTGTGTATGAAGTACCATACGAAAATTGCAAGGCATTGTGTGAAATGGCCACAATGATGTAGATGAACATATTTGCAAAGGTAAGAACGAAGCTTCTTAATATCCATGCACTATGTTTTATCACTTTTTTTCTTCTAATATTGATATAGCCTAGAATGGTTGTACCAAACCATAGTGTATTTAAAACGAGAAATCCAATGGTGCTCAGCCATCCTCCTGTTGCAAAAAAAGAAACGTAAATACCAGGGAGAAAGTTTAACAAAATAGACAGTACATAGACTCGACCATTCCAACGATGAAATTGGATAGATTTAATTCGTAATTTCTTGATCACACCCAAGGGTCCAGTGATTAGGGAGATAATAGCAAAAATGATATGTAATCTAATCATAAGTATCCACAATGATTCGTTAGTTAGAACTTCATCTTTTCTAGCAAGAAAGTTCTGAAAAGTGGGATCGAGCATGAAGTTTTTTGAAAATGTATGCATGACCCACATGAACGACACGATTAAAAAAATGATCCAAATGTTCTTTTTCATTTATCGTTATCCTTCCCCTGTATTTAGGCAAATAAACCATGATTTGTCATAACAAAAACAACAATAAAAATAAGCACAAATGTAAACCAACCGAGTATATTAAGTTTGGCCTTATTTCGTTGTAACGCATTGTCAGGATCCTCTGTAAGAATGACTCGTTTCAAGTTATTTTGTATCATACCTATCAAGGCACCAATTAGCATAAACAGGACTAATGATAGCACCACCCATAACAAAGAAGGATAAGTGGCATATCCCATTACCATCCATCCTCCGGTAATGATTAACAAAATTAATGCATAATGGGCAAAGCGAGTAAAGCCTACTAATGTTTTAACAGCTATTTTCAATTCATTACCTGATCGTGACAAAAGAGATTTAAAAGCAACTGGAAAAGCTAGAAAACTACCGAGCAATAAAGCACCTATTACATGAGCAAATACAATAAATGAATACATAACTACAACTCCATTCTTAAGAAACACGATGTCCAATTAATTTTGATGAGGGAAGCATACTAGCCTTTGCTTCACCATACATACTGTTTCCATCTACAGAAACGGTAAATTTTAAAGAAAGTCATATAGGTTTCTTCACTTTCATAGACCATTTTAATTGATTCCCTTCCTGTACAATATTGTTCAAAGTGACTATATCTTCTCCTTGCTTTGCAATTCCGGCTATACGACCATCTTTAGAAGATAAATCTAATAAAACGGAAAGACTCCCAATAGGAGTGGAAATTGTAGTATCCCATTTTCCTTGGAAATTAAAGCTCTTATAAGTTTGATTAGAGGAGTGGGAACTTGTCGCTTCCATTGGATTATCATGTTTGCTTTCTTTAGGTGCATTTCCTTCAGCTTTCCAAACTGTGCCCCTGCGCTCGTACTCAAATAGTTGTTCCACAGCATGTGCTATACGGGGGCCTAACTCCCGCTCAACTAAATAAAGCGCAACATCAAGTCCCGAAGTAACGCCACCACCAGTGATAAGATCACCGTCGTCTACAACCCGGGCATGAACCGGAAACGTATTTGTAGCTTGCAAAAGCCCCATTCCCAAATGGTGTGTAACGGCATGACGGCCTTCTAGCAGACCATCCATGGCTAATAGGAGAGAACCTCCACAAACTGTGGAAAGCAAGATATCAGGTTTCCGAATTGCTTCTTTTAATACATTACTTAATTCTGTTTCAGTTGCTTCTTTTATTCTTATTGGTATTGAATCTGGTTCATTATCATCAACAGAACCAGATGCCCCTGGAACAAGAATGATTCCTTTAGAGGATAAATCAATTTTGCCGCTTGCTTGGAGCTGTAATTGATTTACTCCACTTGTCACCATTCGTTCACCTTCTGCGGAAACTAGTTTAACGATTATGTCCTCTTTTGAGTACATTCCAGCTGCATTAAACACTTCATAAGGAGCAATTACATCCAATAAATCAAATCCATCAAACAACACAATTTGAACATTCATACATATTGCCTCCATTTTTTAAAATTTTAATCAAGCCTTCTGGCAATTAATTTGCCCCCGTGCCACAAGAAGCGTTCTTTTATTTTGTAAGAAGCTCTTTCAACCTTTGATACTCAGCTTCATCAAGTTCTCCCTTGACTAACCGATTTTTAAGAATCATGGTTATGTCCCTATCTTTCTGATTGGAAACCTTATAACGACAGCGAATTTCAAAGATTCGAACCGCCATAAAGCAGAAAAGTGTAAGGCAAAACAAAGCACCGAATGGAAAGAATGAGAAACTGTGAGTTTCGAAACCCATTTGTGTACCCCCCTTCGAGTAGTAAAAGTAGTAGTAAAAGTGAGGCGAAACACTTTATTTATAGTGAATATTCGCCGATCGTTTCACAATTTAAGAATAACCTTTAAGTGTCTCAAATGATGGTACAAAAAGGTCACAAAACAATCACAATCCATCACAAAAAAGTGATTTAACTCATTGTTGAAACAGTGATATACTAAAAGTTGGTTTCGATGGAAGGTTCTTTTCTTTAACTAGCATCGAAGGGAAGGTAGGATTTTGTGAAGGAAATACAGACGATTCTGGTTGTGGATGATGACAAAAGCATTGTCGAACTATTAAGAGACTTCTTGGAGAATGACGGTTTCTATGTAAAAACTGCTTATGACGCCGATCAAGCACTGTCTGCACTTAAGCAGGTTACAATTGATTGCATCATTCTTGACATCATGATGCCGGGACAAAATGGTTTCGAGTTCTGTCGGCAGGTACGGAAGGAAAGTAACATTCCTATCCTCTTTTTGAGCGCCCTCAGTGATGATGTAGATAAAATTCGCGGGCTGGCACTTGGAGGGGATGATTATATAGTTAAAACCGCATCTCCGGGTGAGGTGATTGCCCGAGTGAAAGCTGTATTGCGACGCTCTGGTTTCCAGAAGGGATTTAGCAGGAGGATCTTGGATTACGGTGGTCTCACTTTGGATTTATCCACAAGAGAAGTATTTGTAGAGGGAAAATGCATCTCACTTACACCAAAAGAATATGAATTATTGCGACTGTTTGCCGAGCATCCGCAAATTTTTTTTACATATGATCAATTACTTGAAAAATTTTGGGATGGAATTGGCGATAAACATACTGTCCGCGTCCATATTAGCCGCCTACGTGAGAAAGTTGAGGCCGATCCAAACGAACCAAAATATATATTCAATGTCTGGGGTATAGGCTACCGTTTTAAAGGAGAATAAAATGAGATCAATTCGCATTCGTACATTTTCTATACTTAGTTTGCTTTTAATCTTGATGTTGCCATGGGTATTTTACGTAACGGCCCACTTACTAACAACAAAATCACTCAGTTTCGATACGAATGAAGCTCAGAAAGAAGATTTAAATAAAATGAGCCGCTTCATTGAAACAAATACAGAAAACTGGTCTGATCCCAAATGGCAAGATGATTTAAGAGGAAAGTTACAAGCATTGGACATGGGTGTAGAAATTTTAACCGAATCAAATCAAAAAATTTTCCAATTTTCCCCTGAGAAGAATTACTCATTTACACGAGCGGAACAGTTTTCAATTATGCAAGATGGTCGCTTATTAGGAAGAGTAATGATTTTTCAGCCAAATTCAAGAGTGGTTCAGATGATTGTGGCATTTACAGGATTATTGTTAGCTTTTTTTATCATCGGTTATGTCATGAGAAGGTTCATTCTCAAACCGCTTGAGAAAATGAGCCTGGCAGTCCGACAAGTCGCAGAAGGGGATTTGGATGTCCAATTACCTGAGTCCCCGATCAAAGAAATTACGGAAGTTCATGGCGGAATTCAAATAATGACAGATAGTCTTCAAGAATCCATACAAAAACAAGTGGAATTGGAGGAAGAACGCCGATTTATCATTGCTGCAGTCGCCCACGATTTACGGACACCATTATTCGCCTTACGAGGTTATTTGGATGGTCTAGAGGAAGGAATTGCTGATTCTCCAGATAAACAAGCAAGGTATCTGTCAGTTTGTAAGGAAAAGTCAGCACAATTGGCCCGTCTTGTAGAGGATCTTTTTACATTTACAAAGACGGAATATTTGGAGATGGATCTCAAAAAAAACATGGTTAATCTTCCTATTTTATTAAAGAAGTCGATTGATAGCCTGAATCCACTAGCTAAGCAAAACAACATCTCTATTATCGCAAACTATTTTGGGGATGATTGTATGATCATGGGCGATTCGTATTTATTAGAGCGTGCCATAAATAACTTATTGGATAATGCTGTCAGACATACACCACACTCTGGTAAAATTTTTATACAATGCTATAAGGACGGTAACAGAGTGGTCTTTATTGTTCAAGATACGGGAAAAGGTTTCTCTTCAGAAGAGATTCATCGTGTTTTTGATCCACTATATCGTGGTGAAGCATCACGAAATCGTTCAACCGGAGGGGGCGGGTTAGGTTTGACTATTTCAAGAAGGATCGTTAGACGACATGGGGGTGACCTTGTCGTGGATAATCATTCTGAAGGTGGTGCACTGATAAAAGGTTGGATACCAGCTCACTGTTCTAAAGTTTGATATCCCTTAACTTATAAGAAAGTTAACTAAAATAAACCTTAACAAGCCAGTTTCAGTTTGAGTTAGAGCCTAATCTTGAAAAAAGATTAGTCAAATAGGCCCTCAAGACTGTTATCAAATTATTATTAATAGAATCATCCTTTAGGCTGTTATGTTCTTCTACACGATAATCCGAATTAATGCTATGTGAACATTTATTAGGTAAAATGAGTTTTCCACACTAAAATCCGAATATCCTATATAAAGCTTTTACTTCTGCTGTACTAATTGTATATTTATCAAAGGCACCACTAATCATTTCTCTCGAATACAAAAATAGTTTACCTAAGCATGGTATCGTCATTGGTTCAAAACTGCATACATCAGCATTTGTGTATTGACAACATCCTCAACTACTAAAATATTAAACATCACGTTCAGCTCTGTTGTTATCGTTTCAAGCTTATTAATTTCAAGTGTTTTTTCAATCTGAGTGATAAGTCTTTGGATAAAGCCTAAAGTTTTCTTCAATAATCATAATGATACTGGTAATTGCTTCGTAATCAGAAAAGTCGTTCTATAGAAAGTCTTAACTCTTCCCATAATTTCATCGCTAAATCGTTTCGATCATAGATGTCCATAAGTTGTTCTAAATTTATGACGAGTTTGCGAAAATAGTAGAAGACAATTAAGTAAGCTAAATGTGTAAAATGAAAGATAAGTTTAACATGTGGATTTGAATTAAAATCTATCTAATGTTATATCCATGTTTATGCTAAAAGCAGCCTTATTGCCGTCGGCGGCAGCAATCATCAAAGAAGAAGGTCCTGCCTTTTTAGTTTCACCTGCGATATATATCCCATTCGCTGTTGTTCGTCCAGCACCGTCTGTGATAATTCCTCCTTTTTCATCAACTTGACATTTTAATTGTTTAGCGAATTTATTAGGGCGATAAAAATTTGGAACTACGAATCCAGCACTTCTTAGAATATTTTCACCTGTTTCTAATTCAATACTTTCCAAGTTCCCATGTTTTCCATATAAGTTTTTTATAACAGCTGTATAAACCTTAATCTTTTTATTTTCAAAATCATTTCGCAATTTATTGGATAGCTGATAACCATTAGTAAAAACGATTAAATCCTTTGACCAATTAAAAACCAATTTAGTCATATGGTTAATATGTTCATCATTTTCAGCTATTATAGCTAACGGCTTGTCTCTCAGCTCCCAACCATCACAATATGGACAGCTGAATAAACTTTTACCGTAATATTGTCTAATTTGTGATAAGGAAAATTCCTCTTGTATACCAGTAGACAACAGGATTTTTTCTGTTATATAAGATTTATTATTCGATGTATGGACTAAAAATAAATCATTTTGATCATCTCTATTTATTTCAATAACCGTCTCATTAAAAATTGAAATAGAAGGATAAGTTTCTAATCCTTTAAGGGCAAAATTTTTGAATTCTTGCGGTTTAATTCCATCTCTTGTTAAAAACCCATGTGACTCCTGAGTTACACGATTTCTATTTGTTCCGTTATCAAATATGACAATCTTTCTACGCGCTCTTCCTAAAGTTAAAGCTCCACTTAATCCAGCAGGTCCTCCACCAATGACAATACAATCATATTTATTCATTATTATTTTCCTCCGTATTCATAATATATATCATAGAGTTTTAATATCTATATTTTAGCTAAGAGACATCATAATTTATTTAGATGATGCCTTATTCATTTTGTTAGCCAGGTCAATTATACGTGTTTGATTCAATTCATCCAAAAGCTTTTCCTCGGCTGATTCAATCGCCTTCTGAATTAAACAATCAGGATTATGGTTGAGACAATAATCAAAAATAGGCGTCAAACCTTCAATAGCTTTTATAACATCGAGTAATGAAAGTTCTTCCCAACCCGGTTTTAATTTATAGCCCCCATTTGCACCTGAGACAGATTCAATCATACCCGACTTTACTAACTTTGTTAGTATTTTAGATAAATATGTCGTTGAAACTTCTTGGGGTTCAGCTAATTTTGCCAAACTAATATGCTCCTCGGGAGGATTAACAGCTAAAAACAGCATGGTGTGGAGAGCATAGTTCGTTGCTTTTGTTAACTTCATAATTATCATTCCTATTATAGATTTAATATATCTATAATATCCACTTAAGTTTTTAATGTCAAATACTCAGTTTATTCAACTAACGGTCGCGATTGCGGAACAATGAGCAGTCACCTTTTTATTGAACAGATCATAATAGATGGCGATGTAAATAATTTAGAAATCCAGCTAATCTTCTTATGTGAAGGTAACTGGGTTTTTAAAGTCGGAAGTGTAAAATAACACTTAAAGCAAGCGCAAAAGAACATCCAAAGTGACAACCTCTATCTATCATTTTAGTGTTCATAACTAAACTGTACATCAACAAACGTCTAGTTCAAGAATTGATATTCAGTTTATGTTCAAGTATTAAAATGAAAATTTGCTTCACTTGAAATCAACAGTAAAGATTTTTTTATTAAAAAGGAGAGATTATATTGGCAATAGAAAAAAAGGGTGGATCACCCGCAATATAAATTAAAGAGATTAGTAAAAAATTTGGGGAATTCTATGCCGTTAACAACTTTTCACTAGATGTAAATAGTGGGGAAATATTTTGATTTCTCAGTTTGAATGGGGCAGGCTAAACAACAACAATTAAAATGCTTCTGTCGTTGCTCAAACTCACATCTGGGAGCATTTACATACTAGGGAGCAAGGTTGACTCTGGCAACTATAAGTTATGGAAAAGGTAGGAAGCTACTACTTTCTATCCAGGACTAACTATTTTTGAGGTATATATATATATTATGCGGAATGCAACTAATATCTGATCCTCAATCCATTGAACGTGTAATTAACAAGCTGGAGCTAGTGCTCATAAAGACAAGAAAGCTAAACATCTGCCCATAAAAAACAAATAGAGGTTGGGACTGGCGAAAGCCATGATTCACAATTCGAAAATATTAATTCTAGACGAGCCAATTAACGGGTTTGATCCACCATTCTATATGGCTGGAAATAAATCGATATTTTTGGATTGGTGCAACTTGTCGATGATAGTCAAACTAACTGCATGGCAGTGATGATTGATTTTTTCAAAAAAAAAATATTGAATAAAAAAGTAAGCCTTTCTCACGTAGCGGATCAGATTGATAAGCATACTGAACGGTTTAGACTAGATTCCAATTCTCCTTATAATGGTCATCCAGGTAATTTGGCATTATCGAGAAAACACGGAACACCAATGATTAAATTGACGCTTGCAAGAATCACTCAACGTTATATAAAGCTTGCGAAGGTTCATCGTATTCAAGCCAAAGGGCTTAGACATTCGCATGCATCTTATTTCATTAATGAATTTAATGTTTCTGTTTTGATTCTATTCAAGCGTATGGGTCATTCTAGTCCTAAAATCACGTTAAAACTATTCACATATGTGTGGTTAGGCGTAGATGAACTGATTGCCGAAGAAATGACAGGTAATATTAACATACAGACCGCGGCCAAAACAGGCATTTCATTTAATGACAATCGAGCCGAATATAAATCCATTGATTCACATTACCGATCATAACTTCAATTAATTCAGAAATGGCGTTCTCTCCTGAATTCTTTGAAGCTCTTCTAATAAACAATATTCCCACCCCTCTTACTCTTCCGATTCTGGAAGATTCATAGGTTCCCTAAAAATATGGCCCATTTGTTGAATAAGTAATTTTATTTGCACATGAAAGTTCCAATTTCATGAGGCACAATACACTTCATATAATTTATGTTCTGTCATTTATCATTAATTGAATGTTTGCCTATAATTCTATTGAACAAGTTCAACAGTACGTCCTTTTCATCACTCACATTAAAGACTAAACCAACTGCACAAAAAGCCAATCAGCTTAGAAAACTCCTGCTAAGGACTGTGCGTTCGTTAAAAACCAAATTTTGTCCGAAATTCATCTTTTATTATATCTGGCAACAGATCAGCGCATACAATTATTAAAAATAATCAAAGTGCTGGAATTTAGTTCAGTAATTAGGAACGGTTGAAAGAATTTGCAGAGTGTTGCCCAAGATTTTGAAGCACTTAATAAAGTATTACGAAAACTATTTTAGGAGAAGGCGAATTGAGTAAGCAAGATCACTCTCTTCAAATTTCTACTTTTCCTTTTTCAAAGGCAATTTCGTTAATCCGTTGTTTAAATTCCAATATTGTTTCAGCATTTCATCGTGTCCTTTTTCTAGATAATGTGTAACTTTTTGTTGTTCAGCTTCAAGCGACTCTGAAAGTCGTCAAAAAAATTTAGAGAGGAACTTTCAAGATACCTTTCTCGTTGTTCTAATAACCATATTTACATATATTGGAAATTAGACAAACTTGCTTCATGTGATTATACTATCGCAAATTGTATCCTCTTAACTTCGTATAGTTCTTCAAGAAGCTTATTTTCTTTTTCAGAAAGAACATTGATTTTGAAGTAAATGAGTATCGAAATGAACCAATTAGGTTGGAAACTACACACAGAAGTCAATCAAGCACTAAAGGAAATTGGGATTTATATTGCTTTGTAAAAAAAAATTCGTAGTAACGCTTTAATTTTTATTAATTTAAAATTCAGTAAAATTAACGCTAAACTGTTAAAGAGCGGGTTTAACAAACGAAAACACGAATGAATTTAATGCAAAGAACAATAATGTTCGTTTTTTGTTGACTACTGTTTATATCGTTGGTAGAATGAAAATGAATTGAATGAATAATATTACATCGTATAATGTTGGGAATAAGGCCCAAGAGTTTCTACCGAGCTACCGTAAATAGCTTGACTACGAGGTAACTGATCATAACACGAAGGCTGTTTTTTTATCCTTCACTTATCGTCACTACCCTTTTTGTCAACGCTCCGAGAGTATCGGAGCTTTTTCTTTTTTTGTATGGGAACGATAAGATAAAGATGAATCAGTGATGGGTAAATATAAAGGCAATCTTGTTTGGTCTGGTAAACTTTATAGGAGGAAAAATCGATGAAAAAATATTTTCAATTCGAGGAATTGGGGACAAATTATCGCCGTGAATTTGTCGGAGGATTAACGACTTTCTTATCGATGGCTTATATTTTAATAGTGAACCCAGTTACGCTTTCGCTTAGCTCAGTTCCTGATCTGCCTGATTCAATGAGAATGGATTACGGTGCTGTATTTGTTGCTACTGCATTAGCGGCAGCCATCGGTTCGCTTTTAATGGGGCTGCTAGCAAAATACCCAATTGCGTTGGCGCCTGGAATGGGCTTAAATTCGTTTTTTGCATTTTCTGTTGTCCTTGGAATGGGGATTCCTTGGCAGACGGCTTTATCTGGAGTATTAATATCAGGACTCATTTTTATTTTGTTAACTTTATCAGGAATTCGTGAGAAAATTATTAATTCTATTCCAGCAGAGCTTAAATTTGCAGTAAGTGCGGGAATTGGTTTATTTATTACGTTTATTGGTTTTCAAAATGCAGGAATTATTGTTGATGCTGATGTTGTTTTAGTCGGTTTAGGCGATTTAACAAATGGAAACACCCTATTGGCTATTTTTGGTATTTTCGTCACAGTTATTTTAATGACTCGCGGAGTGCGCGGCGGGATTTTCTTTGGAATGATGATTACTGCGATTGTAGGTATGATTTTTGGATTAATCGACTTGCCAAAAAAAATTATTGGTGCAGTTCCAAGTTTGGAACCAACATTTGGAGCAGCTTTTGAAGCATTTGGGAATTTAGACAGTGAATTATTTACAGGAAAAATGGTCGCTGTCATTTTAACATTTCTTTTTGTTGATTTCTTTGATACAGCTGGCACACTTGTCGGAGTTGCCAATCAAGCAGGTTTAATGAAGGAAAATAAACTTCCGCGCGCCGGTAAAGCGCTTTTCGCAGATTCATGTGCAACAGTAGTTGGTTCAGTTCTTGGTACATCAACAACTACTTCATATGTTGAATCATCTGCTGGTGTAGCTGCAGGGGCAAGAACGGGCTTTGCATCAGTTGTAACAGCTGGTTTCTTTCTTTTGTCGCTCTTATTCTTTCCTTTGCTTGAAGTCATTACACCGCCTGTAACAGCACCTGCTTTAATTATTGTCGGAGTGTTAATGGTTGCCTCTTTAGGTCAAATTGACTGGACCCGCTTTGAAATTGCAGTGCCAGCATTTTTAACGATTATTGCTATGCCGTTAACATATAGTATTGCAACAGGGATTGCGATCGGATTTATATTTTATCCGATTACAATGATGATAAAAGGACGCGTAAAAGAGATTCATCCTATTATGTACTTCCTTTTCATTGTCTTCGTATCATATTTTATCTTCCTTAAATAATGTAAAGAAAAAAACAGATCATCAAAGACGATGGTCTGTTTTTTTTCTTAAATTTATGTTGACTAAGTTTGTAGACGGTGATATTATAGGAAAGCAACGTTGTTGCAGGTCATGATGTTTTTTAAAAAATATTAAAAAACTATTGACATCATCTTAAATAGGTGATATTATTGAGAAGTCGCTTTCGGAGCGACAAGATATGACTGCTCTTTGAAAACTAAACAAACAAACGTCAACAACAATTTAAAGTGGAGGCAACTAACCATTTGTTAGAAGCTGACACTTGCCAACGTTAATTTTTTTATTATGAGCGAATCAACGCTCCAAATTTATTGGAGAGTTTGATCCTGGCTCAGGACGAACGCTGGCGGCGTGCCTAATACATGCAAGTCGAGCGAACTGATCAAAAGCTTGCTTTTGAACGGTTAGCGGCGGACGGGTGAGTAACACGTGGGCAACCTGCCTGTAAGACAGGGATAACTTCGGGAAACCGGGGCTAATACCTGATAACCCTTCTCTTCGCATGGAGAGGAGTTAAAAGATGGCTTCGGCTATCACTTACAGATGGGCCCGCGGCGCATTAGCTAGTTGGTGAGGTAAAGGCTCACCAAGGCGACGATGCGTAGCCGACCTGAGAGGGTGATCGGCCACACTGGGACTGAGACACGGCCCAGACTCCTACGGGAGGCAGCAGTAGGGAATCTTCCGCAATGGACGCAAGTCTGACGGAGCAACGCCGCGTGAGCGAAGAAGGTCTTCGGATCGTAAAGCTCTGTTATTAGGGAAGAACAAGTACCGTTTGAATAAGGCGGTACCTTGACGGTACCTAACGAGAAAGCCACGGCTAACTACGTGCCAGCAGCCGCGGTAATACGTAGGTGGCAAGCGTTGTCCGGAATTATTGGGCGTAAAGCGCGCGCAGGCGGTCCTTTAAGTCTGATGTGAAAGCCCACGGCTCAACCGTGGAGGGTCATTGGAAACTGGGGGACTTGAGTACAGAAGAGGAGAGTGGAATTCCACGTGTAGCGGTGAAATGCGTAGAGATGTGGAGGAACACCAGTGGCGAAGGCGGCTCTCTGGTCTGTAACTGACGCTGAGGCGCGAAAGCGTGGGTAGCGAACAGGATTAGATACCCTGGTAGTCCACGCCGTAAACGATGAGTGCTAAGTGTTAGAGGGTTTCCGCCCTTTAGTGCTGCAGCAAACGCATTAAGCACTCCGCCTGGGGAGTACGGCCGCAAGGCTGAAACTCAAAGGAATTGACGGGGGCCCGCACAAGCGGTGGAGCATGTGGTTTAATTCGAAGCAACGCGAAGAACCTTACCAGGTCTTGACATCCTCTGCCACTCCTAGAGATAGGACGTTCCCCTTCGGGGGACAGAGTGACAGGTGGTGCATGGTTGTCGTCAGCTCGTGTCGTGAGATGTTGGGTTAAGTCCCGCAACGAGCGCAACCCTTGATCTTAGTTGCCAGCCTTAAGTTGGGCACTCTAAGGTGACTGCCGGTGACAAACCGGAGGAAGGTGGGGATGACGTCAAATCATCATGCCCCTTATGACCTGGGCTACACACGTGCTACAATGGATGGTACAAAGGGCAGCGAAACCGCGAGGTCGAGCCAATCCCATAAAACCATTCTCAGTTCGGATTGCAGGCTGCAACTCGCCTGCATGAAGCCGGAATCGCTAGTAATCGCGGATCAGCATGCCGCGGTGAATACGTTCCCGGGCCTTGTACACACCGCCCGTCACACCACGAGAGTTTGTAACACCCGAAGTCGGTGAGGTAACCTTTTGGAGCCAGCCGCCGAAGGTGGGACAGATGATTGGGGTGAAGTCGTAACAAGGTAGCCGTATCGGAAGGTGCGGCTGGATCACCTCCTTTCTAAGGAATCATTAAAGGTTGATCGTTTGTTTGTTTAGTTTTTGAGAGAGCAATCTCTCAAATATTGTTCTTTGAAAACTAGATAATAAATGAAGAAGGCAAAAGAAAGAAACCGAGTATCACCAAAGATATCTCTTAAAAAAAGGGAAAAGAGAAGCAAGTAGTTCTAGGAAGCAAATGAACGACAACCGGAGCGTACACAAGTACGTGAGGATTGGGTGAATGAATGCAACTGACAACGAAATACGCAGCTTATCTTTTACCGAAAAAAAAGACAATTTAGAAGCGAAGCTTATTGTCTAAAGTAAGGAAAAGAAGAAGCGAGAAGCTCAAGGAAGTGAACGAACGAAGACAGGAGCGTATAAACATACGTGAGGATCTGAGTGAGGGAAACTGACGCAGAGATTCGACGCTTTTTTAAAAAAGGGAAAAGAGAAGCAAGTAGTTCTAGGAAGTAAATGAACGACAACCGGAGCGTACAAAAGTACGTGAGGATTGGAGTGAGTGCAGCTGACAACGAAATACGCAGCTTATCTTTTACCGAAAAGGTTAAGTTAGAAAGGGCGCACGGTGAATGCCTTGGCACTAGGAGCCGATGAAGGACGGTACTAACACCGATATGCTTCGGGGAGCTGTAAGTAAGCTTTGATCCGGAGATTTCCGAATGGGGAAACCCCCTATCCGTCATGGGATAGGATCATAACCTGAATCCATAGGGTTATGAAAGGCAGACCCGGGGAACTGAAACATCTTAGTACCCGGAGGAAGAGAAAGCAAAAGCGATTCCCTAAGTAGCGGCGAGCGAAACGGGAACAGCCCAAACCAAGAGGCTTGCCTCTTGGGGTTGTAGGACACTCAACATGGAGTTACAAAGGAACGAGGTAGATGAAGCGGTCTGGAAAGGCCCGTCAGAGAAGGTAACAACCCTGTAGTTGAAACTTCGTTCCCTCCTGAGTGGATCCTGAGTACGGCGGGACACGTGAAATCTCGTCGGAATCTGGGAGGACCATCTCCCAAGGCTAAATACTCCCTAGTGACCGATAGTGAACCAGTACCGTGAGGGAAAGGTGAAAAGCACCCCGGGAGGGGAGTGAAAGAGAACCTGAAACCGTGTGCTTACAAGTAGTCAGAGCCCATTCATGGGTGATGGCGTGCCTTTTGTAGAATGAACCGGCGAGTTACGATTTCATGCAAGGTTAAGTTTAAAGACGGAGCCGCAGCGAAAGCGAGTCTGAATAGGGCGAAAGAGTATGAGGTCGTAGACCCGAAACCAGGTGATCTACCCATGTCCAGGGTGAAGTCCAGGTAACACTGGATGGAGGCCCGAACCCACGTACGTTGAAAAGTGCGGGGATGAGGTGTGGGTAGGGGTGAAATGCCAATCGAACTTGGAGATAGCTGGTTCTCTCCGAAATAGCTTTAGGGCTAGCCTCAAGTGTAAGAGTCTTGGAGGTAGAGCACTGTTTGGACTAGGGGCCCTCATCGGGTTACCGAATTCAGACAAACTCCGAATGCCAAAGACTTATCCTTGGGAGTCAGACTGCGAGTGATAAGATCCGTAGTCGAGAGGGAAACAGCCCAGACCACCAGCTAAGGTCCCAAAGTATACGTTAAGTGGAAAAGGATGTGGAGTTGCTTAGACAACCAGGATGTTGGCTTAGAAGCAGCCACCATTCAAAGAGTGCGTAATAGCTCACTGGTCGAGTGACTCTGCGCCGAAAATGTACCGGGGCTAAACGTATCACCGAAGCTGTGGATTGACACCGTAGGTGTCAGTGGTAGGAGAGCGTTCTAAGTGCGTTGAAGCTAGATCGTGAGGACTGGTGGAGCGCTTAGAAGTGAGAATGCCGGTATGAGTAGCGAAAGAAGGGTGAGAATCCCTTCCACCGAATGCCTAAGGTTTCCTGAGGAAGGCTCGTCCGCTCAGGGTTAGTCGGGACCTAAGCCGAGGCCGAAAGGCGTAGGCGATGGACAACAGGTTGATATTCCTGTACCACCTTATCGCCGTTTGAGCAATGGGGGGACGCAGGAGGATAGGGTAAGCGTACAATTGGATGTACGTCTAAGCAGTTAGGCTGGTAATGAGGCAAATCCCATTACCGTAAGGCTGAGCTGTGACAGCGAGGAAAATTATTTTCCGGAGTTCCTGATTCCACACTGCCAAGAAAATCCTCTAGCGAGGAATAAGGTGCCCGTACCGCAAACCGACACAGGTAGGCGAGGAGAGAATCCTAAGGTGATCGAGAGAACTCTCGTTAAGGAACTCGGCAAAATGACCCCGTAACTTCGGGAGAAGGGGTGCTCTGATAGGGTGCAAGCCCGAGAGAGCCGCAGTGAATAGGCCCAGGCGACTGTTTAGCAAAAACACAGGTCTCTGCGAAGCCGCAAGGCGAAGTATAGGGGCTGACGCCTGCCCGGTGCTGGAAGGTTAAGGGGAGCGCTTAAGCAATCGCTGAAGGTGTGAACCGAAGCCCCAGTAAACGGCGGCCGTAACTATAACGGTCCTAAGGTAGCGAAATTCCTTGTCGGGTAAGTTCCGACCCGCACGAAAGGCGCAACGATCTGGGCACTGTCTCAACGAGAGACTCGGTGAAATTATAGTACCTGTGAAGATGCAGGTTACCCGCGACAGGACGGAAAGACCCCGTGGAGCTTTACTGTAGCCTGATATTGAATTTTGGTGCAGCTTGTACAGAATAGGTAGGAGCCGTGGAAACGTGAGCGCTAGCTTAGCTTACGTGGAGGCGTCGGTGGGATACTACCCTTGTTGTACTGAAATTCTAACCTACGCCCCTTATCGGGGCGGGAGACAGTGTCAGGCAGGCAGTTTGACTGGGGCGGTCGCCTCCTAAAAGGTAACGGAGGCGCCCAAAGGTTCCCTCAGAATGGTTGGAAATCATTCGCAGAGTGTAAAGGCACAAGGGAGCTTGACTGCGAGACTTACAAGTCGAGCAGGGACGAAAGTCGGGCTTAGTGATCCGGTGGTTCCGCATGGAAGGGCCATCGCTCAACGGATAAAAGCTACCCCGGGGATAACAGGCTTATCTCCCCCAAGAGTCCACATCGACGGGGAGGTTTGGCACCTCGATGTCGGCTCATCGCATCCTGGGGCTGTAGTCGGTCCCAAGGGTTGGGCTGTTCGCCCATTAAAGCGGTACGCGAGCTGGGTTCAGAACGTCGTGAGACAGTTCGGTCCCTATCCGTCGTGGGCGTAGGAAATTTGAGAGAGCTGTCCTTAGTACGAGAGGACCGGGATGGACGCACCGCTGGTGTACCAGTTGTCTTGCCAAAGGCATAGCTGGGTAGCTACGTGCGGAAGGGATAAGTGCTGAAAGCATCTAAGCATGAAGCCCCCCTCAAGATGAGATTTCCCATTTGAGCTCCCTGAAAGATGATCAGGTTGATAGGTCTGAGGTGGAAGCGTGGCGACACGCGAAGCTGACAGATACTAATCGAGCGAGCACTTAACCAAATAAACATGATACTTTCTTTCTTACTTCTTCACATTATCTAGTTTTGAGAGAACAATTGTCTGGTGACGATGGCGAGAAGGTCACACCCGTTCCCATTCCGAACACGGAAGTTAAGCTTCTCAGCGCTAATGGTAGTAGAGGGCATCCCTCTGCGAGAGTAGGACGTTGCCGGGCACCAATAGAACAACTCATACTGTAGGTAAATACGAAAAATCGTATTTTGCCTACAGTCTTTTTAATTTTCAAGAAAATCAAAGCATTTTATCGATTTACATTCTCCTCTAAACGAATCTGTTACCAGCTCCAAACCTGCATTTAGAACAAGCACTTTCCTAAAAAAACTCCTTCATTCTATACATTTACATTTTTGCTTTTCCACCACCAACATAAAGTGTAAAAAGGGATCATATCGCGATTTTCAACATCTTCACTAGTAGAAAACAAAAAGGGAAACTTTACGATGGTGGTTTTTTGTTTATGCCCAAGGCAATTATTTGTCGCATTCATCACTTATTTTCATTCATTGTTATTAATATTTATTTTTTTTCAAGTGTATATAAAATTTTGCCAAACGATCCACTTTTAAAATAAACGTTCTTATCGGATTATCAAGTTTATTTCATTCATCAGCGCTCTATTATTTTCAAATGATGATGAATCTGTTGTAAAAAACGAACAATCTTATTTAATGGTCGTTCAATGTTCGATGTTTTTATTGACATGATAGAAAGTAACTTGTTAATATGTAGGTAGTCATTTTATTTAAAAATTAAACGATTGTAACCTCATATAATCTTGGGAATATGGCCCATAAGTTTCTACCCGATAACCGTAAATTATTGGACTATGAGGAAGTAGGAGCAATCCGGTAGTCTTATGGGCTTTTTCAAACCGGACGGACTACTTTCTCTATATTTTTTAGAGAAGTGTCCGTTCGGTTTTACTGTTTAAGCTTAAAATATTATTTAACGGGCAAATTAATAAAAAATTTCGGATTTGGAGGTTATGAAATGAATCCGTTAGTAGCTGTTATTATGGGAAGTAAATCCGATTGGGAAACAATGAAGCATGCTTGTAACATGCTTGATGAGTTAGAAGTATCATATGAAAAAAGAGTTGTTTCTGCACACCGTACGCCAGATTTAATGTTTGAATTTGCAGAACAAGCAAGAGATCAAGGTTTTAAAGTGATTATTGCCGGTGCTGGCGGAGCGGCTCATCTACCGGGAATGGTTGCAGCGAAAACGACATTGCCGGTTATTGGTGTTCCGATTCAATCTAGGCAATTGAATGGTTTAGATTCTCTGTTATCTATTGTACAAATGCCAGGAGGCGTTCCAGTTGCAACGGTTGCGATTGGTAAGGCGGGAGCAACGAATGCAGCCTTATTAGCTAGTCAAATTATTGCAACTTTTGATGATAAAACAGCGGAAAAATTAACAGAATTAAGGAACGAAACAAAAAAGGCGGTTTTAGAAAGCAATGATGAGCTTGTCTAACAAAGTAATTTTACCGGGAAGTACGATTGGGATTATCGGTGGCGGTCAGTTAGGGAGAATGATGGCTTTAGCAGCTAAAGCACAAGGGTTTAAAATTGCTGTTCTTGAACCGACAGCAAACTCTCCGTGCGGACAAGTTGCTGATGTTGAAATCATTAGTGCTTATGACGATTTAGAAGCAATTCAAAAATTAAGTGAAATTTGCGATGTTATTACATATGAATTTGAAAATATTGATTCGTATGCTTTGCGAAAGCTTTATGAACATGCTTATGTTCCTCAAGGAACAGCACTGCTCGAGATGACCCAAGATCGTCTAAGAGAAAAAGAAGCAATTGAAAAAGCCGGTCTAACAGTGGCACCTTATGCCCGAATTGAAAAAGTTGATAATATACATGAAAATATCGAAAAGCTTAGCTATCCTGCTGTCCTAAAAACAACAAGGGGAGGCTATGATGGTAAAGGGCAATTTGTCATAAAGAGTAAAGAAGATATTGCTAGTGCGGGAAATCTATTAAAGAACGGCGTTTGTGTCCTTGAAAAGTGGATACCGTTTGAAAAGGAGATTTCAGTTATTATTGCAAGGAATCCAAACGGTGAAACAGCTGTTTTTCCAGTAGCTGAAAATATTCACCGCGATAATATTCTTCATGAAACGATTGTACCAGCAAGAATAAGTGAAACAGCCACTGAAAAAGCGATTGGTATGGCATTACAACTTGCTGAATCATTACAGTTTATCGGTACATTAGCCGTTGAAATGTTTTTAACAAAGGATGAAACGATTTACATTAACGAGTTAGCACCACGACCTCATAACTCAGGTCACTATACGATTGAGGCTTGTGAAACATCTCAATTTGAACAGCATATACGTGCGGTTTGTAATTGGCCTCTCGGATGCACTGAATTATTAAAGCCAGCTGTAATGGTTAACGTCCTTGGGGAGCATCAATCAAAGCTAATCGATAAAATTCCTGAATTAATCGATTGGAAAATTCATTTGTACGGTAAAAAAGAAGCAAAACAGAAACGGAAGATGGGTCATGCTACATTGTTGCGTGACAATGTAGAGATGGCATTATCTGAAATTGATCAAAGTTTTATTTGGGAAAAGGGATCGGAGGTAAAATCATGATTGATCGTTATACCCGACCTGAAATGGGTGCAATTTGGTCAGAGGAAAATCGCTATAAAGCTTGGCTTGAGGTAGAAATATTAGCATGTGAGGCTTGGGCAGAAGTAGGGGAAATTCCAGAAGATGATGTAAAGAAGATACGTGAAAAGGCGTCTTTTAATGTTGAACGGATTAAAGAAATAGAAAAAGAGACGAGACATGACGTAGTTGCCTTTACGCGGGCAGTTTCCGAAACATTAGGAGAAGAAAGCAAATGGGTTCATTATGGTTTAACATCGACTGATGTTGTTGATACTGCTTTATCTTATTTAATTAAGCAAGCAAATGCAATTCTCTTAAAAGATCTTGAAATGTTTATTAAGATCCTAAAAGCAAAAGCGCTTGAGCATAAAGATACCGTTATGATGGGCCGTACACATGGAGTTCATGCAGAACCGACAACTTTCGGGTTAAAGTTGGCACTTTGGTATGAGGAAATGGAGCGGAATCTTGCACGATTTAAGGAAGCAGCTGCGGGAATTGAATTTGGAAAAATTTCCGGCGCGGTTGGTACGTACGCAAATATTGATCCTTTTGTAGAAAAGTACGTATGTAAACATCTCGGATTACAACCAGCACCAATTTCAACACAAACATTACAACGTGACCGCCATGCGCATTATTTGGCAATTCTTGCACTTATTTCTACATCAATTGAAAAATTTGCAGTGGAAATTCGCGGATTACAGAAAAGTGAAACGCGCGAAGTTGAGGAGTTTTTTGCTAAGGGTCAAAAAGGATCATCAGCTATGCCTCATAAACGCAATCCAATCGGATCGGAAAATATGGCAGGTATGGCTCGAGTTGTCCGTGGCTATATGATGACAGCTTATGATAATGTTGCTCTTTGGCATGAAAGAGATATTTCGCATTCATCAGCAGAACGAATTATTTTGCCAGATGCAACGATTGCATTAAATTACATGTTAAATCGATTTGCTAACATTGTAAAAAACTTAACTGTGTTTCCAGAAAATATGAAGAACAATATGGATCGGACTCTCGGATTAATCTATTCACAACGTGTTTTACTTGCTTTAATTGATAAAGGTCTTACTCGCGAAGAGGCATATGACACTGTTCAGCCGATAGCGATGGAGGCATGGGAAAAACAAGTTTCATTCCGCAGTTTAATTGAAAGTGACGGTAAAATTACTTCATATCTAAATGAGAGTGAAATTGCTGCTTGTTTCAACTATAACTATCATCTGAAACATGTCAATACAATTTTCAAACGTTTAGGGCTTATATAAATTTAAGGGAATATATAAAAATCAATCCTATTTAAGACCTTGGAGGCGAAGTTCATGTATAAAGTGAAAATTTACGTAACATTACGAGAAAGTGTACTGGATTTAGAAGGAAATGCGGAAAAAAAATCATTGCAATCGATGGAATATAAAGAATTGAAAGATGTAAAAATTGGCAAATATATTGAGTTAACACTAGAAAAATCAGAACGTGATATTGAAGAAGTTGTTCGTGAAATGTGTGAACGTTTGCTTGTTAATACAGTCATGGAGGATTATCGCCTCGAAATCGAGGAGGTTGCAGCCCAGTGAAGTTTGCCATTATCGTATTTCCCGGATCTAATGAAGTTGATATGTTTCACGCGATTAACGATGAGTTAGGGGAAGAAGCAGTTTTTGTTAGACATGATGCTGATCATTTACCCGATGTAGATGGAATTATCCTTCCAGGTGGCAGCTCGTATGGAGACTATCTCCGACCAGGAGCAATCGCTAGTCATAGCAAGATTATGGAGGCGGTTATCAAAGCAGCCGACGAAGGAAAGCCTGTTTTAGGTGTTGCAAATGGTTTTCACATATTGTTAGAAGCACATATACTTCCAGGGGCAATCTTACGTAATGAAAGCTTAAAGTTTATTTGTAAACATGTTCAATTGCGAGTCGATCATCATGAAACAATGTTTACTTCTCTTTATAAAGCTGAAGAAGTTATTACGTTGCCGATTGCTCATATGGATGGGAACTATTACTGTGATCCTGAAACATTGCAAAAACTAAAGCAGAACAAACAAATTGTATTTACTTATCATGGTGAAAATACAAATGGAAGTCTTGAGAATATTGCTGGGATTGTAAATGAAAGAGGAAATGTACTGGGAATGATGCCTCATCCCGAACGAGCGGTCGATGACCTTCTAGGGAGTGCAGATGGATTAAAAATTTTTCAATCGATCGTGAAATATTGGAGGGAAGCACATGTCACTAATGCTTGAACCAAATCCAGAACAAATTAAAGAAAAAAAAATTTATCGCGAAATGGGATTAACAGACGAAGAATTTGCAAATGCAGAAAAAATCCTTGGCAGATTACCTAACTACACAGAAACAGGTCTTTTCTCTGTCATGTGGTCTGAGCACTGCAGTTATAAAAATTCAAAACCCGTTTTAAAAAAGTTTCCTACAAAGGGCGATAAAGTTTTACAAGGTCCGGGGGAAGGTGCTGGAATCGTTGATATTGGTGATGGGCAAGCGGTTGTTTTTAAAGTAGAAAGCCATAATCACCCTTCTGCGATTGAGCCGTATCAAGGAGCAGCAACTGGTGCCGGCGGGATTATCCGCGATGTGTTTTCAATGGGAGCAAGACCAATTGCCCTGTTAAATTCATTACGTTTTGGGGAATTAACAAATCCTCGTGTCAAATATTTATTCACAGAGGCAGTAGCCGGTATAGCAGGATATGGAAATAGTATTGGAATACCGACTGTCGGGGGAGAAATTCAATTTGATCCTTCATATGAAGGAAATCCGTTAGTCAATGCAATGTGTGTCGGCTTGTTAAATCATGAAGATATTAAAAAAGGTCAAGCACATGGGATCGGAAATACAGTTATGTACGTCGGTGCTACAACCGGTCGAGATGGGATTCACGGCGCTACTTTTGCGTCAGAGGAGTTTACCGAGGAAACGGCTGAAACAGAACGCCCTGCTGTTCAAGTTGGAGATCCTTTCACAGAAAAGCTTTTACTTGAGGCATGTCTTGAGCTTGTACAATTAGATGCTTTAGTCGGGATTCAAGATATGGGTGCAGCAGGATTAACAAGCTCATCAGCAGAAATGGCTAGTAAAGCAGGCTCTGGGATCGAGATGGATTTAGATCTTGTTCCACAGCGGGAAGCGAATATGACTCCTTATGAAATGATGTTATCAGAGTCTCAAGAGCGAATGTTAATTGTGGTGAAAAAGGGTCGTGAACAAGAAATCATTGATTTATTTTCAAAATATGATTTAGAGGCAAAATCAATCGGAAAAGTAACAGACGATAAATTGTTACGCCTTATTCATAAAGGAAAAGTCGTTGCAGAAGTTCCAGTTGATGCATTAGCAGAGGATGCTCCGGTTTATCATAAAATATCAATTGAGCCGGAATACTATCGCGAATTTCAAGCAATGGAAAACGATATTCCACAAGTAGAGGATTATAAAGAAACATTAATGAACTTATTAAAACAGCCGACAATTGCAAGTAAAGAATGGGTTTATAATCAATATGATTATATGTCAGGTACAAATACCGTTGTTTCTCCAGGTTCAGATGCAGCAGTTGTTCGTATTCGCGGTACACGCAAAGCATTAGCGATGACAACAGACTGTAACTCTCGTTATTTATATTTAGACCCTGAAACAGGCGGAAAAATAGCGGTCGCAGAAGCAGCAAGAAACGTCGTATGTTCGGGTGCAGAACCAATTGCGATCTCAGATGGATTAAATTTCGGAAGCCCTGAAAATCCAGAGATTTTTTGGCAACTTGAAAAAGCAGCAGATGGAATTAGTGATGCATGTCGTGCGTTAAATGCACCGGTAATTAGCGGAAACGTTTCACTTTTTAACGAGGCAAACGGAGTGGCGATTTATCCAACACCTGTTATAGGGATGGTCGGATTAGTAAAGGATATTGATGATATTACTACTCAGAAATTTAAAGATGCTGGAGACGCTATTTATTTAGTTGGCGAAACAAAAGCTGAATTTGGCGGTAGTGAATTACAAAAGCTTACTTATGGAAAGATATTTGGAAAGGCGCCAGAACTTGATTTAAATAAAGAGCAAAAGTATCAACAACAAATATTAGCTGCCATTCGCGCTGGTTTAGTGGCATCTGCACATGATGTTTCTGAAGGTGGTGTTGCTGTAGCTCTTGCAGAATCTTTATTTGGAACAAATGGTCTTGGAGTAGCAGTTAACCTTTCTGGAGACATAGTTTCTGCATTGTTTAGTGAAACGCAATCTCGTTTTATTGTTTCGGTGAAAAAAGAACAGCAAAAAGCATTTGAAAAAATCGTCGATGCCGCCCTGATTGGCGAGGTGACAAATTCCGGTGAGCTAGTCATCAATTCTAAATCAGGAACACCATTATTAACAGCAGCAGTAACTGAGTTAGAAACAGCTTGGAAAGGAGCTATCCCATGCTTGCTGAAATAAGAGGACTGAACGAAGAGTGCGGAGTATTTGGGATATGGGGTCATCCAGACGCTGTTCAAATCACTTATTACGGTTTGCATAGCTTACAGCATCGCGGACAAGAATCTGCAGGTATGGTTGTTACTAACGGTGAGAAGCTCACTGGTTTTAAAGGAGAAGGATTAGTAACAGACATATTTACATCTGAAGCCGTAAAAGGTTTGTCAGGAAAAGCCGCAATTGGCCATGTTCGATACGCAATCGCAGGACAGGAAGGTTATGAAAACATCCAACCTCTCCTATTTCACTTTCAAAGTGGCAGTCTTGCTCTTGCCCTTAATGGCAATTTAGTAAATGCACAGGCTCTAAGGCACCAGCTTGAGGGACAAGGGAGTATTTTTCAAACGAGCTCAAGTACAGAAATTTTAGCTCACCTTATGAAAAGAAGCGGATTTCAGCAAATAAAGGATCAAGTGAAAAATGCACTGACAATGTTAAAAGGAGCATATGCATTTTTAATTATGACAGAATCGGAAATGTTGGTAGCCCTAGATCCTCATGGGCTACGTCCTTTATCAATTGGGAAAATCGGCGATGCTTACGTTGTTGCTTCAGAAACATGTGCATTTGACATTATTGGAGCGGAATTTGTTCGTGATGTACTTCCAGGAGAATTAGTGATCATAAATGATGAAGGTCTTCATTCAGAATTGTTTTCAATGAATACATCTAGAGCAATCTGTACGATGGAGTATATTTATTTTTCCCGGCCAGATAGCAATATTCACGGAATTAATGTTCATACAGCAAGAAAAAAGCTCGGAAAAAAATTAGCAGAAGAAGTGAAGATCGATGCGGACGTTGTAACAGGCGTTCCAGATTCCAGTATTTCCGCTGCGATTGGGTATGCAGAAGCTTCTGGTATTCCGTATGAAATGGGACTAATTAAAAATCGCTACGTTGGCAGAACGTTTATTAAGCCATCGCAATCTTTGCGGGAACAAGGGGTAAAAATGAAGCTATCTCCTGTCCGCGGTGTTGTAGAAGGAAAACGTGTGATTATGGTCGATGATTCAATCGTGCGAGGCACGACAAGTAAACGGATTGTTAGATTGCTAAAAGAAGCGGGGGCTACAGAAGTCCACGTTGTCATTAGTTCACCGCCTATTAAGCATTCATGCTTTTACGGCATAGATACTTCATCAAAAGATGAGCTAATTGCTGCTAACCATTCAGTCGAAGAAATTCGGCAAATCATTGGTGCTGATTCACTTACATTTTTAAGTGTTAAAGGGATGTTGGAAGCAATTGGAAAACAAGATGAGTTTGAAAATCGCGGGCACTGTTTAGCATGTTTTACAGGGAAATATCCGACTGAAATTTATCCAGATACGAAGTAATAAATTTTAATGATATAGAAAAATGAATGAGAAAAAGCGAATAGAACTTGTCGTTCATAAGCTTTCGAGCGTTTGTCAACAATCTAAAAGCGGCATTAAATAATGTCGCTTTTCTTTTAAAGGAGGAACTTTTGTGGGTAATGCATATAAGCAGGCGGGTGTCGATATAGAGGCCGGTTATGAAGCAGTATCACGGATGAAAAAGCATGTAGAAAAAACCCGACGTTTGGGAGTGATCGGTGGTCTAGGCGGATTTGGCGGAATGTTTGATCTATCACAGCTTAACTTAAAGGAGCCTGTATTAGTATCAGGCACTGATGGTGTCGGAACAAAATTGATGCTCGCTTTTATGATGGATCGCCACGACACAATTGGAATTGACGCAGTTGCAATGTGTGTTAATGACATTATTGTTCAAGGTGCAGAACCGTTTTATTTTTTAGATTATATTGCATGTGGGAAAGCAGAGCCGCAAAAACTAGAGGAAATCGTAAAAGGAGTTGCCACTGGGTGCGAGCAAGCTGGCTGTGCGTTAATTGGCGGGGAAACAGCAGAAATGCCTGGGATGTATGCGGACGATGAATATGATATCGCCGGATTTGCAGTTGGTGCGTGTGAAAAATCACAAATTATTTCAGGAGATACAATACAGGCAGATGATGTATTAATTGGATTAGCCTCTAGCGGAATCCATAGTAACGGTTATTCCCTCGTTCGAAAAGTGTTGCTTCAAGACGGACAGCTTGATTTATCAGACGATATAGAAGAATTAGGTTGTACGTTAGGAACTGAGCTTCTTCGTCCAACAAAAATTTATGTAAAACCTATTTTATCTGCATTGAAAAAGTTCAATATAAAAGGGATGTCTCATATTACAGGCGGAGGATTTATTGAAAATATTCCGCGTATGCTTCCGAAAGGGCTTGGGGCGAACATAGATGAAGCGACTTGGGAAATTCCTGCAATTTTTTCATTAATAGAATCAATTGGAAATCTCAAACGACAAGAAATGTATAACGTTTTTAATATGGGAATTGGAATGGTCCTTGCCGTTGATAAAAGCGAAGCGTCTCAGTTAGTAGAGCATTTTGAAGAGCTTGGAGAACAAGCATATATCATTGGTCATGTTACCGAAAAAGAAGGAATTGAAATTTACGAAAAACAGTAAGACATAGATGATGATAAACGGAGGAGCAAAATGAAAAATATCGCACTATTTGCTTCTGGGAGCGGCAGTAACTTTCAAGCGATTATTGATGCTGTCAAGGTTAAAAAGCTAAATGTAAATGTGAAACTGCTCGTATGTGATAAGCCTAATGCTTTTGTCATTGAACGAGCAAAGCTTGCTGGAATACCTTATTTCTCCTTTCGGGCTAAAGATTTTAACAATAAAGCAGAATATGAAATGGCCATTTTACAGCAATTAAAAGCTCATCATGTAGAATTCATTGTGTTGGCAGGATATATGCGGTTGATCGGGTCAACATTGTTACAGGAATTTGAGGGAAAAATCGTTAATATTCATCCATCACTGCTCCCTGCTTTTCCAGGAAAAGATGCAATTGGTCAAGCATTAGCAGCTGGTGTTAAAGTGAGCGGAGTGACGATTCATTATGTGGATGAGGGAATGGACACCGGTCCAATTATATCACAAGAAACAGTAAAAATTGATGATGATGAAACGAAGGAAAGTTTACAAACGAAAATTCACCAAATTGAGCATCAATTATATCCAGTAGTATTGAAAAAAATTTTAGGGGGAAAAGCAATGGGAAAAAAGCGTGCACTCATTAGCGTTTCTGATAAAACAGGCGTTGCTGAATTTGCAAAACAACTTAGTGAACTTGGGTTTGAAATCATTTCAACAGGCGGTACAAGCAAAGCGCTGATAGAAAGCGGTGTACCGGTTATAGGGATTAGTGAAGTAACTGGATTTCCAGAAATTTTAGAAGGACGTGTAAAAACACTCCATCCGATGATTCACGGTGGATTGCTTGCAAAATTTGCTGAACAAACACATAAGGAACAGCTAGAAAAACATCAAATTGAAAAAATTGATCTCGTTTGTGTCAACCTGTATCCGTTTCAGCAAACGATTGCTAAAGAAGGCGTTACAACTGAAGAAGCGATTGAAAATATAGATATTGGCGGTCCAACAATGCTCCGTGCAGCAGAAAAAAACAACGAATATGTTACAGTTGTTGTTGATCCCAGCGATTATCAAACAGTGATCGATGAATTAACGGCAAACGGTGAAACAACGAAAGAAACACGCAGAAAATTAGCTGCAAAAGTATTTCGTCATACAGCGGCCTATGATGCATTAATTGCGGAATATATGACCCATTTAGCAGGCGATGAAACTCCTGAAAAGATGACCGTTACATACGAGTTAAAGCAGTCGCTCCGCTACGGTGAAAATCCGCATCAAAAAGCAGCATTTTATCAAAAACCTTTAGGATCTCAGTTTTCAATTGCAAACGCAACCCAGTTACATGGAAAAGAGCTGTCATACAACAACATTAATGATGCGAATGCTGCTTTGCAAATTGTAAAGGAATTTACTGAACCTGCCGCTGTTGCTGTAAAACATATGAATCCTTGTGGAGTCGGAATCGGGACAACTATTTATGACGCATATTCAAAAGCATATGAAGCTGACCCTATCTCTATTTTTGGCGGAATTATTGCTTTAAATCGTGAAGTAGATCAAAAGACAGCAGAAAAGCTTCATGAAATATTTTTAGAAATTATTATTGCTCCTTCATTTAGTGAGGAAGCGATTGCGATTTTAACAGGAAAAAAGAATATACGCCTATTAACAGTTCCATTTGAACAGGCTGAGAAGAAAGAAACATTATTAACATCTGTTGAAGGAGGTTTGCTCGTTCAAGAAGCTGATGTGTTTAACTTAGACAATGCAGAAATTGTCATCCCAACTAAGCGGAAACCGACGGAAGAAGAATGGAAATCACTTAAGCTCGGCTGGAAAGTTGTGAAGCATGTAAAATCTAATGCGATTGTTGTCGCAAAAGACGACGTCACAATCGGAATTGGTGCAGGTCAAATGAATCGTGTTGGTGCAGCGAAAATTGCACTTGAACAAGCTGGTGACAGAGCAACTGGTGCAGCATTAGCCTCTGATGCATTTTTCCCAATGGATGATACTGTAGAGGCGGCTGCAAAATCAGGGATTGCAGTCATTATTCAGCCGGGTGGCTCGATTCGTGATCAAGACTCAATTAAAAAAGCTGACGAATATGGCATTGCCATGGTATTTACCGGTATACGCCATTTCAAACATTAAAATGAACTGAAGATCATAGGAGGTGTGATGAATGAAAGTATTAGTTATTGGCCGCGGCGGCAGAGAACATGCAATTTGCCGGAAAGTAAACGAAAGTAAACATGTTGAGAAAGTTTATGTTGCTCCGGGAAACCCTGGAATGGGTGATGTTGCAGAGCTTGTATCAATAGATGAGCAATCTCAAGATCAACTCGTAAAGTTTGCGAAAGATAAAAGTATCGGACTTGTCATTATTGGACCTGAAAACCCACTGCTTGATGGCCTTGCCGATCGTTTTCATGAAGCGGGGATTCCAGTATTTGGACCGAACAAGAAAGCGGCGTTAATTGAAGGCAGTAAATCATTTGCTAAACAGTTAATGGTGAAATACAACATTCCGACAGCGCATTATAAGACATTTACAAACTATGAAGAAGCGAAAGTATATGTAGAGGAACATGGTGCACCAATTGTTATTAAAGCTGACGGCCTTGCTGCTGGAAAGGGTGTAACAGTTGCTTTTACAAAAGAAGAAGCGCTGCAAAGTTTAGCGGAAATGATGCTAGATGAAAAATTCGGCGCCGCTTCATCTACTGTTGTGATTGAGGAGTTTTTAAGCGGAGAAGAGTTTTCGTTAATGGCATTTGTAAATGGCGATATCGTTGTTCCGATGGAAATTGCCCAAGATCATAAACGTGCGTTTGATGGAGATAAAGGACCAAATACAGGGGGAATGGGTGCTTATTCACCAGTTCCTCATATTGAAGAAGATGTCGTTCAAACCGCAATTGAAACGATTTTAAAACCGACAGCACAAGCATTAATTCAGGAAGGACGCAGTTTTTGCGGAATACTTTACGCAGGACTTATTTTAACTGAAACGGGTCCGAAAGTCATTGAATTTAATGCGCGTTTTGGCGATCCAGAAACTCAAGTAGTGCTGCCAAGATTAAAATCAGATTTAGTTGATATAATGATGACTTTATTAAAGGGAGAAGAGCCTGAAGTTATTTGGAACGAAGAAGCTTGTCTTGGTGTGGTCGCAGCTTCGAAGGGATATCCAGAATCATATAAAAAAGGCGCTGTTCTAAAAGGACTAAATAAATTACAATCTGTTGATTTATATCATGCAGGAACGGCAAAAAATATTGAAGGCGACTTTATTACGAACGGTGGACGTGTTCTACTCGTATGTGCCAAAGCGAAAACATTAAAAGAAGCCCGCGATATCGTATACGCAGAGCTTAAAAAAATTGAATGTGATGAAGTTTTTTACAGAAGCGATATTGGCTATAAAGCTATCGCGCCCGTTTCTTATAAACTTTCCTAATGAAAACATATAAAAGGGCAATAATACTCCCAATTAATGTGATAAGGACAAATGACATGTCGCTAATATATTCATAAAGCATAAATAATCACTCCTATATTCCCCCCTTTTAAGGGGGGATTTTTGATTAACCGATATAAGGTACATTTCCAAGTCTAATTGGTAACGGATAAATTATGGATTTTTAAGTCGGGTTATAAGGTACATCTTCTAAGTCTAATTGTGGATCATCGCCATCATTTTCTTTTTGCATCATTTGACTTCTTTCAAATAACGCTGTAAGCGGACAATATTGTAAAATTCCTTCGCCAATCTTCATTCCCCCGATGATAGCCATTACAATATAAGAATCACGCCAAGGTTTTTTTACAAGCTTTGCAGTACACCAAGATAAAATAGTAAACCCAAATGTGATGCGGATTAAAGCGTTAATAATTCCAATGTTTCGTCTCACTTTCATCGTATATATCACTCCTTTGTAAATATTCCTCATTAATTTTTGATGAACTTTAATGCGTAAAATAATGAAATATGTTAGTATTAAGCAGATATAATTTTTATATTCATTACTTTTTGTTTATAACGTAATGTGTAGAGATACAGCTTATCGATAAAGGAGGGGTTGCATTGTTAGAACAGCGATATCGTTGGAAAAATAAAGAGCTGCGAAACCATGTTGCTGTTATTGATGGCAAGCTGGCGCCAACGATTTTATTAAAAAATGCTACATACTTAAACCAAACTTTTCACCAATGGATGACGGCTCATATTTGGATTTACGAAGACCGGATCATTTATGTCGGTGAAAAGGTTCCCGACAAAATTGGGCAATGTGAGGTGATCGATTGCAAAGATACAGTATTAGTTCCAGGCTATATCGAACCTCATAGTCATCCGTTTCAATTATATAATCCCCATTCATTTGCCCGATATGCATCTAAGTTCGGAACGACGACTCTTATTAACGATAATTTAATGCTCGCTTTATTATTAGATAAAAAGAAAGCGTTTTCTTTTTTAAGAAAAATGAAGGAAATCCCCCCAGCAATGTATTGGTGGAGCAGGTTTGATTCACAGACAGAGCTTCATAAAGAAGAAATTATTTTTTCAAATAGCAACGTTAAAAAGTGGTTAGAGCATGATGCAGTTTTACAAGGTGGAGAGTTGACTGGCTGGCCAAGGCTGTTGCAAGGCGATGATATGATGCTCCATTGGATTCAAGAGGCAAAAAGAATGAGGAAAAAAATTGAAGGGCATTTTCCAGGGGCATCTGAAAAGACATTAACTAAAATGATGCTTCTTGGAACGGATTGTGACCATGAAGCGATGACCGGAGTAGAAGTGTATAATCGCTTAATGCAAGGTTATACTGTATCGCTCCGCCATTCTTCGATTCGTCCAGACTTGCCTCAGTTGCTTGATGATATCCATTCATTAGGCATTGCTGCTTATGATAAATTTATTATGACAACTGATGGATCTTCCTCATCTTTTTATGAGGACGGTGTCATTGACAAAATGATTCGCATTGCAATTGAAAAAGGTGTCCCGCTTATTGACGCTTATAATATGGGGACAATTAACACAGCCCGTTATCATCAGATTGATCATTTACTTGGAAATATTGCAACAGGCAGAATTGCTAATATTAATTTTCTCGAAAGCAAAGAAAATCCTACACCTGTTTCGGTAATGGCAAGCGGGAAATGGTTAACAAAAGACGGAAAGGAAGTTGGTGAATTTCCAAAAATAGATTGGGGGAGATATGGCTTTAATCCGCTTGAAATTAATTGGAGCTTAACTTCTGAAGATATGCAATTTTCCATGCCGTTTGGACTGAAAATGGAAAATTCAGTTATTATTAAGCCGTATTCTGTTTCGACTGATGTTGCGGTAGAGAGTTTAGACTACTCACACGATGAATGCTTCTTTATGCTGATTAATCGTGAAGGAAAGTGGCGCATAAACACATTGTTAAAAGGTTTTGCGACAAAGCTTGATGGTTTAGCAAGCTCATTTTCTAATACAGGCGACTTTATTTTAATTGGCAAAAATAAAAGTGCAATGGTAAATGCCTTCAATAGAATGAAGGAAATTGGCGGTGGAATCGTTATTGCTGAAAGTGATAAAATCATTCATGAAATTCCTTTAGCGTTAAAAGGAATGATGTCTGATTCACGAGTTGAGACACTAATTAAACAAGAGAAACAGCTAATGAGCATTTTAAAAGCGAGAGGATATATGTTTGCGGATCCTATTTATACGCTGCTTTTTTTTTCATCTACTCATTTACCATATATTCGTGCTACGCAACAAGGGTTATTTGATGTGATGAATAAAATAATACTCTTTCCATCAATAATGCGTTAAAATATAAAAGGATCAAATAAAATTACGATTTTGGTATTTATAGGAGTGTTTTCATGATAAAAAAATGGTTTGTGATTGGAATCGCTATATTCATGATCGTTTCTGGCTGCAGTAAAAGCCAACAAGAAACAGATCAAAACAAAAATGAAACACCAGTTAAAGAAAATGATCCAACTAACTCATCCAGCTATCCTTTAACAGGAATCAGTACAAAGGATGTTACGAATAATCGAGCTGTGGCAGTGATGATTAATAACCATCCAGAAGCACGCCCCCAGTCGGGATTGCATGAAGCAGATATTGTTTATGAAGTGCTAGCAGAAGGAAAAGTAACCCGTTTTCTTGCGATTTTTCAAAGTGAACAGCCTTCGCAAATAGGTCCAGTTCGCAGTGCAAGGGATTATTATATTGACTTGGCGAAAGGCTATGACAGCTTATTTGTTTCACACGGTTACAGTCCAGATGCAAAAAAAATGCTCGATAGCGGTTATGTTGATCATATAGATGGAATGGTTTATGACGGCACCTTATTTAAACGTGCTGATTTTCGTCAGTCGCCCCATAATTCGTACATTACGTACAAAAATATTGTCAAAGGTGCAAAAGAAAATAAATATAAAATGGATCAGGCTCCAGAGAAGCTGTCATTTTTAACAGAGGATGAGGTGGACGCTATAAGTGGAGAGGATGCGGTATCTGTTACTGTGAACTATTTTTCTGATTTATTTTCTGCTCGCTATGAGTATGATGAAGATTTAGGAAAGTTCACACGATTTTCAAACGGTGAACAAACAATCGACTTAGATTCGGAAGAGCCGATTCTTCTCGATAACATTTTCATTATTGAAGCTGAACATAAAGTGATTGATGATGCAGGCCGCCGTGCGATTAATTTTAAATCAGGCGGTAAAGGCTACTTGCTTCAAAAAGGAAAGTGGAACGAAGTTGAATGGAAAAACATAGATGGTAAAATCTTGCCGTTTACTAATGGGAAAGAGGCAGCACTTGTACCAGGAAAAACATGGATTAATGTTATCCCGGATGATCAAGGATTAGAGCAACTAGTCTCTTTCGATTAGAAGAAAGAAAAAGGAGATTTGAATAATTATGCAAATTGATAAATTAAGAGGAAGAGAACTTGACCAACTGTTTAATGCCATTTTATCGTTAAAAGATTTAGAGGAGTGCTATCTCTTTTTTGATGACTTATGTACTGCTAATGAAATTCAGTCATTAGCACAACGTTTGGAAGTGGCTAGAATGCTTCAAAAAGGAAAAACCTATCATAAGATTGAAACAGAGACAGGCGCAAGTACAGCAACTATTTCTCGTGTAAAACGCTGCTTAAACTATGGGAACGATGCATATGAAATGGTATTAAATCGATTGCAGGAAAAAGAACAAACTTCGATAAATGAATAATTTACACGCTGGCCGACGGGAATGCTTCCATCGGCCTTTTTTGATTTGAATCGTACATGCTTTTCTTTTTCTAACGATTTAACAAATGCTATAATGTTGTAATGGAATATAGAATGGGGGATGGACATATGTACGATGTTCGAGAATGGCGCCATATCTTTAAACTCGATCCTAATAAATCTATTTCGGATCTCGATTTAGCGAAAATTTGCGAGTCTGGGACAGACGCGGTAATAGTCGGCGGATCTGATGGCGTTACATTAGAGAATGTCCTTGATTTATTATCAAGAATTAGGCGCTATACCGTACCTTGTATCCTTGAAGTATCAACGATTGAATCAGTGACACCTGGATTTGATTTGTATTTTATTCCTACTGTCTTAAATAGTCAAGATACAAAGTGGGTCCTCGATCTTCACCACGAAGCAGTAAAACAATATGGTGGCATAATGAATTGGGATGAAATATTTGTTGAAGGTTATTGCATTTTAAATCAAGCTTGTAAAGCAGCAAAGTTAACTGAAGCGAATACCGACCTACATAGTGAAGATGTATTGGCATATGCAATGATGGCAGAAAAAATGTTCAAGCTTCCTATTTTCTATCTTGAATACAGCGGAACGTTTGGTGATGTAGAATTAGTTGCCAAAGTGAAAAGCACGTTAGAGAATACGGTTTTGTTTTATGGAGGAGGGATTGAAACGAAAGAACAAGCACAACAAATGGCTGAAGCGGCTGATACAATTGTCGTCGGAAATGTTGTGTACAGCAATTTAGAAGCAGCATTACAAACGGTGCAAGCCGTAAAAAGAAAATAGATACATTTGCTCTGAATTGGATAATAGTTTAAAATTGGAACAAATGTTCTAAAAATGGTGGTGTGTGAATAAAGTGGAGTTTTTAACAGAAAGGTTATTAAAAGGCTTAAACCATGAGCAGAAAATAGCGGTTAAAGCAACTGACGGTCCTTTACTTATTATGGCGGGGGCTGGAAGCGGCAAGACTAGAGTATTAACTCATCGCATTGCATATTTAATGGTAGAAAAAAGAGTAAGCCCATATAATATTTTAGCGATTACCTTTACAAATAAGGCCGCAAGAGAAATGAAGGACCGTATTAAAGCGTTGATGGGTGATGCTGCGGAATCAATTTGGATTTCAACATTTCACTCAATGTGTGTCCGGATTTTGCGAAGGGATATTGATCGAATAGGTTATAACAGTAATTTTACTATTTTAGATTCTAGTGATCAGCAATCGGTTATCAAAGGAATTTTAAAGGATAAAAATATTGATCCAAAAAAGTATGATCCTAGAGGTTTGTTAAGTTCAATTAGCGGCGCTAAAAACGAACTAATTGATCCAGAAGAATATGCAAAAACAGCAGGTGATTATTATCAGAAAATTGTAAGTGAAGTGTACAGTGAATATCAAAAACGCCTGCAAAAAAACCAAGCGCTTGATTTTGATGATTTAATTATGTTAACAATCCAACTTTTTAACAGAGTTCCAGAAGTGCTTGAATATTATCAGCGAAAGTTTCAGTACATTCATGTTGATGAGTACCAGGACAGTGCGACACGTTGCTAACTGAAAAGGTTAGCCACTAGCGAATTGCTAGGAGAACTGAAAATCCGATGAGTCGAATGAAGGGGTAACGCCCTGAAAGGCTCGCCTAATCCTCCGAATAGCATTCACCAGTGCAAAGCTGTTGAATGTTATAAGCTCGGTGAAGTCGGTTGAAGGCTATCCTAACGTCAAGTCGAGGAAAGCTCTCTGGAGGCAGGGGGTATAGCTGATAGACCGGGGCTCTATAAGATACCTATGGTGAGAGGGAAGACGAAATTCCGAATGTACGGCTCTTTAGGTACGGCTATTCGAAAAGGATAGTTCCTATTTGTAAAGTTAGTGAGGTAGAGTAAAAATTGTCTTTATGAAATACCTTATGGCGTTACAGGCGTCATCAAGCTAACAGGGCTAGAGGAATCACCTATCGGTATGGATGAACAGATAGGATTTTTGGAACGTGGTAAGCCGATAACGCGGAGGGCTTTGCAGCTAATGAAGCGGTGATAAGGAAACAGTTATTGATAACTTATCTTTATATCGGTGAAGGTGGTGGCACAGTACCGTTGAAGCTGTAATAATACACAGTGGAGGGATAGCCACTAGTCAACTCGATGGCAGTTGATGGGGTGCCGTATGAGGTGAAAGTCTCACGTACGGTACTAAGCGGGGGAAAAGAGAGCGATCACTTCAAACTCTTACCTATCGCTACCGAATAAAGCACAATATATACTTGTTAAAAAGTTAGCTTCTCGTTTTAAAAATTTATGTGTTGTTGGCGATTCAGACCAGTCGATTGTGCGCCCATAAGGGTATTGTAGTTTTTCACCAATTGGCGGTGAATTAGTAGAGAACGACTAATATATCAACAGACTAATCTCGGCAGGAAACTAAAGAGGGAGTGCAGCATGTCTGTTAAAGTCATAAGTCAGCCAAGATAGCAATGGTTGCAACTAAATGGCAAGATATAAAAGATAAGTATAAGGAAGAAGGCTATACTGCTTGAAGAACAGACCGAGCGGGAAGATGGTCGCCTATTAGGAAAGCTATCTGAAACCTAATCTTAATCCTCATAAAGAACAGTACTAAATCGATACTGTTTCTTCTGTTCTCTAAATGATAGGATTAACGCACTTATTAACAATAAGGAAAGGTCGAACGTTCCTTCCGGCAACTTATCGTGCCAAACTACAATATACTAAATGGGGATTACCTAAGTTAGAATGCTGACGGAAAGTGAGCTTAGATTGTAGACAAAAGGGATCCAAATTGTTCCAAACGGAAAGGGTTTTGTCTGCAATTTAGGGTCAGCTATGCATAATGCCGTAAGGTGAAAAACTCCGAGTTGAAAGGCAAGGAAGATGATGCTGAATATCTAATAAGGTAACGGAACTTCCGTAGTAGTCTGAGCTAAGGAAAGCTTAGTACACGGCGAAGGGAAGTAGCTTACATTGGATAAACATCGAAGAAAAGAGCGGGATGCTCTATTTAAATTCCGAAAGTGTATTATACCTCTATCTCAATAAGAAAGATAGAACAATGTAAGTGGAGAGCCGTATACTTTGAGAGAAGTACGTACGGTTCGGAAGGGAGTTCTCTAGAAACCTATCGCAGCGATGCGAAAAAGGCACTAGGTTCTTACCTTACTATCGTTGGCGCGGTGCCGATATTGCTAACATCCTTTCTTTTGAAAAAGATTATCCGAATGCAACAGTTATCTTGCTCGAACAAAATTATCGTTCGACTAAGCGAATTTTACAAGCAGCAAATGAAGTAATTAGAAATAATATGAATCGTAAACCGAAAAAATTATGGACAGAAAATGATGAAGGACATAAAATTTTCTATTTTCGCGCAACAAATGAACAGGGAGAAGCTCAATATGTTGTTGGAAAAATTAAAGAACTAGTTGAAAGCGGACAAAGAAAAGCTTCGGAAATTGCGATTCTTTATCGGACAAATGCACAGTCTCGTGTTGTTGAAGAAGCTTTGCTTAAATCTAATATTGATTACACAATTGTCGGCGGAACAAAGTTCTATGATCGTCGAGAAATAAAAGATATTCTTGCTTATTTACGCTTAATAGCAAATCCAAATGATGATATTAGTTTGCAGCGTATTATAAACGTTCCAAAACGAGGGATCGGTGCAACTTCGGTTGATAAAATTGCAAATTATGCGGCAACTCATGATATTTCAATGTTTAATGCGTTAGCTGAAATCGATTTTATTGGAATTAGTCCAAGAGTTTGTAATGGAGCAGCGCAATTTCGTGATTTAATTAAAGGTTATATTGAAATGCAGCAATATTTATCAGTTACTGAGCTTGTCGAAGAAGTACTAGAGAAATCAGGCTATCGCGAAGCACTCGAAAGAGAAAAGACGATTGAAGCGCAAAGTCGGCTGGAAAACTTGGATGAATTTTTATCAGTAACAAAAAATTTTGAAGCTCAAAATGAAGATAAAAGTTTAATTGCATTTTTAACAGACCTAGCATTAATTGCTGATATAGACCAATTAGATGAAGAAGAGGAAGCAAACGAAGCCGTTGTTTTAATGACACTTCACTCAGCAAAAGGATTAGAATTTCCAGTTGTCTTTTTAGTTGGAATGGAGGAAGGGGTATTTCCTCATAGCCGCTCATTAATAGAAGAAGCTGAAATGGAAGAAGAGCGTCGGTTAGCATACGGTGCGTGACGTTAGACAGAAATCGAATTTTATTCGAGGGATTGTCTGGACTAACATTGTTTAGTTATAACTGAAACTGTGAGACCACGGTGGGATACCCAAATAAATCCCATGACGAGATGGCTATTAATACTCCCCCATGCGTGTTTGGTAACGAGCGCGTATGAAGCGGGGTGAAGTCGCGTCGAGTAGCCCTAACAGGTCATGCTGAGGAAAGGTTTAATAAAAACTGCGAAAGTGATGCGGATAGGGAGCTATATATGGTTAGGATTTGATATGTCAATGACGAATTGCTGAATGTACGTCCTGGAAATGATCTTAGAAATGAGAGCAGATTATTTTACCTTCAAAATAGATATCGTATGGTCTATGATGAATAAAGCTGATGGGTTGCTTTAACTCTTTTTAGAGTGGTAGTCGGGATAAAGGCAAGACCTAAGTATAGTTATCTACCTAGCAGTTTCGGAACGTCAGAAGTCCCTAACGACAAAGTAATAACTCGGGGAGCGGAAATGAAGTCCGCAAAAGAGTTATGAATAGGGATGGCAGCAGGGGTGTAGTATCAATGAATCTCTGATAATAAGGAAGAGGAGAGAAGGCCCCGAGTCTAATAAATAGGTAATCGCTCTACATATGTAAAAGGGGCGACTTAAAACCGGTTCATTAGATGGAACGCCGTGTGCGGTGAAAGTCGCATGCACGGTGTGGAGTGGGGGAAAAAGCAGAGATGATTTCAAAGCTTTACCTATCACTATTAGGAATTACCCGAGCAGAAGAAGAGCTTTACATGACGAATGCGCAAATGCGGACTTTGTTCGGCCGTACGAATATGAATTCACCATCAAGATTTATGAATGAAATACCAGAGGAATTGGTGGAGAACGTCACTCAAAGCGAACAAAGAACACCTTCTTTTATGAAAAGAAAGCTTGAAGCGACAGAAAGGCGTGCTGTCGTTCGACCGGTGGCAACGGCTACTGGCGGAAATGCAATTCACTGGAAAGTCGGCGATAAAGCAGAACATGGTAAATGGGGGATCGGTACGGTTGTCAGTGTCAAAGGTGAGGGAGAAGGAATGGAACTTGATATTGCTTTTCCAAGTCCGACTGGCGTGAAACGTTTGTTAGCTAAATTTGCCCCGATTAAAAAAGTGTAAAAGTTTATTAGAAAGGATTGAACTTATGGACCTGCAAGCTGCAAAACGTGTAAAGGAATTACACAGCCTTTTAAACCAATACAACTATGAATATCATGTGCTCGATCAGCCTACTGTACCAGATGCAGAATATGATCAACTTTTAGCCGAATTAATCAAACTAGAGGAACAATATCCCCAGCAAAAAACTCCTGACTCCCCAACAGAACGAGTTGGCGGAGCAGTGTTAGAGATGTTTGAAAAAGTCGAACATCGAACGCAAATGTTGAGTTTGACGAATGCTTTTACTGAAAATGATCTGCGTGACTTTGATCGCCGTGTCCACCAAGCAGTAGAAGAGGATTTTTCTTATGTTTGTGAATTAAAAATCGATGGCTTAGCTGTATCCCTTCGTTATGAAAATGGGGTATTTATCCAAGGTTCAACTCGCGGCGATGGGATGGTCGGGGAAAATATTACTGCGAATTTAAAAACGATTGGCTCAATCCCACTTCGATTAAACAAAGCTGTTTCAATTGAAGTGAGAGGCGAGGCGTATATGCCAAAACGGTCATTTGAATTGTTAAATAAAACTCGTGAACAAAAAGGCGAGGAGCCGTTTGCTAACCCAAGAAATGCTGCGGCGGGCTCTCTCCGCCAGCTTGATCCACGTATTGCGGCATCAAGAAACTTAGATATTTTTGTTTATGCAATTGCTGATGATGCAAATATCGGTGTATTAACTCATAGTGAAGGACTTGATTTTCTCGATACACTTGGATTTAAAACGAACAAAGAGCGGAAAAAGTTTAAAGATATCGATGATGTGCTGCAATATATTGAGGAATGGACAGAAAAGCGTGGAAATCTCCCGTATGAGATTGATGGAATCGTAATTATAGTAGATTCTCTTGCTCAACAAGAAGAACTAGGGGCAACGGCAAAAAGTCCACGTTGGGCGATTGCATACAAATTTCCGGCGGAGGAAGTTGTAACAGTACTAGAAGATATTGAATTAAATGTTGGCCGTACAGGAGTGATTACACCAACGGCGACTCTTGCCCCTGTCAGAATTGCTGGAACAACCGTACAGCGTGCATCGTTACATAACGAAGATTTAATTCGTAAAAAAGATATTAAAATTGGTGACTATGTTGTTGTTAAGAAAGCAGGAGACATTATTCCTGAGGTTGTCAACGTCTTAATTGATCGGCGCACAGGTGATGAAAAAGATTTTCATATGCCGAAACAATGTCCAGCATGTGAAAGTGACGTAGTAAGGTTAGACGGGGAAGTCGCTTTACGTTGTATTAATCCAAAATGTCCTGCTCAAATTCAAGAAGGTCTGATTCATTTCGTTTCTCGGAATGCGATGAATATAGAAGGTCTCGGAGAAAAGGTCATTAGTCAGCTTTTTCATGAAAGATTAGTTAAAGATGTCGCAGATCTTTACAAATTAACAGCCGAACAATTGCTTCATCTAGAACGAATGGGAGAAAAATCGGTTCAAAATCTTTTAAATGCAATCGAAGCTTCTAAAGGAAACTCTTTAGAAAGATTACTTTTTGGGTTAGGGATACCCCACGTCGGTGAAAAAGCAGCAAAAACGTTAGCACAGCATTTCTTAACAATTGACTCTTTAATGAAGGCGACAGTTGAAGATTTGCTAGCGATAAATGAAATTGGTGAAAAAATGGCCGACTCGATTGTAACATTTTTTGAAAAAGAAGAAGTAATTGAGCTCATGAAAGAATTAAAAGCCGCAAATGTCAATATGGAGTATAATGGACCGCTGCCTATTTCGGCGGAAGAGTCCGATTCGTTCTTTATAGGAAAAACGATTGTGTTAACTGGTAAGCTTCAGCAGCTAACTCGAAATGAAGCGAAAGAAAGGCTTGAAGCATTAGGCGGAAAAGTATCGGGGAGTGTGAGTAAAAAGACTGATTTAGTCGTTGCTGGTACGGATGCAGGGTCAAAATTAAAGAAAGCACAAAGCTTAGGGATTGAAGTATGGAACGAGGAGAGACTGCTTGAAAAATTAAATAAATAAGAGGTGGGGACGCCATGAAGAAGTTGTTAATGGTCGCCATATCTGTTCTTCTCCTATTTACTGGATGTGCACCTAATTTTAAAAAGCAGGAAGAAGTAATCCAGGAAAAGGATGATACGAAAGAGAAAGCGATTGTTCCAAGATTTAAACTTGGTGAAAAGTATTATCGGACGATATTACCTTTTAAGCCAAGTGAAGCAAGAGGGTTAGTCATTAATAATTTGAATACAAGATATGATATTCAAGAGTTTGAAATAGGATTGATGAGAGTTGCACAAAATACGTTTGATCCGGAAAAATACTTATTCCAAGAAGGTCAATATTTAGATCGAAAAACAGTCCGATTATGGCTAAATCGAAAATATACACCTGAACAGCTTGAACGAAATGGTATGAAGGAAGAAGACAATATCGGATTAAATCCGCTTGATGATGAAGTGGGTGATATTGCTGAACGCTACAAAAAAAATCCGATTTATTTATCACATATTTTAGAGCACAATTATTTAACGAAGGATGAAGATGGTAAGGTTAAACTTGATGGCGTTGTTATCGGACTTGCGCTAAATTCAGTATATTATTACCAGAAGGAAGCCTTTGGTGCCACACACGAACAAGAAATTCCATTTAAAGATATCGAGCAAGAAGGAAAGAAAATTGCGGAGGAAGTTGTTCAACGTCTACGGAAAATGGAAGGCTTAGAAAATGTGCCAATTACGATTGCTTTATTTAAGCAAGAAAATAAGTCGTCTGTCGTACCAGGGAACTTTTTTGCATACACAAATGTTGCAAATAATAAATCAACGATAGATAAATGGGAAAGTGTCAATGAAAAATATTATCTATTTCCATCGGCGCAAGCTGAAAAGGATCATCAAGATGATTTAACATTTTTCTTAAACTTTAAACAAGATGTTGAAAGTTACTTCCCAAATTTTAACGGTGTGATTGGGAAAGCATTTTATCTTGGAGATCAGCTGCAAGAGCTAAGTATTTCAATTCCAATTCAATTTTATGGAAAAGCAGAAGCGGTTGGATTTACACAATATGTAACAGGGTTAGTAATGGAACATTTTCCTTCATATATTTCAGTTGAAGTCAGTATCACTTCTGTTAATGGACCAGAGGCGCTAATTGTTCGTAAAGCCGAACAAGATGAACCGTTCGTTCATATTTACAATTGATGATTAGAAGGCTCATTCGTGTATGACCGCAGTTTTGCACGAATGAGCGGAATAAATAGACAGTAAACTAACATCGCCTCCTATAAAGAGGTCGTGTTATTTTAAGGAATTTGCCTTGTTTGAATAGCTTAAGCAAATCATGATAAAATAAGCAGTGGTTGAAAGCGTTTTAAATAAATTGGAGGCGATATAATTGGTACAACCATACAAGCATGAACCGTTCACAGATTTTACTAGAGAAGAAAATCGCAATGCATTTTTAAAAAGCCTAGAAACAGTAAAGAGCTATTTAGGACAAGATTACGATTTACTCATTGACGGGGAACGGATTTCTACTGATGAAAAGATCGTCTCAACGAACCCCGCTAATAAGGAAGAAGTAATTGGGCGTGTATCAAAAGCAAATAAGGAGCTTGCAGAAAAAGCAATGCAAGCAGCGGTAAAAGCGTTTGAAACATGGCGTAAATCAAAGCCGGAAATGCGGGCTGATATATTATTTAATGCAGCTGCACTTATTCGCAGGCGTAAGCATGAGTTTTCTGCGTTGCTCGTTAAAGAAGCAGGCAAGCCATGGCGTGAAGCAGATGCAGATACCGCAGAAGCCATTGACTTTTTAGAATATTACGGAAGGCAAATACTCACATTAAAAGAGGGTGTCAAAGTACAGAGCCGTCCGGACGAATACAATCGTTTCCATTACATTCCACTTGGAGTCGGTGTTATTATCTCGCCATGGAATTTTCCACTTGCGATTATGGCAGGAACTACTGTGGCTGCACTTGTATCTGGAAATACTGTTTTATTAAAACCGGCTTCTGCAACTCCAGTTGTTGCAGCAAAATTCGTAGAAGTACTAGAAGAAGCTGGACTTCCGAAAAGGGGTACTTAACTTTATTCCAGGAAGCGGCTCGGAAGTAGGCGATTATTTAGTTGATCACCCGAAAACACGTTTTGTCAGCTTTACAGGCTCGCGTGATGTTGGTTTACGTATTTATGAGCGGGCATCTAAGTTAAATGAAGGACAAATTTGGCTAAAGCGCGTAATTGCAGAAATGGGCGGAAAAGATACGATTGTTGTTGATAAAGAAGCAAATCTTGAATTAGCCGCACAATCTATTGTCGCAAGCGCATTTGGTTTTTCGGGCCAAAAATGCTCAGCTTGTTCTCGTGCAGTCGTCGTTGAAGACGTGTATGACCAAGTGTTAAATCGTGTTGTAGAGTAACGAGTTAACGAGCGAGCTATCGATCGGCAACCCGGAAAAACAAGAAATGTTTATGGGGCCAGTTATTGATCAAAGCGCTTTCGATAAAATTATGGGCTATATTGAAATTGGCAAGCAGGAAGGGAAATTAATGATCGGTGGAGAAGGCGATGCATCGAAAGGGTTCTTCATTAAACCGACCGTATTCGCTGATCTCGATCCGAAAGCTAAAATTATGCAGGAAGAAATTTTTGGTCCAGTAGTTGCCTTTGCAAAAGCTAAGGACTTCAACGAAGCAATTGAAATTGCAAATAACACTGAATATGGTTTAACAGGCGCCGTTATTACAAACAATCGCGCTCATCTTGAAAAAGCACGTGAAGACTTCCATGTAGGAAATCTATATTTCAACCGAGGCTGTACAGGAGCGATTGTAGGCTATCAGCCATTTGGCGGCTTTAACATGTCTGGAACAGATTCAAAGGCAGGCGGGCCAGATTACTTGCTTCTTCATATGCAAGCTAAAACTACATCTGAAATGTATTAATATATGTAGAGAGGCTATCTAAAAGTCAGTAAAATCGACTTTCTTGATAGCCTCTCTTTGTTATAGATTTAAGAAATTTCTTTCTAAAATAAAAAAAGTAATGAAATGAAAATTTATTTTTGTTAATATAGTAAAAAAGTTCTTCATTTTAAAAATATTCATACATAACTTGTTTGTCTCAAAAGCTAACTGTATAATATTTGAAGCTTTTTAATCTATGCAAGAAATTTTTCATATTGTCCATAATAAGAGGGGAGTCTGTTGTTACATAATTATTTTGATAAAGTTTTATGATTTTAAGGTATTTAACAAAAAATAATATCGTCTTAATCAAATAAAGATGATAGAATATTGCTTAAATAAATAATATTATTTCAATTTAGTTTTACAATATAATAAAGGGGGAAATAAAAATGTCTAATGAAGCTTATCAGTTAATTGCGATTGTCATTTACATGGCGGCTATGCTCTTTATTGGCTGGTATTCTTACAAAAAAACGAGTAACCTTACAGACTACATGCTAGGAGGGCGGGCACTTGGTCCTGCGGTTACTGCTTTAAGTGCAGGCGCTGCTGATATGAGCGGTTGGCTGTTAATGGGCTTGCCAGGAGGAATATATGTAAGCGGTTTAGCTGATGCTTGGATTGCAATTGGCTTAACCTTAGGTGCTTATGCAAACTGGGTATTGGTTGCACCTCGTCTCCGTGTTTATACACAAGTTGCAAACGATTCAATTACGATACCAGGATATCTTGAAAATCGTTTTAAAGATAGCACGAAACTGCTTCGGATTGTTTCAGGTTTTGTTATTTTAATCTTTTTTACTTTTTACGTTTCTTCCGGAATGGTTTCAGGTGCTGTATTTTTTGAGAATTCTTTTGGGTTAAATTATCATACAGGACTGTTCATTGTTTCAGGAGTAGTTGTTGCTTATACGTTATTTGGCGGTTTTTTAGCTGTAAGTTATACAGATTTCGTTCAAGGCTTAATGATGTTAATTGCACTCTTAATGGTTCCAGCTTTAGCTATTTTCCAAACTGGAGGACCTGCAGAAACGTTTGAAACGATTCGAATGATTGATCCAACGTTACTAGATTTCTTTAAAGGAACAACAGTATTAGGGATCATCTCGGCGGTTGCTTGGGGGCTAGGTTATTTTGGTCAGCCGCATATTATTGTGCGCTTTATGGCGATTACGTCTGTAAAAGAAACAAAGAGTGCCCGCCGGATTGGGATGACATGGATGATTTTATCCTTACTTGGAACCGTTTCCATTGCCTTAACCGGGATTGTTTTTTTTCATAACAATCCACAATATGAATTAGGCAACCCTGAGGCGGTGTTTATAGTCCTTGGACAAATTGTTTTTCATCCGCTTTTTGCCGGTTTAGTATTAGCGGCTGTTCTTGCTGCAATTATGAGTACAATCTCTTCACAGTTAATCGTTACTTCAAGCGCTTTAACGGAAGATTTATATAAAGTGCTGTTTCGCCGAAACGCAACAGACAAAGAATATGTATTCTTTGGTCGAATGGCTGTTTTAGTTGTCGCAGTCGTAGCTGCTCTATTAGCATTTGAACAAAATAATACGATCTTGGAGTTAGTGGCATATGCTTGGGCAGGATTTGGTGGTTCATTCGGTCCGGTTGTTTTATTAAGTTTATATTGGAAGCGAATGACAAATTGGGGTGCTATTACAGGAATGATTGGCGGTGCTGTAACAGTTATTTTATGGGCAAATCTTACGGATAAAGGCATTATTCCATTTGAACTTTACGAAATCGTACCAGGATTTGTTGTAAACTTAATCTTAGCGATTGTTGTTAGTTTGATCACTTACCGACCTAATAAAGAAATTGAACAAGAATTTAATGAAAGTTTACGGATATTAAAAAAGGAAAGATAATCATAAGTTTGATCCCTTTTGTGTAATTACAAGGGGTTTTTTTTTTATTTTTTTCCCTCTATTTAAATTGTTCAGAAAAGAGAGTGATAAACAAAATTTCTGAAAAATCTTAAAAAGTAGGTTCCAATTTGATTCGTTCTGTTATATAATACAAATGAACAGAAAATGTTCTGTAATATAACAAGGAAGGTGATTCCAGGCTTATGTCCACACAAACAACACGTCTTAATATTATCGGGGATATGAAACAGGGATACTCAGAAATTTTAACATCTGAAGTTCTCGCATTTGTAGAAGAGTTGGAGAAAAAGTTTGGACAAAGAAGAATCGAATTGCTGCAAAAAAGGCAAGAAAGACAAGAGGAAATAAATCAAGGAAAATTGCCTGATTTTTTGCCTGAAACAGAGCATATTCGCAAAAGCGACTGGACGATTTGGCCGCTCCCATATGAGCTCCGTGATCGCCGTGTCGAAATTACCGGACCAACTGATCGAAAAATGATTATAAACGCATTAAACTCTGGTGCAAAAGTGTTCATGGCCGACTGTGAGGATGCAACTTCTTGTACGTGGGGAAATATTGTCGAAGGGCAAATTAATTTAAAAGATGCTGTCAATCGAACAATTTCTTTTGAAAATCCAAATGGGAAAAAATACGAACTAAATGAAAAGACTGCTGTCTTGCTTGTACGTCCGCGCGGTTGGCATTTAGAAGAAAAGCATGTCCTTTTAAATGGGAAGCCGATTTCAGCTAGTTTATTTGACTTTGGTGTGTACTTTTTCCATAATGCGAAAAATTTAATTGCAAGAGGCAGTGGACCGTATTTCTATTTACCAAAGATTGAAAGTCATCTTGAAGCAAGATTGTGGAATGAAGTCTTCGTCTTTGCACAAGAGAAGCTCGGTATTCCGCTCGGTACGATCAAAGCAACTGTTTTAATTGAAACAATTTTGGCTGCTTTTGAAATGGATGAAATTTTATATGAACTGAAAGCACACTCTGCAGGGCTAAACTGTGGACGTTGGGATTATATTTTTAGTTATTTGAAAAAATTCCGTAATCATGAAAACGTTATTTTGCCAGACCGCTCAGTGGTAACAATGACTGTTCCATTCATGAGATCATATTCTCTATTAACGATCAAAACATGTCACCGTCGCAATGCACCAGCGATCGGAGGAATGGCGGCGCAAATTCCGGTGAAAAACAATCCGAAAGCAAATGAAGAAGCATTTGCAAAAGTGCGTGCGGATAAAGAGCGTGAAGCACGGGATGGTCATGATGGTACTTGGGTTGCTCATCCGGCTTTAGTGCCTGTAGCGATGGAAGTATTTAATAAAGAAATGCCAGAAGCTAACCAAATTAAAACAAAGAAGCTTCTTGACGTAAATGTAACAGCTGAAGACCTTTTAGAAGTGCCGGAGGGGGATATTACTGAAGAAGGTGTTCGAATGAACATTAATGTCGGCATTCAGTATGTTGCTTCATGGTTAAATGGCCGAGGTGCTGCACCGATTAATAATTTAATGGAAGATGCAGCAACAGCGGAAATTTCCCGGGCTCAGCTTTGGCAATGGATTCGTCATCCAAAGGGAGTACTTAACGATGGACGAAAAATCAATGTAGAAATGTATGAGCAATTTAAGGAAGAAGAAATTGAGAAAATGAAGCAGGAGTTTGGCGAAGAAGCTTTTGCAAAGGGGCGTTTTGAAGAAGCCATTCAATTATTTGACAAGCTGATTTTAAATGCAGAATTTGCAGAATTTCTAACGTTACCTGGCTATGAAATTTTGTAATGCAATCTACACCGTCTTATTAGCGGTTTATCATAGATTGATAATTTAGAAGCTACTACTAAAGGAGGATATAACAAATGGCAGATGAAAGAATTCAGAAATTAACAGAAAGTTGGGAAAATGATGAGCGCTGGAAGGGTGTAAAACGTCCTTATACTGCAGAAGAAGTCATTAAACTGCGGGGCTCTATCGATATTGAATATACACTTGCACGCCGTGGTTCAGAGAAACTATGGAAACTTTTACATGAGGAAGATTACATTAATGCGCTAGGTGCATTAACAGGTAACCAAGCTGTTCAACAAGTAAAGGCTGGTTTGAAAGCGATTTATTTAAGCGGCTGGCAAGTTGCTGCGGATGCAAACCTTTCTGGTCATATGTATCCAGACCAAAGCTTATATCCTGCTAACAGTGTTCCACACGTTGTAAAGCGGATTAATCAAGCGCTGCAACGTGCTGACCAAGTAATGTACGTTGAAGGTGATAACTCGATTGATTGGTTTGCACCAATAGTAGCAGATGCTGAAGCTGGCTTTGGCGGTCAATTAAATGTGTTTGAGTTAATGAAAGGAATGATTGAAGCAGGTGCTTCAGGCGTTCACTTTGAAGATCAGCTTTCATCTGAAAAAAAATGTGGACACTTAGGCGGTAAAGTATTGCTGCCAACTCAAACGGCTGTTCGTAACTTAATTGCAGCGCGATTAGCAGCAGATGTTATGGGCGTTCCAGCAATTTTAGTAGCTCGAACTGATGCGAATGCTGCTGACTTAATTACAAGTGACATTGATTCAAATGATGCACCATTTATTACAGGTGAACGTACTGCGGAAGGATTTTTCCGGACAAAGGCAGGCTTAGATCAAGCAATTGCCCGTGGATTAGCGTATGCGCCGTATGCTGATCTCGTATGGTGTGAAACAGCTGAGCCGAACTTAGAAGAAGCAAGACGCTTTGCAGAAGCAATCCATGAAAAGTACCCAGGAAAGTTATTAGCGTACAACTGTTCGCCATCCTTTAACTGGAAACAAAAGCTTGATGACGAAACGATCGAAAAATTCCAAGTTGAGCTTGGCAAAATGGGTTATAAATTCCAGTTTGTTACACTTGCGGGCTTCCATGCATTAAATCATAGTATGTTTGAGCTTGCTCGTGGTTACAAAGATAGAGGTATGGCTGCATATTCTGAATTACAAAAAGCAGAATTTGCAAGTGAAAAACATGGTTACTCAGCTACTAGACACCAAAGGGAGGTGGGAACAGGCTACTTTGATGAAGTATCTATGGTAATTACTGGAGGAACTTCTTCTACAACTGCTTTAAAAGGTTCAACAGAAGAGGAACAATTTACTCCAATATCTTAATGTCGTTGTCTTTTTAGCCACATGATTTTTTCACCAAAATTCACCTATATTTCTCCTATGTCCTTCTCTTCTATGAAGAGAAGGGTTTTTTTGCTTGCTCCCACCAAAAAATTTGTCTTTATAAAATGCCCATTTGGTGTAACTTTATTTTATTTTACTACTAAAATATTATTTGTAAAGTTTTGTCGAGTCAAAAGTTGTTATAATAGGATATTGAAGCAGTATTCTACAAAAATAATATTATTGTTTATTAGTTGCAGCGATAGCCGACCCTATTTTAAATGAATAAGCACTTTTTCCATCAATTTAACATAGTAAATATAATAGTAGGCATGGGAGGTGTTTACGTTGGTAAAACCAACTGTGGATGATTATTTGCAAAAAGGCATTTATGGTCAAAAGGAAATAAAGCCCGATGAAAGGCGGAAGTTTTTAGGGACACTTCGAGAAAGAGTCATCGTTGCTTTAAAACAAAGCCAAGTGAGAGAAAAAAAAGGTTTATCCCGAGGTTGAAATGTTAATGAAGCAGCATCCAAAAGCACACCTTTATTTAAATGGACATATGAACTATGCTGATTTATCAAAGTACATTCATGTGGCAAATCGGTATGGTATTAGGTATACGATGGTGACAAATAAAGAATACAATTCTGAGATTGGACTAGTTCTTGCTTATGATTATGCCATTGATAAAGAACATATTTATCTTGAGCAGCAAGAGGAAAAGCAAACAGAGAAAAAAAAGAAACCTTCATTGTTAAAGAAGATTTTTACAAAGAAAAAATTTTTATAACAAAGGTTATCTTTGAAAAAATGTGTTATTGACTAAGCAATCATTAAGTTTCATATTATTTTTCTAATATAAATAAGAAGCTTTCCGTTACGTACTTTTCATCCTTCAGCGGGTTACGAACCTTTTCATTCCAAGCCTCTTTGTTTTTAATGAGCTGGCTTAAATCTCCATATCGCTTTGTTACATTCTGTTTTTGGACAACAAATGATTTATCTTCAAATCGATATTCAATCTTTTCGAGATTTCCAATTAAGGCAAAAGCGGCGATCGAATTATAAAGGATAGATTGTTGGAAAATGTGTAAATCCAATTGTGTTACTTTTTGATGATAATTGACGATGATTGCAAAATGATCTGAATCCAATTCAAAGTCTTTTTTCACTTCGTTTAGTGGTAAATGGTTAAACAAGTTGGAAATATTTGATGCGTCTCCCATATACGGATGTTTATATTCAATTATATATTCGAAATCATGTGTGAGCGGGCGGCGTTGTTGTAAAATATATTTTTCATCTGCAGCATTTTGTTTTGGAATCATGTAAAATTGGACAAAAACAAACAACGTAACGCCCAATCCTAGTAAAATAATGATCCATTTTCCTGTTTTATTCATAAGCATTCTCCACCTTGTAATTTGGTATTAATTTGATCCAGACATGTAAAGTGAGTGGAATGATTATTGAGAACAAAGGAAGCGTATACTGGGCAACAATGACCGCAAGTTGATATGGACCATCAATCTGAACTGTTCTGGCAAACCAAATGTTGCTGCCGAATAAAATTGCTGATAAATAAAGAGAATGAACTGCGATATACAATCCGCATAATAATAATGCAGTTTTTTTCAATTTCAGGATCGACTTTATATTTATATGTCCGATTTTTTCTTTGTTTTTATTTTTGGCAAAGTATAGATACAGAGCGCCTAAAATAAAGCAAGTAACGAGAAGAGCGTAATTGAGCAGGACACCTACGCTCAAAATCGTATATGGGATTGTTAAAATCCAGACGATAATGATGTTTAAATAGGCAAGTTGAAAAGCTTTAAATTGATATTCACTCATTTTAATAGGCACATGGCTGTCAATGAAAGGGTCAATTGTTGTAATACTTTTCTTCGCCTCCTCAATTGCTGCTTTTTCAGTGAGCCCTTGGGCTTTTAAATGTTCTACTTTATCCTCGAGATTACCTAATATTTCTTCTTTTAACTCAATAATTTTAGGCTCATTTTTATATTTTTTAAATAAAGACTCTATATAAAGCTGTAGCTCATCCATTAAAATCACCTCATTTTAAGATTAAGTGATCAATCACTTCTTTTGCTTTTATCCAGTCATCGACCGCTTTTTCATATGTTTTTTTCCCAGCTGGAGTAATTTGATAATATTTTCTTCTGCCACCTTGGCTCTCGCTTCCCCAATAAGCCGAAATCAGTTTCTGTTTCTCAAGTCTTTTTAAACTTGTATAAAGCGAAGGCTCTTTTAATTCAAATTTCCCTCCACTTTTTTCATCAATTTTTATAATAATTTCGTATCCGTAGTTATCACCCTCCAATAAAACTTTAAGAATGATCGTATCAATATGTCCGCGAATAAGATCACTGCTAATCATCGGCACTCTTGTCATCACAATCCACTCCTTAATTACATCTTAACACATATTACTATGTTTAACATAGTATTTTTTATTTTTGATCCTATGTAAAAATTCTGTAAGGTGAGTGAAAGCGCTTTGAAGTAATGTAAGAAAAAAACTGCGGAAGGGACAGTTTCGTGATAAAATAATCAATGAGAACTAGATATAAATGAGATATTGCTTTAATGCGCAAAAGTTTGGTATTATCAATATTATTGTGTGATTGTTCGAACATTTTGGAGGTGACAAATATGTCAAGAATAACAATTGATCAAGTGAAGCATGTTGCTCATTTGGCAAGGCTTGCGATAACTGACGAAGAAGCTGAAAAGTTCACGAAACAATTAGACGGCATTATTTCCTTTGCAGAAGAACTGAATGAAATAAATACAGACAATGTAGAGCCAACGACTCACGTTTTATACATGAAAAATGTTATGCGTGAAGATGTGCCGCAAAAAGGGTTGTCGCTAGAAGAAGTATTGAAAAATGCACCTGACCATCAAGACGGGCAAGTTCGAGTGCCGTCCATTTTAGAGTAAGGAGGGGTTAGGAGAGATGAGTTTATTTGATCATAAAGTAAAAGATCTCCATGAACTTTTAAATAAAAAAGAAATTACTGTTACTGACCTTGTGAACGAATCGTACAAGCGAATTCATGAAGTGGAAGAAAAAGTACAAGCCTTTATCACATTAGATGAAGAGAATGCTCGTGAAACGGCGAAGAAGCTTGATGAAAGCCTTGGGAAAGACGAGCAAACGAACGTATTGTTTGGGATGCCTATTGGTATTAAAGATAATATCGTGACGAAAGATTTACGAACTACTTGCGGAAGTAAAATGCTAGAAAATTTCTCACCTATTTATGATGCAACGGTGATGAATCATCTACATAACGCTCAAACAGTAACGATCGGGAAAATGAACATGGATGAGTTCGCAATGGGTTCTTCAACTGAGAATTCATATTTTAAAATTACGCGGAATCCATGGGACTCTACTGCTGTTCCAGGAGGATCTTCAGGGGGATCGGCTGCCGCGGTAGCCTCTGGTGAAGTTTTGTTTTCTCTTGGTTCTGACACAGGCGGTTCAATTCGCCAGCCAGCAGCATTTTGCGGGGTTGTTGGTTTAAAGCCTACTTACGGTCGTGTTTCCCGCAACGGTCTTGTTGCATTCGCTTCATCACTCGATCAAATCGGACCGATTACACGTAATGTAGAAGATAATGCCTATTTATTACAAGCGATTGCAGGTCTAGACCCGCACGATTCAACTTCAGCCAATTTAGAAGTGCCTAACTTCGTTGACGCATTAACTGGTGATGTAAAAGGGTTAAAAATCGCTGTTCCGAAAGAATACCTCGGTGAAGGCGTAAGTGAAGAAGCGCGACAATCTGTCCTCGACGCATTAAAAGTATTAGAGAAGCTAGGGGCAACTTGGGAAGAAGTATCTTTGCCACATTCAAAATATGCGCTTTCTTCTTATTATATACTTGCTTCATCAGAGGCATCTGCAAACTTAGCCCGTTTCGATGGTATACGTTACGGCTATCGGACACCAAATGCTAAAAATTTATCTGATTTATATAAAAACACACGTGCTGAAGGATTTGGAGAAGAAGTAAAACGCCGTATTATGCTCGGAACTTTTGCATTAAGTTCCGGTTACTACGATGCTTATTATAAAAAGTCACAACAAGTGCGTACACTTATTAAAAATGATTTTGAAAAAGTTTTTGAAAACTACGATGTCATTGTTGGACCGACAACACCGTCAACCGCATTTAAAATCGGTGAAAACATGGACGATCCGATTGAAATGTATGAAAATGATATTTTAACGATTCCTGTTAACCTTGCAGGTGTACCGGGAATTTCCGTTCCATGCGGATTTGCAAATGGACTGCCGCTAGGGTTACAAATTATCGGAAAGCATTTTGATGAAAGCACAGTATATCGAGTTGCACATGCATTCGAACAAGCAACTGATTACCATAAACAAAAACCAGAGCTGTAAGGGGTGAGATAAGATGAATTTTGAAACGGTCATTGGCCTTGAAGTACATGTTGAATTAAAGACAGATTCAAAAATTTTCTCCGCCAGCCCGAATCACTTCGGTGCTGAACCGAACACCAATACGAGTGTAATTGATCTCGGTTATCCAGGAGTATTGCCTGTTTTAAATAAAAAAGCAGTAGAATATGGAATGAAAGCAGCAATGGCACTAAATTGCCATATTGCAACGAATACGAAATTTGATCGAAAAAATTATTTTTATCCTGATAATCCAAAAGCCTATCAAATTTCTCAATTTGATCAACCGATTGGCGAGCATGGCTGGATTGAAATTGAAGTAGATGGCAAAAAGAAAAAAATCGGCATAACTCGTGTTCATCTTGAAGAAGATGCAGGGAAATTGAACCATGCTGACGGCTATTCACTTGTCGACTTTAATCGCCAAGGAACACCTTTAATTGAAATTGTCTCTGAACCAGATATTCGTACACCTGAAGAAGCATATGCTTATTTAGAAAAATTAAAGTCAATTATTCAATATACGGGTGTATCTGATTGTAAAATGGAGGAAGGTTCACTTCGCTGCGATGCAAACATTTCCCTTCGCCCAATCGGTCAAGAGGAATTTGGAACAAAGACAGAGCTGAAAAACTTAAACTCATTTAACTATGTCCGTAAAGGATTAGAGTATGAAGAAAAGCGTCAAGAAAAAGTATTGCTTTCAGGCGGTGTAATTGAACAGGAAACACGCCTTTTTGATGAAACAACGAATACAACAATTTTAATGCGTGTGAAGGAAGGGTCGGATGACTATCGCTACTTCCCAGAACCAGATCTCGTTGCCCTTCATATTGAGGATGAGTGGAAAGAGCGCATTCGTGCAGAAATTCCAGAGCTTCCAGATGAGCGGAAAAAACGTTACATCGAAGTTCTCGGTTTACCTTCATACGATGCAATGGTGTTAACATTAACGAAAGAAATGTCCGATTTCTTTGAAGCAACTGTCGAAGCAGGAGCAGATGCGAAGCAAGCATCTAACTGGTTAATGGGTGAAGTATCTGCCTATTTAAACGCAAAGCAAAAGGAACTAAATGAAATTGCCTTAACTCCAGAAGGATTAGCGGGCATGATTAAGCTCATTGAAAAAGGAACAATTTCATCTAAAATCGCTAAAAAAGTGTTTAAAGAGTTAATTGAAAAAGGCGGCGATCCAGAAAAGATCGTAAAAGAAAAAGGTCTTGTGCAAATATCTGATGAAGGCGCCTTACTGAAATACGTTACGGAAGTGTTAGATGCAAACGAACAATCAATCGAAGACTTCAAAAACGGAAAAGACCGAGCACTCGGTTTCCTTGTCGGCCAAGTTATGAAAGCGACAAAAGGACAAGCAAACCCGCCAATGGTTAACAAGCTATTAATTCAAGAAATGAATAAACGATAAAATAACAAAGCTGTTAGGATTTTCTTCCTAACAGTTTTGTTATTTTGGTAAATAAAACAAAATGGATTATCGTCATGGTGAAAGTTAAAAAGGCTAAAAACCCCTTGAAAATAATAGGATATACATTTACTATTAATATACATGTATAAAAAATAATTCTATAGATAAATTTTCTATTAAAAGTGGGTGAAGCCATGAAAATTTTACATGCCCGGGAGATTTATACCGGCATTGAAGTCATTCAACAAACATTGAAAACCACCTATGAACAAGTGAGTGAAATTGAACATGCTGTTGAAGGAATTATTCAACTAGAAGATTCACTTAAAGGAAAAGGCGGCGAAGCGATTCGTGCTTTTTTCAATACGTACATAAGCCTCTCCTCTTATATCTTCAAGCATTCATTACCGATTATGATACAATTTTAGCAGAAATTAAATATTTGCTTCAAGCGTTTGAACCAGCAGAAGATGGCTTTATTCACGAAAGTTTTTTAGAAAATGATGTCGCGAATGGATTAGATCGTTTTGAGAGACGAGTTACATCAATAACGAGTGAAATCAACAATGCAATACATAGTGTACAAGATATCGTCAGCTTGCCACCTATCCATGCTGATGAAACAATCTCCCATATCAATCAAGCACGACAACATAATCGAATGACGATCGAAAACCTCCATTCCTTTGATGAGCAAGCAACTCGTTTACTTGACCAGATTTTAGATGACTTACTAATGATGACCAGCTTTATGAAAGAAATAGAAGCGATGACTCAAAGCGGTCAATTGCCAATTTCTCATAACAGCGTATCAAAAATGATGACAAGCGAGGCTTACCGCAAGCTTTTAGGTAGCTTGGTGAAAAAGGTCGGACTTGAGCCAATCAATACGGTCGAAAGAGATGCATATGGAAACGATAACAGTATCAAATATCATGTATATGCAGACGGCTTGATTGTAATGGAAGCCGATCGATCTGGCAAAATTCATTATGAAGTTGTTCCAGCAATCCCCGAAGAAATAAGGGATGGTGCCATTACTTCACCCGTTGATCGTGCATTTGAAGGTGTCATCGATGGAGCAGGAAAAGCTCTTGGTGACACGATAGACGGTCTCGTATCTCTATACAAGTTTGCCGAGGGAAATTTACAACCGGGTCATATCAATTATATTGAAAAAGCAATCTTCGCTTATCAACTCATCCATGACCCAAAGAAAAAGCTAGGGGAAATGAAGGATAAAGTAATCAATTTCCCAAAATATATGTGGGAAGGGATGAAAAACGCCTGGAATCGAGATGTCATCAACGGTGATGCCCATAGCCGCGCTGAATTCTTCTCCTATGGTTTAACAACAATCGGAATTGGTGTAATTGGAGATAAAGGATTAAGTAGAGCAGGTCAGTTTGGAAATGCGGCAAAACTCGGTCATGTTGGAAAAGTAGGAAATGTTGCAAATAAGATCCCGCCACCGATACCGATTACTAAAGGATTAACTCCCGCTTTTGTTACAGGCAAAGTTAATACGATTCCATACAACGTGATGGATGACTTGTACAATCGAATCCACCAAGCGAGTAAGGAAGCGTTTGGAGACAGTCGTGGTGGGAAAGTGTCTGTGGGTGGAAACACTAAGAAAACTAGTGAAGCTAATAAAGATATTCCTGTTGAAACCGAAACATTTATACCTGATAACTATTACAATAACTATAGATTACCTGATAGGGTTTCTCCAGGAACCACTTCTTTAGATAAATATGACCCATTGGGAAATTAAAAACAAACAAAATTTTATGATGAATACGGTAGACAAAAAGGATGGATAGATTATACCGATCATGGAAGGCCAGATTCACATAGTGCTCCACATTGGCATGAATATATCTTTAGTGAAGAATTTCCATTAGGAAAGAAAATTAATCACAGGAATGATACAAATCCACCATTTAAAAAATAGGAGTTGATGTTTTGAAAAGGATTGAATTAGAGTATAAAGACGGTAATAATAATGCAGAATTTTTAGTTCAAGTTCTTAAAGAAATAGAAAAAAATAATCCTAATTCTTATTGTTATTTAAGCGTAATTGATGCTATACCAAATGATCAAGAACAATTTGCAGAAGAAAAAGGGATGTTTAGTGAGGAAGTATTAAATTTAAATAAAATGGTTCAAAATAATCATGGAATAGAAATCACTTTTGAAAAGCTTATGCATGTCCTAAAGAAGTGTAGAACTGTATGGGATATGAGTTTTGGAATTACGAATATGAAAAATGATGAATACAAACCATCTTTAGAGAATAATTTTAGTGAATTTGATAATAGTTCAACTTTGTTGGAGTTTCGAATAATTGAAGGGGATTTAATTACTATATTGACTAAAGATAATGTAGAAATAAGCTATTTAGATAAGATATTATCTAGAAATTGTTCTATTGTTAGATTCTGAATTCCTATATTGTAGATTTTTTTAATTTTTCCCCTATAATTTATGAAGATGCCCACAGCCGCGCTGAATTCTTCTCCTATGGTTTAACAACAATCGGAATTGGTGTAATTGGAGATAAAGGATTAAGTAGAGCAGGTCAGTTTGGAAATGCGGCAAAACTCGGTAATGTTGGAAAAGTAGGAAATGTTGCAAATAAGATCCCGCCACCGATACCGATTACTAAAGGATTAACTCCCGCTTTTGTTACAGGCAAAGTTAATACGATTCCATACAACGTGATGGATGACTTGTACAATCGAATCCACCAAGCGAGTAAGGAAGCGTTTGGAGACAGTCGTGGTGGGAAAGTGTCTGTGGGTGTGGGAGAAGTTTCCCAGGGAGCTAGCAGGGGTAATAATGTACCCTCTGTAAAAACAAAACCTAATCAGGTTCATCATTATGCAACTAATAAAAAAAAAACATACACTCCTCAAATGGAGGAAATAGCCTCAAAATATGGTCTCGATTTGGATTATGAGTGGAACAAAGAATTGTTGCCACATCAAGGTCGTCATCCTAATGCATATCATGAATACATCTTGGATAATATGAAACAATTCGATGAGATTGCCCAAGGGAATAAGGAACTCTTTTTAGAGTTATATGAAGGAATTAAAACTGAAATTAGAAATAATCCAGAAATGCTTTATAAAGAATATTGGAATAATCCAAAGTGAGGGAACAGTAATGAACTATTACAAGGTGATGACAAATACTTCTAAAGAAAATGATATAATTTGCCACTATGAAAATGACTATGGTATAGAACAAAATAAGTTAATTATCGGAGAACCATTCAATTCTTGGGATTCTAGATTTGATTTTTTTTATGATAGTCATGAGGGAAATGAGCCTACAGATATGTTAGCAAATGACAAAGGTTGGTTAGTTGTTTCAGAAAGATTAAAAAACGTTATTTTAAAATTTACTAATAAGCTTGAATTATATAAGGTTAAAATTTTTGAAAAAACAACTAAGGAAGAACTCATAAATTATCATGTTGTTAATATATTGAATGTAGTCGATGCCTTATCTCTTGAAGACTCTGATTATTTTACTGTAAATACAAAAAAAAAAGGATCTATACATATTATTAATAGGCATACCTTGCTAGAAAAGAAACTTCAAGGGGTAAATATTTTTAAGTTACCTCCTAATTATAATATTCCATTGTTTGTTTCAGATGAATTTAAAAAGGCTGTTGAAAACAATGGTTTAACTGGGATGGATTTTTTACAAGTTAAGACTGTTTAATTCCTAAATAAAGTACTGTTAATTATAGATTCTAAGACAAACGGAATTGCAGAAATTATTTTTAAACAGTAAGAGGTGAAAGGTATGACAGTTGGATTGATGGTTGATTGTTTCTTTTATGAATTAGGTAGCGGAGACTTTGTACATTCTTTTTTCTCAACAATTTCGTATCATTTAGAGCCGAAAGGATGGGGAACGGAATATCCCTATTTGCTCAAAAATTTATACAATGACAAGCTTAGTTGGCATGATGTAGACAAAGCATGAGAAGAAGTTCAAGACATAGAAAGTAAATTAGAGAAAATAGAGCCTGAAATGGTGGTATGGGATATTGAAGATGTTTCACAAAAACCACCATGGGGAGATAATATTAGTTCTAAAGTTACAAGTCTTGCAAATTACTTTGCTACAGGTGATGGAAAAACCTTCATTGAAATATTGTATTACAAGTCTCTAAAGAAGATAAATGTGATGTAATTATTCGTAAATTGTAAAATGTAAGTATATCCATAAATAATAAATAAGATGAAAGTAGAAGCGTATGTTCATTTAGGGAAATTTATGTGAATAAACAATAATTCTGTTAATAATGCTTCAAAATTAATTCATACAGAAGCTAAAATGCTTGAGGATATAGCACCTCAATTAGGATATAATGCAAAAACGGTTGATACAAGCATTACAGGAAATGTTTACTTAATTACAGAAAGAGCACCTTGTGCAAGTTGTTCTGATGTTATCAAACAATTTGAGCAAATGTTCCCAAATGTTAATGTAGTAGTTAAATATACTAAGTAGGATGGAACATACATGAGACAATATGAAATGTATTTTACAAATGAGTATTTATTAGAAATTATGGATGATATTTCGACAATAATGAAGATTGATTATGATAGAGAAAAATTATTAAAATCATATGAATCGGAAAATATTGGTAATATAGATAACCTATTTGTAGCTCGTGATGCAAATAATCCAGAGTATTTTATATGTGTTGATTGTGATAATAAAGACTGGATATATCCACTGGTTGTACGATGTTCTGAAAAACAACAAGATTGTGTAAATAAATGTATGTTACAGTGGGATAACAATATTAGAGAAGAATATGGTCAAGAATTAACAGAAAGAATTAATAATAGTTTCGGCAATGGCAATAAAGATACTTTATTGAAGAGAATTGAATTAAAGTATGATGTAAAGATATAGTTATATTTTAAGGGCAAAGAAGGAAGGTCTTAAAAACAACATGGTATGTTTTTTTTTAAAACAACTTTTGGTTGCTAAGCTAGAAAGTTTTATGAAGTTTTGGGAGATGTTTTGGGATACTACAACAGTTACAAAAGGATTCACTTTATTCATATCAACAATTCAATTAGCGATTCATTGCAGAAATTTGTTTGCGCTCACGAACTTGGCCATGCGATATTACACCACGATGCAAATACTCCATTTTTAAAGAAAAACACATTTTATTCAACTGAGAAAATTGAAGCAGAAGCTAATGCTTTTGCTGTAGAGTTGCTAACCCCTGATGAAGTAGTTTATGAATACAAAGATACTAGTGTTACCATTAACGAAGTTGCTGAGATATACGGTGTTCCTAAGGAAGTGTCACATCTTAAGCTTATTAATATGTAAGTTAAAGCATTAATAAGGAATGAAATATTTCGATCAAGCTTGTCCTTCAAAAAAAAGCCATAAGATCAAGAATTCATTTTTTCTTTAGGATCTTCTGTTGATTTTTCGGTGTTGAAATACGGTGCTAAAGCTTTATGAAAAGCTTCCTCGATAGGAATACTGCCGTAATACTCTTCACCGATGTACAATGGATACTTTTTTTTTTTCTTGCTCATTGTAAAATCACCTCGTGAAACCATATGCGACTGGGACACCTAGACGACCCTAATTTAGTAAAAATAACAGTCAGAAGCATTGGGGATTCTGACTGATTTCATTTACAAATATTGATTATTATTAAAAGGGAGAAGAATTATGAAAATCTTACATGCCCATGAGATTTATACCGGCATTGAAGCCCTTCAACAAACATTGAAAACCACCTATGAACAAGTGAGTGAAATTGAACGTGCTGTTGAAGGAATTATCCAACTAGAAGATTCACTTAAAGGGAAAGGCGGCGAAGCGATTCGTGCTTTTTTTCAAAACGTACATAAGCCATTTCTCTTATTCCATCAAGCATTCATTACTGATTATGATACAATTTTAGAAGAAATTAAATATTTGCTTCAATCGTTTGAGCCGGCAGAAGATGGCTTTATTCACGAAAGTTTTTTAGAAAATGATGTCGCAAATGGATTAGATCGTCTTGAGAGACGAGTTACATCAATAACGAGTGAAATCAACAATGCAATACATAGTGTACAAGATATCGTCAGCTTGCCACCTATCCAAGCTGATGAAACAATCTCCCATATCAGTCAAGCACGACAACATAATCGAATGACGATCGAAAACCTCCATTCCTTTGATGAGCAAGCAACTCGTTTACTTGACCGGATTTTAGATGACTTACTAATGATGGCCAGCTTTATGAAAGAAATAGAAACGATGACTCAAAGCAGTCAATTACCAATTTCTCATGACAGCGTATCAAAAATGATGACAAGCGAGGCTTACAGCAAGCTTTTAGGTAGCTTGGTGAAAAAGGTCGGACTTGAGCCAATCAATACGGTCGAAAGAGATCCATATGGAAACGACAACAGTATCAAATATCACGTATATGCAGACGGCTTGATTGTGATGGAAGCCGACAGATCTGGTAAAGTTCATTATGAAGTTGTTCCAGCAATCCCCGAAGAAATAAGGGATGGTGCCATTACTTCACCCGTTGATCGTGCATTTGAAGGTGTCATCGATGGAGCGGGAAAAGCGCTTGGTGACACGATAGACGGTCTCGTATCTCTATACAAATTTGCCGAGAAAAATTTACAACCAGGTCATATCAATTATATCGAAAAAGCAATCTTCGCTTATCAACTCATCCATGACCCGAAGAAAAAGCTAGGGGAAATGAAGGATAAAGTAATCAATTTCCCAAAATATATGTGGGAAGGGATGAAAAACGCCTGGAATCGAGATGTCATCAACGGAGATGCCCACAGCCGCGCTGAATTCTTCTCCTATGGTTTAACAACAATTGGGATTGGCGTAATCGGAGATAAAGGATTAAGTAGAGCAGGTCAGCTTGGAAATGCAGCAAAACTCGGTCATGTTGGAAAAGTGGGAAATGTTGTAAATAAGATTCCGCCACCGATACCGATTAATAAAGGCTTAACTCCCGCTTTTGCAACAGGCAAAGTTAATACGATTCCATACAACGTCATGGATGACTTGTACAATCGAATCCACCAAGCGAGTAAGGAAGCGTTTGGAGATAGTCGTGATGGGAAAGTGTCTAGGGGTGTGGGTGAAACCAGTAATAAAGTCACTGGAGTTATCAAAAGAACACAGAAGGAACTTGATGATTTAGCAAGAGATCCTGCACATGGAGGAAACATAACTAAAGGATCAGAATTAGAAAGAGATATTGGATTGGCATTAGAAAAGAGAGGCAATTTAGGACATATTATTCGAGAAAAAACACCTCAAGGTGGTGCTGAATTTATAGATAAAGTAACAGGTAAAAAATATGATGTTAAAAGTTTTGAATCATATCCAAATGGTCATACTTCACCAAAAAAGGGTGCTTTTACTGTAAATAGTGCATTAAAGAATATTCAAAAAGAACTTGATAGAGAACATGATGTAATTATAAATACAACTAATTTGACCCCCGAGCACACTAGTGAACTAATTAACGCACTTAAAGAAAAGGGCTGGATTAATAGAATCATATTTTACCCATAAGACTGAGAGGATGAATATGTTTATGAGTAATTATGAAATTGAAATTAATAATCACCATAAATTTGTTGACAGTAAAGGTTTGAAAGGAAAGCGACTTGTTCTAGATGAGAAAGATTTATCGAATGTAAAATTTAATAAATTAAATCTTTCTGAGTCTGTTTTGACAGAATGTGATATTTCTAAAAGTGATATTTTGGAAATAGATTTTTATGGAGCTAAGCTTTTTTCCTCTAACTTTTCTAATTCTAAAATTATAAGTAGTTCTTTTGTTAAAGCAGAGGCTGACTATACAAATTTTTCAGCATGTAATATTTCTAATGTTAATTTTTCCAAAACAGAATTAAAGGAGAGCGACTTTTCTTATAGTAGGCTTGAGGAAAGTAGCTTTGTAGCTTCGAATTTATATAAGACGGTTTTTAATGGTACACTCTTTTTTGATGTAGATTTTTATCAAGCTTATTTTAATGAAACAATTTTCTATGATGTAACTTTTTCAAAAATAAAAAATCTAGAAAATGCAATATTTAAGTCAATTAATATAGGTACCTCTATAAAGCCCGTTATGTTGTTTGATAAGGAAGCAAAAGAGTGGTTGTTGGAGAGGACACAAAGCTACTAGATTATTTATCGTTTCCATTTTTTAAAAGTATTATAGAGAAAATGAACATAGTTACCTGTAAACTAGCTCATTATTTCATACATTTTATTCTAACTGGTAGTCCTTGGGGTGTTTATTCAAGATTATTTATAGATTCAAGGGAAAGAGTAAAATACTAGTTTATCGAAGTTATGAAGATTTTAAATGTGAGTTAATCAATTTGTATAATGAACAATAATATTACTGTACAATTAGATTGAATAAATACCTTGATAGGCTAAAGTCCTCTTGAGGTATTTTTGTTTTAGGTAATAGCCAATATTTATCGCCCTCTAAAAACGACGTGTGCATTTTCACAAGATTGTAAGTAAAAAACTAGGTATTTATTTTCTCATCATTCAAGTAAAGAAAAGATCTAACTCTACATTTGAATGAAGATGTCACCAAGCGAAAACACGATAGAGAGGAAACATCTCACAAAATTACGTCTATCATATTGATCTTATACACTCCCGCTTTAGCTACAGGCAAAGTTAATACGATTCCATAAAACGTAAATCGAATCCACCAAGCGAGTAAGGAAGCGTTGGAGACAGTCGTGATGGGAAAGTGTCAGTGAGTGTGAATGAAGCTGGTAAGGGTGCTAAAAAGACCATAAATAAAGATGGAAGTGTAAAGGTATCAGGTAAAGGGGCAATTACAGAGGTAATTGACAATAGACCTTATTTAAATCCTAAAAGCAGACCTTCATTTAGAAAAGGCGTACCCGAAACTACTTTTGATAATGCAAAAGGTCCTGATGGATTAGTAAGGGATCCGCTTTTCCAAGAAAAAATAATTGAGTGGGAACCAGGTCAACCAAGAAAGAATGTCTGGGATATGGGACATCTTCCAGAGCATAAATATTCTAATATGCATAAAAGATACTTAGATGGAGACTTAACACCAAAAGAATTTCGAGATTGGTATAATGACTCAGAAAACTATCGTCCAGAATTACCTAGTACTAATAGAAGTCATAAAATAGAATAATTTAAGGAGTAAAATTATGAAAATTGACTTAATTGCAAAATTAAAAAATACGGAAGATTTTATGGATTCTTTTCAAGACGGTGATGAAAAAAAATTATATGATGGGAAAAGTTTGATTTTTTATTCATTATCAAATATAGATTTAGATTCTCGATACAAAATCAGTAATTTTTTACTTGATAAAGATGTAAATGTTTTATGTAAAAATAAAGAAAACGAGACAGTTATGCATGTTTTATTAGGACAAATTAAAAATAATATAGAGGAAACGTACAAATTATGTTATAGATTCATTCAAAAAGGTGTTAATATTAATGAAAAGGACAGCAAAGGACAAGTAACATTAGATTATATAATAAGAATGAATAAATCAGATGAAGAGTTGAGCAAATTATATGATTTATGGTTTTCACAACCAAATCTAGATATAATAAGCAAAGATGATTCTGATTGTTCACCTTTTGACTATGCAGAGAAGTTCCCTTATAGAAAAGATTTACTTAAAAGGATGGAGAAATATGAAAAAAAAAGAACAAGTTGAGTTTATTAAAAACTCAGGAGGATGCATTGTTTAAAAAAACATTTTAAATGGAAAGGGTAAGCTAAAATGGTTATTAAGGAAAAAACCCATAGATGATATAGATAACGGCTGGAGGTTTTTTTCTGATATTGATGATGACGATTTTATTAATAACCCAGATAATCTCACAGTGTGTAATTTTAATACAGTTGCAAATATCGAACCGGCAATTCTTGGAATATACCTTTTACCAGTAGGAAGTGATTTGCAAATAGTAGCTGAAAATGGCAAAATTGTTTTTTTTGATAATATTTCTGGAAATAAGATTGATCCTGTTTATAAACTATAAATACGTGACTTTAAGTATAGAAATGATTCAAAATAAGGATAATACTAATGACATTTTCAGAAAAGGCTGCATCGTTTTGTATTTAATTAAATACTAAACGATGCAGGCGATACTTACTTTTGTTGCTATATATTTAAAGAAAATGCCTAATTGGATTTGGTAAAGTCCAAAAATCGCCTAAAAATAACTTTGACAAGGCTTGTTATTATCTCAAATTGCTTCCTTCTGTATAAATTATAAAGTGGTTAAAAATAGCTCACTCAGAACTGCTTTATCGACAATCTGTAGTGAGCTTTTTAACCAAAATTCGAGACTTATCCAAACGTTTTACGCCGAATGTGATTAAATTCTCTACTAACAGAAACTCTTTGGTTCTATCCGGTAAATACTTGTTAAAATGCGAATTCTACAACTTAAGGCTTTTGAATCTATGTTTTAATAATAGAAAGCCATGGTAGTGCTTTTCGCTTTTTTATATATGGACAATAATCATCTAATAAAATCTCTCCGTTTGGTGAAACAATCTTTAGTTGAATAGGTATATTTTTATTAAATATTTAGATGAATCGAAGAGACTACTATTAGAATGTGATACTTGCGGATGGACAGAAAATATAGATGGTAGTAAATATGAAGGACAGATCTGTAAAATTTTTCCAGCCGGTAAAAAAGAATTAAAAAGATACTTAATTTAATGGATAAATTAACTAGTTAAAGTAAAAAATGTCTATTCGAGAGAGGGACTTGACCAATAAGCCCCTAAAATAAAGCAGGTGGAGAAAAACAAAACATCATTTTTCTCCACCTGCTTTTATATTTTGATCGTTTTCTTTAAAGTGACTGGCGGATACTAGCTACTTTCAAAAGAATTTTAGATCATTGCCAAAATCCCGAAACTCCACCTTCTCTTTATGAGGCCCACAGCCGCGCTGAATTCTTCTCCTATGGTTTAACAACAAGCGGAATTGGCGTAATCGGAGATAAAGGATTAAGTAGAGCAGGTCAGCTTGGAAATGCAGCAAAACTCGGTCATGTTGGAAAAGTAGGAAATGTTGTAAATAAGATCCCCCCACCAATACCGATTAATAAAGGATTAACTTCCGCTATAGCTACAGGCACGGTAAACAACATTCCATACAACGTCATGGATAACTTGTACAATCGAATCCACCAAGCGAGTAAGGAAGCGTTTGGAGATAGTCGTGGTGGGAAAGTGTCTGGGGGTGTTGGGGATGTTAGTAAGAAAGCCAGCGGGGCTAAATATAGAACAGTACCAACTTTGTAACACACAAGGTTTGTACTTTTTTTTTAATATTTTAAAAAGGAAAGGGAAGAACAATGATGACAAAAGAAAAAACAAATGGGAAAACCAACATGATAAATTCTTAAATGATTAGAATTCTGGTGTGACATTTATGAATATTTTAAAGTGAACGAAAAACAAGTGAAACCACAAACACTCATGAAGAATTAAAAATAGCAAACAGCCACTTTGTTCTCCTCTAACGTTTTCGGTTGGCTTTTTTTATTATGTTAACTGTAGGTTGGAAAGTCTTGATTGTTTTATCAAAAGGTCGATTTTTTATAAATTTCCTACAATTGATATGATTTTCTTTCATTTTACTATTCACCCTGATTTTTAGGTTTTTTTTCTTTATTTTTTATAATCATCTTTTTGTTTTAATAGAATGTGCTGATCAAGCTTTTTATTAGTCATTAAATAAAGAAATTATGGGGAACTCTAAATACGAATTTAATTTTTAAGGAGGACATATGTGTGGACGAACAAATGAATTACGGAAGTGATTATAAGTACATCCCCGCAACTTCTATTGGGAGTGGTACGGGGGTAGAGGTATTACCAGACCTTTTCAGCTATACAGTACAGATAGTAAATATTCACTTGATTGGCAATCTAAAAACAAAAGAATTTGTTTTGGTTGATGCAGGAATGCCTAATTCAGCAGAGCAAATTATCTCGGTTATTGAAAGTCGATTTGGCACAAACAGTCGTCCTAAGGCAATTATTTTAACTCACGGACATTTTGATCATGTTGGAGCTGTAATTGAGTTAGTGAAACATTGGGAAGTTCCTGTTTACGCACATGAGTTAGAAATGCCTTTCTTAGTAGGGCAAAAAAGCTATCCAGAACCAGATCCAACTGTTGAGGGAGGCATGGTTGCAAAAATGTCGCCAATGTTTCCTAATGAACCAATTAATTTAGGAAAGAGCGTTATACCATTACCTTCTGACGGATCTGTACCACATATGACAGGATTCAAATGGATTCATACTCCCGGACATACCCCAGGTCATGTTTCCTTGTTTAGGGAAAATGACAGGGCGTTAATAGTAGGAGATGCTTTTGTAACTGTAAAGCAAGAGTATCTATATAAAGTTTTAACACAAAAACAAGAAATCAGTGGTCCTCCAAGATATTTGACTACAGATTGGAAGGCTGCGAAGGAATCTGTTATGAAGTTAGAGGCACAAAAACCAACTGTTGCTCTTACTGGACATGGATTACCAATGTCTGGTGAATTACTAACAGAGAGTTTAGAAAAATTGGTTAAACATTTTGATGAAATAGCCAAGCCTGATTACGGAAGGTATGTAAACTAATGTATTATCCATCAAAAAAGTAACAGTTTAAGAAGGAAACCAAACTTGGTTCATTAATCGAAATCCTCCCTTCTATAGTTGGGGGTTTTTTTGTTAATAATGTTTGACATAAAAAAGTTACGATTGAAGAAATAAGTAGTAGAGTAATCAAATCCAATGAAAAAATAAGAACTATCTCTTCATGCTAGTATGCAATCCAAAATAAATATATAAGGCGAAATATTTTAATGGGTTTAAAGGAAAAAATGGAGACTGTTTTAAATGAAAGAAAAACATTAAATATGAATGATGATTATGGAATCGGAAAATATTGGAATAAAATAATACAACTATTATCTTAAGGTGAAGAAAAGACTATAAGTTATTTAGAAATTGTGATGCAGATAGTTTGTATTGGATGAGTGAAGTATTTGAAGGTATTTCAGAAAATCTTCAAAGTAAGTAATTAATTAATGTTTTAGAAGAATGAAAAGAAAAGTTTCCAGATGTAGATTTGGATATTGATGATACTAAAAAAGCTATGAAAAATTAATGATTAATACCTTTATTTTGGCTAGATTCTAAGGGGAAGGATAAAAGAACAATGGTTTCGACCTTTTAGGACCAGCTTTTCTGCTTAAATAAGGAGAGTTCGTATAACTATTATTCAAATTATTTTTGAAAAAATATATGAAAAGATGATTGATCAAGGCATTGCATGAGCTTCGCAGCGAAATAAATCGGGAAGCTAATTTAAACGCTCATGAAACCTGTAAAGTTTATTTTCCTATCACTTCTTTATAGCTATAATTTATAATAGATATCTATTAAACTATGAGGTGATGATGATGGAATTATTACATTGGTTTCAAAAAGGACTGACATTTGATGAATATTTACATAGTATGAACGTGTATAAGGAAGAAACGCTCTATATTTTAAATGAGTTTGAATTGACGGAGGAAGAACAGCAACAGGCTGAAATGCTGCAACAGCATAAGCTTAAAGCCATCGTGCTGACGATGGATTGGTGTGGAGATGCAATGTTGAATATCCCGATCTTGCTAAACATCGCTGCGACTGCTCATATTGATGTGCGCTTTTTATTGCGTGATGACCATTTAGAACTGATGGATCAATATTTAACGAATGGAACGTCGCGTTCAATTCCAATTTTTATATTTATTGATGAACAAGGAAATGAATGGGCTGTATGGGGTCCAAGAGCAGCTTCTATCCAAAAACTCGTGTCAGAAGAGCAAGCAAAATTGCCAAATAAGGACGCATTAAATTTTAAAGAAAAGCAACAGGAAATGATTAAACATCTAGTCTCCTCCTATCAAAAAGAATCCCATCTTTGGCGGGAAATAAGCACTAGTATTATAGAAACAGTGAAAAAGAAATAGCAGTGTCCCTGAGCTGAATTGTTGAAAAGCTTTCACTTTTTGTTAGCGCTTACATATTGCCTAACTCTTCAGCATAATGTTAAAATAAAGGGGAAATCTCATATTGATCACATGTTACTGATTCGATCAGGCATGGTGGTGCAGAACAAAGGACTGATCACCCCTTTGAACGTACCCCCATGCTTTTTTTCGTTTACAAAGAAAAAGGAGTGTTCGAAAATGATTAGGAAATTATTTCGGAAAAGTATAAATAAAGTCCAGGAAATAATGGCACCATTAAATGGAGAAATTATTCCGTTAGAAAAAGTCCCTGACCCAGTATTTAGTGAAAAAATGATGGGAGAAGGAATTGCAATCCTCCCGTCAGATGGCCATGTTCTCTCTCCAGTCGAGGGGGAAATTATTCAAGTTGCTCCAACGAAGCATGCAGTCGGTATTTTAGATAAAAATGGCTTAGAGATTTTAATTCATATTGGTCTTGAAACAGTCGCTTTAAAAGGAGAAGGCTTTACCGTTACCGTTTCTCCAGGTGATAACGTTGTTGTAGGTCAACCGTTAATATCGTTTGATTTACATTATATTCAGGAAAATGCAAAAAGCATAATGACGCCAATTATTATTACAAACAGCCATACTTTAAAAAAGCAATATCAATTTACTGAAGAAACAGAAGCGAAAGCGACAGAAACGATCATTATGACCGTCACAGAAAATGGAGCTTAAATGTTACAAGCGGTGGAAAAAACGAGGTGGAAGTTCAAGTGAAAATTAAAAAAATCTTGAATAATAATGCTGTCGTCCTTATGGACAACGGGGAAGAGAAAATTGCAATCGGTTCTGGAATCGCTTTCAACAAACGAAAAAATGATGTAATAAACGTCTCAAAAATTGAAAAACTTTTTGTTATGAAGGAGGAGAATGAAAGATTTCAAAAACTGCTTCTTCAAGTCCCAGAAGAACATTTTGCTATCTCAGAAGCCATTATTTCATATGCAGAGGAATACCTTGGAAGTAAGCTTAATGAGCACGTCTATGTTGCATTGACAGACCACTTATCGTTTGCCATTGAACGGGTTAAAGAAGGTGTTCGACTGCAAAATAAATTATTTCAAGAAATAAAAGCATTGTATAAAAGAGAATATGACATTGGCGTGTGGGCAATACGTCTTATTCAAGAAAGACTTAATGTCATTATGCCCATTGATGAAGCGGCATATATTGCGCTGCACATTCATACAGCAAAAATACAAGGCGGCGATCTCCATGAGACCGTCCGCCAAACAACGATTATTAGTGATATGGTGCAAACGATGAAGGAGTTTTTAAACATTACGATCGAAGATGATGATATTTCTTATCAACGGCTTATCACTCATCTTCGCTTTGTAATTACGAGAGTTCATCATTATGAACTGCATACGATGGATCAAGAAATGCTTGAAATGATTAAGAAAAAATTTCCGCTTGCGTTTAAATGTTCACAAGAAGTGGCAAAGCTCCTTAAACTTCATTATGAACTGATTCTTCCTAACGAGGAGCTCGGTTATATTTCGCTTCACATCGAAAGATTAAGACAGCGCATGTCATAAAACTGATTGAAAAAAGCAATTTGCTTTTTCAATAAATAAAAAAGTATTTTAGGAGGGGAGTCAAATGTTAGGCTTTTTACAACGAATCGGAAAGTCACTTATGTTGCCAATCGCAGTTCTTCCTGCAGCTGCTCTATTACTTCGTTTAGGGCAAGAAGATTTGCTGAATATTCCAGTGATGGCAGAGGCGGGAAATGCACTTTTTGAAAATCTTGCCTTGTTGTTTGCGATCGGAATTGCCATTGGTCTTTCAAAAGACGGAAGCGGGGCAGCCGCTCTTTCTGGTGCTGTCGGCTATTTAGTATTAACCTATGCTTTAGCTGCAATTGATCAAGATATTAATATGAACGTATTAGGTGGAATTATTACTGGTATTATTGTTGGTCTTCTTTATAATCGTTTTCATAATGTGAAATTACCTGATTGGCTCGGATTTTTTGGCGGAAAGCGGTTTGTACCGATTATTACTTCATTTACAATGTTAATATTAGCACTTATTTTCGGAGTTATTTGGCCGCCGATTCAAGATTTTATCCATTCAATAGGAGAATGGATTGTTAATGCTGGAGCCGCAGGAGTAGGAGTATATGGGTTCTTAAATCGCTTGCTGATTCCTGTAGGTTTACATCACGTCTTAAATACTTTAGTATGGTTTGTTTTCGGAGAGTTTAATGGTGTGACAGGGGATTTAAATCGGTTTTTTGCCGGCGACCCGAGTGCGGGTATTTTTATGACTGGGTTTTTCCCAATCATGATGTTTGGACTTCCAGCGGCTGCTTTAGCGATGATTGCAGCGGCTAAAAAGGAGAAAAGAAAAGTTGTTTCAGGGATGTTAATCGGTTTAGGACTGACATCTTTCTTAACTGGAGTAACAGAACCGATTGAGTTTACTTTTCTATTTCTATCTCCGCTCCTGTATGTCATTCACGCATTGTTAATGGGTTCTTCTATGGCTTTAACTTATGTATTAGGAATTCGCGACGGATTTGGCTTTTCTGGAAGTGCGATAGACTATGCATTAAACTTAGGGATTGCTACAAAGCCGTTATTGCTGATCCCAATCGGTGTTGCTTATGGCGTTATCTATTTCTTATTATTTTACTTTTTAATTAAAAAGCTCGATTTAAAAACGCCTGGCCGAGAAGATGATGAAGAGGAAGCCGTAATAGATCAAGAGGTTGCAACTTCACTCGAAAAGGAGAATAAGTATAATCGCTTAGCAGTTGGGTACCTTGAAGCACTTGGCGGCAAAGAGAACATAGTGAATATTGATAACTGTGTAACGAGATTGCGAATGAAGGAAAAAAATATGGAAAATATTAATGAAGCACAATTAAAAAAATTAGGTGCTAGAGGAGTCATGAAGCTAAGCAGTACAGATTTACAAGTCATTATCGGTACTGATGTAGAGTTTATTGCGAATGAAATGAGGAAGTTATAAAAACGTGCATACGCTCCCGCTTCAAGTGTTTAATAGAGGCGGGAGAAACGTGTCACGTAGTTGTCATTTTAAACGTTATATCTCTTTTTTTCTAATGAATTAATCATTTTGTTGTATTTATCTTTTATTTTTTTTGTTTGCGGAGACTCGCTATATTTAGCGAATGTCACATTTTTTACCTTTTTTACCTTCTTTTTCATCATGTCACCACTTTACAAACAATTTCTTATTAATTTTTATATATGTAGCGTATGCTGATTGCTTTTAAAACGGCATTAATCCAGTTAAAATTAGTTATATGCGGAGTTTTTTCTTTTTCTTTTTATATTCATCAATTAATCGTTCATTTTCTTTTAATAATTGATCTGTATGAGGACTTGTTCTATATTTCGGCAAGCTTACGTTCGCACGTTTTGTTTTAATCATATGTTTTACAGTTGATTTCACACTTCATCACCATCCTCTTCATATTCAAACGGTGCATATATTAAGTCATACATGGAGATTAGCGAGGTAAATAGAAGGTAATCAAATTCTGTGACAAAATCTGCTGATTTGAGTTTTAAAACATAAGAGTGTTCTTGTAAAATCATCGGGATTAAGGCGAGCTTTTCTTGATCGCTGTAAAATACTTCTTGTCTCTCTAGCACTGATTGTGCTGCTGAGCGGTTCGTGATTTCTCTCATTACAAATGACTTTTCTTTAGGCGTAGCGTATGAATGAATCGTTGCAATCATGTCGATTTTTTCGCCGAAAGCATTTAACAGTTCTTGTATGCCAGTTATATAATCTTCGATGTCTCCGTAATAAATGTTAATCGGTTCATTTTTCAATAAATAGTGAAATGTTTTAAGCTTATTCTGTTGCGACTTCATCATGTCCCTGTTTTCTTCAAGAAGCTCCTTCGTATCTGTGGCTAATTCGTGATGGCCTAACTTTTTAATATAAGTGCTTAAAAATACAAACGCATCTACTAACACTACAATTACTGCAACAATTAAATAGTTTTGCCAATGAGTAAAAATTGAGGTCGGCTCATAAGTCCAAAAAATTACAGCTCCAAAAAGATAAATAACATACCATGTTTTTCGAATCGCATAAATTTTTTTTCGCATACTTTTTTCCCATTTCCAAAAAGAAAACACATAAATAACAATTCCGCCGACGCAGGCCCAAACAAACAGTTTAAAAAATAAAATCATAGCCTCCTCCTAAAGAATGCGAAAGACAAAATGAAAAGAGCGAAAACAGTCTGGTTAATAAAGTGTATTTCAATCTAGAAAGAAAATATGCCGATAAGTTATGAGAATATGTGAATTTTAATCTAATCATCACATTAGTGTCAGAAATGTTACAGTCTCTATCGTTTGAGTCTATTAAAAAACGATCATATCCGTTAAGTCTAAGCCTAAAATCATTATTATATGTCATCTTTTCAATCATTTGTGCATATGTTAAAGAAAAGGAATTGAACTTTAATAGATTCCTTACTTTAAATAATAGGGTGATATTATGACTAGTTCTGAAAGGCATGCTATTTTGGGTAACGATTGTACACAAGTGGCGATGAATCGGTTTGACCGTCATCATAAGCATAAAGAAAAGCAAAAACGTCAATTTAAAAAGGTACGGCTCATGATCTTATCAGCTTGTCTGATGCTCGTCTGTTCGTTCTATATTTATAAAAAAAGTACAGCTAAAATAAAAGAACCAAATCCAGATTTAGGAAAAAAGGTTGTCATTCATTTACCTAACGGCAGTACCGTTTTTACGTATAAAAATTTAATTATTGAAGAGAATGGTAAGCTTTATTACAAAGGAGAAAGAAATACAATTGACTTAACTGGCGGGAAAGTTGTCTATGAAAATTGGGAATAGTATTCAAATTAAAAAACCCCCGCTTTATTTTTTAATGCGGGGGAAAATGAACAAACAATGACGTTACTAATCTAGTGATCTTAAACTGTTAATAGCTCGCATGCACGTTGCTTAAACTTTGTTAAGGGATTGCCGCAACTGCCAAGCATTTGTCTAACTAGAAATTGATCGTCTGCAATTTTGTTTACAATTATCTAACACGAGGGAATCCAAATCCTGACGCATGGTCATCTCCAGTCGTCGCTCCATAACCGCCTTTAATATCGTATTGTTTTGCTTTGTTTTGAAGTTCTGTCCGAAGACGAGTATTAGACCAAGTTGGATTAGAAGCCCAAATTTTTGCCGCTAAGCCAGAAACGTGCGGTGTTGCCATCGAGGTTCCGCTAATTGTGTTATATCCTCCGTTAGACCAAGTTGATTCAATTGCCGCCCCAGGTGCTGATACTTCAACATCTCTATCTTGAATAATATAGTCACCGGCCGTTGCTTGATTTCCACGTGAAGAGAAGTTTGCGACGCGATAAGTTCCATTTTCTTGTCTATTTTCAAGAGCTGCTACAGCAATTGCTTTACTGTATGCGCCAGGGTAGTCAATTGTATTGTTACCTGGTCCGCTATTTCCAGCTGCTGCAACGACTAACGCACCTTTATTGTACGCATAATCTACTGCATTTCTAATAAGCGTGCTGTCGCTTGAACTTCCTAAAGACATAGAGATGATGACTTTTGTGTTAGTGCGGACACCTTCGTCTGCCGCATGTCTGATTGCTGCCGCAATATCATCTAAATAGCCTGAACCGCTGTCTGATAATACTTTATAAGCCCATAACTTTGATTGTGGTGCCACACCATAGATTCCTGTTCCTGTCCACCCGCCGTTAGCAAGTACAGTACCGGCTACATGGGTTCCATGACCATTTCTATCAGCACATGATGATCTAATAGTATTATAGGTAAAGTCTTTACATTGTTCCGCATTAGCTGATAAGTCAGAGTGATTAATATTTACTCCTGTATCTAGTACAGCTACTCTGATCCCGCTTCCTCCTGAAGTACTTCTAATATATGGATCGTTGTAAATTGCCTCAATTCCCCAAGGTGTTTGATCTGATGGCGAAGCACTTGCTTTAGCTTGCGGCTTTGCACTCACTTTAGCTTCCGGAACGAGTTCCATTTTAATATTCTTGTTTTTTTGTAAAGCTTGATATTGCTTTTCGTTTACAGTTGTTGTAAATCCGTCCTCTTTAAAATCCCAACGAACGTCATTTTCACTTTGTAATTGAGCTTTTTTTGCCGATGGCCCTTGAATCCATACCCGATACGTTTTCTTTGCATCCACTGCTTGTCCAAAAGCTTCAGTAGAAAACATTGATAGACTTAAACCTAAACTTAATAGTGCGGCACCAAGCCATTTTCCTTTCTTCACTCCACATCACCTCTTATTATTTTTTTGAAAGAAAGTGGAAATCACCTACAAATATAAGTATATTCTAAATGTTCTGATATTAACAATATGTAAATCTTATTATTTTACTCTAAAGGATATTAGTCTAACTTATCATAAAAAAAAAAAAATGAAGTAAGTTTTAACTAGAATATACGTAATATATGGTATTGTTTCAGAAAAAGGATATTTTATGTCACTTTTAACACTGAAAGGTTGAGAGAATAGAAAAGGATAAGAATAAGTAACATTAAAGTAAAATGTTCTATTTAAATGATCGTTTGAACTGATTTGTAAAAAAATAAACTTCACGAAAGAGAGGTTAGGCTATGTTCTTAAACTATTCCTCTTTTAAATTTTGCTTAAACATGGTGATCATTGGATAAAAACAATAAGGAACTGATTTTTTTATTCCTACACCACAGCAATTACTTAGTCAAATCCCTATAATCTATTTAGCATATTTTTAATTCCCCCCATTGAAACCTCTAGATGGTGATCACTAAATTTTGACAGCACCCCTAAATTGTTTTTAGATTAACTCAGTCACTGTTCAAAAAATTGTCTTTGTCTGTAGAAAAGGGGTGATTAAATATAAATTCTAGATAATAAGTTTTTTCTATATTTTATGCTCTATCTTTGCTAGTCTAGTTCCTTCTAAAATGGATCAAGTGATGAACGAACCCCATGCCGCTGGATCTTCTAATTAATAATTCCTTCAACATTAGAAATATTTTTATTTCTAGTAAAATTACTGTTATTATTTACAAGTGACTTTCCCAATTAAATATAAGGATGAAAGAAGAAAAATATATCTTTTATTTTTATGTTAAATTATAAAATGAAGTTTTTATAAAAAAGTGTAGGGGAATATAAAACGACTTTCGTCTATTAGGGTGAAAGCGGTTCTTGAAAGGGGGGGAGAGAAATCGACGACGAGATTTTAGTCGAAAAAGTAAAAAGCGGCAATCAGCACGCTTTTAGGATTCTCGTAGAAACGTACCGCAATTATGTGTTCCGGACTATTTTTGCGGTATTACGAGATCAAAAAGAGGCAGAAGATGCGGCTCAAGAAGTGTTCTTGAAAATATACCATTCACTCCCCCAATATGAGAATCAAGGTTTTAAAACTTGGATAACGAGAATTGCCGTAAATTATGCAATTGATGTGAGACGAAAACGTGCCAGACGACGGGAAGATGTCGTCGGTTCAATTAATGATGACATATTTCCTACTGAAAGGATGAGCATTGAGTCAGAGCTTATTAGAAAAGAGCGGAGAAAGCTTGTTCGTCAAAAATTACACGAGCTTCCGAAAAACTATCGTGATGTCGTATATGGTTTTTATATAGAAGAAAAAAGTTATCAACAATTGTCGGAGGAACAACATGTTCAAGTGAAAACAATTGAAACGAAGCTGTATCGAGCACGTCAGTGGATGAAAAAGCATTGGAAGGAGGATGATTTTTCATGAAACATTATTCTAAAGAAGAATGGAAGAAATACTTTTTAAATGATTTGAATGAACATGAACGGGATTTATATGAGAGTCATCTTTATACTTGTGACCAATGCATGGATTTGTATGTTCAAATTGTAACTGAACATGAAGAAGCACTCCCGGATTTACTTCATGAGAAAACATTTACGAATGCTGTGATGGATGAAATCATGAAATCAACGGCAGAACAATACGATCAATTGGAGGATAAACCCCATTCACTTATTGCCGAGGATACAACTAAAGATCAATATCAAGTAAGCAAAAAGAAGAAAAAGCGGTATGATCAATCATCTGCTTTTCACTACTTGTTAGCAGCTGGAATGACAGTCATTTTAATGGTGTCAGGGGCATTTCATTCGGTTATTGAAATAGCAGAAACTGTTCAAAGCTCTCAATTTCAAAAGGAAAAAACCTCCGTAACGGAAGATTTAATGGATAAAACTTTTTCATGGATGGATTCAATTGACGAAAAAATGAAGGAGGGAGATAAAAAATGAAAAATCCGATTATTGCGTTTTTATTAGCGTTTTTTCCTGGCGGCGGGCTGTTTTATTTAAATAAGCCAATGCGTGGATTATTTTATACATTGACTGTTTTTGGTTTGCCGCTTGGCGGGATTTTATTAATATACGTTATTGGAGGATCTTTTTTAGTAGCTTTCCTTGCTATCGTTGCTTTAATCGTATATATCATTAATTTCATTGATACAGGAATAACGGCATCTAAGTTATTCCAGGAAGAGAAGGCGGATTCTCTATTAGGGGGACAGGAAGCGCAGAAAAGTGAGGAGTCGGAACGCTTTTTTACAATTATATTATCGTTCATTCCGGGTTTAGGGCATTTTCAGCTCGGGTTAATGAATCGAGGTGTAACGTTACTGACAGCGTTCATCGGCTTAGGTGTGATGGTATTCTTTATTGCAGTCCTCACTCATCGAGCAGAATTTTTAGTGTTTTTAGCGATATTACCTGTTATATGGGTGTATGGGTTTTTCGATGCGATCCAACAATTAAACCGTAAGCAACAAGGGAAAGAACTAGTCGATCGCACGATTTTAGAAGACTTTGAAGTGAGACGGGAAGAAGGGAAAAAAAGCAAAGCCGTTGCAACTTTCCTTTCTATTTTCCCTGGAGCAGGTCATTTATATCTTGGGTTGCAGCGCAGAGGAATTCAATTAATGGCTGCATTCCTGTTCTCGATTTATATTTTAGACGTATTGCGATTAGGAATATTTTTATTCTTAATCCCAATTTTATGGTTTTATAGTTTTTTCGATGGTTTACAAAAGGCATCAAAATACAAAGACGAGCCACTTGAAGATACACCAATTTTTTCTTATTTCATGAATCATCAAAAATGGGTCGGAGTTGGACTGTTGTTTCTAGGTTTATATTATTTGTTCACTAACATTTTCATCCCAATATTTGCGCCAGTTCTATTAGAAGCCCTAAATATTGATTTTCAATATTGGTTTGAGCGGTATTTCCAAACAGCGATCGTTTGTATTTTATTAATTGCTGGTGGAATCAAGCTGCTTGCAGGCAGTAAAAACAAAGAAGAGGGTGATCATGATGAAAAAAAGACAGATAACTATTAATAATAATATGATTACTAGTTGTCATCTGATCGTTATTGGAGGGCGTTTAAAATGAGAACATGGCGTGTTGGTACATTTTCTATGGGCCTTTCACTTATTATGCTAGGGGTCATGTTGTTTATTTCACAATGGTTTGGCTTTAAACTTCTCCATGTGATGGTTTCGTGGTGGCCGCTTATTCTCGTTGTTCTCGGCGTTGAAATTCTACTGTATCTATTAAAAGCAAAAGAAGAAAACCCTTTTTTAAAATATGATTTCCTTAGTATTATTTTTGTCGGCGTGTTAGGAACGGTTGGAATTGGGTTTGCACTTTTAAGCTCTACTGGGCTGATTGACAAGGCTGAGGCGGCTTTGGAAAGAGAATACAAAACATTTGATCTTCCTGTACTAGACCAATCTTTAAATGAAACGATTTCTCGTGTCGTCGTAAATACGAACAATCATCCGATTACGATCGAAGGAACGTCAGGGAAAGAAATATCAATGTTCGGAACGTATGAAGCTTATACGGGAAGTAAAGAAGCGTTAGTGAAACGGTCAGAAGATTATGTTTCAGTGCAGCAAAAGGGAGATACTCTTTATGTGAATGTAAAAGGGCTCCCAACAGATCACGGTATTTTTAGTTATCACAGTTCATTGTCGGGAACGCTGCTTGTCCCAAATGATATCAAGCTTGAAGTAAATAGTGAATTTAATCAAGTGACGATTAAACCACGTCTGCTTGTAAGTGAATGGAGCGTTGCTCAAGCTTCACATGTCTCTGTTCAATTACAAGAAAAGAGCAATGTCCTTTTATCAGCAGTTGACGTTCAACATATGGAAGGAGATTTGAATAAGTGGCAATTAGGTGAAAATGAAAATGCGGAAGCTGATCAACCTGAAGCTGAGGAAGTGACAAATGGAAGGAAAAACGGGACATATACAGTTGGTGAAGGAACGAGCAGCCTGCAAATTATTCATTCGGATAACGTGAGTGTCACAATGGTAAAATAACTTTGATAAACAAAAGGTGTCCAATAAGCCTTTTGTTTATCATTCTTATGTTGAGGATCACTACTGATGCTTGCGCTTTGTAAACTTACAATTTCGCTTTCGTCTCTGTACTATGTGCTTTGCCTGACTAGCGTTTTCAACTAGTATAAGTGCTATCCTTCTTGCCTTAAGCTCTATCCTTTACAATCGTAAAGGATTTTTCCTTTTTTTTGAATCATTCTCTTAAAATTGCGAGTCTCTTTTATTTAGGTTATCATGTTAAATGGTGGGATTTTTTATCTGTGAATCAATTTAATAATAGGATGATGATAGATGAAACGAGCTAGAATAATTTATAACCCAACATCAGGCCGAGAAGTGTTTAAAAAACATCTCGCTGAAGTATTAAAAAAACTTGAACAAGCAGGTTATGAAACATCATGCCATGCGACAACTGGTGCCGGAGATGCGACAAAAGCGGCTATCCAAGCGGTTGAACGCCGTTTTGATATCGTTATTTCTGCTGGAGGGGACGGGACAATTAATGAAGTCGTAAATGGAATTGCAGGACAAGAATATCGTCCAAAGCTTGGTGTCATTCCAGTTGGAACGACAAACGATTTTGCCCGTGCTTTGCAAATACCCCGTGATATTGAAGCAGCAACAGATATTATTGCAAACGGGGATACGATTCCAGTTGATATCGGTCGGATGAATGAACGTTATTTCATTAATATTGCCGGTGGCGGCCGCTTGACTGAATTAACGTATGAAGTGCCGATTAAGTTAAAAACAATGTTGGGTCAATTGGCTTATTATTTGAAAGGGATTGAAATGCTCCCGTCTATTCGAGCAACAGAAGTAAGTATTGAATATGATGGAAAGCTTTTTGAAGGAGAAGTCATGCTATTTCTCGTCGGCTTAACTAATTCTGTCGGCGGATTTGAAAAGCTTGCTCCAGATGCGTCGCTCAATGATGGGATGTTCACACTATTAATTTTGAAAAAGACAAATCTTGCAGAATTTATTCGCATCGCGAGTCTTGCAATACGAGGAGAGCACATTAATGATTCACACGTTATTTATACGAAAGCAAATCGAATCAAAGTACATTCAAAACACAAAGTCCAATTGAATCTTGATGGTGAATTTGGCGGTCTTTTGCCAGCCGAATTTGAAAACCTTTATCGTCATGTAGAAGTATTTGCTCCAATTGATAAAATCCGCCCCGAAGACAGACCTGATTATTGAGGAATATCGAAAAAACTGATTCCAATCGTGCTACAATAGAGGATCAGTTTTTTATTTTCATTAGGTTTGCATAAATGAGCATACATCGCAATCATCATTTCATTATGATACAATCATTTTGATAAAATGAGCGAAAGTAAAGGAAGACAAACATGAGCCGAACATTACCAGTTGAAAAAAATCAATATGTCGATGCCGTTTTTGAAGATTTAACACACGATGGCGCGGGAGTTGCCAAAATTGACGGCTACCCAATATTTGTCCCAAGTGGATTGCCGGGAGAAAGAGCAAAAGTGAAAGTGATCAAAGTAAATAAAGGATATGCCATCGGCAGACTAATCGAAATATATGAACAAAGTCCAGCCAGAGTCGAAGCGGCTTGTCCTATTTATAAACAATGCGGCGGCTGTCAGCTTCAGCATTTACAATACGGAGAGCAGTTGAAATGGAAAGAAAAGCATGTCCGAGACGTAATCGAGCGCATCGGTAAGTTAAAAGACGTAAAAATCCATCCAACGCTCGGCATGTCAGATCCGTGGCGTTACCGAAACAAAGCACAAGTTCCAATTGGAGAAAGGGAAGGCGGACTAATCGCTGGCTTTTACCAAAAGCGCAGCCATGAAATCATTGAAATGGACGAGTGCTTCATTCAACAGCAAAAAAATGACAACACTGTGCAAACAGTGAAACAAATTTGTCAACGTTACGGTATTTCAGCTTACGATGAAGACAAGAATAAAGGTATTTTACGTCATATTATTGTACGCCACGGTTTCAAAACTGGAGAAGTGATGATTGTTTTCATCACTCGAACTGAGAACCTTCCCTATAAGAAAGAACTAATCAACGACATCATCACAAGGATCTACGGTGTAAAATCGATCATTCAAAATATAAATGGAAAAAGGACGAACGTAATTTTAGGCAAGGAAACAAAGGTATTATGGGGGCGGGAAGTTATCTACGACTACATCGGAAACGTAAAATTCGTCATCTCCGCCCGTTCTTTTTACCAAGTGAACCCTGAACAAACAAAGGTGCTTTACGAAAAAGCATTGCAATACGCCCAGTTGTCAGGAGAGGAAACCGTCATTGACGCTTACTGCGGAATTGGCACAATTTCCTTATTTTTAGCCGAAAAAGCAAAGAAAGTGTACGGAGTAGAAATCGTCCCCGAAGCAATCGAAGACGCCAACCGAAATGCAAAATTAAATCAAATAACGAACGTCGAATTTGCAGTTGGAGCGGCAGAAACTGTCATCCCGAAATGGTACAAACAAGGAGTCCAAGCAGATGTACTCGTCGTCGATCCACCGCGAAAAGGCTGTGACGAAGCATTACTCGAAACGATTGTTAACATGAAACCGAAGCGCGTCGTCTACGTATCCTGTAACCCAGCCACCTTAGCAAGAGACTTGCGCATTTTAGAAGATGGCGGATATAAAACAAGTGAAATTCAACCGGTTGATATGTTCCCGCAGACGGGGCATGTGGAGTGCGTGGCGTTGATAGAGTTGAAATAGCTTGGTGGCAATGGTTTAATGATTTTAGATTAAAATTGAAGTGTGTTTTATGTTCCCCCAGACTAATGTTTGGGGGATTTTTGCGACCCCCGGGGGTCTACTTTTACGCAGAAAGAGTGGTGGGGTTTTACAGAGCTGGTTTTGCTATATGGGTGAAGAAGAATATTTTTCCGGAAGAATGAATTAAAAACATGGCTTGCAGAATAGTTTCTGTTGGTTTTTTTAATCGGGAACAGGAAATATAAAAATATTTCATTTTATCGTTTGATAAAACAAGTTTGAGGTGATTTAATATGTAATATAGATATATTTCAAAAAAGAGGCTGTAAATTGGAGGTGATTTATTTGGAGAAAAGAGCATTAAAAGAGTTAGTAACTTTCGTTCCAGGTATAAATCCCACGAGGGCGCAAAGACAGTTTGGAAATGAAATAATAAATTATTATGACCAGGCGTCTTTTGAAGCTGATTATAATCATGAAGAAATAGTAGCTGAAGACGGGGTGAAATCTTTATCCCTAAATACCCCATCGCTAAATGAATGTGATGTTGTTATCAGCAACTCCTTACAACTTGCAACAATGGTCGGAAAAGATAATGTTGGTAAAGTGTTGTCTCTCAACTTCACGAAAATAGAGTTTGATAGCGAAGAACTGGATAAGAGATATTTTCTTTTTTTGTTTAATGCTTACAAAGAGGTGAGACGACAAAAAGAAAGGGAGTTACAGGGGGTTGGCCCTGTTTTAAGAATTCCACTTCGTTCACTCGGAGAAATTACCGTCCCTGTTATCCCTCTTGAGGAACAGAAGAAAATAGGTGCTATTTACTCAGAAACATTGAAGCTGCAGAGCAAGTTAAAGCAATACGCAGACTTGATAGGGCAATTAACAAGCTCAATTATAGAAGAAACATTAAAGGGGGAATGATCAAATGAAAAGTCAATCGGAATTAGCATTTGAAAATGAAGTCATCGATTATTTGACCAAAATCGGCGGAGTCAAACAATGGGAATACAAAAAAGAAATCAAAACAACCGAACAACTCTGGGATAACTTTAAAACGATTCTAGAACAAAACAATCGCGCTCGTTTAGATGAACCATTGTCTGTCACTGAGTTTAATCAGGTGAAGAAAATCATCACTAGTATTGAATCACCTTACCAAGCTGGACAATTTTTGTATGGAGTGAATGGTGTTTCTGAGATTGAAGTGGATCTTGACAATGGTAAGCATGTGTTTTTGACAGTATTCGACCAAGCACAAGTTGGCGGTGGAAACACTGTTTATCAAGTGGTAAATCAAATTAAACGGCCAAAAGTTATTGATGGTAAGTCCGACCGTCGATTTGATGTGACATTGCTTATTAATGGTTTACCGATTATTCAAATCGAATTAAAGAAAGCACTTCACAGTACTACAGAATCCTTGAACCAGATGGAACAGTACATTGCTGAAAAACAATACAGCGGTATCTTTTAAACCTTGCAGATTCTAATCGCGATGACACCGTTTGATATTCGTTACATGGCAAATACACTACTCAAAAGCTTTAACCGAGCTTTTGCTTTCAACTGGCAAAACGAAGATGATGCTCGCCCTATTCGTTCATGGAAGACGTTTGCGGATAAAGTGTTGTCCATTCCAATGGCTCATGATTTGGCAACACGCTACATGGTACTTGATGGTACAAAAAACAAAGAAAGTATCAAAGTCATGCGTCCTTATCAAGTCTATGCCACAAAGCGTGTGCTTGATAAAGTTAGAAAGTTTGACTTCAAATATGACGATGGTAAATTAGGATACATTTGGCACACGACAGGCTCAGGTAAAACAATCACAAGTTTTAAGACAGCGTGGCTTGCAAGCCGCCTATCTAATGTAGATAAAGTTGTCTTCTTGGTTGACCGAATAGCGCTTACCAACCAAACAGCTGATGCCTATAAAGCCTATGATCCTGTTGCGGGATTTGAAGGCAAAACGGGTGTAGTGGGTGACACAGCCAATATCTCAGAGCTTCATCGCAAACTAACGAAGAAAAGCGATAAGAACATCATTGTAACAAGTATTCAAAAGATGTCGCGTTATGTAGCGCGAGATAGCTTCAAGCCACTCAATGAAAATATACTTTTTATCGTGGATGAAGCCCACCGTTCAACCGGTGACGGTACTGAAAATGAAGGTATGCTTGAAACGATACGAAAAGCGATTCCTAATTCTGCTTGGGTTGGTTATACGGGTACACCGAAATTCCCTGAAACACGGGAAATCTTTGGTGAACTATTACATGCATATACCATTAAGGAAGCCATTGCGGATAAAAACGTCTTAGGGTTTAACGTTGAATTCAAGGAAACGATCGAGGCTCCCGAGGATCCCACCGAAGATGATATCGATGATAATATTCGTGGAAGTGTTTACGATGATAGCCCTGAACATGTGAACTTGGTAGTGAAGGACATATTCGATAACTGGAAGAAACGTTCAAATGACCGTAAGTATAATGCCTTGTTTACAGTCCACGTGGGCGGTAATAAAGCAAGTACACCAAGAGCGATGGAATACTTCGATAAGTTTGCGGAAGAGAATGCGAATCGTCCTGCAGATCAACGATTAAAAGTTGCGGTGAGTTTCTCGGCAGATACATCCAATAGTATTCATCAACTAAAAACGAATGAAAACTTGCACAGAGCCATCAAAGCCTATAACGCGATGTTTGGCACAGCTTTTGATATGACGACCGTTAAAGCCTACACAGAAGACTTAGCACGGCGTTTGAATAAGACGTCTGATGATGGTAACTATCTAGATTTGGTAATCGTGGTTGATCAGCTTTTGACCGGTTTTGATGCCCCTGGGATGAATACGCTCTATATTGATCGAACGCTTAAGGGTGGGAACTTGATTCAGGCGTACTCACGTACAAACCGAATGCATAACTTTGTCGATAAGCCTTGGGGAAATGTCGTGAATTATCGTTGGCCTGAGCAAAACGAGTATGAAATGAATAAGGCTTTTGCTATCTACTCAAATCGTGCATCTGCTGACGAACAACTATCACTTGAAGATTTGAAAGAAGGTAATGAAGAGGCTGGTATCATTTCTAAACCGTTTAGCAAGGTTCAAGCTGAGATGAAAGAAGTTATCAAGAAGCTTGGGGCGCTCACAGATAATTTCGTGCAATTACCACCGAGTGAAAAAGCACAAGATGAAGTCTTTGAGAATCTGAAAGAGTATAATCGCTTGCTTAGTCAGTTGAAACAATATACTGAAGATGATGATAAAAATCCTATTTCTGCCTATGAACATCCTGAAGAGTTCTATGAACGATTAGGTATTACTGAAGAGCAGGAAGTCATTTTAACAACGGTAATCGCTGGTGAGTTGAAGGAACGACGTGCGAAGCGAGAAGACATTGATATTTCGCAAGTCAATCTTTCTATGGTTCATATTCAAGAAGTTACCATCAATTATGATTATTTGATTGATTTGATCGCCCGAATGGCTGACGAAGTTCACGCGAATGAAATGTCGAAAGCGGAAAGTACACGTGATGAAATCCATCTTGAAATTGCCAAGTCTGACAATGAAAAAGAAAAATCTAAGGTGCGTAACTTTGTATCTAAGATTTTTTCAAAAGAGTTTGAGTTTGATAGTTATCCAGCACCTCGAAATGTTGAAAAAATGAACCAAGCAATGGATAAAGCACAAAGGGAAACGAATATCCAACTTATAACGAACTTCATCCGTACTTGGGGACTGGATAACAGCATCAAACCGAAGGAACTTGAAAGCTTGATAAAGAAACACCAATTAGGTCAAGAGGATATGGATAAACAAGGTGAGTTAACTGCAATCATGAATGACGCAAGAGCTGATTATAAAGAAATTGCAGCTGAAAAGATTGCAGCATTAACCTGGGTTCGATATCGCATTGAATTCCGTAAAGCATTTTACGAAATGGCCGACGAAATTAAGAAGGGAGAATAGTCAAGTGATAAAATTATGTAGACTACAAAAAGGAGAACGGAAATGAGCGATAAAATAACAAAATCACCTCAAATTAGATTCGCAGGATTTACTGATGCTTGGGAACAGCGAAAGGTAGGAGAAATTACAGATAGTTTTTCTGGAGGGACTCCAAGTGCAAATAATAGGGATTACTATAATGGCAGTATTCCTTTTATTCGATCTGGTGAAATTAATTCTAATACAACTGAACTTTTTATAACTGAAGAAGCTTTAAATAATTCGTCTGCTAAGTTAGTTACTGAAGGGGATATTTTGTATGCTTTGTATGGTGCAACCAGTGGAGAAGTTGGAATTTCTCAAATAAATGGTGCTATTAATCAAGCAATTTTAGCCATAAAACCTAAATTTGGTGATGATTCGTATTTTATTACTCAGTGGTTAAAAAAACAAAAACAAACTATTATAAGCACCTACTTACAAGGCGGACAAGGTAATCTATCAGGTAGCATAGTAAAAAATTTAATGATTGATCTACCAAAAAATAAAGAAGAACAAACCAAAATCGGTTCATTCTTTAAACTTCTTGACGACAGCATCACCCTTAATCAGCGTAAGTTGGAACTGCTGAAGGAGACGAAAAAGAGTCTGCTTCAAAAAATGTTTCCGAAAGATGGAGCCAATGTTCCTGAAATTCGATTTGCAGGATTTACTGATGCTTGGGAACAGCGTAAGTTGGGGGAATTGGCTGATATTGTACGTGGTGCAAGCCCTCGACCTATTCAAGATCCGAAATGGTTTGATGATAAATCAGATATTGGATGGTTACGAATTGCAGATGGTATTAGGTCAATAAAGTAGACACAAATTTTTTAGATTTTTATCCTCTACCGCGCTTTCGCTTGGTGGCCTCTTCATTCAAGAACAGAATGACTTCTGTTCTTGAATGAAGAGGAAAAGTGTATCTTGTGTTAACTTGCAGCTTTACTAAGGTACATACGTTCGTATATTCGGACGGCGAAAGGTATCCATTGGCCGAATGAATTCTTTTTGAATTATAGAATATTTCGATATATTCATAGATTTCTTTTTTGGCCTGTTCTCTCGTCTTATATTTAGTTAGATAGATAAGTTCTTTCTTTAGCACACTATGAAAGGATTCAATGCAGGCATTATCATAACAGTTTCCCTTTCTGCTCATGCTTATATCCATCTCATACTTAGTCAATTTCTTTTGATAATCTTTTGAACAATATTGGCTGCCGCGATCTGAATGATGAAGAACAGAGCCAAGGGGTGGCTTCTGGCGGTTATATGCCCGATCCAGAGCGTTAATCACCAACTCTTTTGTCATTGTCTTATCCACGGACCAGCCAACAATTTTGCGAGAAAATAAATCCATTACGCTTGCTAAATAGAGCCAGCCTTCTGAAGTTGGAATATAAGTGATATCAGCGACCCATACTTTATTCGGTGCATCTACTTTAAATTCTTGATTAAAGCTTATTCTCGTAGACTGGAAGAGAATGCTTTGAATTGGTAGTCGCTTTATATTTTTTAACTGTCTTTGACCGGAGATTCTCTTCTTTCATGATACGAGCTACTGTTTTTTGGCAGACAGGCACTCCTTTTCTTTCAAGGTCTTTTGCAATCTTTGGACTTCCATAAAGTCCCCTGGATTCTAAATATGATTTATGAACGTGCTTAACTAAAGTTTTATGGCGTTTTGCTTTTTCACTTTCAGGGCGATCCACCCATTTGTGATAGCCGCTTCGGGAAACCTTCATGACCTTGCACATCTTCTCCACACGGAAAATGAAGCGATTCTCATAGATGAATGAGAAAATTACCGATGGTCTTTCACGAAGAAGTGCATAGCCTTTTTTAAGATTGCATTCTCCTCCTCAAGATCACGTAGCCGTTTTTGCATTGCTTTTAATTGTTGAGCTTCTGTCATGTTTGGAAAAGAAGCTTCAATAAACTCTTCACCATATTTCTTTTTCCAATTGTGAATGGTATTTGGACTAATACCCAGATCCCTAGCCGTCTGGGCAACCGACTTGTTTTGTTCAATCATCATTTGGACTGTACTTCTTTTAAAATCTTCATCAAATGTTTGTCTGCTCATTTGGACACCTCATATTATTATTTATTTTAATAATAAACTGTGTCTACTTTTGAGTCTAACATCAAGATGTAACTGAACAAGATGGTCGTATTCATTATCTTGAACAACGTATATCAAAAGCTGGACAACAAAAAACTCGTGTATTAACTGAACCGCATTTGTTATTGAGTATTGCTGCAACGGTTGGAAAACCTGTTGTGAACTATGTTAAAACTGGTGTACACGATGGGTTTTTAATTTTTCAAAAATCAAAATTTGACCGTGAGTTCATGTTCCAATGGTTAGAGTCGTTTCGCCCGAATTGGCAAAAATACGGACAGCCCGGTAGTCAAGTCAACTTGAATTCTGATTTAGTAAAAAATCAGGAGATTATGTTACCAAGTGCGGATGAACAAGTGAAAATAGGAGAGTTCTTCAAGAGTTTCGACAACCTTATCACCCTTCATCAGCGTGAGTTAAATTCGCTTAAAAATTTGAAGAAATCACTGCTTCAACAAATGTTTGTATAAGAAAAGGAGATTACACAAATGAGTAATGCAAAAGATATTACATCAAAGCTATGGGAAATGGCAAATAAACTGCGTGGGACAATGGATGCAAGTGAGTATAAGAACTATATTTTACCATTCATGTTCTATCGCTACTTATCAGAAAATCAAGATGAATACTTGAAAATCAATGATCTGGAAGAGTTCTACGAAGTGACAGATGACACTGAAAAAGAAGATTACCTTGAAGAAATAAGTAAAGGTATCGGATATGCGATTGACCCAGCCTACACCTGGGACAAAATCGTCTCAAAAATTGAAAATCACAAAATCAAAGCTAGTGACTTCCAAGACATGTTTGACTCATTCAATACAAATGCCAAACGTAACGCAGTCGCAGAAGCTGACTTTGCTAACGTATTCTCAGATGTTAATCTTGGGGACACCCGTCTCGGCTCAAGTACAAACGAACGTGCAAAGGCTTTGAATGATATCGTGTTGATGATTAACGAATTCACTTTCAAAGACGATTCAGGACATGACATTTTGGGTGACGTGTACGAGTATTTGATTGGACAGTTTGCTGCCAATGCTGGTAAAAAAGGTGGAGAATTTTATACACCTCATGAAGTTAGTCAAATCCTCGCAAAAATTGTCACGATTAATGCAGAAGGTACTGGCGACCAATTCCGCGTATATGACCCTACAATGGGATCAGGTTCACTTCTTTTGACAGTTCAAAAAGAATTGCCAAATGGTAATGAAGAAGGAAGCGTTGAGTTTTATGGCCAAGAGTTGAATACGACAACTTATAACTTAGCTCGCATGAACTTGATGATGCATGGTGTTAACTATCGCAATATGGAGCTCAGGCGCGCAGACACACTTGATGCTGACTGGCCATTTGCTGAAAAAGATGGCACACAAATTCCTTTGAAGTTCGACGCGGTCGTAGCTAACCCTCCATATTCTCAGAAATGGAATACAAAAGACGTTGATCGTGAAAAAGATACGCGTTTCAAGGGTTTTGGTGTAGCACCTGCATCTAAGGCAGATTATGCCTTTGTTCTTCATGGACTGTACCATTTAGATAAAGCTGGAACAATGGCTATCGTTTTACCACATGGGGTACTTTTCCGCGGTGCGTCTGAAGGTAAAATCCGTAAGAATATCATCGACAATAATCTGTTAGATGCTGTGATTGGATTGCCAGCTAACTTGTTCTATGGTACAAGCATCCCAACATGTGTGCTCGTATTTAAAGGTCGTGAAGCGCGCAAAAATAAAGATATTTTATTTATCGATGCTTCAAATGAGTTTGAAAAAGGAAAGAATCAAAACAAACTCTCTCCTGAAAACATCAACAAAATTATCGAAACTTACCGTAACCGTGAAGATGTTGAGAAATATGCTCATGTGGCATCTTTGGATGAAATCAAAGAAAATGATTACAATTTGAACATTCCACGTTATGTCGACACGTTTGAAGAAGAAGAAGTTATTCCACTTTCACAAGTGGCTCAAGAGTTGACAGAAGTTCAAGCAGAAATCGCGAATTCATATGATAACTTGTTTGGGCTTTTGAACGAGTTGAACGGGACAACCGATGAAGCGAAAGAAGAACTAAGTAAGCTTATCAGCCTTTTAGGAAAATAATAGCGTTTAGAAAAGAGCTTAGGGGGATTTAAACCTTGGCTCTTTTCACAAACGCGTAGGAACAACGTAGGTTGGGGACGGGGAGCAAATACTAAAAAAATGAGATGGTAAAGATTCTATTGAGGATCAGTTTTCGGAGATATCCAGAAATCTAGGAGAAGAGTGTACTAGACTAATATTTAACAGAAGAGCAAGGAGACTTGTCTATGGGGAAAATACGTTCATTTACAGACGTTGTTCAAGAACACTATTATGATGAAATATTCAAGGGATTGGCGGATTTTATTGAAGAAAATCCTTCCCAACTTGAATCACGATCGAATTTTGTTCTGGAGCCCGATGAGGCTAGTTTAGTAGACTTTGAGGTAAAGTGGGTGACTATTACCAGTTCCCCAGATAATCACTTGTATTTTGATGTCATTGTTTCCGCGGAAATCCAAATTGCCGAAATCGTTAAGAGAAACAGAGAAACGGATGGTTTAATTCAGTGGTTTAGGATTTCCTGCAATTAGAGGATGGGCTACAGGTTTTTGGTGTGACTGATGTTTCTATCTACATGAAACAGAAAGAAAGCAAGGAGAACCGACTTTCCGAGTATTTGGTACCTATTATTAGCAAGGACGAGCTGGATTGTGTAGCTGAGAGGTTTCTAAAAAAATATTATCCTGTAGCTCTTGAAAAGCCAATGAAAGTTCCCGCTCGTAGAATAGCAAAGATTATGGGGTTAAAGGTTGCCCAGGTTCATATTACTCAATTGGGTACAATCTTTGGCCAAATATATTTCTCTGATTCACGCATCAAATTCTATGATATTGAAACTGGCACTTATAAGAGAGCAAAAGTTAAAAGAGGAACCATCCTCATCGACCCAGATGTATTTTTTATGCGTAATATTGGTTCCGTGAATAATACCATTATTCACGAATGCGTTCATTGGGATTTACATAAAAAATTCTTTGAACTTGAAAAACTGTATAACCGAGAAGCTCGCGCTATTAGTTGTCAAGTGCGAGAAGGAGCCAGGCCTGAAAAGAATAGAACACCTCTTGATTGGATGGAATGGCAGGCGAACGCCCTTGCGCCAAGAATTTTAATGCCTAAAAAACAAACAAGAGTAAAAATCGAAGAGTTGATTGCGAAATATCAAAAGTGTAATGGGAAAGGCAATTCATATACCATTTTTGAAGCAGTCGTTGAAGAATTATCTGTTTTTTTCGAAGTGTCTAAAGTAGCTGCGAAAATTCGAATGATTGACCTTGGATATAAGCAGGCAATTGGTGTATATAACTATATAGATGAACAATATGTACCAGGCCATTCATTCGATGTAGTGGCTTTAAAAAACAACCAGACATTTTCTATTAGCGCCGAAGATGTTCTCTATGAATATGCTACGAAACCAGCATTCAAAAAGATATTAGATTCAGGGGATTATCTTTATGTAAACGCCCATGTCTGTATCAATGATCCGAAATATGTCCAGAGAAATAGTGCTGGTTACGCAACGCTTACGGAATATGCAAGAAATCATATTGATGAATGTTGTTTGATTTTTGATGTTAAGGCTAAGCCGAACGCCCGATATGGTATTGAATACTATAGAGAGGCTGTACTTTTTCGGGATGCCGCATCCGGTGCGCATAGATGGATGGTGTGCACCAAGTCTCCTAGGCTGGAAGAATCGATGGAAGAGGAAACTTCATTTTACGCTGAGGAAGGAACCCTTGCCCATGAACTTGCAGAATTGAAAATCGCAAAAGAAGCAGGGTTCATTTCAAAGCAGAAATATACCAGCAGGATAAAAAGGCTTTGCCAGGATCCGCTCTTTAATGAAGAAATGGAACAAGCCACCGAAGTGCATAAAGATTTCTGCATGGAACGTTTTAATGAAGCAAGAGCCGAAACAAAGGATGCTGTCATGATGCTAGAACAGCGGCTGGATTTTAGTCCATGGGTGCCCGATGGATTTGGTACTTCTGACACAACGATTATTACCGATAAGACTTTGGAAATCATTGACCTGAAATACGGGAAAGGGATTGCGGTTAGTGCGATTGAAAATCCCCAAATGAAACTATATGCACTCGGAGCCATTAACCAATTTGGTTTCCTATATGATCTTGAAACAATTGTTATGACAATTAGTCAGCCGCGACTTGATAGCATCTCATCTTTTGAAATGACGGTGGATGATCTACTCGAGTGGGCTGAGAAAGAAGTCATCCCGAAGGCGGAATTGGCCTTTGCCGGTAAGGGCACCTATTGCGTAGGCGACCATTGCCGTTTCTGTAAGGCAAAGGCGACCTGTAGGGCAAGAGCAGAAGAAAATATGAAGCTGGCCTATTTGGATTTTCAACAGCCGCCACTCCTAACAGATGAAGAAGTGGTGGAGGTACTTGGCTCCATCGATAAATTAGTCAGCTATGCAAAAGATATCCAGGAATTTGCTCTTTCACAGGCGATAAATGAAAACAAGCACTGGCCCGGCATGAAACTGGTTGAAGGCAGGGGGAGCCGTAAATATATGGATGAAAATGCAGTTATTGAAGCGCTGACTGCTTCCGGATTTGATAGCGATGTGATTTACAAAAAATCGCTCAACACGATTACGGCGCTTGAAAAACAATTGGGCAAAAAGGCATTCCAGGAGTTGCTTGGGTCCCATATCACAAAGGCCCCGGGGAAAATTAAGCTCGTTCGAGAAGAGGACAAGCGTCCAGAAATAAAAGCTTCTCCGGAAGCAGATTTTCAATAATGAGGAGGAAAACAAAATGATTAAAATTACAGTTGGAACAAAGGAAAACCCAGTACGGTTCAGTTATGCGAATGTACACCAACCGGTGAGTGTTAATGGGAGCGACCTGAAGTATTCAGTAAGCATTATTATCCCAAAATCGGACAAGAAAGTGATTAAAAAGATCAAAGATGCCATTCAAAAAGCCACTCAGGAAAACAAGGACAAATTCGGCGGTAAGGTACCATCGAACTTGAAGAACCCATTGCGCAATGGTGATACGGATCGTGAAGATGATGAAGCTTATGCAGATTCTTTCTTTATTAATGCCAACAGCAAAATCAAACCAGGCATTGTGGATGCGGACTTAAATCCAATCATGGACCAAAGTGAATTTTATTCAGGCTGTTATGGACGAGTTAGTTTGACTTTCTACGCTTACAACGTAAATGGAAATAAAGGAATCGCTGCAGGACTCCAAAATATAATGAAAACAGATGATGGGGACCCACTTGGCGGACGTAGCAGTGCCGAAGCTGATTTTGCTGACGACAGCGACGATGATGACGATATCTTAGGTTGATAGCTATGAAGCTATTAGCTATCGATATCGAAACTTACAGTAATATAGACCTCCTTAAATCGGGGGTCTATGCCTACAGTGAATCAGCTGATTTTGAAATTCTCCTCTTTGCCTATGCGGTTGATGATGAAGATGTACAAATTGTTGATTTAGCTTCCGGTGAAAAAATACCCGATTACATCATCGAAGCTATGACAAACCCAAATGTCATAAAAACAGCATACAATGCCAATTTTGAACGGACATGTTTAGCAAAGCATTTTCATACACCGATGCCGCAGGAACAGTGGAGCTGCTCTTCTGTTCACGCCCTAATGCTTGGTTTACCTGGCCACCTGGACGGAGTAGCTAAGTGTCTGAGGTTAAATGAACAGAAAATGAAGGAAGGAAAATCACTGATTCGTTACTTTTCTGTTCCTTGTAAACCCACCAAAGTGAATGAGGGGAGAACTCGTAATCTACCTGACCATGACCCGGAAAAGTGGGGCGTCTTTAAAGACTACTGCAAACAGGATGTTGAGGTCGAAAGGCAAATCCGAAAGAAGTTAGAGTCATTCCCAATTCCCAAAGTAGAGCAGAAGCTTTGGGAGTTAGATCAGAAGATAAATGATAACGGTGTGCTCATCGATAAAGTCTTAGTTATTAACGCTATTCTAGCAGATAAATCATTTCAAGACACTCTCTTTAATGAAGCTGTCCAATTAACGGGGCTCGACAATCCGAATAGCCCAGCTCAGTTAAAAGGATGGTTGTTGAAACAAGGAATAGAGGTGGACAGCCTTGCAAAGAAAAATGTCGAGTTACTGATGAAGAAAGTGGAAGACCCAGAAGCGAAGCGGCTGTTGGCACTAAGACAGGGAATGTCCAAAACATCAGTGAAAAAGTATGAAGCAATGGAACGCTCCATCTGTTCCGACCAAAGAATTAAAGGGTTGCTGCAATTTTATGGTGCGAATCGAACAGGCCGTTGGGCAGGTAGACTCGTTCAAATTCATAACCTGCCAAGAAACAATATGAAAGATTTACAGATTGCAAGGGATCTTTTGAAGTCAGGAAATCATGAAGCCCTAGCCCTTCTTTTCGATAATGTTCCCGACGTACTGTCCCAACTCATTCGAACTGCTTTCATTCCATCAAAAGGGAGCCGATTTATCGTTGCGGACTTTTCAGCGATTGAAGCGAGGATCATTGCATGGCTTGCAGGGGAACGTTGGCGGATGGATGTGTTTCAATCGCATGGGAAAATTTATGAAGCCTCTGCAGCTCAAATGTTCAAAGTTCCGATTAAATCCATTGATAAAGGTAGTCCGCTCCGACAGAAAGGAAAGATTGCGGAGTTGGCTCTTGGATACGGTGGCTCGAAAGGGGCATTGACTCAGATGGGCGCATTAGAAATGGGTTTAACAGAAGATGAGCGCTTATATGTATAGGTCCACGGAAAAAAGGTATACGGAGAATACAAATGGCTGGAAACCGCATGAATACTGGGTTTGTGATGTATACCTTCGTATTGGAGTGATAAAAAATGAAGGAAGCTGCCATTGAAAAAAGGCTAAAGATGAAAGTGAACGAACATGGTGGGTTGGCTTTGAAGCTTATTTCTCCTGGTTTTGCAGGAGTGCCCGACAGGTTGGTGCTTTTTAATGGTTCGAAAATCGCCTTTGTGGAATTAAAAGCACCGTCCAAAAAGCTGCAGGCCTTACAACAGAAACGGAAAAAGCAGCTAGAAGCCTTAGGTTTTAAAGTTTTTAAGATTGATAGCTATGAGGCGGTCGATCGAATGCTAGAGGAGATGATTCGATGAATTACCAACCGTATCATTATCAGGACTTTGCCACTCAATGGATCATCGATAAAAAGAAATCCGCCCTGTTTCTTGAAATGGGGATGGGCAAATCAGTCTCTACATTAACGGCGATTTTAGAACTGATGTATGACTACTTTGAAGTTGCGAAAGTTCTTGTGATTGCTCCGCTTCGAGTAGCAAGTACTACATGGGAAGATGAGATTGAAAAGTGGGATCATCTCCAGGAACTTCGAATTTCAAAGGTGCTTGGTAGTGAAAAGCAACGTGTGGCGGCTTTGTACAAAAAAGCGGATATTTACATTATCAACCGCGAAAATGTCACTTGGCTAGTTGAACGACTACATTCAAACTGGCCCTTCGATATGGTGGTGATTGATGAGTTATCCAGTTTTAAATCCTCCAAGGCTCAGCGGTTTAAGTCCTTAAAAAAGGTACGACCGTTTATCAAAAGAATCGTCGGGCTAACTGGAACCCCTGCACCGAACGGTCTGATCGATTTGTGGCCACAGATTTATTTACTAGATGGTGGAGAACGATTGGGGAAGACGGTCACCGGATATCGAGAAAAGTACTTCCTTCCGGATAAACGAAACCAAATGATGGTCTACACATGGAAGCCAAAAGAAGATGCGGAAGCTGCCATTTATGAAAACCTCTCCGATATCTGTGTAAGCATGAAAGCTAAGGATTATCTCGAGTTACCCGAACGGATCGATAATGTGATTTCAGTAGAACTGCCAAAGAGGGCAAAGGAACAGTACTACCAGTTAGAAAGGGAATTGATTTTATCCCTAGAAGAGACGGATATTTTAGCTGGGTCTGCGGCAGTGCTAGCCAACAAGCTATTGCAAATGGCTAATGGTGCGGTTTATGGCGAAGATGGAAAAGTGAAACATATTCACGATGAGAAGTTGAAATCATTGGATGAATTGATGGAGGCAGCAAGCGGGAAGCCGGTTCTTGTTTTTTACGGCTATCAACATGATAAGGACAGGATTCTAGAACATTTGAAGAAACTAAAGCCACGACTTCTTCAATCGGATCAAGATATCAAGGACTGGAATCAGGGAAAGGTTCACGTCTTGTTAGTCCATCCTGCATCAGCGGGGCACGGGCTGAACCTTCAAACAGGTGGAAACATTATCGTCTGGTTTGGGTTGACTTGGAGTCTTGAACTCTACCAACAAGCAAATGCAAGACTGTATCGCCAAGGACAAAAGCAAACGGTCATTGTCCATCATATCATTGCAAAAGACACGATTGATGAACGGGTGATGAAAGCCCTGGAAACTAAAGATGTGAGCCAGGCAGCATTGATTGAAGCGGTCAAAGCCAAAATGAAACAATACAAAGCGCGTTTTCCAGATGGTATGTAATGATGGGAGGAGTTGCCGGTGAACGCAAAAGAATATTTATCCCAGGCTTTTCAGCTTGACCAAAGAATAAACAGTAAACTAGAACAGGTTTCGATGTTACGGGAACTTGCCTTAAGAACAACCTCCGTCCTTCAGGATGATAAAGTTCAAAGTACTAAGCAACAATCGCCGATGGAAAATGCCCTTGTTAATTTGTTGAGCCTTGAAGAAGAAATCAACGATGACATTGACCAGTTAGTTGATTTGAAGCGTGAATTGACAACCTTCATAGCAGAAATAGCCAATCCCTCCCATCGCATATTGCTTGAGCTTCGGTATCTAGGCGGGAGTACATGGGATGAAGTCGCTGCTATCATGGGCTATGATGTGCGATGGGTTTATCGATTGCATCGGAAAGCATTGAAGGAAATAAATGAATTATTGAAAAACAATACGGTAGGATGTATATGAACCCATGGAATTTGAGTTTGAAGATTATTTTTAAAAGGCACAAAAAAAGGGCACTAAGCTGTTTAATGTGGTGTCCTTTTTTGTGCAACAAACAGTACCCGATCGTGAAAGAAATATCAATTGAAGACAAGGTTGAAATATTGTTTTGAATTATTGGCTATTTCTTCTCTTATCAGCTCTTCTAATATCGTTACTAGTAATAATTGGTTTTATTCTTTCCCTTATTCTTTCGTGAATAAAGTCTTCTTTAAATCCTAATTCTCTAAGTAAATAGAATTCAAGTATATTGCGTAGAATATGGAAGGCGGTTATTAATTCTTCCCCTTTTAGGGCTTTATTCTCTCGTTCTTGATCATAGTGTGTATAATAATTCCTAGTTTGAGCAATTGAATTGGGGAATTCCAACAATTTGAAGTTTCCTGTGTGAAAAATGAATTTGTAATCTGCTATTAGTAGGTCGGCTAGGCGACTTTTTAGTATAACAAAATTTCTGCAACCACCTAACAATAATTCTTTATCAGTTTTCCAGAAGGCTCTAGGTCTCGCTTCTAATAATTTATCAACTCTTTTTTTAAAGTCATCTAAAGAATAAGCAATTTTTCGTGAATGGTAAGTTTCTAAAGCCTGTACCATATTTAAGAAATGCCTACTAACTGACAAATTCTGATTGTATAGACTGTCAATATAAAGTTCTATTATAGGCTCCATTATATTCGCTATATGTTGCCATTTTGAGAAGTTTGCTTCTTTTAATTCGGTAAGACTAAAAAGGTAGTCATGTTTTATTAATCGCCTAGAACTACTTTCGATATTTACAGCATGTTTATGGGCATGAAAAACTTCTAGAGGCCGAATATGTTTCTCGCCGTTTTCGAGCTCATAATATACGTCGGGAGTCTCAACAGTCATCGATCCATAGCTTAAAGTACTGCCTATCGCTATCTCTATAAGTCTTTTCATCTGGTTAGCTATATTCATAAACCATTCAATTGTTTTTGAGGATTGAGCTTCAATTATAAGGTGCGGCTTTTGCTTTAGTGTGATTTCTTCACTCATAAGATAAAATGGGTCACTAAAAGTTAAATAATAGGAAATATTGTAAGATTCATTTGAGTATATTTTCACTGGATCTATAATATCCAAACCTATAAGAGAACCTTCTGTTTGATGCAATTCAGGTCTTATATAATTTGAGACATCACCCCATTGAATTATTCCTGGAATGCCTATTATCATTTTGGAAAACTTTATGTCCTCTTCTTTTTCAAAGTTTACACCATTAAACATAAATTGAGCTTTGTAGCCAAATACTTCCTCAGATCCTACTCTGCTATTAGTACTTATTCTCGAACAATTAACAAGAGTAATCTCAGCGCCGTTTATCGTAGTACCAACAATAAAGGAAATTTCAAGTGGAATTTCTAAGTAGCTCATGATAGGACCCTTATTGGGTATACGAATATATAATATTATTCCGCCTTCATCCTCATTTAAATATAAGTCACCTGTATATTTTGCACCCTTATTATTGACTTTCCAAAAGCCCGTAGCCGATAAATTTACTTTCATTTTTTTCACCACCACAATTAGCGTTGATTACCTTAATAAAGCTATTTCAGCATGCTTGTATATAAGAGTTGGCTCCTGTGTAGAAATAACGCATAATGAATTTTCTTCTTAAAAAGATTGTAACACACATCAATTTAAACAGTTCCGTAAAATAAATATGAAAAAAACTGTTGCATCCCTGATGATTGGTTTAATTCTTTTTTTCTTCAACTGTTCTAGATTTTACATATACGGCATGCCTATAAATTCTTTCAACCCAGCCATCGCTTATTGAGGTGGTGGCTGGTGAATGACTAATGGCAATTTCAATATTTTTTAATAAAACACGCCATGAAAAGCCATGTTAAGCCACCCTATCCCTGTGATAGAGTGTAAGGTGTATAAATAGCATAGATACGGCCCTTGAAGGATAATCCTTCGGGGCTTTTTTAATAGAGTAATGGAGTTGAAAACAATGCCGAAGGAACCAAGGAAGCCATGCAAACACAACGGCTGCCCTTTGTTGACCGATGATAAGTACTGCGAGTTTCATGCAAAGCTTCATGTAAATGATAGGCCTAATGCAAGCGAGCGTGGTTATGATAACCGTTGGAGGAAGGCAAGAAAAAGATTCTTGAATTTAAATCCCCTTTGCAAACAATGTCAGCAGAAAGGAACGCTTACCCAAGCTACTGTGGTAGACCACATCAAACCGCACCGAGGGGACCAGAGTTTATTTTGGGATCAAAGCAATTGGCAACCTTTGTGTAAAAGATGCCATGACCGAAAGACAATAACAGAAGATCGGTATCCCGTCTACACCTTTTGATGCCGACCCCCTAGGGGGGATTGAATCCCTACAGCCAATTCCCTAACGACCGACGCCCCCCATCACGTGAATTTTCGCGGAATTAAACAAGGGGGATATCAATAGATAGCAGGAAGAAGTGGGAAAAGCCAATAGGCGCAAGGGCTTCGACCGTTTACGAATTTGCGGTGAGGTTAAATAGGGATATGAATATAAATCAGCTTATTCATTGTCAGCATAAGGTTTGCGCCACTTTTATGGAGAATTAATAAATGTACACTAAACGCCAATAGTCACCTGGAAATCGGCTGATTAAGGCGTTTTTTTATTGCCGATTTTAAAACGGTTAACGCAGAAAGGGGTGTGAGGGATGAATGAGGTAGAAAAACAGACGATTTATGATCTCCGGCTTAAAGGAGTTGGATATAAAGCTATTGCAGCAATTCTTGGGAAGTCTCGGGATAGCATCCGAGGGTTTTGTAAAAGGAATGGACTTGCGGGTGATTCCAGAGTTGTCGCTTTAAACGTGAAAGAGCAAATGAACAATCATCTACTCTGCACTTGCTGCGGTAGCCCAATCAATCAAAAAAGTCGTGGAAGAACCCGGAAATTTTGCACCGATGAATGCCGGCGTAAATGGTGGAAGGAAAATCCACAGGCGCGCAATAAAAATGACGCAGCCATTTACCATTACACTTGCCCGCAATGTGAGAATGATTTTAGTTGCTACGGAAACAAAAAGCGAAAGTTCTGCAGCCATGATTGCTATATCAAATCTAGATTTTGGAGTGATGAAGATGGAATATAAAAAGGTAGCGATCGATGATTTAATTCCTGCCAGTTACAACCCAAGGAAAAAACTGAAGCCTGGAGACAGTGAATTTGAAAAAATAAAAAATAGCATTAGTGAATTTGGTTATGTAGATCCCGTTATCGTCAATGGAGATTTGACGGTAATTGGTGGGCATCAGCGGATTACCGTTTTAAAGGCATTAGGCTATACCGAAATCGATTGTGTAATTATTGAGATAGACAAGACAAAAGAAAAAGCCCTTAATATTGCCTTGAATAAAATAAGCGGTGAATGGAATAACGAACTATTGGCTGACTTGATTGCCGATTTACAGTCGGTAGATTACGATATCGGTTTTACCGGTTTTGATCCGCCGGAAATTGATGAGCTATTTAACGAAATGCATGATAAAGATGTCAAAGAAGATGACTTTGATGTTGATAAGGAGTTGGCAGAGCCTTCGATTACCCAAAAAGGCGATTTGTGGCTACTTGGACGACACCGATTAATATGCGGGGATAGTACGGACCCAGAGATTTATCAAGTTTTAATGAATGGGCAGAAAGCGAATCTTATCGTTACGGACCCGCCCTACAATGTAAATTATTCTTCACAAGCTGGAAGCATTAAAAACGATAACATGAAAGACCAAGAGTTTTATAACTTTTTATTTCAAGCTTTCACCAATATGGCCGCTCATGTTGAAAGGGATGCATCCATCTATGTTTTCCATGCTGACACAGAAGGCTACAACTTCAGAAAAGCATTCAAAGATGCTGGCTTTTATTTATCTGGTGTTTGTATCTGGGCTAAGCAAAGCCTAGTCCTAGGAAGAAGCCCTTACCAGTGGAAGCACGAGCCGATTCTATTTGGTTGGTTAAAAGGTGGAAAGCATAACTGGTATTCTGATCGTAAGCAAAGTACCATTTGGAATTTTGATAGACCTTCAAAGAGCGGGCTCCATCCAACAATGAAACCGGTCAGCCTATGTGCTTACCCTATTCAGAATAGCAGCATGAGCAATTGTATTGTACTGGACCCGTTTGGAGGGAGTGGTTCCACCCTCATTGCATGCGAACAAACGAACCGTATTTGCCACACAAGTGAGCTTGATGAAAAATATGCAGATGTGATTGTGAAAAGATATATTGAACAAGTTGGGAGTGATGAAAACGTGTTGTTATGCCGTGACGGAGAATCGATTGCATTTTACGATGTTCCAAAGCCTGAAGTTGAATTGGACGAAGAATTGCTAGTGTGAGTTATCTCGCCTTGAGGGCTCTATTTTCATTCAAAACAACTATGATATTGTCCAGGATTCACTTGCTATCACCCGTGTTTTGAGGGATATATGTACTACACCAAAACACAGGAGGTAATGTAAATGAATCGAAAAGAAATGGTTAAAAGACTTGGCGAGTTTTTAGGAGTGAAACCAAAGTATCTCAGCGCCCCCACTTTTGCTTACGCGATTGTGACAGAAGAGGAGACCTACACAATCGATAGGCAGGGAACAATTAGAAATTCAAACGGGGACGCAAAACACTACGACGAAATTGTAAACCTAGCAGAGCCAAACAAAAATAGCGAAGCCGCAATGCTTCCTGAATTAGATGGCCTGGAGATAACACTTCCGCTAGCGGGTCACACTGGAAACACATTAAGAAATCTAGTAAACATGCTTTATAGTAAGCAGCACCTCATCATGATGGCATTCGAATCAAACGAGCCGCTGATGGACGATACTTTACCGAAAGATTTAAGTGAAAAGGAAACGGGAACTCTTGGGGATTTCAAAAAGGCATTGGATGAACTTGGACTTGGGAAGCTTCCGAACTTAGCATTTGATTTTGAAAATGAAACCTTCACGATCAAACTGGCGGTCCAAAGTTTTGACTCAGAGACAGTTACAGCCTTCCAAGACCTCATCGGATTTATCGACCGAAATGCCAAAAAGCAAAAGCGGGCATCTTTCAAACGGTCACAGGATGAAAACCCAAAATACTCCTTCCGGACATGGCTCATTCGACTTGGAATGAATGGCCCTGAGTATAAAACAACCCGAAAAGTACTCTTGAAAAACCTTTCTGGCAGTGCAGCGTATCGAAAGGTGAGTGAACCGAATGGATAAGTTCTTCACACAAATAAATTGCGATCGCTGTGGTGGTTGCTTAAAAGGCGGTCGAATTATGTCTATGTACAATACCGATTGCATTTGCATGGCTTGCAAGGACAAGGAGTCGAAGCAGGCTGACTATAGTGAGGCGGTCAAGGCTGACCATGAGGAAATTAGGAAGGGCAATTACAATTATAAAGGCATAAAGGGCGAGAATTAACTTGCTAATCCCTGTGTTTAGAGTGATGTATAGACATACCAAAAACACAGGGAGGTTGTTTGAATGACTAGGGAGATGATTCAAATGCTGCAGGGAAATGTTGATGCGTTTAGGGGAATGGAACTGCTGCTTCAGTAAAAGTGCGATATAGAAGAAGCTGGATACCAAGAAAATGAGATGTATCTTTTGCCGGGAATACTAGTCCTTCAACTTGAAGACGGGGAAGTGCGCTGGATGGTATTCGAAGGCGAATTCAAGATGGAAATCTGGAAGAAATAAGCTTCCGGTTAACATGATTTATAGAGCCTAATCATGATAGCCTTCGAAACAAATGAGCCACTAATGAACGGTATTTTCCCTGAAGATTTTAATAAAAAGTAAGCAAGCGCCTTTGGGGATTTCAAAAAGGTACTATATGCATTTGACCTTGAAATTGTCCATGTCTAGAAGTGTGGGATGTAATTCACTTCCACAGGAAATGTTAAAATGGCATGGCGGTAAAAGAAGTAGGGCAAGCCATGTAAACGTAAAGAAAGTGAATAAAGGGAATAAAATAACCCACCGAGTGAGCGTATTGTTTAGTAGGGCTACTTGGTGAGTTTATTTCTTGTTTAAAAATAGGTTTTCCAATTAACGTCAAAGCCCATAATTGTTAATATATCGGCAAATGGAACAGTTGTTAGTTTATTTTGATAACTATTGAACAGTTTGTCTAGGGAGCTTTTTAGTTCTCTGTGTTCTTTTTTAGGGAGTACTAATTTTAATAAGGCGAACATCGTAAATAATCTACCATCGAGCAAGTTCCCGGGAATAGACAATAATTGGGAATTGTGTCTAGTTCTAGTTTGATGGTGCAACTTGAAGTTATAAAGCCTTTCTTCGTGGGCACACAAATTTCTAATCAAATTAGCAATTTTAATAACATCAACAATTGATTCCTTAGGAATTTGGAATGTTGCGCCGTAATCCCTCTTAAATTGTAAAGAGAAGTCTTTAGCAATCTTGTCCTTTAGGGAAGCGTCTATAGCCTGATAAAAATTAGAAATGTTTCCAAGTGTTAAATCGTTTACTAATACCCATAAAGGCACATTGCCGTGAACGGTTAAATAATGCTTAATCGAGTTGTTATTTTTCTCCGATGACTTTTGCTTTATTTTATTTGATATTATAGCAATAAGGTTCAGTACCTGGTTCAAGTTTGAACTTGAGTAATTTTTAAATAGAAGGTAAGCGTGGGGTTCCTTAAACTTTTCACTGAATCGATATGAGATTTTAGATTTCATACTGTTTTCAAAGATTAATAGATATTTTAAAAATAAGTTTCTTAGCTCCCTATCAAATGTGAAAAGGCTATATATTTCCTCGATGGTAGTATTTGGTATATATTTTTCAGGAGATGCTGCTTGTCCATTTTGATCTTTAAGTAGAAATAAATCTTTATATCCATTTATCACATTATAGTAATTTTCTCTTTCAAAAATACGCATAGCAGTGGAACCATTATCAATGGTCAAACCTCTACCCCGTAAAATCGTTATTTGTTGACGGTGCGTTTGGAATGGCTTCATTACTTATCACCCCATAAAAATAGCCCAGTCCTCGGAAGGAACATGGGCCTGATCACTAAGATCATTATATTATATGCATACATGGCTGTCAATAAACATGAATTTAAAACATTTTTCAAAAATGTGCATTGTTTATATTGGAATGAGATACCAGGCATAGCGATTGATTTTGAAAATGAAATATTCACTATTAAACTAGAAGCCCAGAACTTGGATTCAGCTGGATGGTATTCAAAGGCGAATTCAAAATGGAAATATGGAAGTAATAGGAATGCGAAAATCGAACAAGCGGTTCAAGAAGAGTCTGTCCAAGGATAGGCTCTTTTCCTACGCCAAATTTGAAAGGAGGTGGCGCCTGTGACCCAACGTGGAAGAAAGCCCAAGCCTACAGCCATCAAGGCGTTAGAAGGCAACCCGGGCAAACGTCAGCTTAATCATAGCGAGCCCCAGCCTGAAAAGAAAGCACCAAGATGCCCAACTTGGTTAGAACCTGAAGCTAAAAAAGAGTGGCGGAGGATGGTCAAGCGACTAGAACAGCTTGGAATTTTGACAGAAGTAGATATGGCTGCATTTGCAGGATATTGCCAAGCCTATGCAAGATGGAAAGAGGCGGAGGAATTCATTTCCAAACACGGGACCATTGTCAAAACCCCTTCAGGATATTGGCAGCAGGTGCCACAGGTTTCAATTGCTCAGAGTTATTTAAAAATCATGAATCGGTTCTGTGAGCAGTTTGGATTAACCCCTTCATCGAGAAGTAGAATTGTCACTGATAAACCAATTGATGCAAATGACCCGATGGAATTTATGCTCTTTCAAGGTGGTGGTAAAGGTGTATGACGAAAAAAAGGCCCAGCATGCCGTAAACTTTATTAATTGTCTGAAGCACACGAAAGGTCAGTGGCGTGGTGTACCTTTCGATCTCTTACCTTGGCAGGACCAAATTATTCGGGATCTATTCGGTACAGTAAAGGAAAATGGCTATCGCCAATACAACACCGCCTATATTGAAATTCCAAAGAAGAATGGGAAAAGTGAATTGGCTGCTGCTGTCGCTTTATTAATGACGTGTGCGGATGGTGAGTGGGGAGCAGAGGTTTATGGCTGTGCCTCCGACCGGCAGCAAGCATCCATTGTTTTTGATGTTGCAGTTGAAATGGTGGATCAGTCGCCAGTCCTTCGAAAAAGATTCAAACCTGTTATGTCAATGAAGCGTTTGGTCTATAAACCTACCAATAGTTTCTATCAGGTTTTATCGGCTGAAGCCTATACTAAACATGGTCTGAATGTACACTCAGTTGTATTTGACGAATTACATGCTCAACCAAACCGAGAGTTGTTTGATGTTATGACAAAAGGTTCTGGCGATGCTCGACTGCAGCCGTTGTTCTTTTTAATCACAACTGCGGGAACTGACCGGAATTCGATTTGTTATGAGGTCCATCAAAAAGCAGTAGACGTTATCGAGGGAAGGAAACTTGACCCGACATTCTACCCTGCGATTTATGGAATTGATGATGACGATGATTGGATGGATGAAAAGAATTGGTATGAGGCTAATCCATCATTGAACCATACCATTGACATAGAGAAAGTTCGAAATGCATTTATTAGTGCGAAGGAAAACCCGGCAGAAGAAAACCTATTTAGGCAGCTGAGGCTCAACCAATGGGTGAAACAATCGACCCGATGGATGCAGATGGAGAAATGGGATGCTTGCGATGAAGAAATCGATATTGACAGCCTTCGTGGTAGAGAATGTTTTGCTGGGTTAGACCTTTCAAGTACAACTGACATTACTGCTTTTGTATTGGTTTTCCCACCAAGGACAGAAGATGAGAAATTCATTGTTCTTCCTTACTTCTGGATACCCGATGAAAACTTGAAGCAAAGGGTTAGAAGAGATCATGTTCCGTACGATATATGGGAGCAGCAAGGATATATCAAAACGACAGAAGGGAATGTCGTGCATTACGGGTTCATTGAGGCTTTCATCGAGGAACTTGGCACAAAGTACAATATTAAAGAAATTGCTTTTGATAGATGGGGTGCTGTACAAATGGTTCAAAACCTGGAAGGAATGGGCTTCACCGTTGTTCCGTTTGGCCAAGGATATAAGGATATGTCACCGGCTTCAAAAGAATTAATGAAGATAACCCTTGAGAAAAGAATCGTTCATGGCGGAAACCCAGTTTTAAGATGGATGATGGATAACATCTTTGTCAAGACCGATCCGGCAGGCAATATTAAACCGGATAAAGAAAAAAGTACAGAACGGATTGATGGGGCGGTAGCCTTGATTATGGCATTGGATCGTGCAATTCGTAATGAAAACAGGGAGAGTGTTTACGATGGACGGGGGATATTAATACTCTGAGTTCGAAAGAGCATTGATTTGTTTTCATTGCAACCTACTAGAAACTCACGTATAATAATAGAAGTTTAAGCTAAAAGACAAGAAATATTATTTTTTTCATTCGTGCCTGAGCAACTAGTTTTTTCTAATAGAAACTGGTTGTTTATTTGGTTAATGATAGATTTTGATAGATCACCAATCTGTAAGGCACATCTTCGTAATGTTTCATTATTAAACACACAAAGATAATAGTACTTACAGGAGCGGTGATATATATGGCAAAAAAATATTATGCAGTAAAACAAGGTAAAAAAACAGGAATATTTACTACATGGGATGAATGTAAACAGAATGTACATGGATACCCAGGTGCAGAATATAAGAGCTTCACGAGCAAAGCTGAAGCAGAAAATTATTTGACGGGTTCAAAAGAAATTGAAGAATCCAAAAAAGATAGAGCGTCCGATCATGAAGTTGAAGTTGTGGCTTATGTTGATGGTAGCTTCAACGAAGAAAGCTCTGAGTTTTCTTACGGTGCGGTTATTTTTTATGAAGGAAAACAAATGCATTTTTCCGAAAAATATAATGATCCCGATCTAGTTTCCATGAGGAATGTTGCTGGAGAAATTAAGGGTTCGGAAAGAGCGATGGCTTTTGCTCTTGAAAAAGGAGCCAAGAGCTTGGCGATTCACCATGATTATGAAGGTATCGCTAAGTGGTGTAATGGTGAATGGAAAGCAAATAAAACTGGTACCAAAGCCTATAAAAAATATTATGATGATATAAAAAATGATGTGTCCGTGAAATTCGTTTAAGTAAAAAGTCACTCTGGTGACAAATTCAATGATTTGGCGGATAAATTAGCTAAGGAAGCCTTTGCTAAAAAATCCCCTTCTGAAAATTCACCAATGAATGAACCTGATCAGACTCGAAATGTAGGTATTTTTGTAAATCCAACTGAGTTGGAAGACATTATAAAAAATACTGGGACACAAATGTGGGATGACTTCCGCTTCATATCTTTGGAAGAAAGAGGCAAGGTCAATAAGTGCAATTTCACAGTGAACGGCAAGCTATGTTCTTTAAACTTTCACAGTAAAAATAATGGAACAACAACGATGAGTCCGACTGGTAAAAACACGGAATTATCCTTAGCGCTTAAAGAACGGATTATTGAATTGAGTGACTTTAAAGACACTGGTGTTTCCAAATCGCATACGTTTAGGATTAATAAGGAATGGTCATATAACCTTGTAGGCTTTTTGGGGGAATTAGAGGATATTGAAAAAGATTGCATTCAACATGAGAATCCAAAATATGAACAGTGTAAATTCGTAAGCGCGAAAGGCGATCGTTTAAACATAAATATCTATGAAACGGGTAATGTTGTCTTGCAAGGAAAGCCGGCTTATCTTTATACTGAGGCATTGTCCTTTTTATCCTACTGCCCACAAATCAGTATGACTGATGTTATCGAAGCCAATAATTCTTTTCATGAAGTGGATATAAAAGTTGAAGATACACGAACCGAACTTCAAAAACTGATGCCGAACGCATATGGAAATATTGACGATACGTTATTCAAGATTCTTTCCCCAGCGATCTCTCTTAAAAAGGTTAATGTGGAAATGGAAGATTACTCTTGCTACGCTTTTCCTGCTTTACGTGCACTTGAAGGGTATTTGAAATACTTATTCAGTATAGAAGAAATCGAAATTGGGCATAGCTATGGATATCATTTTGGGCATGACACGAGGACAGATGCCTTCCACTTAAAAAGGCATGTGGTACAGGAACTGAAAAACCCAAAAGTCGAAGCCCCATTAGTTGAGACTTATAAATATATAAATAAAAACCGCCACACGTTGTTCCATACAGAACAAATAATGTTCATTACTCGTATCCTGGAGGACAAGCTAGAAGCGGATCAAATTGTAAATGAAGTCATTGATTTAATTGAACGCACGTATACTTATCTAACAGCATAAAATAACTGAGGGAGAAGGTGGTTATTATGAATAATTTTGATGTGATTCAACTAAATAATGCCCCATATGACTACTTGTTAATCGCAACAAGTTATCGAAGCTCCCTCAGTGACTTAGCGCAGCTGAACACCTTAGTGAGCTTAGGGCATGGTAGAGTTTTGTTTGACTTTATGTTGATTCATGGAAATAAAAGGAATCGCTTTGTGGAATGCAATGTTATAAATGATGCTTGTGAAAGACAATCAATAAAAATTGCTAATAATGTCGATGAACATATTCGTAAAAAGAGTTCAGTTTTTTTTAGGGAAAATGAGCAACTGGTTAAAAACAGCGTACTCCCAAAAGCACTTCAGTATCTAATTACAGCTGGCGATGTTATTTAGAAAAACCGCTGGAAGGCACGGGTCATGCCTGAATCCAAATATTCCATTCGCGGGAGGAGCAAGACTATATGTTTTGCTCCTTTTTCTATAACAAAAAAATAGACGATTACGCATCTGCTTAAAAGTAGGTGCTTTTTTTATGCCCAAATTTAGAGGTGAGGAATATGAAAGTACCGTTGTTATCAAAACTATTTCAATCAAGGGCTAGCCCGCAAAATAGCCTTTTCGGTAGTACCTACAGTTTTTTCTTTGGAGGCACCAATAGCGGCAAAACAGTCAATGAACGTACGGCGATGCAGACCACTGCCGTTTACGCCTGCGTTCGTATTCTGGCAGAAACAATCGCAAGCCTTCCGCTTCATCTATACAAATACACTGATAACGGCAAGCAAAAAGCGGTGGAACACAATTTATATACCATGCTCCATGATGAGCCAAACGATGAGATGACTTCATTCGTGTTTAGAGAAACACTGATGAGTCATCTTTTATTATGGGGAAATGCATACGCACAAATCATCCGTGATGGCAGAGGGAACGTGCTGTCACTTTATCCTCTTCTTCCCGATCGGGTAACGGTGGACAGAACTTCTACTGGGGAGCTTTTTTACGAATACCGTAAGGACACAGGTTCAGTCATCCTTCGAAACAGAGAAGTTCTTCATATTCCGGGACTAGGCTTTGATGGGTTGGTTGGTTACTCTCCAATTGCAATGGCTAAAAACGCTATCGGGATGGCACTTGCAACCGAGGAGTATGGAGCCAGATTCTTCGCTAATGGTGCGAATCCCGGCGGAGTTTTGGAACATCCCGGTGTTGTGAAGGATCCAGCAAAAATTAGGGATAGCTGGAATGCGGTTTATCAAGGAACTGGTAACGCTCATCGTGTTGCCGTTCTCGAAGAAGGAATGAAATTTCAAAGTATTGGTATTCCGCCAGAACAAGCACAGTTTTTGGAAACAAGAAAGTTCCAGACTGAGGAGATCTGTAGAATCTTTCGGGTCCCACCCCACCTTGTAGCCAATTTAGATAAAGCGACTTTCAGTAATATTGAACATCAATCAATCAGTTTTATTGATAATACAATCATGCCTTGGGTAACACGTATTGAGCAATCGATGAAAAAAGCATTGCTGAGTGAAGCAGATAAGAAAGAGTATTTTATCAAATTTAACCTGAATGGACGCCTTCGTGGGGATGCAGGATCAAGAGCGCAGTTCTATCAAATCATGCGACAAAATGGCGTCATGTCAGCGAATGTTATTCGGGAACTTGAAGAAATGAACCTGATTCCGGAAGAAGAAGGGGGCGACAAATATTTGGTGAATGGAAACTTTGTCGACATGAACAATGCTGGTGCTTGGACAGAAAAATATAGGGAGGGATAAATGATGAAGAAGTTTTGGAATTGGATCAAGAACGACGATGGCAGAACGCTCTATCTGGATGGCGTTATTGCTGAAGAATCATGGTTCGGTGATGAAGTTACGCCAAAACAATTCAAATCAGAGCTAATGAACGATAAAGGCGATATTACGATTTGGATCAACTCCCCCGGAGGTGATGTATTTGCCGCAGCCCAAATCTACAATATGCTGATGGACTACCAAGGAGATGTGACCGTAAAGATTGATGGAATTGCTGCTTCTGCTGCATCTGTTATCGCGATGGCAGGAACAGAAGTTTTAATGTCTCCAGTTGCGATGATGATGATTCACAATACAATGACGGTTGCCATTGGAGATTCAAACGAAATGCATAAGGCTAGCGAGATGTTGTCCGAAGTTAAGGAAAGTATTATCAATGCGTATGAAATTAAGACAGGAATCGCTAGGAAGAACATTTCACAATTGATGGATGCGGAGTCTTGTTTTAATGCCAAAAAAGCTGTCGAGCTTGGCTTTGCAGATGGACTGCTCTTTGATGCGGTTGATCGAGAAGATAATGGAACAGTTGCTGTCATGTTCTCGCGAGCAGCAGTCACAAATTCACTTCTTACCAAACTCATTCCACCAAGGCCTGAAAATAAAACACCGATTGAACAGTTAGAAAAACGCTTGAGTCTGTTGGCTCACTAATTTTGAGGAGGAAAAAACAAATGAATAAAATTCTAGAACTGAGAGAAAACCGCGCAAAAGCATGGGAAGCTGCTAAATCATTTTTGGACAGTAAGCGAGGTGGAGACGGTCTTTTGGTGCGCTCGGCATGCGCATGAACTATAGGGTGCAAGTCCCGAACCCCGAAGACAGAAGTAGAGGTTAGCCAAGAGCAAGGGTGTCCGTGGTGACATGGAATCTGAAGGAAGCTGGAGGCAAAACACCGATCCGAGGAACACGAATCTCATACAAGGCTAGATATGATTGAGTGAGTTTGCCAAACAAAATAAAGCTCTTTCTGTCGAAGGTCATATCAAGTAAATGAGGCGGATAGATGGTGTGTGTGAAAGTGGATGCGCTTACCCGGGGAGGTCTGACAGAAACGTGAAGTTCCCTTCATAACCTACTTGGTGACAAGTAACTGAACGGTCAGAAGTCAGCAGAGGTCATAGTACGAGTTGGTCTAGAACAACTTGGAAGGACTGAACAATTAAGAAAGAATAGCCCTTGGCTTTCCAGTTTGGATGAATGAACACAGAAAACAGAGAAACCTCACGCTTAGAAAGTAGTGGTGAATCCCACGAGGGTATTTGCGGAGGGTGTAGTCCAACTGGGCAAAAGAAGATAAGCTATTCACGGGAAGGAACGAAATGGTAATGTTGAATCAAATTCTGGAACGGCAGAACATGATACGAGCATTAAAGCGAGTAGAAGCGAATAAGGGAAGCCATGGAGTAGACATGATGCCCGTACAAACCTTACGTCAGCACATCCTCGAAAATTGGGCAACCATTAAATCGCAGATTCTAACGGGAACCTATGAACCGCAACCAGTACGTCGAGTCGAAATCCCGAAACCAGACGGCGGTGTGCGCTTATTAGGCATCCCTACCGTGACAGACCGTTTAATTCAACAAGCCATATCGCAGATATTATCGAAAGGAATATGACAAAATTTTCGGATAACAGTTATGGATTCCGACCAAATCGGAACGCCCACGACGCTGTCCGAAAAGCAAAAGGGTATATAAAAGAGGGGTATCGCTGGGTAGTAGATATGGATTTAGAAAAATTCTTTGACAAAGTCAATCATGACCGACTAATGGCAACATTAGCGAAAAGAATTCAAGATAAACCACTCTTAAAACTGATCCGCAAATATCTCCAAGCTGGTGTCATGATAAACGGAGTCGTTTCGAGTACAGATAAAGGAACACCTCAAGGTGGACCTTTAAGTCCACTTCTTTCAAACATCGTATTAGATGAGCTTGATAAAGAGTTAGAGAAACGTGGACATAAATTCGTTCGTTATGCAGATGACTGCAATATTTATGTAAAAAGTGAACGTTCAGGAAAGCGAACAATGGCAAGTGTGCAGCGATTCATTGAAGGACAACTACGATTAAAAGTAAATGAAACAAAATCGTCAGTAGACCGACCATGGAAACGAAAGTTCCTGGGTTTTAGCTTTACATTTCATAAAGAACCTAAGGTTCGCATTGCGAAAACAAGTCTCCAACGAATGAAGAAGAAAATGCGAGAAATTACCTCTAGAAAGATGCCATACTCTATGGAATACAGAATCAAGCAATTAAACCAATATTTAATTGGATGGTGTGGTTATTTTGCGCTAGCAGATACACCAAGTATCTTCAAGTTGTTAGATAGTTGGATTAAACGAAGATTGAGAATGTGTCTATGGAAGAATTGGAAGAAACCTCGGACAAGAGTCAGAAACCTCACTCGCTTAAACATCCCATACGGAAAAGCATATGAGTGGGGGAATACCCGGAAAGGGTACTGGCGCATTTCAAAAAGCCCCATATTACACAGAACCCTTGACAATTCCTACTGGGAAAGCCAAGGGCTGAAAAGTCTGCAAATTCGTTACGAAACTTTGCGTTATTCATCTTAATTGAACCGCCGTATACGGAACCGTATGTACGGTGGTGTGAGAGGTCGGGGGCTAATCACCCCCTCCTACTCGATTGATAGCCGCTTCGGGAAACCTTCATGACCTTGCACATCTTCTCCACACGGAAAATGAAGCGATTCTCATAGATGAATGAGAAAATTACCGATGGTCTTTCACGAAGAAGTGCATCGCCTTTTTTAAGATTGCATTCTCCTCCTCAAGATCACGTAGCCGTTTTTGCATTGCTTTTAATTGTTGAGCTTCTGTCATGTTTGGAAAAGAAGCTTCAATAAACTCTTCACCATATTTCTTTTTCCAATTGTGAATGGTATTTGGACTAATATCCAGATCCCTAGCCGTCTGGGCAACCGACTTGTTTTGTTCAATCATCATTTGGACTGTACTTCTTTTAAAATCTTCATCAAATGTTTGTCTGCTCATTGGGACACCTCATATTATTAGTTATTTTAATAATAAACTGTGTCTACTTTTGAGTCTAACATCATATTTATGCTGATGATGGAATATCAGGAACAAATACAAAAAAGCGCGAGCAGTTTAACAAAATGATTGAAGATAGCATGAATGGGAAAATCGATATGATTATTACAAAGTCTATCAGTCGTTTTGCAAGAAATACGCTGGACTGTTTAAAATACATCAGGCAATTGAAAGATAAAGAAATACCTGTGTTTTTTGAAAAGGAAAACATTAATACAATGGATGCTAAAGGTGAAATTATGCTTACCATCATGGCGTCACTTGCACAACAAGAAAGTCAGTCACTTAGCCAAAACGTAAAACTCGGAATACAATACCGATATCAACAAGGTGAAGTGCAAGTGAACCATAATCGTTTTCTAGGCTATACCAAAGATGAGAACAACAAACTAGTAATCAATCCGGAACAAGCAAAAGTTTTTAAACGGATTTACCGGGAATATTTAGAAGGAGCAAGTTTGGTTCAAATAGCACGTGGACTTGAAGCGGATGAAATACTTACCGCAGCTAAACGATCCAAGTGGCGACCTGAATCGATTAAAAAGATTCTCCAAAATGAAAAATATATAGGTGATGCGTTACTTAAAAAAACATATATCGTAGATTTTTTAACGAAGAAACGAGTTGTAAACAACGGTCATGTTCCACAATATTATGTTGAAAATAACCACGAACCAATCATTCCAAGAGAGATTTATTTACAAGTTCAAGAAGAAATGATGCGAAGGGCAAATATTCGAAATGGTAAAACAGGAAAGAAACGAGTCTATAGCAGCAAGTATGCATTGTCGAGTATTGTCTTTTGCAAAGAATGTGAAGATGTTTTCCGAAGGGTACATTGGAATAACCGCGGATACAGATCCATCGTGTGGCGATGCGTTAGCAGACTAGAAAGAAAAACACATCTTTGCAATGCAGAAACAATCAGAGAAGATGAGCTACACCAAGCTATAGTACAAGCCATAAATGAAGTGTTGGGAAACAAAGATAACTACTTGAATATATTAATAGAAAATATTGAAACAGTTTTAAATGAAAATGCAGACAGGCCTACAGCCGATATTGATAAAAAGTTAGAAGAACTTCAAATGGAACTTCTAAGACTTGCAAATTCAAAAGAAGATTATGATGATGTGGCGGAAGAAATATACCAATTACGGGAATTGAAACAGGAAGTCATGATGAAAAACGCAGCAAGAGAAGGACTCAGGCAGCGGATTGAAGAAATGACAAAGTTTTTAAAAGAGCAAGCGCAGCAACTCGAAACGTATGATGATCTACTTGTAAGACGATTGATTGAAAAAATAACGATTCATGAAAGACAATTAACAATTGAATTTAAGTCGGGGATTGAGATTACAAAAGAAATATAATATGAATATTTAACAAGAGGCTAATTATATAAAGTTAATGGTTTTATATAGTTAGTCTCTTATTTCATCTATTAAATTGACTGGAAATTCAAAATTAATAAAATCGATTATTCACTGAGAATGCGATCTAAAATAATTTAATTTTTACTGAAACTATTTTCTAATAGATTACGAATATGTAAGTAGACGGGTAAAAAAAGGAGGGATAGAACTGAACGAATATCGTTTAATTAAAAAAATTCAGCGTAAGGGCGATCGAGATGCTGCCGATGAACTCATTCGTATGTATTACGATGACATACATGGTTACGTTAGAAGACAAATTACGAATGTTGATACGGCAATCGATCTAACACAAGAGATATTTATTTCGATGTTAAAAACCATTCAATATTACGACCGAAAAAAGGGAGGAGGTTTTAGAACTTGGTTATACCGAATTGCTACTAATAAAATAATTGATTGGTTTCGTTCTAGTTCTTACAACCAAATGCAGCGAACACTTCAATTAGGTGATGTAGATCCAATCGATTATAACGATTTTACAATACAATTTGAAAATAAATTCGTACTTGAACAAATGGAGCAGTTTGTCGCTTGTTATCCCGCTGATATTCAACAGATCTTTCGTTTACATACTTTTGGAGCATATACGTTCTCGGAAATTGCTACTTTAACAAATCAAGCTGAGGGGACTGTGAAGTCAAAGTATTATCGGTTGATTCATTTATTGAGAAAGGAGTTTTCTGATGTCAATGAATAAAGCTAAAGATGAAAGTATTGAATTTATTTTAGAACAAGGTCTACAAAAACCAAAAAGTTCTTGGAGAAAAATGATTGAGATAGTTAGAACATTAGAATATCGAAGTATCTTTTGGGATACATCATATGGATTGTTGATTACAATGGTAACACTTGTATTAGCATCTATTATTTTTATTACATTACCTGAACAATTTATCTTTTCGTCTGCAACGATCATCGCTCCTATCATTTTTTTTATTATTTTATTATTTACGGAAATGTCGGAGAGAAATCATGGTTTTTATATGAATTAAAACAAACATGCCATTTTACAATTATTCAGATTACGGCATTAAGAATTATTGCTTATTCACTAGTAGGTTTTATGCTAACAATTTTAATGGTTGTGTTTAGTACGAGAAATGGGGACGAATTTCTATTATTGTTTTCTCTTTGTTTATTTGGTTTGTCCATTTGTGTAACATTAAGTCTTTTGTTAATTAGGCTATTCCAAGGTAAGTGGATATTTGCGATGTTTTCTAGTGCATGGATTGCTCTTAATGTAATGATTCCATTTTTAGTAGGTATTGAGAAATGGGAAAATCTTTTGAGGGCAATACCAACTACTATTGCTTTCATTTTAGCTTTTTTTGGATGTCTATTATTAGTATACCGATTGAACAAAATATTTACGGAGGTAAAAAACTATGCTAATACTTAACAATGTAACAAAACAATATGGAAATTTTACTGCTTTAGAGGACCTCTCTTTAGAATTTTATAATGGTGTTTATGCATTACTAGCACCAAATGGTGCTAGAAAAACAACATAAATAAAAATGTTAACAACGTTGATATTTCCTACGAAAGGAGAAATTCTCTGGAACGGTGACGACATAATTAAGCTTGATTCGAATTACCGTGATTTAATCGGATATTTACCGCAGGATTTTGGATATTATCGAAATCATTCACCAAGGGAATTTTTGTTATATATGGCGACTCTAAAATGCATTGATCGAAGAATTGCAAATGAAAGAGTCGATGAACTTATTGAATTAGTAGGTTTAACAACTGTTCGGGATAAAAAGATGAAGAAGTTTTCAGGTGGTATGATTCAACGTGTTGGAATTGCACAAGCTATTTTAAATGACCCTAAAATATTAATTTTAGACGAACCAACTGTTGGTCTAGATCCAAAAGAACGTGTACGTTTCCGTAATTTGATTTCATCTTTATCCAAAGAACGAATAGTTATATTATCTACCCATATTGTGTCTGATATTGAAACAATAGCAAACAAAGTAATTATGCTGAAGGATCATAAATTATTAATAAATGATACACCTGAAGAAATATGTAATCAATTAGCAACGAAAGTGTTTGAAACGGACAATATTAAAGCAGTTAACAAGGAATATTTTACTCTTACAGAATATCAATTAAACAGTAAAACAGTTACTCGATTTGTAAGTGAGCAGGACTGTAGTAATGTTGCAACACCTGTTAGTCCAAATTTGGAAGATGTATTTCTTTATGTTTACAGAGAAGACATCATGTGAGGTGGAAAAATGCTTTTTTGGAATGAATCAAAGAAAATCCTCTTTCAGCCTGTGGTGATAGGATTTGTTGTTTTCTGTATTTTGTTAAATGGAACGTTTACATTATTAGCCTATAATGATTATCAATTTGATAGAAATATAAACTCGGTGAATATCTTTACTGATTTTCAAGCAGACAATATTGCCCAAGATTATATACAAAAATATGATGTAACCGGTAAGAAGGCCGATAATATCATAAAAAAATATGAGAAATTACAGAAAGTAATCGATCAAAAAGCGGAAAAGGGAGATGCTTTAGCCTTCTATTTTGGTACACAAACACCATATGTGCATAGTACATTGTTTGGCTTAATATTTATGATCATTATTGCAGAGGTATGTCTAATTGGGTTGTTTCTAGGTATCTTTTCAACGACATTTGAAAAAATAAGCGGGACAGAATCAGTTGTTTATGCCTCAAATATTGGTAGAAAAATCATATGGAAAAAACTAAATGCAGTATGGATTGGGACACTGTTAACTAGTGTTGTAGTCGTTGGCATGTCATTGACCATATTTTTTCTTCAATTCGATTTTTCTGGTGTGTGGTCTGATTATGTGTCAAGTGGGTTTAACTATGCAGTAGGTGAATTTGGTAAACCCTTTATCACTTGGAATAGCTTAACGGTTGTTCAGTACTTATGGGCAACAATTGCGCTAACAATTGGTTTAGCTATTTGTTTTGCTCTGATTGGGTTTACAGCTGGAATTTTTGTTCGAAACAGTTATGCAGCATTTTTGATATCTGTGATTATTTTATGTGGATTGTTTGTCGTTAAATATTTATTTCCTATTGGCTCAACTGTACGTGCTATGTTAGGAATGACCCCAGTTTGGCTCTGGAAAACAAGTCGTGAATGGTTTACTGATGGCGGAGCAGATATTATTTGGAAGTATTATGAGACGATAGGGTTGTCGGCATCATTTTTGAGCCTATCTTTGCTAATATTAATTGGCGCAAAAGTTTTTGCAAAAAAAGAAATTCTATAGGGAGTTTGTATCTATTTCATATGTTTTTAAAATTGGAGGAAAAAATGAATATATTATTATATGAACTTAAAAAGATATGGAATTGGCGAATGATTGTAATTATTGGTGTAATGGGTGTTCTAGTATGGTTTACTTTTCTAAAAGATTCTTTAGATTCATATGACAGTTTATCAAGATACGGTATCTACGGTTCGTATCAAAACGAAATGTTTGAACTTTACGGTGATATACTTGATTCAGAAGAACTTGTTTCATATGATATTCCTGGAAAAAAGGCGGAAGTCATAGAGGAATTAAATGATATTATTGCTACAGAAACCATTTTTAAGGAAAACAATATAGCTACTTACGAGGAATATGTTATGTTTCATGAGGAGATTAGCAATGCTAGTGTAAGAATAGTGGATGAGGAAAAGGTCTCTGAACTATTAACAATAATGCAAGAGAAATTAGAAAATAATGCACAATCGTTGGAAGAATTATATGCATCGCCATTAAATAAATTGAATTCACTCATAACACTTGAAGGAACGTATATTTTCTATAAGGACTTTCTTCAAACAAGATATATAGATAATGATAATCGTCCTGTCGTTGTTCAAGCAGTAAATAATGTATTAGACATAAACAATGGCAATTTAATCCGCTATGATCTAACAAGCAATTTTTCAAATTATGTTGCAGGGATCGGTGTGTTTTCCTTGATATCTATTATTATATTGATTGCACCATTTTTAACAATGGATCGTATGTGGGGTGTGAATCTTATCCAATATTCATCTAATGTCGGTCGGAAGATCTTTTTGGTTCAATTTGTTGTAACGATAATTAGCGCAGTATTCTTATCATTCTTGCTTATTGTGTTAGCATATATTCCATTTATGGCTAATGGTGCAATAGATTATTGGGAATCATCTGTCATGGCTTTTCACCCCGGTCCTGGTGGATTGCAGCTGTATGACATTACATTTGGACAATATGCATGTTTACTTGCAGGAATCGTTATTCTGTTTAATTTGTGTGCTGCAACTTTTACATTTGTACTTGCAAGGTTTAGTCAAAATATAATTGTCATGATGATGAAAATCGTGCCATTTTGTATTGCGACAGCAGGCCTGTTAATCATATCTGTAAATGATGTATTTTCAGATGAAAATTTGATATTTAATCTATTGTTCCAAGGGAAAGCTCGTTTTTCTGAAGTATTGTTTGGTACTATTATGGGCATTGTTGGACTTGTTATCGTGTGGTATTTGACGAAACGAGAAAAACATGTTGATGTTGATTAGTTACTGTAATAAAATGTTATGATTACTTTTGACCTGTTCCCACGAACGTACAAAACAGTCGATATGTTCCCACATACGACCATTTTGCTCAAAATCGTAAATACATCAATTTTATCAACTCGTCCTATGTGGAGACAGTCTGTTTGATGTCTAAAAAATAAAGTCCGGAAAGCCTTGTAAATGCTAAAAAAAAAAAAAAATAAAAATAAATCTGTTAACTCGACTTACACCCTCGATATGCGTTCAAGTAAACATATCGAGGGTGTGTTTTAGGATAGGAAATTAGGTGGGGATGAGTAGACAGAATAGCCCCTATACTGGTAATTCATAAGACTAAGGATCCTATCATACGAGTTCATCTTTCTAAAATTATACCAGATGTTGTATTAGTTACCCTAGATGGTACTGGGCATGAGCTACACAATAATGATTGGGATGAAATTATTAGTGCTATATCAAAACATGCGACAAGTTCATAATTAATATATACAAGTTGCAGACAGGAGTGATTTTAATGAATAAAGATATTAAACAAATTAAAGAAATAACTAAAAAACATAATCTTATTCTAAAGGAAGAAACAATGCAGTTTAATGAATCCGGACTTGATTTTCAAGTTGTATTTGCGCAAGATGAAAGTGGAATTGATTGGGTTTTTAGATTCCCTAGACGGGAAGATGTGATGCCTAGAACAAAGGTAGAAAAACAAGTATTAGATTTGGTTAATCAGTATGCTCAATCTTTTCAAGCACCAAACTGGATCATTTACACAGATGAGCTGATTGCTTACAAGAAGTTAGATGGTGTGCCAGCAGGAACTATAGATCATAACATAGGGAACTATGTTTGGGAGATAGATATTAATAATGTTCCAGAATTATTTCACAAGTCTCTTGGTAGAGTATTAGCAGAGCTTCATAGTATACCTAGTGATAAAGCTACTGAGTTTGGCCTAGTAGTGCAAGCACCAGAAGAAGCAAGAATGTCAATTAAGCAGCGTATGGATGATGTAAAAGCAAAGTTTGGTGTAGGTGGGAATCTATGGAACAGATGGCAAGCATGGGTTAATGATGATGAAAGGTGGCCTAAGAAAACTGGACTGATTCATGGAGATGTACATGCTGGACATACTATGATTGATAAAGAGGCTAATGTGACTGGATTAATTGACTGGACTGAAGCTAAGGTTACAGATATTTCGAATGATTTTGTTTTCAACTATAAGGCTTTTGGAGAAGAAGGACTAGAAGCTTTGATTCTTGCTTATAAAGAAGCTGGTGGATATTATTGGCCTAGGATGAAAGAGCATATTATTGAACTGGTTGCTGCGTATCCGGTTTCAATTGCTGAATTTGCAATGGTATCTGGTGTTGAAGAATATGTTCAGATGGCGAAGAGAGCGTTGGAAGTGAAAGGTTCGTAAGTGGTGTGATATAGTCATTGATATGTTTCAAAGAATAAACAACTTGATAGACATTCGTTCTATCCTCTCCTCTCAAACCATGTAGAGTGCGTGGCGCAAATAGCTTTGAAATCATAAGGTTTATGGATGGCTAATTGGGGTTTTACCGCATTTTGACCACCTATCCATTCTTTCTTATTAATTTTCAGAATATTTCGCACTCTTGTTCTTCTATATTTGGAGTATCGTGTGCATAAATATTTGATACTATAGTGACTAGCCGTTCTTGAACTTCCTTTTGCTTGCAACAACTTCTACATTAAAAGTTACATAAGTATGTCTAATATCATGAATTCAAATTTTTGGTACGTTAGCTTTTTTTATACTTCGGTAAAAAATAGTTGTTAAAGTTCTTAGGTATATTGGATGACCATTAAGTCTTGTGAAAACAAGATTTTGATCTTGATATGCTGAACAAAGCTTTAATTTAAATTTCATATTCTTGTCCATGATGTATTCCTTCAAAAAGAAGGCTATTTTTTAGAAACGATGGATATGTACAAGTACCCAACCATTGCCAGCTTCCTTGAATTTCAAAAAAATTTATAAGCAACAACTAAATTAATAAGAGAACGGCTCTTTTGTAAAATAAAAAAGACGAGAATCATCGTTAAAAAAAGGAGTTTTCATGATGGAATTTAAAGTTTTTACGGAGAATGACTTGATAGAATGTACGAAAATATTTATCGAAGTTTTTAATGACGAACCTTGGAACGATGAATGGACTTTTGAACGAGCCAAACAATATATAACTGATTTTTATCATACGCCAGGTTTCTTTGGGGTATTGGCAATCGAAAAAGGAGAAATGATTGGCTTTATTCATGGAGTCAATAAAGCATGGTGGAGCGGAAATGAATTTTATATTAATGAAATGGGCGTCAAGCAACAGTGGCGTAATCAAGGGGTTGGGAAGGCTCTTTTAGAGCAGTTAATAAAAGAACTTGAGGATAGTGAGATTAGTAATTTTGCGTTATTGACGAACCGGGGAACGTCTGCTGAAGCATTTTATAAAAAAAATGGCTTTCAAGAAATCGAGCGACTCGTATTTTATAGCCGTGATATTTAAACGTTTAAAGTGCTAATAGACGTTGGAGGATTGAGAGATGAAATTACTTTTTTACCGTAGTGAAAGATTGGCTAAATTTTTTTGATGAAGGGGTCTTCTGGAGAACATTTTTTTATAAAAGAAAATTATCGAGAAATTATTTCACTGATAGTTCGAAAAAATAAAAATTATGAGCCTTCTGTTTAGTTAGTCTAGCGCTGTTCGTTCAGTTGCGTTTAGTAGGGAGGTATAATTCCTTTACGAGTTGTTTATTTTAAGGAGCTCTCAATTGTGAAATAATGAATGGTGGCCTAAAGCTTGTTTTTTCAGGAAAATATTGATAGACAAATAAAAAAAGAAACAGGCTAGAAGATAATTTAATGACAAACTTATTCTCACTGAAATTAACTGTATTTACTTTGCTCGAAAGTGGTCGGAGAGGTGTCTAAGGTAATAGCGCTTTCTAAAAATACCGATCTTAGAAAAGGCGACAATCTTTGTTTCTATAGAAGAGGATATGAAGAGGCGCAATTAAGTGAAATTATATAAATTAACAGTATGTATATAAATATAAAAGGTTGATTTTTCTTATGAGGGAAAAAAATTGATGAAACAGCTTTGACAGCTATTACAAGGCACTTTCAGAAGACAGTTCTGAAGCGAAGCTGAAATCAGAAAATTCACATCAGATTATATGATAATTGAAAGTGATATTACGATTGAAGCTAATATAGCGCACATATATACCAAATTGAACACCGATTTGGCATGGGAAATATTTTAATTAACAATGCAGGGATGTATGCTGAAAATGATACTATCTTTACAATTACATCAGCTGATATAGATACAACCTACGATGCTAAAGTAAAAGGTACCATCATGATGACACACGAATTCGTTAGAGGTTTAGTATGAGAGCTGAAAGTAGCTCTACAGAATAGGAAACCTTGAAACAAAGATTGATGGATCGAGATTACATGAAAAGATTGGATAATTCAAACATACCATCAGACCTTTATGGTAGAGTGATTAATTTAAGTACGGACTCTGCACAGGTATTTGCCGGGCAAATTGCTTATGGTTCATCAAAGGCTGCTGTTAAAGCATTAACACGTAATTTTTTTATACAATGAAATATATCGCCAATTATGAAAAAGATAGGTATAAAACTGCAATAGAAATATTTCTTAACAAATATAGTAATGATATGATTTTCATGAGAAACATTTTTATAACTTTAACCAATAAAACTTTTAAAGTGCCTGTGAATTTCCGACAAATTGATCATTTTGTGTTAATGAGCACAGGGATTTTTATGATAGAGATGAAATACTGGTCGCTTTTTAGAAAAACAGACAAAGGAGGATGTAATTTATAATAAGAGTGATTTAGTAAAGATAAAAATCTTTTAGTAAGGATAAATGAAATTTCGTAGAGTCATAAGGAGGTATAGTTGTAACTTTAATAAACCTAACAAATCTCTCATCTTCACTGTAGTGTCGTATCGTATCCTTACGTTTAAAATCTCATGTTTAACTATTTTAAATTCTGGAAATTCAAGTAACATGGAAACATTTTAGAACCTCCTAATAAATGTTTATTGATGCTAACATTTTGTCAGGAATTCGAGAATGTTTTCCTTTTTTATGTATTACACAAAAAGTAATGATAAATTTAAAATAAAAGGTGATGAAATGGAATATTGGGCATTAGGTGAGAACCCTGCTGGAGAATCATATCGGAAGTTAATAGGAATGCTCTGTGATCATTCGGATAAATTCTACTTTGTAACAAGAAGGGAATTAAAATATAATCAAGACATTTTTATACAATTTAAGCCTCACATCATTGAAACTTATAAAACAAAAAAGTGGGCAAATACAATAACGAAGGGTCCAGCAGCAACGGTATACGTAATTGAAGCAAACAAGGATACATGTGAACTACTGAAACAATCTGCAGGTACATTATATGATTGGGTTGCACCAAATTTACCTGAAGATTTAACCTTTTTGAAAAATAACTTTGCTTGGTTTTCATGTACATCTCACGAACAATTTGGTGGGCTTTCTATTCGTTCGGAATACCATAGACAATTACTAGGTCAAATTACTGGTTTGAAAATTGAAAAGGTAGAATGATTTGAGGTAGCGAAGCAACACGTCATACATAAAGAGAAGTAAATAATCAGAATATTTCTCCCTGCCAAAAATCTAAAGGATTTCCCTGTTGCAAAAAACTGGTTTAATAAAGTAGGTACTTCTGTTATTAAACATGAAAAAAATATTGTGGGTTTTGGTACGGTTCTCGGTGGAGTAGGTATGGTTGCTGGGTTTAGTTTCGGGATGTATGATGATATGGTAAATAGTAATAGGACTGCAGGTCAAGCCATTGCTCATAATGCTACAGCAACAGCAGTTGGTTTAGGGTCAAGTAGCTTTGCGGCAACACTAATAGGTGGATCAAGCACAAATCCAGCTGGTTGGGCAATATTAGGTGGAGTCGGGGCAGGTTTGCTTGCTACAACAATTTTTAACGTAGCATATGAAAATAACTGGTTAGGTATTCAAGACGCTTTAAATTGGGTAGGTGACAGAATAGATGATCTCTGGGAAGGTACAAAGGAAGTGCAAGTGATATAGGAGAAGCTATAATTGACAGTTTAAATGCTATAAACCCATTGATAGGATGGTGGTGACTCAATGAACTGTGAAGTTCTCTTTGTTCATAAGAACATAAGGTATAAGATTATAAACATAAATGAAACAAATTATATTTTTGACCAAGATCATCCCTTTTTGGTGTTTTTCTCCCCTTTCCTCAATTGGATGAAGTTGCATACGGTATACAAAATTACAGACAAAGATAAAATTGAACAGTTAGCAGAAAAAAACAATAAAAAAGTAGGTTTTGGAATAGCTATGTTCAATCGTATACTTAAAGGATGGTTCCAGGAAGATAATGATCCTAAATAGGGGTCCGATTATCGATAGGAACGGCAAAAAAACCGTAATTCAGGCTGCATAAAACCTCTTTGTTTAAGTGAGGAAATAATTGAATTTGTTCGGTTCATCACTCTTCTTATCCAAGAACCTAGCTTTTTTATCAAGCGAGTCGTTCTTGCTTTTTCTCTTAATCTAATTTCCTCTTGAAGTAGCTCACACTTCTTTTGGTATTCTCTTTGTTGAGGAAGTTGTTCTTCATCATCGTACTTCTTAGGCTTCTTAGCTGTCCTCAAATTTATTTTCATTGTTGCTTGTATTTCAGAAATCGAGAGACCCTTTTCATTTCTTAACTTTTTGATACAATTTATCAGACATTTTTAGTATCCTTTATTACCTCCACTACCAATAATTGCTCTACATAATTAATGTAGTGAGGACTTGAGGGGCTGGCAAGTCTTTTTTATCAAATGAACGTTCATTTGACATTCCGTTTTTGAAACAGGGAGAGACCATTGAATTATTTAAAGATGATACAGAACTTCATCTCGTTTATGATCAAGAGATTAATGATGATGCATCCAAACTCTTACATACAGATGCAGGAAATAAACGTCCAGATTTACGCTTGGAATTCTTTAAGAAGGAGAGTATATCTATTGATTTTAAATACCGCCCTTTAAGATACATTTGGAATACAAGAGAGCGTAATGATGTAATGGATCAACTTACAGCTTATCGAGATAATTTTTATTCACAACACATCTATGCGATTTCGTTTCCAGGTATTTATCGGTCATTTAGAGCGATTCAAGAAGTTTGGGCGGTCTATCCGCAGCATGAAAATAACAAAAAAATTGGAAAGCCACGTAATATATGTTTAGTCGAATTAACGCCCGATGTCGATAAAGAGTTTTTTGTGGCACGGCTAAAAGAATCTATTGAGGACATACAGCGTGCTTGGAAAAAGTTAAAGAGACGTCAATAGTAGATGAGGAAAGCAGAAACTAAATTCAGGTAACAAGTTCAGTTGTCTAAAGACACATCTTTTAAAAATGATGGCATTAAAGTATTTGACTTATAAATCGGTTTATTTCCAGAAAATTGTTTTTTAATATAGTAATGAAAACGGACTTACAGGTTTATTTGCTGATCCACTAAACCTTTAAATGTTAGTAATCATTGAAGAGTATTTACTATATACCGGCCGGCATCCACAGCAAGTCCACTGAAGCGGTTTTCAAGATAACTTATCTGAGGAAAAGGGACTAAATAAGGGGTCAGTTATTGATGTGCTTGGTAATTTTGTAATGGAGTATGACTTTTACTACGTTGAATAATTCATTTGGTCCTACAGATGGTGGATAGTAGAACTAGAAAATATGGATTATCGTTATGACGAGGCATGTTTTGAAGAGAATAATAATGAGTGGTTTGTGACATGTGAAATAATATGTTGGTTTACATTTTTAGGTTTAAAGTTCTAGTTAAGTATTTATTAGTTAAACATATACAAAAAAAACCAGGAAAATAGATGTATGGAGAATGGATGAATTTAACATTATGATTGATGTAGACAATCATTAGCGTTGCATTAATGAATATTGAAAGTTATGAAAATTCCTAATATTTAGTAATTAGTTTTCAAGTAATAAAAAATCCTTTACAATGGAAGTACAGGTGATTCCCTGTCCAAATCCAATAGTAAAGGATAACCGATATGGACAAGAATACACTAAAATCATCATTTGGTAAATGGATAACACCTATAAACTCAAAAATACTTCTTGAACAAGTAGAAGAAAGTAAGCAAGATCATTATACGAAAAAACTGACAACTGTAGCCTACATAAAGCTTATGTTGCTTGCTCAATTACAAGGATTCGAGAGTCTGGAAGAAATGAGTGACGCACTGATTCATGATCAACTTCAAAAAGCCTTAGGTTTTGAATCAATCAGTAAATCTCAATTATCAAGAAAAAACAATGAAGTCAATCCAGCTATTCTTTCCCGATTATTTTTGGAGCTTGTGCACCAAATAAAAGAAATTCACTTTAAAAACGGAAAGCATATGCCATTAAAAATCATCGACTCCAGTACACTTCCATTAAACCTGACGAATTATAAGTGGGCAAAATTCCGCAAAACAAAAGCTGGTGTCAAGCTGCATTTGCGACTTGTGTTCATGAATAATGATACTGTATACCCTGAAAAAGCAGTAATTACAACAGCCAAAGAAACATGACAGAAATCAATTGGAAATTCTCGTTGATGATAAGGAAGCCATGTATGTGTTTGACCGCGGATATGTTGATTACGAACGGTTCGATCGAATGATGGATGATGGCTACTTCTTTGTATCAAGATTAAAGAAAAACGCCGTCATTCGTGAGGTAGAATCCTTTTCGGTTCCTGAAAAGTCTACTGTTCTATCAGATAGAATGGTTTACATTGGCTCTACTCAAAATCGTACAGAGAATGTCTTCCGCCTCCTTGAAGTTGAGGACACAAAAGGAAACATTCTTAGGTTAATAACGAATCGCTTCGATTTAGAACCTGACGAAGTCAGCGAAATTTATCGTCAACGTTGGGCGATTGAACTGTTTTTTAAATGGCTAAAACAGCATGTAAAGATCAAACACTTTTATGGTATGGGTGAAACAGCGATTCAAAATCAAATTTATCTTGCACTCATTGCCTACTGTCTAAATGTTCTAATCCAACTGGAGATGAAAAGCAAAAAAGCCCTACTCCGGATTAGTCGTTGGTTAAAGGCAGCACTTTGGAAGCCTGCTTACATTTGGATTCGCAAATTCGACAATAGAGCAAGTCCGTAAACACATACACAGTTGCTGTCACCTAAGTATTAAATGTATATTTTTACTAAATGGACAGAGCACCTTTGTTTAGCCCTTGTTCTTTTAGAAAAAAATAACACTGGTCTATTTACAGAATATTCTGTCCTCATTTATGCAACGCTAATGATAGACAATATAAATAGAAAAAGTGAGTTGAGCAGCTTGATGACTGAACAAGTTAACCAATTGAAAAAAGACATGAACTCTATTGAGTTTTCTCATCATGATATGAACAAGCTTCAACAGGAAATGGCAGCGAAACAAAAAGTAGGTGAAGTGTAGTGGGATTATATAAGGCTGATTTTTGCCATCGCTTATTGTACGGTGGCTGGGATTTTGGAATAATCAACAACTTACAAGATGCCGTTGATGAAATCAAGCAAAACTTTGAAGATATGGATTTAGAAAATGCATCTGTCGAAGAGGAGATGAGAGCGATCGTGGATGAGATGGTGACGGAGTTAACTCAATTAATCAATAAAATAGAATCCGTTCACTTTCGCTAGTTTGTGAAGAAGGGAGGATTTTCATGGGATCAACACAAGAAATTAAATTACATCTCGAAGAGCTTCAAACAACATTAAATCAATTACAAACTGGGATGAATGAGTTTACAAGCTACACGACAACCTTTCGCTCGAACACAAGGGATCGCTTAAAAAACTTTCATTCCGATTTTATCGCCAAAGTCGATGCCCTCCTCGATAACATGAATAATGATGTCAATCAAGATTTAATCAAACAGCTCCAAGAAATCTATCAAGCTGGCAAAACATTGCTAGAAAGCATGAAACAAGTAGATGAAGAACTTGGAGAGGCAATTGGGGGCGATCGGTCGTGAAGCGTGACTTACAAATAAATTATGGGATTTTAGATGACATGATTGGACAGCTTCATATGTATAAGCATGCCCTTGTAGAAATGAAAGACTCGCTTGATCAAGTTTCCACAGCGATTCAAACGAATCAGGGGAAAAGTGTCGAGGCATGGGATCAAAAGATCAATCGTTCCCAGGAAAAAATCGAAAAATACGAAACACAAATCAACGATCTTTTGTCATCATTTTCGAAAATTATGTGGCAGATACAACCGTTTACATTTCCCCGATTGCGAGAAACGCTATGATGCGTGTCGACCGTAATGATATTTGGATTAATCTCACTCAAATAGAAAGTGGCATCACTAGAAACGTGACGAAAGCATTAAACCGAAGCTACGAGACACCCTCTTCCATCTTAAGCTTGTTTGATGATCCAACCGAGGCTGAAAAGGAAGCAAGCGAGATAAATAGAAGAAATATGGAAAAGATTCAAGCGAATATTAAATCAACTAGAAACAAACTTCAAAACAAAATGGATGATCTGTGGGAACTATACGACATGAAAGTAAAAAAATTTGAAAATGTCGATGATGCGTACCATGATCGAGCAGCAAAAATGAAGGGGAAATATACGAACTTCTTTGAAGGAGTAGGAGATGTCGTCGAAAATATAACCCAGGGCGCCACCGATCTCATCAAGGGGCTGGCAAATGGAATCGTCGGGATGGTGACGGGATTGGTGGTCACCGTTGTGGGAGATGCAGGTATAGTGATTCTATCAGGTGTTATTCCTGATGTAATCGAACCGCCTAAATTAAAAGAAAAGGCAGATCAAACGATTGATACACACACAGGCTGCGATACAATTTATCCAAGACCCTATTCGTACAGCGGAATCTGTCGCACAGGTCGTGACCGATTCGGTTGAACAAGAAGGGATCATGTATGCAACTGGTTCTGCCTTGCCGTCTCTCATTCCAAGCACCTTATTAAAAGGAGTAAAAGGTCTTTCTAGCGTAAAAAGTCCTGGAAAATCACCGAAAGTGAATAACAGTAAAACCTTACAGCAAAGAATTTATCCAAGATAAAATCAACGCAGCAAAAGCGGGAATGGGTAAGATGAAAGTGCCTGTACTTTATCGAGAGCAACTGTCGACAGGCTATTCTTCTCTGCCGATTGTTGGAATGGGAACAAAGCCGCTCGGTGAGATTCGTCCGCAAATGTTTTCGGTGAAGAGTAAGGAAGGTAGGGAGATGGGTAATCGTAAATCTATTAATGGATATGAGGGAATAGGAAAATTTAGGGAAAAAGTAGGATTAAAACCATATTCAATAGATTCAGGAGATACAGTAGCAAGTATTACTGTAAATAATAAGACTTATTTCGGAGTCAATTCAACTATTACAAAAGAATCACAAAAAGCATCAAAGGCGTTAAGACAGAGATGGCTAAGAGAAATAGAATGGGTTCCACCGAAAAGAACAGCTCCTAAACATTTAGGACATGCACAGTCTCTTGCTCATGCTGAAGCACATTCATTAATAAGGGCATTTGAGAGACAAGGAAGTTTACCTAAGACAGTTACAATGTATGTTGATAGAAAAACATGTAATATATGTAGAGGTGAATTGCCAGCATTATTAAAAAGATTAGGTATTGATGAATTAGAGGTTTTTAGTGGAGGTACTACAAAACCAATTATAATAAAGGCTACAAAATAAGGAGGCATAATAATGGTTATATATAATGGTCCAATTGAGGGCCCAATTGAAAATCCTAGTGATGAGTTTATAAAGCACATAATATTTAATAAAGATGAAGGTTATTGGAAACAAGGAAGTGGAGATTCATGTTTTGAAGTTAAAGGGTGTGATGAGTGGTTAATATTCTTTTATGATGAACCATATGTTTTTTTTATAATGAGGCATCCAGATTATTTAGTAACAATTAATGAGAATGTTGAAATAGAAACAATTGAGCATTTAGTAGGTGGAGAACCAATGAAAGTTCCTACATGTAGCTATGTGGATCGTGAAACAGCATATAGTATAATAAAAGCGTTTATAGAAAATAAAGAAGTACCAACCTTTGTGAAATGGGTAGATTTATATGATATAGATTTTGAACATGGATTTTAATGGCTCTTTGCTGTTTAGTGTGGGAATCAAAGAAATGATTTCTAGACTCCAGTGTATTAGAGTGTGTTCCTTCTTAGCTTTTGATAGTCTTTCATTTCGGTGATAGCCTGTGCGGCTCAACTTGGATACGTAACGTGTTGGCTGTTGTGTAGATCATTGCGATAAATCTTTTTTGTAGTGCGGTATCCTCTAGCTTTGCGCTTTGCAGCTTGGACTAGGCTATTTATCCCCTCAAGTAAACCGTTTGTAATCTTGTAAATCAGCACATTATTTCAGACACCTGATTTCAAATTAACCTAGATGATAAATCTGAAATAGTGTGCTGTTTTGATCACTTTATTATGATAAGTGCCTCAGCTCCTTCGAAAGAAGGTGGATACGCCAATATTCTGGAGCCTTTTCATATATTTTAGGGCTTCTTTTTTGAGGTTTTGCGAAAGCCCTGACTGAAGCCCAGAGTCTATGAAAAAGGTATGGATCCAATGAAGGTTTTCGTAGAAGCGCATGACGTGCTGGGCCAGGTGTTTGGAGAGTTCCAGCCGTTCTCTTTTCCCTAAGGAAAAATAATCGATCCTTTCAATCATAGCGTACAATGTGTGCTGGAAATAGGGAATCAGAAAGTCAGGCAAGATTGAAATATTCACCCCACAGGCCAGGCATCTGAGTTGGCAAATAGGAATGCATAGGGCCTGATCAGCTTCATCAATGCCGTATCGCCAATAAAAACCGTTACGGTGCAGATTCCCTTGGGAAACACAATGACAGCTGGGACACCGATCAAAAACGGGAAATTCGTTTCCTTTCCCTCTCGCTTCATATTCTATAAGCCCAATACCAAAATCGTGTGAAATGATCATAAAAAAACTCCTCCTAATAATATGCAAGAAATTTAGCATGTTATCACAAGGAAGTACAGAAATCACACTGGAGGAATTTGGAGAAAATAAGCCTGTTTCAGCGGGGATAAAGTTAGAGGCAATTGGGGGCGATCGGTCGTGAAGCGTGACTTACAAATAAATTATGGGATTTTAGATGACATGATTGGACAGCTTCATATGTATAAGCATGCCCTTGTAAAAATGAAAGACTCGCTTGGATCAAGTTTCCACAGCGATTCAAACGAATCAGGGGAAAAGTGTCGAGGCATGGGATCAAAAGATCAATCGTTCCCAGGAAAAAATCGAAAAATACGAAACACAAATCAACGATCTTTTGTCATTATTCGAAAATTATGTGCAGCAGACACAACTGTTTACATTTCCCCGATTGCGAGAAACGCTATGATGCGTGTCGACCGTAATGATATTTGGATTAATCTCACTCAAATAGAAAGTGGCATCACTAGAAACGTGACGAAAGCATTAAACCGAAGCTTCGAGACACCCTCTTCCATCTTAAGCTTGTTTGATGATCCAACCGATGCCGAAAAGAAAGCAAGCGAGATAAATAGAAGAAATATGGAAAAGATCCAAGCGAGCATTAAATCAACTAGAAACAAACTTCAAAACAAAATGGATGATCTGTGGGAACTATACGACATGAAAGTAAAAAAATTTGAAAATGTCGATGATGCGTACCATGATCGAGCCGCAAAATGAAGGGGAAATATACGAACTTCTTTGAGGGAGTAGGAGATGTCGTCGAAAATATAACCCAGGGCGCTACCGATCTCATTAAGGGACTGGCAAATGGAATCGTCGGGATGGTGACGGGATTGGTCACCGTTGTGGAAGATGCAGGTGTAGTGATTCTATCAGGTGTTATTCCTGATGTAATCGAACCACCTAAATTAAAAGAAAAGGCAGATCAAACGATTGATACATACACACAGGCTGCGATACAATTTATCCAAGACCCTATTCGTACAGCGGAATCTGTCGCACAGGTTGTGACCGATTCAGTTGAACAAGAAGGGATCATGTATGCAACTGGTTCTGCCTTGCCGTCTCTCATTCCAAGCACCTTATTAAAAGGAGCAAAAGGTCTTTCTAGCGTAAAGAGTCCTGGAAAATCACCGAAAGTGAACAACAGTAAACCTTACAGCAAAGAATTTATCCAAGATAAAATCAACGCAGCAAAAGCGGGAATGGGTAAGATGAAAGTGCCTGTACTTTATCGAGAGCAACTGTCGACAGGCTATTCTTCTCTGCCGATTGTTGGAATGGGAACAAAGCCGCTCGGTGAGATTCGTCCGCAAATGTTTTCGGTGAAGAGTAAGGAAGGTAGGGGTACGGGTGAATTAAGACAAATTAAGGAAATAAATAAAGAAACTTTTGAAAAAGCTATGGTTGAAGCTGCAAGAAGTCAACCTCCATATACTAGAAAGCCAAATAAGCCTAGAAATTACAAAAATAAAGTACGTAACGAGGACGGTTCAACAACATTTACTTTTATATCTAAAAAGAATGGTAAAGAGTATAATGTAACTTATGATAAAGCTGGTTTTCCAATTTTTAATTCTAAATTTGAAATAGATTTACCAGAGAAATTATATCTAGAAACTGATGCAATCCAATTTGAATATTTATCTAGATTACTTTACAAGGAAATTCAAAGGGACCCTAGTTTAGCAAAAATATTTACTGATGAAGAAATAAAATTATTAGAAGCTGGTAGAGTACCACAAACCTTAACATGGCATCATCATCAGCAACCAGGTAAAATGCAAATAGTTAACTATTATGAACATCAAGCGGCTAGCCATACTGGAGGAAGAGCTATTTGGGGTGGAGGTGAAGCAGGGAGAAAGGGAGAAATTAAAAAACGGATTTTGGAGATGATTTCATGGGATTAAAAAAATGGCTTTTTTCAGATGAATCTTTAGATGAAAAAAAAATTATTGAAGTTGAAAGATTATTTGGATTTAAGCTCCCTGATGATTACAAAAAATGTATAATGGAGAATAATGGTGGTTTCCCAGAACCAAATATTTTTAATTGTGATGATGGAAGAATTGAAGCTGTTTTTAATAATTTGATTAGTTTTACTGATGAAAATTTAAACATAAAAATGTTTTATGAATTTTCATCACAGAAATTAATTCCTTTTGCTAGAGATCCTTTTGGAAATTTATTGTGTTTTGACTATAGTAAAAATAATGAATCGCCTAAAATTGTTTTTTATAATTATGAAGAAACTGGAAGTGCATCAATTACCCCAGTATGTAAATCATTTACAGCTTTATTAGATAGATTATATTCTTTAACATAAAATCAATACTAATAAAATAAAGGTGGGTGACATTTTGGTAATGAACTTTGAATATTCATATAAACCATTAGTAAGTGAAGATATTAAGAGTTTTGAAAATGAATACGGTATAAAGTTGCCAGATGATTATAAAAAATTTTTATTACTTAATAATGGTGGTAAGCCTGTAAAAAGAAGATTTAAAACATCGGATGGGACTATTACAACTTCAATTATGTTATTTCTCCCAATATCAGAACAAACAGAATTAAATTAAAAAAATTTTTATAACAAATACAATTTGGGTAAAATAGTTCCATCAAATTTGATGCCTATAGGTATTGATCCAGCTGATAGCCTGATATGCTTAGAAATTGGTGGAAACGATAAAGTATATTTTTGTGACATGGATTACTTTGAAGAAGACGATGAATTAAAAGATGAGTACATTAAATTAATTTCAGAGAATTTTTTAGCTTTCCTCAATAACTTATATGAAGCATAAATTAATAGAGATGTGTATGGCAGAATAAAAGTGCAGAGCTTTGCAAAGGAAAAATGCAGAGTACTGCACTAATTTTGTGCTAAAAATAAAAATGACTTGCTAGCCATCCCAAGTCCCTACTATATTAATTGTGTCCAGAAATTATTAGTAGTGAAGGTTAAAAATTGAAAATGTCGATGATGCGTACCATGATCGAGTCGCAAAAATGAAGGGGAAATATACGAACTTCTTTGAAGGAGTAGGAGATGTCGTCGAAAATATAACCCAGGGCGCTACCGATCTCATTAAGGGACTGGCAAATGGAATAGTCGGGATGGTGACGGGATTGGTCACCGTTGTGGGAGATGCAGGTATAGTGATCCTATCAGGTGTTATTCCTGATGTAATCGAACCGCCTAAATTAAAAGAAAAGGCAGATCAAACGATTGATACATACACACAGGCTGCGATACAATTTATCCAAGACCCTATTCGTACAGCGGAATCTGTCGCACAGGTTGTGACCGATTCAGTTGAACAAGAAGGGATCATGTATGCTACTGGTTCTGCCTTGCCGTCTCTCATTCCAAGCACCTTATTAAAAGGAGCAAAAGGTCTTTCTAGCGTAAAGAGTCCTGGAAAATCACCGAAAGTGAACAACAGTAAACCATACAGCAAAGAATTTATCCAAGAAAAGATTAACGCAGCGAAAGCGGGAATGGGTAAGATGAAAGTGCCTGTACTTTATCGAGAGCAACTGTCGACAGGCTATTCTTCTCTGCCGATTGTTGGAATGGGAACGAAACCGCTTGGAGACATTCGCCCGCAAATGTTTTCGGTGAAGAGTGAAGGTAGGGAGAAGATAACTAAGGATACGGTTAACCTTAATAAAAAAAAAGCATTCAACAAAGCAAAGGATTTAGCTGGTATACCCAGGTCGCAACAACCTTCACGTCAATGGCAAGTTGGAGATAATGTTTATAAGAAAGGTGGGGACTATAAAAATTACGAGTACAGTTTAAATCCAACTCATCACGGGCGTTACTATGAATACGATACCCCTCAAGGAAAAAGGGTTATTGTGGAGCATATAAATGATGGAAGACTACATACACATGCAGGAAAACCAAAAGACGGTGCTAATCCATTTGAATATGATTTTAAGAAAGAAAGATACTCTAATATTTATGGTCCAAATGGCGACCATCACATTTATTACAATAGATAACGAGGTAATTGTAATGTCATATCAAAAAAAAAAAAAATACAAAAAAAAAATAGCATTGATGAATGCTAAAAAAAATTTAAATCAATTATCATATATAGAGCTTATTGATTTTGAAGATTATGATTCACATTGGGTGAAATTATTTGAATTTCAATTAAAACAATTTCGTAAGATAGATTCTGATCCCAACCTATATTAAACCTATTGGAGACAATAATGATTATATGTCTTGGTTTGAAAGTTCTTTAGATTTTCTAAAAGGAAAAAAAGAATGGTTTATACTGGTTCCAAATTGTTTACTCCCCGTATGGGCTAATGTTAGAGTGTTGAATTTTACAAAAGCAATTGAAGAGCTTTGGGAAAAATCAGAATACCGCGATATAATATTAGCTGACAAGTCTACGGGTAGGATTGCCCAAATTTTTTTTAGAAAAAAAAACTATGAGATTCATGTTGGCAAATGTGATATTACAAACATTGACAAGAAAAAATAATATTTAAGTTAACTTTTCCTATTACTATCTTGATTGGCTATATGTCTTTCAAGGTTTTTTGATTATGAATAAAAAGAAAAATTAGGGATATTGATGGTGAAAGTTGAACCGTGTCGAGTATATTTTCGAATTTCCATCAAAGGGCAAGAAAGAAAAGGATATAGCTTTGAAATATTAAAAAGGATTCATCATCACTTTTTGTGAAATAACATAAAAAAGGAAAACATTTTTGAATTCCTGGTAATAATGTTAGCACCAAACAAACATTAATAGGAGGTTCTAAAATGTTTTCCGTGTTACTAGAATTGCCAGAATTTAAAGTAGTTAAACGTGAGATTTTTTTGATACGCATTATTTTGTTCATGTAGAGAAAAAAGAAAGAAAAGAGCGCTGCGTCTATTGTGGATTTCATTCCTCGTCTGTCCATGATAGAAGGACAAGAAAAGTACGTGATTTATTTGTATTAAACAAACCAATATTTCTCATTATTCACATGAAAAGATATCGGTGCCAAAACTGTAAAGAAGTCTTTTCTTCTTTTTTTGAATCTGTAGGATCACATCAGCACTATACCCATCGTTTTCGCCAGTTTTATCTATGAACAAGTACTCGGAACAACCATTCAAGACATAAGCCGGAAATATAAAATAGCTTACTCAACAGTGGAACGTATTTTCTATTCGGTTGCTCATGAAAAAGCAAAGGAACAGGAGGCATTCATCCATGAAAGGCAAAAAGATCATGAAATCACGTTAAGCTTGGATGAAGTGGCCGTTCGAAAGGGACATACCTATGAGACCGTTCTTTATGATGCTGATTTAGGGGTGGTGATGGGTATGCATCAAAATCGTCATTGTGCCTCTACTATGGAACTTTTGTCAGTAAAAAAACGTGGTGATTGATACCCATTCATAAGGCAATTCAAAATCTTTTCCCACACGCACAGATTATTGTTGATAAGTATCAACTGTCGACAGGCTATTCTTCTCTGCCGATTGTTGGAATGGGAACAAAGCCGCTCGGAGAGATTCGTCCGCAAATGTTTTCGGTGAAGAGTGAAGGTAGGGAGAAGATAACTAGGGGTACGGATAAAGAAACTTATCAACATCTAAAGGACTATAAGAATAATAAATATTTTACTCGGAGTGTAGAGTATAATGCAGGTAAAGATGGCACAGGATTTACTTACAAAGTATATCAAAGAGGAGATATTAATTGGAATATGGTCCGAACAAAAGGTGCTAAAAAAGGTCGCGGGTTAACAAATGCTGAAGCATCTGCGAAATATGGACTTGCTCCTGTTCTTGATGATGCAGGTAGTGTTGCAACATTGCATCATTCACAACAAAAAGGTGTTGGACCATTATATGAAGCTTCAACTAGGTACCATAATATTAGTAATGCTAAAAGAGCTCCACTACATCCTTATAAAGGAAAGTTAAACCCATTTTATCCAATGGATGAAACAACTAGAGGAGCATTTCAAAAAGTAGATTCTATTAATTATTGGAAAATACGAGGAGAAGAAGCTTTAGGAGGAAAATAATATGAGTATTTTGCCTGAAAGACTAGATGAAGTTCTAGGAGAAGAAATATATAAACGTGAAGATAGCAATCTAGTACAGGATGCTTTAAAAAGGCTAGGTGTAAACGCATCAGATACTTTCCAAGAATTTTATTTCCAGTATGCCGGACCTTTTTGGGAAGAGCATGTACCCTTTGAATTACTAGATATAGCAGATGAAGAAAATAATATTGAATCATACACACTCATTTTTAGAAAAGAACATAGTTTTCCGAAGCAATATCTTGTTTTAAGTGAAATGTCAGCAAATGCTGTATTAGTGTTGGATACTGTAACAGATAAAGTTTATATAGTAAATTTTGAGGGTGGAGATGAACTGCTTTTAAAAGGAGAGTTAAAGGAAACTTGGTCATCGTTTTTTGATTTCTTGAAGGCATATTTTGATTGTTAATTATTGTTCAATAAAAGATAATTCATAGATACTTAAAACCTTGATTGGTAATATGCCTTTCAAGGTTTTTTAACTTTAAGAACTCTATGGTTAAAAACAATATCACTTTTGAATCAAAAACTCATGATGGTTAGCAAACTTACGAGATTGGTTGCAGTGACATTTAAATATAACTACCACACTTACTACTTGATTTAAATTTACACATGGGAATGACAAAGCTCGTTGTAATAATTAAGGAATAAAAGGTCTTTCTAGCGTAAAGAGTCCTGGAAAATCACCGAAAGTGAACAACAGTAAACCTTACAGCAAAGAATTTATCCAAGAAAAGATCAACGTAGCGAAAGCGGGAATGGGCAAGGTGAAAGTCCCTGTACTTTATCGAGAGCAACTGTCGACAGGCTATTCTTCTCTGCCGATTGTTGGAATGGGAACAAAGCCGCTCGGTGAGATTCGTCCGCAAATGTTTTCGGTGAAGAGTGAGGAAGGTAGGGGTACGGGTAATCCAAACCATCAGGTAAGGGTATATCGTAGTATCGAGGACACTGTTTTAAATAAAGAGTATGAAATAATTACCAGAAGGGGAACGTATGTTACTAAAATAGTAGCAGATGAAAAACTTGTTGTAGATATGCCTTATATAGGTAAGGGAAAACAAAATACAAATTCAGAAGGATGGCTAAGAGATAATAAGTATTATTTTAATGAAATATACAGATTACATCCTGAGTACTTTAGTGATGCTAACATCAAAAATCTTAATAATGGATGGGCTATTGTAAATGGTATTAGGTCAATAAAGTAGACACAAATTTTTTAGATTTTTATCCTCTACCGCGCTTTCGCTTGGTGGCCTCTTCATTCAAGAACAGAATGACTTCTGTTCTTGAATGAAGAGGAAAAGTGTATCTTGTGTTAACTTGCAGCTTTACTAAGGTACATACGTTCGTATTCGGACGGCGAAAGGTATCCATTGGCCGAATGAATTCTTTTTGAATTATAGAATATTTCGATATATTCATAGATTTCTTTTTTGGCCTGTTCTCTCGTCTTATATTTAGTTAGATAGATAAGTTCTTTCTTTAGCACACTATGAAAGGATTCAATGCAGGCATTATCATAACAGTTTCCCTTTCTGCTCATGCTTATATCCATCTCATACTTAGTCAATTTCTTTTGATAATCTTTTGAACAATATTGGCTGCCGCGATCTGAATGATGAAGAACAGAGCCAAGGGGTGGCTTCTGGCGGTTATATGCCCGATCCAGAGCGTTAATCACCAACTCTTTTGTCATTGTCTTATCCACGGACCAGCCAACAATTTTGCGAGAAAATAAATCCATTACGCTTGCTAAATAGAGCCAGCCTTCTGAAGTTGGAATATAAGTGATATCAGCGACCCATACTTTATTCGGTGCATCTACTTTAAATTCTTGATTAAGCTTATTCTCGTAGACTGGAAGAGAATGCTTTGAATTGGTAGTCGCTTTATATTTTTTAACTGTCTTTGACCGGAGATTCTCTTCTTTCATGATACGAGCTACTGTTTTTTGGCAGACAGGCACTCCTTTTCTTTCAAGGTCTTTTGCAATCTTTGGACTTCCATAAAGTCCCCTGGATTCTAAATATGATTTATGAACGTGCTTAACTAAAGTTTTATGGCGTTTTGCTTTTTCACTTTCAGGGCGATCCACCCATTTGTGATAGCCGCTTCGGGAAACCTTCATGACCTTGCACATCTTCTCCACACGGAAAATGAAGCGATTCTCATAGATGAATGAGAAAATTACCGATGGTCTTTCACGAAGAAGTGCATAGCCTTTTTTAAGATTGCATTCTCCTCCTCAAGATCACGTAGCCGTTTTTGCATTGCTTTTAATTGTTGAGCTTCTGTCATGTTTGGAAAAGAAGCTTCAATAAACTCTTCACCATATTTCTTTTTCCAATTGTGAATGGTATTTGGACTAATACCCAGATCCCTAGCCGTCTGGGCAACCGACTTGTTTTGTTCAATCATCATTTGGACTGTACTTCTTTTAAAATCTTCATCAAATGTTTGTCTGCTCATTTGGACACCTCATATTATTAGTTATTTTAATAATAAACTGTGTCTACTTTTGAGTCTAACATCAAAATGATGCTATCTTTAGGAAACATTTCCCTCAGTATGATATTGTCGGGTTAAAAGGAAAACCTTTAGTTCATCATCATATATTGGTGGTGGTGGTCAAGCAATGGCTATCCCACAACCGTTGCATCCGGGGAGTGGAGGAATCCATAATATTGAGAAACGAATAGGTATATGGGGGAAAGATCAGGAAAATGCTGAACGTCTTCAAGTATTTATTAAGTAATTTCTCTGGAGGTATAGCATGGAAATAAAAAAAGCATTAGATCATTATTTCAAAGAACTTATCAGCGTATGGGATAAAAAATACGGTACATATCCTAAAGCGCCATGGGATGAAGAGATTGATCCTCTACTGTATTTAAGTAGTCCAGATGAAGAAGAATATGTTTATTGGAAGCCTATTGAAAAAGTTGAATTAGATGACTTTACAAAAATTGAAAAAGAACTTGGTATTAATATTCATTATGCAATTAAAGAATATTTTAATTCGTACTGGTTCTTAAACTTACAAGGCTTTTACGGTTCACGATTAGTTAATCTTGAACCTGTAGAGCCAGGTAAACCTATATTAAGATTTTTTCAAACAATGAAACGATACGAAGAGAATAACGGGAGAGAATTTAGATATATACAAATAGGATTTGCCTCTCCTGAAGATATGGCTATTATCTTTGACAATGAAACAGGGAAGATATTAATAGAGAATTATGAAACAGAAGAAAATGAATTTCTTGCTAATTCACTTAGTGAATTGATAAATAATTTAAAAATTGAATGGGAAGTTTAAGGGTATTTCTTTTATATAAACTACTCTATACGGAAATTTGTTTAAGGGAAATAGAATGGGTTTGGAATTAAGTCAATATAGTAGACAATTTTTTTTTTTTTACCGCGCTTTCGCCTGGTGGCCTCTTCATTCAAATACAGAGTTAGACCTGTTCTGTACTTGAATGAAGAGGAAATAGACGGTTAGTATTTAACGTGCAACCCCACGTTGGTACATACGTTTCGTATTCAGAAGGCAATAAATAGCCATTGGCTGAATCTGAATGAATTTTTTTGAGTTTTAGAATATGATATATTCATAGATTTCTTTTTTGGCCTGTTCTTCGTTTTGTATTTGGTTAAAAAAATAAGCTCTTTCTTCGATATATTATAGAACGATTCTATACATGCATTGTCATAACAAATTCCTTTCCTACTCATGCTTACATCCATTGCGTATGATTTCAACTTAGCTTGATCATCCATAGAACAGTACTGGCTGCCACGCTCAGAATGATGAAGAATAGATCCTCTATGTAGCTGATGGCGCATGTAAAGGTGCTTATTGAACGTCTAATATCTAAACTAATTGAAACCAATTAGTTTAAAAGAAGAAGCTGATCTACGTTGATAGATACATAGATAGGCTGCGATACAATTTATCCAAGACCCTATTCGTATAGCGGAAACTGTCGCACAGGTTATGACCGATTCAGTTGAACAAGAAGGCATCATGTACGCAACTGGTTCTGCCTTGCCATCGCTCATTCCAAGCACCTTAGCTTTAAAAGGAGTAAAAGGTCTTTCTAGCGTAAAGAGTCCAGAAAAATCGCCGAAAGTAAACAACAGTAAACCATACAGCAAAGAATTTATCCAAGAAAAGATCAATGCAGCAAAAGCAGAATTGGGCAAGGTGAAAGTCCCTGTACTTTATCGAGAGCAACTGTCGACAGGCTATTCTTCTATGCCAATTGTTTGAATGGGAACAAAGCCGCTTGGTAATATTCGTCTGCAAATGTTTTCGGTGAAGAGTGAAGGTAGGGAGGTAACTAAGGGTACGGGAAATAATAAGCATTTAGATGATTTACCTAGAATAAAAAAAATTGAAGTGAACTTTAATAGAAAGGAAATGTTGAGTCAATCCAGCTACCTTAGTAAGTTCCGATTTTGTTTTCGAAAATAAAACTTGAAGTGAACATCCAAACTATGATTATCCAAAAAAATATTGAGGAATTAGAAGTAGAGATACCAAAAAACCGAAAAGCTATCATAATGTGCCAACTGAAGAAGAGATTAGGCGTTATTATGAAGTTATCTGGAAAGTCAAAAAATCTCAAGAGCTGAATTATTAGAACGCTTCTTTACAAGGGTTGTTCATTAATAAAAGCTTACAAATAGAGATTTTGACCGATAATTGAGGAAAAGGGCTGAATTGTCCCTTTTCCCGATTCTTATATAGAAAAACGCCATGCATTAATATATTTGAATCCTTATGAAATAAGAAGTACACAGAACTGTTTTCATAATCAAAATAAAGAGATAGTTGGATACCCGAAACTTTCTATAGGGATAATACCAGCATAGCTGTTACTATCTCTATTAGCGACTTTTTAAGTGATTATGGCGGGTGGATTAGTCCGTGTGTGCGACGGCGCTGATTTCGATCAGTTGCTCAGGGGATGCCAAGTAAGTCACACCGATGAGACTGCCGGCCGGCCGATGTTGTCCCACGTATTCCTTGAACAGCCGGACGACTGGCTCGAAATGCTCTTGCGCGTTTGTCAGATAGATCTCCACATAAGCAAGATTGGACTTCGTAACACTAAACCCTGCCAGTACGCGATCAAGATTTTCCAGCGTTTGCCGGGTCTGTGCTTCGATATCGCCTTTGCCGATAAATGCACCCTCCATATCGTGGGAAAATTGTCCCGAAATGTAGATAGTTCCGTTGACGCTGTAACCTTGAGTAATACCGTGATCCCAAAGACCGTGATTGTAGATTTTAACGTTAGTCATTTTTTTCTCTCCTTTACTTTAAAGTAAGGTCAGTATAAAATAAACGCAAACAAAAAAATAGTACGCACTTTTTTGATAGGTACTATCAGAAAGGATAGTAAAAAATGAGTATGGCTGACTATAAAGAGAAAGGTAATATTCAGGAGACACCCTTTGGTTATACATTGTCAGTGATTGGTGGAAAATGGAAAATGCTTATTATTTACCTTCTGGCAGAAAAACAACCTGTTCGCTTTAATGATTTGAAAAGACAAATAGGAGCTATTACCTTTAAAACATTGAGTTCACAGCTTAAAGATTTGGAAGCGGATGGCATGGTGAGACGGAAAGAGTATCCTCAAATTCCCCCTAAAGTCGAGTACAGTCTCACAGATAAAGCTGAAACTCTATTACCAATCTTGGAACAGTTATGTGAGTGGGGAGAAAAAAACCAAAATAAAAAAGCCTCCATTCATCGGAAAAAAATATAAGTTGAAAGTATTTCATCATCCCCACCCGTTTGACGGGTGGGGATGATTTTCCTTATTGGGTAGTAGAGGTGGTTCGATAGGCTGGAGGAGACATCTCTTTTTTCGCTGTATAAAGTATCATACTCAAATCCGATAGCACGTATAATTTCATTCAAGCTCATACCTGTGTGAGTTTGAAGATCCCCCGCATGGCTTTCCTGCATCAAGAATAATTGCATATTTTTAATTCCCTTATGGATTTTTCCTTTTGTTTGTTAGCAAAAACACAATAAGAGTTCTCATACATTCTCAACATAGAAAACAATATTATTTTTCATCTTCATTATTTTCCCATGTAATTACATCACCCATCAAAGAAAGCACTTGACCGCTTCCTTTTCACCAACCAACTTGTAAGCTATAATATATCAGTCAATGAGCTGAAAAGACTTAAGAGAATCCTAACGTAATCATTCTAGGATGGAAGATTAAAATTAAATAACGATTCTTACAATAAAAGGGTACATCCAACGAACCATTTTTTTGACTGTTAGATGCCACTCTTACCGTTAATCTTCGCTTACCTTTTTTCGAAAGATTGGTATGCTTTTAATGATAAAAAACAAAACAACTCCCAAAATAGAATAATAAGGAAATAAATGAAAATCAGTACCAATTTGCTTTCCTATGTTTCTGTAAAATTTTTCTACTTCGAGATAGTTTTGAACGGCTTTTAGTTTTTCTTCAAATGAAAATTTCTCCTTAAAAAACACACCTTCAATTATTTGTTATGTCTAACAATTAAGGTGGTAGTTCACTTTTATAGCAGGGACTGTTTCACATTAATTTTTGTTTATCCAGTATTGTGTGCATTCCTTATTTCGTTTCATAAAACCGTATTCAATTAAATATCGTCGAATGGTTGCATAGTCATGATAGATAGGCTGAAGTATGTCATTGACTTCTTTCTCTGAATAAACTTTATCAGAGTCGAAACGACTAATTATATGTTGTAAAATAACAATTTTACGCTTTTCTTTGCTTGGGAAGTTTGCAAGCGATCCATCAAGCCCCTGTTTAAAATAAGTGGATAAAATTTTTTCTCTTTCTTCATGTGTTATTGCATAACGTTCGTCAACCATTTTTGCCTCCTTATGAAAGTGAATGAATTCCTCTTTGTCTTTTTTCTTGCCAGCACTTTTTGAAAGTTGCATCATAATTGCTAGAAAAATTTTTGCTTGTTTTTCTTTTTCTTTGAATTTAAATCTATGATTTCGAATCGTCGAAGTGCTGCCTACATTCAACTTTTTTACGATGTCTTTATCATTTAAGCCCTGTTTAAAATATTGCAGAAGTTCTTTTTGATGATCGGATAAGCCTGTGTATTTCTTATTCATGTTTAATAATTGCTCAAATGTAGAACTATGTGATTCCTCAATATGATGAATAATTGCTTTCCTAGCTTCGTATAAAGCATTGTCTACCGGATACACGATTCCAGCTTCAAAATGTTTATTGCAAAAGAGACAGATATATTTTTCTGTTACTGGATCAAACGCATATCCGTTCGCCAGTTCTTCTACTGTTGCATTCCAAAATAAATCATCGTTTGCCATATTGCTCACCACCTTTTAGATGAATTGATTGTTCATGTCTTATTTCCATTAAAACTTTCAAAATGTTATATAAACCCCTTTATTAAAATGGGAAACATAAAAGTAATTTGTTTACTTATTATATAGACATTAATATTATTTGTCTAGTTAATAGTGGAACTTTTTAACATAAAAGAAGATTTTCCACACCTTCATCCATTTTTATATCTTTTTATAGCAGCAATAATAATCAAGAAGAAGCATATTATCTTAAACTTACTAAAAGAGGAAAAATGACCGGTGCAAGTATTGTGATCTTTTCATTATCGCTATTAAGGAAAATAATGAACCAGCTTGAACTATATTACAAAAGGTGAAATAAGCTTTATATAAAACGACAAAGGAAAGAAACAAGCCAATTTCTTCAAAGGATATGGGATATTTTTGTAAATGAAGAGCTAGTTAAAATCGTTCGTTCTTTCCATTATGTAAAACAATAAACCGATTATTAAAATAATTGGTACTATGATTATGATTAATACCCATGTCAGGCAACCCCATTTAGCTGTTTTTTTACTTTCATCGCTGTTCATTTGTCCTCTCCCCGTTAAAACTTCATTGCTGTTAAAAAGGCTTGGAGCTATATGCCTTATCAGTATTAATAATGATGGAGTAACCCCCGAAATGCTACTTGAAAATGCTCGTCGGCAGAGGCGCACCGTACAAGGTGGAAGCATAATGGAATAAGTACTTGTAAGCTTACAACGAAGAATGCGAGCGTTTGTCACCATTCTGGTACTAATATAACAAGATCTTAGTGCTGTTTTTATGTAAGAAGGAAAACAATGAATTCAGAATGTTCCTATACTTTTTAGATGTTTTTAATAAAATATTTCTACCTATATTTTTTTATTACGGATTTTCCAATATGGGTAACTTCAAAAATGGCAATGAGCTATTATTTTTGACAATTAATTTAATATTCCCTTTTCTATCTTAATAAAATCAAAAAATCCCCCTATTTTTGATAAAATAGTAGAAAAAGAGAATTTCTTGTGCTAGTGATTAGTTTGGATAAAGGATACTAAGAAAGGTGATGCATGTGGAGCGTTTTCCATCAAAACGTGTGAAAGAAGCGACGTACTTAACAGCGGAAAAGGCTTGGAGTTATCGAGCCATATTACGTTATTTTTATTTACAGCATGAGCGAATGCGAGATTTTTTGTTTCCTGAAGAGATATTAGTGTATTTAAAGAATGACTATGCTTTCCACTTATATGAAATGGACGAGCTTCACCAAGATTTAGACACGTTAGTGAGATGGGGAAACTTAATCGCTCGTCAAGAATTAGGGAAGTCGAAGACGATTGAAGAATTTAAGAAAAAAAGGTTTCGTTATCAATGCACCCCTTACACAGTAGAATTTGAACGAATGTTAATCCAACTTGAGGGGATGGGGGAATCATTTGGGGGCTCCTTAGAAAAAAAGCAGTTTGAAAGATTTTATCAAGTACTTCTTCGGATAGAAACAGTTGTCCAACGTAAAACGTTTGAAGTAGATGAAGAGTGTGCGCAGATCTGGAATGATGTATTAACATATTTTCGGCAAATTACACAAAACACGTCTGATTATATCGCTTATATTAACAGTGAAGAAGTCGAAGAACGAATGCAAACAGACACCTTTCTTATATACAAAGATCAATTTACGATATATTTACGTGATTTTATTATAGGGCTGCAAAGTACAGCACTACAAACACAAGAGCTATTATCATCCTTGCCAATAGAAGTGATGTATCCTTTTTTTCGCCAAGTTATTCGTCATCAACAGCAAACATTTCGCTTTTCAGATAAAATAGCAGAGGCAACGAAAGAAGAAGTTTCATGTAAAGAATTGGCTGAGAAATGGAAAAGCATCGTATCATGGTTTTTAGGCAATGAACATGGTGAAAGCGAGTTTGAAATGCTTGAAGCGAGAACAAGTGAGGCGATTCGCAGAATTACTCGTGTTGTCCAGCGATTAGGAGAGCGGCATCAGTATTTTCGCAGTAGGAAAAAAGACTATATGCATTTAGCAAAATGGTTTGCTGGGATGGAAAATATTGAGGGTGCCCATGAATTATCATCTGTTGTTTTCGGAGTATTTCATACGCGCCATTTTCTTGGAGATCATGTGCCGACAGAAGATATTTATATGGATGTATGGGAAGAAGCGCCAATGATTCATGAGACAAAGCCGAGAATAAGAGGTTATCGCGAAAAAACAAAAGCAGGTTCAGTGCAGAGTAACAAACAAAAAAAGGAAGAAATGAGAAGAAAGCATCTGAAGGAACAAAAGAAGGAAAAGGACTTAATCGAAAAATATATTGATGAAGGGGTTATCCACCTTGATAAATTATCGAATGTTGAAAGCTCTGTTCGAAAAATATTTCTCCTTTGGATCGGCAAAGCAATGGGAAGACAAGATCATATAATCAAAACAGAATTTGGGAGAGATGTTCAAGTAGAAATAGATCCAAAACAAAAGATTCTGCTTCATTCAGTCGATGGTGTACTAGAAATGCCAAAAGTCGTGTTACGTTTTCTATAAAAATGATCATAATCTTGGTGGTGGTGAAATGGATAACGCTCTTTTTGATGAAAAAGCCCAAGAGGCTCTCGCTACACTAATGGAAAAATTTTGGGTTCTTCGTTCACTTGAGCCTGACGTATATCAGCAAATACGGCAACGAGAGCATGTATTAAAGCGTTATGTTACAGATAAATTCGGTTTTGATTTGATCGTTCATCAGCATTTTATTAAGTTAGAGAAAATCCCTGTTGAACCGAAAGCTTGGATGGGGATTCAGTCTTTTTCTGAGCCAATGGACTATGCGATTTTTTGCTGCGGACTTGCATTTACAGAGCGGCGTTCGGTCGATGAGCAATTTCTTCTTTCGGAATTAACAGAGGACATTCAAGATATGTATCCCGGTGAATTTTCATTAAATTGGACGAATTATCAGCATCGAAAATCGCTTGTTCGCGCCTTAAAAAAAATGGTCGAGCTTCATATCATTAAAATGGTCGATGGTGATATTGAACAGTTTGCGATGAATGAAGAGCAAGAAGTCCTTTATGAAGTGACTGTATATGCACGTTATTTTATGAGATCGTATCCTGATGATTTGTTTCAATATAAAACGACACGAGAGATTTTAGCGAGTGAATGGAAGCGTCATGAAGGAGAGGAGCGCAGGAAGCGAGTTTACCGAAAGTTAATGTTTTCACCTGTTGTTCATCGGGAAAGCGGGGATGATGCGGACTTCGCTTATATTCGAAATTATCGCAATCGACTTCGTGATGATATAGAAGAGCATACTCCTTTTCGATTAGAGGTATTTAAAAATGCTGCAATGCTTATGCTTGATGAGAGAAAGCAAAAGTATACGTTATTTCCAGATCAAAAAGGCATCATGGATGTCGTTCTTCATTTTAGTACTGTCCTTCGAGAAAACCTGAAAATTGAAGAAATCAATGATTTAGGAGAACTGCGCCTTACGACGAGTGAGTGTGAACGAATACTAGAGAAGGTACAAAAGCGGTATCAACATGGGTGGAGTAAGCAATATCGGGAAATGACCGTTTCACAGTTAAGAAAAGAAGCAGTAAATTTTTTAAAAGAATGGGAGTTGCTTCAAGTGGAAGTAGAAACAGGAATGCTTATATTGAAGTCTGCAATCGGGAGAATGATTGGGGAATATCCACGTAATTATGTAGACCGAGAAGGTGAGTCGAGATGACAAATAAATGGGTGATGAATCGTGCAGGGCTATTAAACTTTTGGTATTACGATGACGAAATCTTTGATTTTTCAGATGGGAAATTACTACTTCGTGGAAGTAATGGTTCGGGAAAATCAGTTACAATGCAAAGTTTTTTGCCAGTGCTATTAGATGGAAAGAAATCACCAGATCGTCTTGATCCATTTGGATCAAAAGCTAGACGGATGGAGGATTATTTATTAGGAGAAAAAGAAGTTGTTGATCGTGATGAGCGAACAGGGTATTTATTTATCGAATACAAAAAAGATCAGACAGATCAATTTATTACAACGGGGATTGGCTTGCAGGCTAAACGTAACAGACCGATGAAGTTTTGGGGGTTTGTTATTACAGATGATCGTAGAATTGGTCATAACATAGATCTATACAAAGTTGAAAAAAGCGGTGGCGAACAACAAAAGATTCCTCGCTCGCGTATCGAATTAGAAAACGTCATCGGCAACGGGGGATTTGTTGTTCAGACGCAAAAAGAATATATGGAGTTAGTCAATAAGTACATTTTTGGATTTAGTACATTAGAAGCGTATGAAGACTTAATCAAGCTATTAATTCAATTGCGCAGTCCGAAGCTATCAAGGGATTTTCGCCCAACGGTTATTTATGAAATTCTCGAAGCGGCTCTTCCACCGTTAACAGATGATGACCTTCGTCATTTATCAGACACGATTGAGCAAATGGATCAAACGAAGCAGCAAATTGAGCAGTTAGAACGAGAATATCATGCAATTCAGCAAGTAAATCATATTTATGATCAATACAATCAACGAAGGTTAGCTGATCAAGGTCAAGAGTGGTTAACTTCAAGAAAAAAGCTCGAGGATGAAAAGCAAGCGCTCGTTTCTTTACAAGTGAAGGAAGCAGCGTTACAAGAAGAAATAATGAACAAACAACAAGAAAAACAACAACTAGACCGGCAGCAAGAGGGGTTACGAAAGAAACAAGAACGATTGAAATCCCATAAAGTATGGAATTTACAACAAGAGCTTCGGGAAGAAGAGGCAAAGCTAGGGGAAGAATCGCAAAAGCAAGTAAAACTTGTACAGGATGTTTCTAAATTGGAAAAACAAGATATTCAATTACGTAATCAAAAAGATGATTCAGAAGTAAAAACGATTGGATTGGAGACAGACATTAACGATCAGTTAGAAGATATGGCATATAGCGCTGAAAAATCTTCATTCAAAAAACACGACATGAATGTAGAAGACTATGTTCGAGTTCGAGAGCAAGGGTTTGATTTTACTATATGGAAAAAAGAGACAGATGAGCATTTGAACAATTTAGATGAAATGGTAGAGCACTTCCGCTTGTTTCAACGGTTAAAAGAAGATTATGAGGAAAAAGATTTACAACGGGCAGAAGAACAGCGAAAGCTTGATGAAAAGCTTCAGGAAGAAAGAGAATGGATTCGATTATTTGAGGAGGATATAGAGAGGAAGCGTGCTGAGATTCATGAATGGGTGCATTCGTTAGATTGGATAACTGAGATAGATATGAAGCTACAGCAAAGCTCCAGAGCGCTGCAAACTTTGTATAAGGATTCGAGCTTTGATGACGTAAAATCCCCTTTCCGAGAAGCTTTTTTAGCTTTCGAAGAAGCGGAGCGAAAGAAGCGGGCTGCACTCATGTTTCAAAAAGAGCGGTTAGAGGAACAAAAAAGAAATAAAGAAGAAGAACTGGAACAATGGCGCAAGAAAAAAGATCCAGAACCTGAAATGGCAGAAGAAACAAAAGCCGCTCGAAAGGAATTACAGCTAAAGGGCCATGCGTTTATTCCATTGTATGCTGCGGTAGAGTTTCAAGATCATGTTCCGCAGGATGTAAGACAGCTAATAGAAGGGGTACTGTTTGAGACGGGACTGCTTAATGCGTTAGTGATGAATGAAGAAGTCAATGTTGTTTATGACAGGGTACTAATGGCAAATCCTGTACTATTGCAAATGACCCTTGCTGATTATTTAAAGCCGGATCTTGAAATTGATTCACATGTTTCCCATGAGCGAGTCGAAGAGGTGTTAAAGTCAATTATCATTCACGAAGCAGACGGAAATACGATAATTTATGAAGATGGACGTTACCAAATCGGGCTTTTAAAAGGACATGCCCTCCCGTATAAAGAAGTTAGGTTTATCGGACGGTCAGCGAGAAAACGTTACCGCAAAGAAAAAATCGTTCAAATTGAGGCGGAATTAGCGAAAATTACTGCTGAAGTTGATCATGCGAAAATAGGAATTGAAACAATCAATCAACGGATGCTTCAAGGGAAAAAAGCAATGGATCAATTTCCAAAGGATGCTGATTTACAAGAAATCCACCAACAAGTTGAAAAAACGAAATTTCTCATCACTCAGCACCAAGAACAAGTGGAAAAGTTTGATCAACTAGTTAAGTCTATTTATAAAAAATACCAAAAGCAAAAGTATGTCATTGATGAACGTGCCCGTAACTTTGATTTAGAAAAAACATTAGATTCTTATTTAACTGCAAAACGTGAAATGGCTTATTATAAAGATCAATTATTTGGCGTCATCAATTTGCATACTCAGTGGATGAATGAAATGAGACGAGTGCGTGAGTTAACAGAACGAATAGACGAGATAACGGAACGAGTAGATGAACTTAGAGGTGAGTTAAATATTATCGTTGATCAAATTGAACGGTTTAAACAACATATAGATGATATTCAAGAACAGCTTGAACAAGAAGGTGCGGAAGATATTCGCAAGAAAATTAACGAAGTTGAAGATGCACTAATGAAGGTTAATGCACAGCTTGACGATGCAAAGCAGAGACTTCCAGAAATACAAAAAGACTTACAATATGTACAACGAGACATTCAGAGGCAATTAGACAAACATGAGTTTTGGCTTCAAATGGAGAGAGCGTGGTTTCAGTCGTTTAAAAAAGAAGTCGATTACCACTTTGTATTATCTAAAGAGGAAGCAGAAGCTGCTGATGAGATTGAGCATGCCAAACGAGTGTTACAACAGTACAGTAAGCTTGTTACAGAAAGGGATTCGAGTCGTATCGATAGCAATTTAACGAGTACGTATTATGCGCAAAGCTCTGATTTAATGGAGTACCGAATGAAAGACTATCGAGATTCTGTAACGCTGCCAGAGTGGATGACGAATGAATATGTTGGGGAATACAAGCCGTTTATCGAACAGTGGCAGCAAAAATCTAATCGTAGGATCATTGTTTTGGATTACCAAGGAAAACGTGTAAGCCCGTATTACATTCAAGAGATCATTGAAAAAGATAAACAACGTCAACAAACCTATCTTAATGAACAAGATCAAGAGTTGTATGAGGAAATATTATTTAAGTCAGTAGGAAGTAAACTGCGCAGTCGTATTAGACGGGCACAGGCGTGGACAAGGAAAATGAACTATCTAATGGAAACTCGTGATACCTCATCGGGGTTAACGTTTTCGATTCGTTGGAAACCAAGAACAGCAGAAGTTGAAGAGGAGATGGATACGAAAGATTTAGTCGAGCTTCTTATGCAAGATGCTCGCTTATTAAAGGAGCGGGATTTACAGCAAATTATTAAACATTTCCGTTCAAAAATATTTAATGCGAAACAATTACTTGATACAAAATCAGAAGGACAAACGTTGCTCCAAGTGTTAAAAGAAGTCCTTGATTATCGTAAATGGTTTTCATTTGTGTTGTCTTATCGAAGGGAAAATGAACCGAAGCGCGAGTTAACAAACCATGCCTTTTATAAATTTAGTGGCGGAGAGAAAGCGATGGCGATGTATATCCCATTATTTACAGCTTGCTATTCACGGTATCAAGAAGCGGACGAATCAGCCCCTTATATTATTTCACTTGATGAGGCTTTTGCTGGAGTAGATGAAAATAATATTCGTGAAATGTTTGAAATCGTCGAACACCTTGGTTTTAATTATATTATAAATTCACAAGTGCTATGGGGAGATTATGATACGATTTCGACGCTTGCTATTTGCGAGCTCGTTCGTCCGAAAAATGCTGATTTTGTCAGTGTTATTCGTTATCATTGGAACGGGAAAAAGCTTATCGTAAATGAACTAGCGGAAGATGTAACTGAAGAAATAGTAGAACAATTCAAAGGCGAAACGTTCGTGTAAATGAAAGGAAAGGTGTTTTGTGTCTAAAGAAAAGCTAGCTGATGCTCGGCAATTTTTTCGAGAGCATCCTGTGTACGATCGTCTTTTTACTCGATTTAAGAAAAAGTATCAATCTTTAGGGAAAATTGGTGGAACGGTAAAGATAAGTGATTTTCCCAATCGTGATTTAATTGAACTTGCGTCTTTTTTCGGGACAACTCGATCTGAATTATTAGATAAAGGGAAAGGAAAACTATCTCTTTTGGCTTTTGAGCGACAGCTCGAGCGGACAAAATTTGACGGAATTCCTTTACTTGAGCTGCTGGAGTCTTTTTTTGAAGAGAAGATATTGACGAACAATGAACTGAAAAAGAGGAAAGAGATTTACATAGAAGAGTCATTTCGTGAATTATCTGAGCGCTTTCCCGTTCTAACATTTTGGTTTCAATATTTACAAAAAAAATCAGCGGATACGTACTGGATTTATCGTTTACTAGAAGGTAAGAAGTCTTTTTTCTATCATGATGTTCGTATATTAAGTGATGCTTTCAAACACCTCCCAAAGGATGGAGAACGGATAGCAATGTTCAGTCATCGTCTTACAAAAGATCCGCATGCCTTTGATCAAAATACAGAGCTCGGAAAGCTTTGGCTTCATTTGTTATCAGTACATTCACGAAATGAAGAGGAGGGTGAAATCACGATCCCATCTGATAGTGAAGCGATTAGTCAGTTACTTGAAAGGTATATGCTTTATCGTGATGATATTACAAATGATGTTACTGTCGTTAACATTCAAGCGGAGACTGCTAAAGGGTCTCATCCTGTCTGGAAAGCAGCGACAACGTGTGAAGTACCGACTGTATTAAATGTGCCAATTCGTGAATTAACTTCACTTACTAGAGCGTACCCCGCTGGGTGTAGTAAAAAAGTATGGATTGTGGAAAATTCAGGTGTGTTTTCTACTATTTTAGATCGTTTTCCGACCGTACCTCTTATTTGCACTCATGGGCAATTTAAGCTTGCAAGTCTTAAGCTTATGGATTTATTCGTCAAAGAAGAATGTTTGCTTATGTATGCGGGAGATTTTGATCCTGAAGGGCTAACAATGTTACAACGATTAATGCTACGCTACGAAAACTTTGTCGTTCCGTGGCGGATGGATGTTACTCATTACGAAGCTTCAGATCCAACAGTCATGTTATCGGAAGATCGTTTAGCAAAGCTAAAGAGTATTACAATTAATGAATTACAACCAGTGAAAGAGGCAATGTTAAAGCGAAAAAAGGCAGGCTACCAAGAAGCGATTGTACCTTTATATTTTAACGATTTAGCATGATAAATCATAATTCTAGTAAGACATCATCACTTTTTTTGAAATAAATAAAAGGAAAACATTTTCGAATCCCTAGTAAAAATGTTACCCAACAAAGATTCACTAGAATGTTCTGAAATGTTTTCTATGTTACTTAAACTGTAAAAAAATTTCCTGAATTAACGGGACCTATGTTAAATTTATTTGAACGACTTAGAAAAAGAATTTGTAATATCGATAGTTCGGTTAGAGAAGAATTCAAGAAATTATATATTGCTTATAAAACATCAACAAATTTTGTTGATATTGTACCACAAAAAAGAAGACTTCGTTTAAGTCTTAATATGTCTTTTAGCGAAATACATGATCCAAAAGGAATTTGTAAAGATGTGACTAACATAGGCAGATGGGGGAATGGTGACGTAGAATTTGGAGTTTCAAGTATTGATGAAATTGAAGATGCGATGTACTTAATACAACAGTCTTTTAATAAACATAGAGATGAAGATTAGTGATGAAAATGAAAATTGAGGAAATCTGGCTGTACTGGAAGAAGAGCTAAAAGAAATGATTGAACACGATATGATTGCGATTTAAAATCTTTTTGTGTATTACGATGACAAATGTAAAAGGATGTTTGTAAGAGAAAAGATTAGTGGATTTACGCAAAAACCCCATCGTATATGATTAAAGAGAACGAAAAGCAACTGGAAAGGATGTTTAATTTCGGAAAAAACGAATGAGGAATAACAAAATTTTTTTATCTCTATCCATCATTTGATGAGTATATTTAATGATTAAAAAGTGCACCAACTTTCAAATTTAAATAGAGATTGTTCAGGTTATTTCCAGTTGAAACGCTCATAAGAGAATTAAACGAAGAGTTAGGGATTTTTGTAACGATAAAGGATGCCCCGATATTTGAAAAAGATGTATGTATAGAAGGGAAAACGGGACCATTTATTAGTCGTGAGATTTATTACAAAATATTTATGAAATCCGATACATCGATAACATATTGAAAATTACCCTTGACACGGTGTCAAGGGTAAATGAGCAAACTAAAGTGTATACTAGAACTTATTTTACGCTTCCTCTAATGATTTTTTGTAATTGTTCGATTTGTTCATTTGATAAAGTACTAGGAGATGTTATTCTTAAGCAAGGTAACTCTATTTGTAGTTGTATGCCAAGAAGTACAATGTCAATTGGGCTCGGTATACTGATACATAAAATTTCATTGCCAGTACAACAACTGTTAGAAGAAGCTTTAGGCTCACTATTAATTTGCATTTCTTTTACCTCCTTTCTGTTAAACTTGTATCATTTATATGTACAAGTTGAATGACTGCTTGTTTTTTCACCTAATATATGATCAAAAAGGCGAAAATAATAGGTTTGTTATATCTATTTCATATAAAAATACAAAGAAAGAGAAAGGTGTATCAAAAAATTTAGTGTAACTGTTTGTTCCATATTGAGTGTGCAAAACGGCATTTTTGAAATGAGGGAATGGAATGACAGAAAAAAATAAAATAATCACTCATTATGAAAACTCATTAATGTTTATAAAAAATTTGGAAAAGGTATCAGTATACGAATGGTCTACGCCCATTAAAGCAGGAAAATGGAGTGTAGCTGAAATTGTCGGGCACTTCATTACGTGGGATCAATTCGTATTAACTGAGCGTATCCCATATTTTTTTAAAAACAATACTCAACTTAAAAGACCAGATGTAGAGAAGATGAATGAACAATCTTCGCGTAAAAGTCGGGCGATGAGCAAAGAAAAAATTATCTCTGATTTTCTCCGGACACGAAAGGATTTGCTAAAGGAAGTTCAGTTAATTGGTAATGAATATTGGGATAAAGAAATAAGAATTGGAGGAACTTTGCTTTTCTTATCGGATTATTTTAACGGTCTTATTCACCATGAAAATCATCATTTTAGGCAAATTCGTGAGTGGCTATAAAAAAAAAAAACGCTGGTATTATCATTTAATTATCCGAATATTACGAATCTATCAGGTAGCTTTAAAACCTAAAAAAACAGTGCGAATGTTCGGCGATGGAAATCGACAAAGTGGATTTAAAGGGTATTCTATCAGAATATAGTGAAAAAGAATGCAACAAGTAAAGATATTTCAAACGATTTACCGCTAAAGTTTAAGGTATAAAGTCCTGTTTTAACTTAAGGAAGAAAATGATGATAGAGCTGTAATATCGTAATCAAGATAGTAGGAAGGAAGAAGAGAGCATGAATAAAGCAGCACAAATATATTGGGAAGCCTATTGGAAAGAGAGAGAAAAGCCTCAGTCAGTTAGCGCATGGCAATTTGGCGACAATTCAGATGATCTTGCACAGTTAGTAATAGAAGGTAAAAAAACAGCGACATGTTCCGCGTACATGATATATGAATTAGAACATGAACCATTACCGACTATAGGAGATTATAGCATTATTTTGAATAGTGCTGAAGAACCTGTTGCAATAATTAAAACGACAGAAGTAACGTTGACGCCAATGAATGAAGTGACAGAAGAATTTGCTTTTGCTGAAGGAGAAGGAGATCGATCATATCGATATTGGAAAGAAGCTCATGAAGAATTCTTTACAGATCAATTAAATAAGATTGGTCATAAATTTTCTGAAGATATGTTACTTGTTTGTGAACGTTTTGAATTAGTAGATGTAAAGAAATAGAAATAAAGCAGTTCCCTTTATTCTGATTAGTTTAATTAGTATTAATTAATTCTGCCTATTTTATCCCAAATAAACACCATTTCTCCCCTCTTATTATTTTTATATAAAAAATAGGTGTTTTTTCATCCCTAATTCCTCACTTTATATAGAAAATAATTGGGAGTTTGCTAAAATAGAAATAGGGGAAGGTTTTTACAGATGAGATAATTAAGTAGTGTATTGTTAAATTATGTGAAGTTTAAATGGGTGAGGTGTTACTATGTCCTTTATAAGATGTTCGTTGTTCAAATCCCTATTTATATATAGAGAGGGATAGTCGAGAATTATAGGGGGGATTCTTATGGTCAGAAAACAAAATAATCTGAACGGAGAAGTTTGGAATGATGATGATGACAGCGACTTAGCTGAAATTGTCTTAAGAAAGGTTAGAGAAGGAGATACGGTCATAAGTGCGTGCAGGGAATTTTCGGAAAAAACAAATAGGAGAAGAACTGCTGATGCTTCTAAATTTCGTTGGCATACACGATTAAAGCAACAATATATGGAGGATTACAATATAGCGCGAGCCGAGGGAAAGAAAAAGAGAGAGTTATTGAAAGGAAAAGTGAACGAAGCAAACTGCGATAATCAAAAAGAAGTTCATGTAATATTTAAGGAAAAAGAAAAGAATATATCTATTGATGATATTATTACGCTTATGAAAAGATTTAAAAAACAGCAAGAAGATGATAACGAGAACAACTTCGAAAGAGAAAAGGATAAAATTCAACTTGAAAACGAACAAATTAAAATAGAGTTAGAAAAAGTAAAGAGAAAATATAAATATACGAAAGAAGCCTTATTAGAAGTTAGTGAGAACTATAGAAAATTAATCGATGCTCTGAAAGTGCTGCAAAAAGCAGGGATTCAAATAAATGTTCCAGAGCTTAAGCCTTTTAAATATAAAGTCAATAACGTTCCAACTGTTGAAGAAATTTAATGATACATATATATATAAGAAGTAATAAGATTAATAATAGAAGCAGGGATTAACAAAAAGTTATCCTGCTTCTTTTTTTTCACTAGTTAATATTTGATGTTCGTCTTTTTCTATCACTTTTTACTTAACTGCTCCTCTTTCGTTCGTAAATGATTATAACTTTTTTAGTTTCAAACCTTTTTTAAATTGTATTTGAAAAATAAACAAAACATGAGTAATTGTTTGCTTTTATTTTTACGCTTACTTCATCACTTATTTTGTCGAATCATGGATACTTTAGCCTTTGATTTGTAAAGATTTTATAAAATTTTAAACATTACGGGCATAAAAAAATTTCCTTCGATTGTAAGAAGAACGTTGTTGTGACGCATGTTTGCGGCAAATAGATCAACTTTATATTTGGAAATTTAACCACAACAATCCTAAAGTGTTATTTGACTAGGAAATTATGACATGATATAGTTTTTTATGAAAAAGTTGTCTAAGGAGGTGATAAAATGAGAGAAAATGTCGATTTACGTAATATTTTAGAGGAAATTGAGAACATCGAAATTATGGAAGTTTCTGAATCAATGTTACTATCAGAGACAGGCGCAACAAGTGGCTCTAGTTCATCTGGAAGCACATCTTGCTGTGGATCATGTTCTTGTATTAGCTGCGGAAGCTAATCGCTCTTTAATTCTAACAAACAAAAGACTAGGAGATGTTCAATTATGAAGGAAAATTTAGACTTAAAAAACATTTTAGAAGAAATCGACAATATTGAAATTATGGAAGTTTCAGAGTCTATGTTATTATCGGAAACAGGTGCAACAAGTGGCTCTAGTTCATCTGGAAGTACATCTTGCTGTGGTTCATGTTCTTGCATTAGCTGTGGGGGAAGCAAGTAATCTATTGCTAAAAATATTTCAAATATTCAGTTAATTATTCTGCTTTAAAAAATTATTTATAAGAATGTCTATTCATTCATAGAAAAAGGGCTCAATTTGCAAATCGTGAAGGTTGGTAGACCAGGTCAGCATATTTGCAAATTGATGTCCCCTTTTTGAATTTTACCACTCTTTTGTTTGTGAGTAAAATTTAAAAAGGCGAAAAGGTTTAACGGAGGAATAAAATGAAAATATTTCCATGGTATGTAATTAGGGAGAACCCTATTTCTACAAGTAAGTTTGCTCCCCTAAGGGATGATGGATGGCTTTCCCAAATATATGAACTAGTTAAAGTTGAAAAGATAAGAGAAGAGGAAAAAGAACAGGCAATAGCCTCATTGGAACGACTCTATAAGGAGAAGCAAGATCATGCAATTTTGAAGCTGAAAAGAAATATGTATAACGATCGTAAAATTGATTGGGCAAAAATCCCAGATGATATTTTGCAGTGCATCCATACCTATCATCAAATAGATACACAATTTTGGAAGTTATATAAGAGTTCACATTCTGAATACGACTCTAAATATTTAGCGGACAGAAAAGTGCTTCAACAATTGTTCAAACAAAATCAAAAATTATCGAATCCACTGCCATTACTAAATAGAAAATTCCATTATAAATTTCTTAAATATATAGAAGAACCAAGCGAAAACCATAATGCAAAGGTTAGAAAAATAGATTATCAATTAAGCCGAATTTTATCAAGATCAACAGTAAAAACGAGTCCGTTTAGCTCTTTTACTAGCGTTGAAATAAAAAAACAAGGTGAAATTCAGTCACATTCCGAACGTAATGATTATTATGCAACAGAATTAAATTTCTATATGTTGCAGAAAATTGTCCAAGTTTTAGCAAAAGACTATGAATATGCGAAGCAACTACCTTATCGAATGTCTTTTTATTCAATAGACCATGAAAATATACATTATACGATTCAAATAGACTTGGATAGAGGAAAAGTTTTTAATAACGTTGAGAAAACAATTGTCTTAAAAAATAATGTGATTTTAAAAACGTTAATCAACGCTTTTTCAAAAGATGATGTGATTAGCTACGAAAAATTAGTTCAACATTTGTTAAAATTCTCTGATGAACAAAGTATAAATAAGTTTCTGTATGAAGGATTAATAAAAAAAGGAATTATTTTTCCAGATATATGTGTTGATGAGTATAGTACAAATGTATATGAACATTTTATCCATACGCTGCGCAGCTTTAAAGATGAATCAAGAAAAATCGAAACGATTATCCAGCTCGTTGAAAATGCACAGCAGCTTTTAAAGGAATATGAAAAAGAAGATGTTGAAAATCGCTTTCATATTCAGCAAAAGGTCATTAATGAATTTGAAGAAATTGAAGAGGTTCTAGAGCATCCACTTCCGAAAGATTTGCTGTTTTATGAAGATTACGTTGTAAAAAATTCCGAAACTACACATCAACTAGAAAATCATACTTTAGAAGATATTCATTACATTCAAAAGCTTTCTTTACCGATTAATATTACATCAGCACTTCATTTTGAATTTGCGCATCAATATAAAAAAGTGTACGGAAATAAACGTGTATCGGTGTTAGATAGAGGCGTACGAAAATTATTTTTAGATGTTGTAGGTAAATTCCATAACTGGACGAATGTTCTTGCTCCAATAGAAAATCTAGAATCAAAAAAAGCCCTTCAACTAGAGGAAATGAAAAAAGAAGTAGCAAATTATTTGTGTTCATTAAAAGATGCAAGAAAAGAAGCGTACGTAAGTAAAAAGAAAATCGATCAATGGTATAAACAATTTATTGAAATATCACCGCTAAATGAAAAAATGTCGTCAACAGTTTTACTTCAGTCAAATGCAGAACATGTGATTTTAAATAAATTGTATGCAGGAAAACTACGCTTATTTACAAGATTTTTTGAAAATGAACCTTCTATTTATGAGGAAGAAGAATTTAAATCATATATTCAACATGTTTTTGGTCATCACACTGTCGAAATTATGGAAGGATTCGGATTCAATGCCAATCGACATCGAAGCGTTTTAAATAGATTAATTTTGCCGAATAGTCGGGGAACAAGTAATAATGAGCAGACATTACATGCGAGAAACTTATTTTTTGAATTTAATGAAGAAACTGAATTAGTTGAAATAAAGGAACCTGGTTCAGATACTCCTTTAACAGTTGAATGTTTAGGAAGTTTAGTAGATTATATGCTGCCTTATACAATTCAAATAATCGCGAATTCGGTAAGTCCGCGGTTTGACATCGATTATCTTGATTTATGGAATTTCAACAAAGAACAATTTATTGTTGATTATATTCCAAGAATTTACGTTGGGAATACGGTTATTTCAAGAGAAAAATGGTTAATTAATACAGCAAACTTAAGACGGAAATTAAAGCCAGATGAATGGGCCGTTTATGTAGCAAAAATGTTCATTGAGCAACAATTGCCAGTAGAATTTTTTGTTAAAAAATATTCTTCAGAAGAAGAGCAGATTGACTATGCAAAAATGAAAAAAACAGAATTTAAACCTCAATATATTAATCTATATTCACCAGTGTTTATAAAGGATTTTGAAAAGATTTGCAGTAGTCATCATTATATTATTTTAGAAGAAGTGTATCCTCGGCTTACTGATTATGAAACGAATAAAGAATATCAATGGGAAGTAGTTTTGGAGGATTGACATGAACATTGAATTTTTAGAAGTTAAAGCATTTTTTTTTGGAACTGAAGAACAGAAAAGAAAAACATATTTTTCTTTTATCTTACCATTTTTTAAAGAGATAGACGGTGAATTTTCAGCTGAAAGAGACTGGAATGGCGGTCCTCATTACCGCATAATCTTACCGAAACATCATGATCAGCTGCTAGTTCATTTTGAGAAGGATTTCAAGGCTTATGTAAAAAGAGAATTTGGTGATCTATCAAAAGTAGAATTAGAGGAAAATATAGAGCAATATGTTAAGCATCATGAAACGATTGCTGGAATGGAAAGCAGGTCAAAAGAAGAGATTAATGCAGGACGACATTTGACAGTTGCTATTCATTCTTATGATGAAGCGTATTTACGGCAAACTTTTAATTCCTATCAACATTTTGTTGTGCATACTCAATCACTATTTTTTATGCAAAAGTTTATTTCTTCATTTGGTGAACGATTTTTTAACTTACCGAAAAAAAAAAAGTATTTATATTTTACAAAAATGCTTTATGAAGTCTTAACTTTCTCGTCTTTTCATCCAAAGTTTGCAGTTTTAGTATATGTATCAAATATTGAAGGAGTTTTTGCAATTGCAGAGCAATACGGCAAGAGAGCTGCATTTGAAAAAGCTTATCAAACATTGTACAAAAGTCTGCCATTTGAAACTCTAGCAAATGATCCTGAATTTAACGAATTAGGAGCTACATGGAAAGATACGATCGGCAATATTTATTCTTTAATTAAAGAAAATGTCAAAAATTTATTTACTGATGAAGAAGGGTTTTACTCGAAGGAGCTCCAGAAAGAGGAATTAGTACAAAATATTCAAGGCATTTCAAGTGAGTTTCATGATTTATTACTAAAGCAAGATGTTGAGGAATGGACGAATCATGAAGAGCACGTTATTTATCGGGTGTTAATCAATATCGTGTATAAGTCAGCGCATATGCTTCAATTTACTTTTACAGAAAAAAACTTTGCATGTTACGCTGTTTGTGAGTATGTGATGGATAAATATCATACGACGTGGCGTGAAATAATGGCTCAGCGAGGGATTAATGCATGAGATGGAAAACTAAAGCGAATTTTTTTATTAAGTATACTGATGATGATTTATTGCTTATTAGAAGAGAAGATGTTGTGAAGCAGGCAAAGATAACAAAAAAAGAATATCATATTTTACTCAATTTGTTATCAGACTTTCAAAATGGTAAACATCTTTCGCTAGATGAATATGATGCACAGCATTGGAAAATGTTTAAATTAGCTGCGAATTTAAATTTAATTTATGAAGTTCAAAATATTAAGTATTCATTTTCACAATTGATCGTTGAGAATATAGAAAATCGCTTTATACATCATGACAAAGTATTAGCTGACCTAGAAACCCGTATATTTAATCTGATCGAGGGATCGGAACGCATGAATACATTTTTTGAGCACAACAAGTTAGTGAATCGAAATGGTGAAAATGTAGTAAATATTTATTTTAATCATTCAATTAACGAGGCAGCTAACGGGAGTTTTTGTGTTTTGGAGATGGATGGAACATTTTCGTTCTTCATAAAGAAGGAAAATGTTCCGTTGCAAACTATAAAAGAGATGATCATCTCAAGCAAAGGAAATAGAGGCTATCTCGGCAAGGCAATTGCCCCGATGGGATTATTTCGATTTATCACTTCATGTTTGTATGATGACAATTTCAATAAAGAAGCAATGACGATTATTTTTCAAGATGGTTCAGTTCAAAACGTCTCATTGGATCGACTCGAAAGCCAAACATTTGACTATTACGAAAGAACAGCACTTTCAATCGAATCGAAGGAAAATCTTGTGTATATTCAAAATTTAGAGTCAATCTTAAATCACAAAGTTGAGTTTGTAAAAGGAATGAATGCAGTTAATAGTGCGAGAGATCATCAATTACTCGTCTCGCAATACAAAATTGATTTCGCTGATCAATTCTCTTATTTATCAGTTGATACGACTTATGTAGATGCTGCACTTCATGCATTAACACACTCTTTAGCGGCATATTTAACTGCTAAAGAAGACGGAAATAGTGTTTGGATATCTGATAGAAATAAACAGCATTTTTATATAAGAGGGATGGCTTCATTTTTAGAAAAGGATGAACAGCTATTTTTGTTGGAGGATGTTTCAGCCGAAGCCGAATTACTAATAGATTATTTGCAAAATTATTTTGAAGGTGTGCAAATTGCATTAAAACTTGTTGTTGGGAAAGAAGTTGGACGTGTATATATTTTAGACAATGCGAAGAGAGAGCTTTATAGCAGTGAACTAACATTGTCATGGGAAAAAGAGATCATTAGAGGTCTGTCACGGGTCATCTGTGATCAAGCAAACGAAGTAGAAAGAAGAAGTGAGAAATTCCATGATATTCAAGGTCAACTATCATTAAAGCAATTAAGTAAACAAAGCGTCCAGCAAACCCAGCAACAGGCGATTAAACAACTAGGTGAAAGAAAGATAACGGAAAAGCCTTGGATTTATCAGCCTTTATTTGAAGAACATGGTTTATTTATCGGAAAATTTATTGAAGATAGGTAGGAACAAAATGACTCAAATGATTAATCAACAGTTAGAAAAGCCTGAAAAAGCGAGCGACTGTTTTTTGGGTAAAGTTCATTATCTAGAAAATACATCTTTCGTGTTTATCGGACCATACCAGAAAAATGAAGATGAGGCGTGCTTTTGCTGTTTTGAACAAATGTTAAAAACGAATAATAGTGATTACTGTTACTCGCTTAATAATGAACCGTTAAGAACAACTTATTATGAATGGTTAAAAGATGTAGTGGAAGAAATGACTGATTTACTCATAAATACAGTTTATATTATTGATAAACGCACGAATGAGTTAACAAAGAAAGAAATACATAAGCATCCTCTTTGCCCTGTTTGTAAAGATGATGTAATTGAAGGTACATTTTTGCAAGATGTTAAAATCGACACTCCACTTATGGAAGATGGGAGAACAACTCCACTCAAAGAAATCAAAAGCAGGCTTGATTCGTTTCAACAGACGCTAATTGATTATGATACTGGAATTGGCAAAAGAATTTTTCGTGATGTTGAATCAGATATTGTTCCGATGTATGGGATTGAATCTTACTTAGGAAATCGTTCATATCATTCGTACGGACGTTCAAAAGGATTAATTTCTTCTAAATATGCGGGTCTATTAGAAATGATCGAACGGTTTTCTAGTATGGTTCCCCATTTCAAGCCTTCTGTTTATTTATCATATGAATCGTTGAAAAAGCAAGCGAAAAATCCTGTTGATCCAAATGGATTGATTTTACCGAATGGACAAATGATCAATGAACAAATGGAAGTTTATGATCCAGCAAAAAAATATTATTGGACAAAATGTTTTGATCTAGGAACTGAGCAGACAGTTTACATTCCTGAACAGTTTATTTACTATGATCACCAAATTTTACGTAATGAAAATCGATTTGTCTATGAAACTTCAAATGGAACGGCACTCGGAGGATCATTACAGGAAGCAATTATTTATGGAATATTTGAAGCAGTTGAACGGGATAACTTTTTAGTTCATTGGTATACAAAGAAGCTGCCACGGAAAATTAACTTGGAAACAATTCAGGATGAAGATATAAACGGAGTTATTTTATTTTTGAAAAGTAAAAATTTTGAAGTTCATTTATTTGATATTACGTTAGAAACCGGGATACCAACAGTTTGGGTCATGGCGGTTAATACTAGTGATGAGAGTAATTTAAAAATATACAATGCGGCAGGATCGCATTATTATCCTGAAAAGGCGATATTTTCAGGGTTAGTAGAAGTCGCTACATCAGCCGTTATTTATAACAAAATTTTGCAAGGGAAAAAAGATTCATTTGCTCATTTAATTGATAATCCTAAAGCAGTACAAGTAATGGACGATCATGTTAACTATTATGCTATAGAGGAAAATTTACCAGCATTTGATTTCTTATTGAAAAATCTCGATAAGATGGAAGAGATTTCGCCTAAAGAGATGGAACCTGAGTTTGATTTTTCTTATCAATCTCTTAAAGAAGTCGTCCTTGAGCATCATCCGCATCTTTATGTTGCAGATTTAAGTAATACTGTGACAAAAAAATTAAACTTGTATGTGGCAAAAGTGTTAATTCCAACACTTCAGCCGATGACATTTGGTATCCAAAACGAGCGCTTAAATTGGCAGAGATTATTTGAATTCGGTTGTACTAAAGAGGAAGTGTTTTTGAATTGGAAACCGCATCCATTTCCTTAAAAGAATTATTTAATAGTTTAACGATAAAAAGGCATACACATAATCGCAACACTACTTCTTTTGAATTTGTTCCTTTTTTAGGATCGATTTTTACTTATGAGCAATCGCATACGATCCCGTCAGTAATAAAACAATCTGTTCATTTCCAATCGTGGCTTAATATCGTCAAATTCCATTTTAAATATGAGCATTATCAAGATGGGAATCCTTATAAATTTCATAAATATGTACCATCAGCGCGAGGGATTCATCCACTCATTCCATTCTTTATTTATAAAGGACATTTGTGCATTTACAATATCGTCGAAGATAACATTATTTATATTGGATTTGACAAAGAGAAGGAAAATGAGATTGAGCTTATTATTGGGATCGATCTTTGGAGAACCTGCTCAATATATGGCAGCTTTGGTCTTGCATTATCTTTGCTTGATTTAGGTCATGTCATCGGAAGCATGAAAATAGAAGCAAACGGAACAGGACAGCAATTGAGGAAAGTATGCTATATGTTTAACCGCTCAGAATATAGGAATAAATTAGGTCTTCTTCATCCAAATGATATATTTTTAGGAGTAAAACTTGTATTTCAGTGCAATGATCCAGTTTGCAACGATTTATTTGTTTCAAAGCGTTATCCTTATTCAAAAAAGTATCATTATCATGATGAACTGGAACGAATTGGCCTAATGGATTTTATCGCAGTAATGGAATTCTCCTCTAATACGTTAATAGATGACCAATATCATTGGCAGTTTCCACGTTCTTTACTTAAAACCGGAAGGGAACGAACGTCGAATAACAGCTATGTAGGTTTAATGGATTTAAGCAAACCATTAAAAACGGCGGCTTTTGAGCAAATATGCCAAGTGATAAAAGAGACGAAGGAAAAAATTTTGTACGGTTACAAATTTCGAATATATTTTGTTATTCAACATGTCATAGGCTATGAAAAGGGTCTTTACTATTTAGACGGTGACGAATGTATTTTGAGAATGGCGACATTTCAACTGGATGAATTTTTGTTTTATGAAAAATCGTTTTTTAATTTACAGAAATCGCCGTTTCTCTTATTCTTTTCGTATCTTGTAGAAGATTACGAGGCAGATCATTTAAAAATTTTTTATTCTCATGTATTAGCGGGCGAACTAATGCAAGGGGTGTCCAGAATTGTTTCTCATTTGGACATGTATGCTCGGCCAATTAGAAATATGAATGATGCGTACATTAAAAAAGTATTTTCTTTAGGGGATAAAGAGCGTGTAATCTATGGATTATTTGCTGGTACTGGTAATGGACGGAGCACTAAAATAAAAGGAGATTAAAAAGATGGAGTGGAAATCATATCACATTTTTATCCATGATATGACTTATCATGATCGTTTCATTAAACAAACGTTAAAATCTTTTGTTGAAGATCAACATAACGCCATTGAACAATATTTCTTTATCAGGTATTGGCAAGGAGGTCCGCATATACGCTTTAGTTTCCGCTCACGAGTTCAAGAGAAAATGAGGGAATTGTTAGGAACATATGTAGATGCTTTTTTAGAAAGCTATGAGCCCTCTTTTGTTTTAACGAAAGATAGTTATTATGAGCAGCATTCGTTTGATGGTGTAAAGCCGCCTAAAGAGGAGCTTTATTGGGTTGAAGATCGCGTCATCAAAGAAATTCCATATGTGCCTGAGTATGAAAGATACGGTGGAGAAGAGGCGATTCCATATTCAGAGCAGCTCTTTCAAGTTTCCAGTTCTCTAGCAATGAATGTACTTAAGCTTGTTGCCGATGGGAATTTAGTCTCAAAGTTTGTATTTGCGGCTGATTTCTTTCAGATTTTAAGTTCGTTTTTAACAAATGAACAACAAAGCGGATTAAAGAAATTTTATCATGAATTTTGGGTGAGCTTTAGAAAAGATTCGGTTGATAATGATTCATTAGTAAAAAAGATTGGTCAACTATACAAAACAAGAATCACAAGGAAAAGTCCTTTTGCAGAAGAATTATATTTAAATGTGATTGAACAATTTAAGCTGAAGATGAAAGAGATTGAAAAAGTGAATCCAGATATAAACTTCCCTTACTTGCTCTCTTCTCATATTCATATGTTCAATAATAGGATTGGTTTTCCGCCAGAGTTTGAACATTTACTTCCACTTATTTTACTCGAAATAGAGAGGTGAAAATGAAACGTGTTTCAATGGGATTTTTGTTTATATAAAAAAGACGAACGCCGCCTTTACAAAACTTATCATAAGCAGTCTAATCATAACCCGCACACTCAGACAATCACAGCTCCTAGACGAGAATATGAAGTGTTGTCGCTTGACACAATCGGTGCAAAGAAGACAATGGATATTCCAAACGTTTCACAGCTGCCGCCTTTAAATATATCATTATCTGATGCGTTTTTACAAAGACGAACATCTTGGCATTTTTCTGACGTAGAGATGGGCAAAGAAATGCTGCAAAGCTTGTTAGGCTATAGCTTTGGGATGAGTAGTCCAAAGGATCGTAAAAGAACATATGCATCTGGAGGGCAATTTTACCCAATTGAAATTTATTTTGTTCCGACAAGAAGAACAGTCGCAAATGGTGTTTTGGAAGAAAAAGTGTATAAGTTTAATGTTGATCGGAATGAAATTGTTGAAATGAAGGATATTGATGTTGATTCTTTACACAAAGTGAGTGCACAAACTGATGTTGGTTATTTTTCATTTGATGAAGCACAAATTATTGTTTTTTTAGTAGCAAATGATCAAGATATTTCTGTGAAATATATGGATTTTTCATATCGCTTGTTATTGCTCGAAGCCGGACATATGGCGCAAAACTTCCAATTAACATGTACAGCCCTTGGATTATCTTCAGTTCCAATGGGAGGATTTCATGAAGTTGTAGTTCATCAATTACTTGGCATAGAAGATCATTCTTATATGACGGTTTACACATTATTAGGAGGATAATGGGGGATTAGCTAAAAATGGATGAAAATACAGTAATCAAATTACATGATCATATTCGGGTATTAATTGACCAAGGTTCTAATAAAGAATTATTAGTTTACAATGCAAATGAAGAGAAAATATTTTTAAAATTATCCGTTGCAAATGATGAATCTTTTTCTATTAATGAATTACAACATCTTTTATACCATTTTCATAGAATCGGTTATGTGATAAAAAGTAAATACGGGAAAATAGTACTAAGTTTATATTATAAGTATCCCGAATTATTCCAAACCTCCACCCAGGATAGTATAATGTTAGATGTCTTATCATACGAATTGGATGAAGCAATAGATTTTAATCACTTTTTTAATACGTATGAGTATTCTTTTGAAAGAACGCGCAACAAACAAATTGTCTTATGGGGGGGAACTGTTCCTTCTGCTTTTATCATGAACAATATCGTTAATTTTAATATAGAAACGATACTCATCGGTTCAAAGGAAGACAAAGTTGAGCCATTAAATATGCTGGCATATGATGGAGAAACAGGGGAAGGGAAACTCAATGCATTGTTAAAGCGAATTCCTCAAACCGTACAAACATATTATTTAGAAGATGAAACATACAAAAGTAAGCTTGCGAAAGAAAATGCAATTCATATCATTTGTACAAATTCTTTTTCGGATGAACAGTTAGCTCAGATAACTGAACAATTAGAAGCAAATAAATTGAATAAATTATTATATTATGGCATGTATGAAAAAGAATTAGTAATCGGGCCTTTAGTAATCCCTGATGAAACAGCCCGTTATACTGATTTCCGAAGATCATACGATGGAAGCAAAGGAACTTTCACATCGATTACAAATCATCTTAGTGCTGGTATTTTAACGAGAATTATTTATTATTTACTCGTAGATTCATTGAAATATTTAGCAGAAGATGCTCAATTACCGTTAAATGCTATTTTTACAATTAATAAATATTCTTTAACTGGTACGGCGATTAAAATTTTGAAAGAGGGTTCTGGATGAAAATTAAAGTTGAAGGAGTAAATAAGAGTTACAATAAGAAACAGGTTTTATCAGACATCAACTTTACGATTGATGATAACGAAATTGTTGCAATTGTCGGTCCAAACGGCGCTGGTAAAACAACTTTATTAGAAATGCTCATGACTTTAAGGAGTTTTGATAGCGGAAATATTTTTATTATGGATTATGATTTAAGAAAAGAATCTCATATTTATCAAGTGAGATCTAAGTTTGGCGTTGTTTTCCAGGAGGGAGGAATGTATGCTTATTTACGGATAAGGGAGATTTTAGATTTATTCGCTGGATTTAGTAATGTATCGAAACAACGTGTGGAAGAAGTCATTCGACTCTTTTCGTTGGAATCACATTTAGGTATCAAATATGAAAAACTATCCGGTGGCTGGAAGCAAAGAACATTATTAGCGATTTCTTTTCTTCATAAGCCGCAGCTGCTTTTTTTAGATGAACCGACAACTGGACTTGATCCACAGGCTACGGAAGATTTATGGGAAGTAATCCGCCTCTCTAAAGAAAAAGGAACAAGTGTACTTTTATCGACTCATTCACTTGAAGAAATTGATATGTATTGTGATCGAGTAATGATATTAAACAACCAAAAAATTGCTGAATTCGATACACCAGAAGCATTAAAAGATAAATATGAATGCTCCTTCTTTAAAGAAGTGTACTTTAAAGTGTTGAAAGGTGGTAAAAAATAAGATGGCGAAACCACTATTAAGACTAATGAAATATGATTTTATCGTTTTCCTTAGGGAACCATTTTTTGCACTGCCTATTTTACTATTGCCGGGAATCTTTTTCTTTATTTTTATGTCAATCCTTAAAAAACAAATAGGAAGTTCAGAAAACTTTGGTCAATATATACCTGTCTATGCACTTCTCATTTCATTTTTAGTTCTCTTCTTTAATATTGGTTTACAATATGTAACAGAAAAAGAGAGAGGGATTCATAAACGATTAATTCTATCATCTATTACGACGTTTCATATTGTGTTTACATATATAACTAGAGGCGTTATCTTATCGGTGATCGGATTTTTGGAAATTTTACTCATTGGTATTCTTGCATTTGATACGAAAATAACCGACAATCTTTTATTATTTGTGATTGTCTTTCTAATCGTGATTGGGATCACTTTATTATTTAGTTTATCAACGCATAATTTATTTAAAAATTCTCGACAAGTTTTGCCATTTACAATTATTATGTTTCAATACGTGTTATTTGGTTCTGGATTAATGTTTCCGGTAGATAACGTCCCTGAGTATTTGAAATTTTTAGTATATATAAATCCGTTCTATCATATGAATGAGCTGCTATTGTCCGTTTGGAACGGAGAGAAAGTGAATATGAACAACATTTTATACTTAGCCTTTATCATCGTAGCATGTATCGGACTAATTATGTTAAAGTCTAGGAAAAAAGAAAATTAAAAATGAACGGTCTCCTGTCAAATAGACAGTTAAAATAATCAAAATGAGTTAAGCGGCTTTAGATCTATTTTCCATAGGGCTAAGGCCGTTTAATCGTTTTTAATATCTTTCATGATGATAAAATTAAATATATTCTTCTATTGCTTCACACAGCTTTTCAATGTTTCATATGTATTCAAATGGTATTTCTCACAATTGAGTGTACCTCAAAAAGATTCCATTAGTAAAGATTTATGGAAAGTAACCCACCTCCCTAAAAAAAAGGAACAAGTGTATTTTTATCGACTCATTCACTTGAAGAAATTGAGATGTATTGTGATCGAGTAATGATATAAGCATTTAAAAAAATACGGATGCCTCTTTTATATTTACAATTATTATGTGTCAATACTTCATATTTGGTTCAATATTCGTATTTCCAGTACATATTGTACCAGAGTATTAAAGTTTTTAGTTTATATCAATCCGTCTTATCATATGAATGCTACTATTATCCGTTTGGAACGGTGAGTATGTTAATATGAATAACATTCTCTATTTGATCGTTATTGTCTTATTATGTATGGGACTAATTATGTTAAAGTCAAGGAAAAAGAACATTAAAAGAAACCCTAAAACAAATGAGTGATTTGCTCCCTTTCAGAGATTAAAAATAAAAAATCTCGCTAATGGGAGTATTTTTTTTTTGGTATGTTAAACAGAAAACAAATATCTCATCAGCAGGGAAGTGAGCCAATGTATTTTTATTTTTTACGAGAAAAAAATCAAGAGTTGCTCGAGGGGGAATATTTTATTTTCTATTAGGATAATAATCATGATCCATAAGAACTATTTACCTTTAACGGAAGTTTATAGATGAATTAATTCATAAAACTAAAGTTTATCCCTCCTATATTACAATAGTCATAAATCTGTATCACAAATGAAAGTTAAATGAAATTAATTGAATCGAAATCTCTGTTAGAATATTTACGATAGAGGCTCATAGTCTAATAGTATGATAAACTATTTACCTTTCTTTAGGATAAACTGAATAATATACAGCGGGGGGATAGATATGATATTAGAGGAACAACTAATTGGGAAGACGTATTATAAAGAAAAGTTCATGAAAGACCATGAAAACAGAGATCCTGTTCAAATATTAGGAGAGCTTTATTTTAAAGAACAGCAGAACGAGTTGTTCGATCTGTCTAATATTCGCTTTGCCCAAGGAGAAGTATATTTTCATTACAAAGATTTTGAAACTGCTATTTTTAAATGGGAAAATATCCAAAATGAATTACAACCGTGGGCGAAAAAAAATATGGCAGACGCTTATTTTGAGCTCGGTTTATTTTCAACAGCAGAAGAAATTTATAAATCAATTCAGGTAGAAAGTCTCGTTCTGAATTCAGAAGTGGCGTTAAAATTATTTCAACTTTATATAGAGCAGGGGAATCTTGATTTAGCCGATAAAATCATTAAAAATGCTGTTTCACTTAATCCTGATTATCCGAATGTAACGAAAATCGCCCGCGTCTTTTTTGAACAACACCAAGATTGGAGCAGTGCAGTAGAGCTTTCAGTTAATGAAGCAACGAGAACGAAATTGCTCTACTGGTTTGAAATTCTGAAATCTTACGTTGATCGGGGACTAACGAAAACAGCGCAGCCAGATTATTTTTCTCAAGTATTATCGACATTGTATTCGCTTGATAAAATTCATTTTGAACAATTCGTTGTCTCACTATGGAACAAGTATAAAAACGAGGAATCTTTTTTACTATGGATAAAAGAAATAACGAATCTCATTTTACATATCGGGGTAAATAGAGATGATTCGTTGCATGAACTATCAGCTTTGTATGAAAGAATGTACTTTAAATTAATTGACGGAAAATATTTACTTAAAGAGTTATCCGATATCATTCCACATCTTTTAACCGCTTGGTTAAACATAACCGATTCTGCAAAAGCACTACTAGCCTCATCAGCAGTGCTTGCATGGAATGAGCTCTTTCCCGCGAGTATTAGCCAATTAGTAGTAGAAGAAGCAAATGAAATGATGGGCCATTGTCAGAACAATACGATAGGGATTGAAATGAACCTCCATTTATTTGATTCTATTTTAAAATGGGCGGAAAACAATAAGTTAACAGGAGGGTATCGTTATAAATGGATTGTTCAACAATTGCTGGATTTACAAGTTCGACACCTTTTAATTGCTGGTGCCCCAAAAAGCGGAAAATCTTTATTGATTAATTGTATACTAGAAGAAAACATAGTAGAAGATACGCCAACTTTAGCTGTTACAATGTTTAAAAATCATGATGATATAGAAATTGACGAAATAACAGATACGAATAAAGTTCCCATTTCTAATGAAAAAGGGATTGCTGAGCTTCGTCAATCGTCTGACTCGTATATTGACTTTAAATTGCCGTGTAAATTTTTAGAGGAAAATGGGCTTTCAATTATAAATCTCCCAGATTTTACGATCAATAATCTTGAAAAGGATGAGATGACTACTCATTTGCATTTAGCAGACGGACTGTTATTTGTGCTTAATGGGAACGCGCCTTTTCCTGATTATGAACGTGACATCTTACTAAATATACAAAAGCAGGCGGCGAATCTTCCAATACATTTTCTAGTGAATATAATGGATCCGATCTATAGCGAGCATGAGGTAAAAACAATCGTAGAGGAAACGAAAGTTCGCATAAACACGTATTTTCCAAGTGCTCAAGTTTTCGCTTATTCTCCGCGCTTAAAAGGTAAAGAACACCTAAGTAAATTTATTAATGCTCATTTTCGTCATAAAAATATAAAGGAAGAACGTCATAAAAAACTATTGTACATCATTCGAAAGACAATTACGTATTTATTAAAACAACGAGTCAAAACAGAAAATGAATTAATTGAATCGATTCAATGGAATAAAGATATTTTAGCTAAGCTTAACGGTTCTATTCACCAGTTAAGCGATGTAGAAATGGAAAAAATACAGACGATTAAACATTCATTTCGGACGATAAAAGAAGAAATGAAAGTCGAACTTACAAATACGATACCTGAGCTATTACGAGGATGCTCACAATTAATTAGTGAAGACAGCAATTTTCGAAAAATCCATTTAACTTTAAATAAAGAGATGAATAATCGCATGAAGGATTATTTACATGAGCATGTATTGCCTAAATTCCATCGCTCGATTCAACAGTGGATTTCAGAGTCAGCTAAAATTTTTGCTGAAAGTCATGCTTACTTATTGGAAATGGCAGACGGGTTCAATGCAATGTTCTCAAACGAACGAATAAAGTTTGAATGCGATTTTAAAGTGCTGGATGATTGGCGCAGAGATGCTGATCGAATAACGAGTACAGTGCAAATAGGTGAAATAAATATTTTACTCCGCTTTACCCCGTCGCAAATTTTATTAAAGAGCGCTGGGAATTTATTAGGTATTCTCCCGCAAAATAAAAAACTGTTATATAAAAAATATAAAAGCTTTTTAGAAAGTAAAGATTATCATGAGGAAGCGGTAACAATCGCAAATAAATTTTTTATGCAATTTGAATTACTTGAAAATGCACTCGAGCGAGATATTTCGATGTTTTTTAGACATCCATTTTATGTTTTAAGGGAAACAGCGGAAGAAATTCAAGTTGAAATTCATTCAAAACAGGATACTTTAAGTAATATGAGATCAAATCCAGAAGTTTATCACGACCCGTTAAAGCTCTTTGAATTAAGATTACGTCAAAACGAGTGGATGATGGATCATCATATACAAGTTCACCACGTATTTTAATTATCATTTTAGGCTACCAGAAGGAAAAGAGTGAATTGAACATAGTTTAATAGGCTGACGTCAAACGTATTAGCGTCAGCCTTATAATTGTTAAAATTGTTATATTAACTGAAGGAAGATGCTTCTCTTTGGTTAGAGATTTATAGTTCTAAATTAATGAGAGAGGGGCGTAATATGTGCTTCGAAAGTAGAGATGTTTTAAAGTTTGGATTAAATTATTCATCATTACTAGAAGAAGAGAAAAATTCCCACATCATCCGGCTTGCATCTGGACCTTGTGGATCTGTGTAGCTTCCTTGGGCACTTCCTCCAGACCAGGCGTGACCCATGCCTTCGACAAACACTTTTTTCATTAACACTTTTCCATCTCGGCCTTCGTAATGACTAATCGTATACGTTCTGCCGTTTGGAACTTGCAACGTTTCAGTATTTTCTGCTTCGTCATCTATCCAGTCATCTTCAATGTTATTAGCGGATAAGTCGTTTGTCTTTGCCCACTGCGTAATGACTTGATCTCCATTTATTAATTTAACAGTGTAATCAGCAGTACCATGAAACACAATAACGGGCATTTTCTTTGAAAACTTCCCCATTTCATGATAAGCTAATCTTCCTTGTTCGGCTGGATTAGGTCCGCCACTATTCATGGCCGTATAAGCATTTAATACATTGTTTGCAGCTCTATATTCAAGCCCAGCCCCAACACCTGCACCAGAAAAAACATCTGGATAAGTAGCCGCCATAATAACACTCATAGCCGCTCCTGCCGATAAACCTGCTACATATACGTTGTTTTCATTAATTGAATATTGATTATGAATTACATTAACCATGCCAGCTATGACACTTGGTTCTCCACTTCCCCGTTTTTGATGAGCAGGATCAAACCAATTCCAGCATTTGCTCATATTTGCATAAAAAGATTGCTCAGGATAGAGAACAAGAAAGCCTTTTTCCTCAGCTAAAGTGTTCATCTTTGTTCCAACGGAAAATTGCGTTGCGTCCTGTGAACATCCATGCAACATCACATATAAAGGATATTCAAGATTGCTGTCATAATGACTCGGGATGTAAAGCTTATACGTTTTACCCCCATAAGAACCATTAATAAATTGACCGGAAGCTAAGGTTGAAAGCGGTTTCAAAAATGTTGCGCAAATAATCAACACGAATAATAACTGAAAAAGCTTTTTCCAATTCATACATCTTCCCTCCTTTCAATGTTTCATATTTATTTTAAAATGCTGTAGTTACATAAGAGTTACAAAATGCCTAGTATTCAAAATGTAAAGTGAATAAGTAACTTTTTTATTAGTGCGAAGTAAAGCTAGGAAGTACATGGGGGAAGTGGTAAAATATTATATAGGATATATTTTTCCATACATATAAAAGGGGAGATGGGTAATATTGACTAGTCAGAATGATGATATTGTTGAGAGAGCAAAAGAATTTTTTAGAAAAGAAATTGTTCCAAGTCATATTTCTAATACCGAAAAACTTACTAGACTAAGTGAATTTAAGTTAAATCCATTTCTGGATAAATATAAGGCAAGTTTTTTAACAGGTAATGATGATCCTAAGAGTATTGCAAAAGCTCTTGTTTATCCTAGAGTTTTAGGCACGTCTATAAATACAACATTTGGTAATAAATTAAAAAAATTTTGTAGTGAAGTATTAGAAGGTTTTGCATCAACAACATCAGGGATTGATATTGAATTTATTGATAAGGTTGATGGCAGAAGGAAATATTGTCAAATTAAAGCGGGGCCAAATACAATCAATAAGGATGATGTAGAGACGATTAAAGGTCATTTTGCTAGTGTTAAAAATCTTGCAAGAACTAATAATTTAAATATAGGATTTAATGATCTTATTGTAGGTGTATTTTATGGCACACCCGAGGATTTAAGTGGACATTATAAAAAAATAAATCAAGAACATCCTGTTATTATTGGAGCTGAGTTTTGGTATAGACTTACAGGTGAAAAGGATTTCTATCGGAAATTAACTGATGCTATTGGGGATGTCGCATCCGAATATGATGGTTCTGAATTAATAGAGAAGGTAATTAATTCTCTTGCAAAAGATATTGAAGAAACTATAGAGCTAAAAAAATTAGGTACCGAAAAGAAAATGGCTGCTGAGGAAAAAGAAAAATATAAAATATAATGAAAAAGAGGGAGGATGCTCTCTTTGCACCCACCCTTTTTTATTTAATTTGGTTTAAAACATTTACAATTGATAACCCAATTGCTTTTGCCATGTTTACAGGTACTGCATTACCAATTTGCTTATAAGCATTAGCAGTGGAACAATTAAATTCCCAATTGTCAGGAAAACTTTGTATTCTTGCATATTCTCTTACAGTAAATGGTCTTGTTTCATCAGGGTGACATCTCTCAGTTTGTTTTTGAGCAGGTGAGCATGTTAATGTTAAAGATGGTTCATCCCACGATAATCTTCTAGCCATACCTGTTCTGCCTCCACCTGAGTAATAGCTTTTGCCCATATATTCCTTAGCAATATTATCTGGTAGGTCTCTCCAATATCCACCTGGAGGTACAAGGTCTAAAATCTCTTTTTTAGAATCAGGATATTTAGCACCGTCGGATTTAGGTACATCTTGTAAAATGTCTCGTAAAGTAAGTTCGTAACCAAAAGGCTGGGGTAAACGGTACTCAAGATTATATTTTTCAATTAAATCATTTCTAATTCCAATAAGGACAATTTTTTCTCTTTTTTGCGCTACATCATAATCTAAGGCTCTTAATACATGCCATTTTACGGTATAACCAATATCAGAGAATACTTTTAGCATTAAAGCTAAAGTTCTACCATTATCGTGATTTACTAAGCCCTTAACATTTTCAGCTAAAAACATCTTAGGAAGCAGTTGTTTTAATCTCTGAGCATAATAATAAAAAAGTGTTCCCCTAGTGTCAGCCAGTCCCATTTTTTTACCTGCATAACTAAATGCCTGACAAGGAAACCCTCCTGAAAGTAAATCAAGCTCTCCTATAGGAACATCTACAAAGTTCCTAATACCTTCTTCAGCTATTTCAATAATGTCCTTTTCAATAACGTTCCAATTTGGCCTGTTCTTTCTAAGGGTTTGACAGGCGTACTTATCAACTTCTACAAGACCTTTAGACTTAAAGCCGGCTTTTTCAAGTCCAAGAGCTAGTCCACCTGCTCCTGCAAAAAGCTCTACCACAGTATATTTTTTTATAGCTTTCGTCCCTCTTACTTCTATAAAGTGCTGACATTTATAATCTTCTACATCTATTTCCTCGTTATTAGACTGTTCTATTAAGGTTTCTGTATTTTCTAAATTTAAAGTAATTTGTTCAGAAGCAATAATATCCTCAAAGCTTACATCTAAAACTTTACATAGTTTTATAGCATTGGATTTAATAGGATTAAAATTGGGAGAGAGTAACATAGAAAGTTGATTTTTACTGATCCCTAATTGTTCAGCCAACTGTTTTTGAGTAGATATACCATGTTTTTTCATATGTAGTCTGACTTTTTCTTTACTAATAGTATACAATTTATAACCCTCCAATAAGTTAAAAAAATATTTAACTTTTATAGGGTTATTATGATAGATTATTTGTCATAAGTCAACCAAAAATTTCAGTCTAAAGCCAATTTAGCGTTAATGTGTATTGTTTCCCCCATATTTGTTTTTTTATTTTAAAAAACTTAGAGTGACAATGATATTGATATATTTACTATATCATTTTGGAATAAGCTATATAAATTATACCTAAAAATGGGGTTCTGTTACACAATTCTTCTTACTATATAAAAATTTATAAATTTTATATTGTCGGTCATTAAGACTTAAGTATTAGCATAAGCAAATAAAAGAGACTTGCAATCATGTTAAAACTAGGAGGGAAGTGATAATGAACCTATAAAAAAACAGGAAAACTTTAGTCGAGGTTCAGATTGTAATATGGAAGATGAAGTAACTGCAAATGGGGTAGAAAAGGATACGGAATATAAACGTGGTTTTCGATGATAAAAAAGAGCACGATATACATTTCGAACATTACACTTCTAGGACTAGAGTTTTTATCAAACTAGAATAAAGTTTAAACGATTGGAGGGGTTATTCAGAAATTTCCATAATATCATTTAAGTTATGTCGTTGCAGCGTGAGGTGACTTCCAAAGAAATGATAGCTTGGAGGAGAACGATGAGAAAAGTGATGAAACTTGAATTGTTTTGTTTATTTTTACAGGCTTTTATTTTTATATTTTTAATCTTGCACGATTGGGTTCCTTTAGGAGATTTAAATGACGTTCAAGCGGTTCAATCCGTCAATACAACTAGTGAATTACTTTTCTTAACGGCGCTGAATAGTGTTCCTTTTGCGATTGCTTTTTTTCTCTGCTGCTACTATGCGGGAAAAGTTTATCCGTTTTTAATGAAGCTGTTTTTAATTATTTATTTTCCAGCTTTATTATCGGTGTCTTGTCGGCATGGTGGATTCCCTACTTTTTTGGAGCTTCAACAGAAAAGATCGAACGATATGAAAAATTGTTTGGCAAGACACATGCTTTTTTACCAGAAATGAACGGAATTACACCGAATACGATTCATACGATTTTCCATTTATCCTTATTACTTGTCATCATCATTACGGTGTATTTTTTCATTAAAAAAAGAAAGATTGTATAGAAAAAAATTTAATAATACTTATTTCAAACAATCGCTTTCTATCTGCATTGAAATAGTGAGATGTTAAGAAATAGAAGCAGAGCTGGAACAACTTTATAAAATAAAATAAGTTTGACTGTTTTCCTGTAAAAGGAGGTTATCTTTGGATGGGGATAAAGACTTAGTAAATTATTTATTAAACAATTGTAAATGTAATAGCCATTATCCCCTATCAAGCAGGCAGATGGATGTAGTAAATTATTTTTATTTTAACACCAGTAAAACAGCAAATTAACATTAAATCACTATGATTAACATAAGAAACACAATAAAATTAGTAAATAAAGCGGAGGTATGAAAATGAAGAAAAGAAAGCTAGTTGTGCCATTGTTAAGTTTAGCTGTTTTATTTCCGTCTGCTACTAACGTTTTTGCAAACCCACAAAAACCTGTCTCAATTGATAAGGTTGAGTTTGTTGGTATGGATGCACCACAAACGAAAAAAGAAAAATCTACCATGTACTCCGATGCAACTGCAACCGTTACATATTCTGATGGCTCGCAAAAAAACTTTTCTCTTGATTATGAACAATTGTTTAAACCCGGAGACGTGATTAATGGAAAAACCGCAGGTGTCACACATGACGTAAATGGCAATGTCATTATGGATACTGTAACAGATCCAGCAAATCCAAAGCCTTTCATTTCAAAAGCGCCAGATAGTAATACATTGCTTAGTGTCAACGGGAAAAGCGGCAAGCTTTATTTAGTAAATCATTTTGAAAGTGTTCCTAGTAAAATAGGAAACTTGCCAAAGTCTATGGCATTAAACACTGTACAACAAGATAAAAAGACAGGAAAGCTGACTGTCACTGATATAAATTTAATCGATTTCTCTGAAGATGGCGGCATTTGGACTCCGTGTGCAGGCTCACTATCTCCATGGAATACCCACTTAGGAAGCGAAGAGTATGAACCGGACGCAAAATCTCATGAATTGAATCCAGAAAAATCTGCTGTTACTGAATTTGCACGCAATTATTATCATGATCAATCTATTATTGGAAATCCGTATCTTTATGGATATCTTCCAGAAGTAAAAGTTCATCCGAATGGAAAGGCTTCAGCAGTTAAACACTATAGTATGGGACGCCTTTCTTTCGAACGTGTAGTAGTGATGCCTGATAACCGGACTGTTTACTATGGCGATGATGGCAATTACACGATGATGTTCATGTATGTAGCAGATAAAGCAGAAAACTTATCAGCTGGTACATTATATGCAGCGAAATGGAATCAAACGAGTGATAAAAATGGCGGCTCTGCAAATCTTGAGTGGATTGAATTAGGACATGCTACTGACAGTGAAATTAAGGAGCTGGCACTTTCTTTAAAATTTAGCGATATTTTTGAAACAACTGAAGATGAACAATATGCGATAAAAAATGGCTTCAAAAAAGTGAAAACTGCTGGTAAGGCAGAATGGTTGAAAGTGAAACCAGGCATGGAAAAGGCGGCAGCTTTTCTTGAATCCCGCCGTTATGGTGCCCTTTTAGGAGCAACTTCTGAGTTTAATAAAATGGAGGCCGTTGAATTAAATAAAGAAGATAATAAAGTTTACATGGCGATGTCAAGCATTAAAGGCGGAATGGAAGCTAGCTCTACTGATCCTGTAGATGATATCCGTGTTTCTAAAATTAATGCTGGGGGCGTGTATGAACTTTCATTAAATAAAGGTTTAAAGGATCTAAATGGGAAAAAGATTCATAGTGATTATGTAGCTGCGACAATGAGCGGCTTAGTTTTAGGTGAGGATCTTCCTGCAAAAGATGCTGCTGGAAACTTAGCGCATCCAAATAAAATAGCTAGTCCTGATAATATCGTCTATTCAGAGAAAATGAGAACATTATTTATTGGTGAAGATACTAGTCTACATCATAATAACTACGTTTGGGCTTATAATATTGATACGATGAAGCTTTCACGTATTGTCTCTGCTCCTGATGGAGGAGAGACTACAGGATTGCAAGCGATTGATGATTTAAATGGGTTTACTTATTTAATGGTTAGCTCACAAAATCCAGGAAACGTAGGATACTTGTCCGGCTTACCTTCCCTTGGAGAAAAAAACTCAAAAAAATAAAGCTTTAAATAACAGCGCAAGAAGAAATTTTTTTTTTCTTCTTGCGCTTTTTATCTTCATAAAAAAATGGCTATCCCGAGCTTTTCGGATAGCCATTTTTTTTAGCTTTGAAATTTAAACCCATCCGCGCGCTTTCATCGCTTCAGCAATTCGTTTTAATGAGACGACGTAAGCAGCGGTACGGAAATCAATACTATACTTTTGTGCAAGATTAGAAACCGCATGGTACGATGTTTCCATAGCACTTTTCAATTTTTCATTTACTTCTTCCTCGCTCCAATAATAGTTCATTAAGTTTTGCACCCATTCAAAATATGAAACTGTAACTCCGCCAGCGTTTGCGAGAATATCTGGAATCACTAAAATTCCTTTTTCATAAAGGTTTTTATCTGCGTCTGGAGTAGTTGGACCGTTGGCGGCTTCAGCAATTATATTTGCTTTTACTCGATGAGCGTTCTTTAAGGTAATGACATTTTCAAGGGCAGCTGGAACTAAAATATCAACATCAAGTTCAAGTAGCTCATCTGGATTTTTAAGATGGAAGGATGAGTCATAATTTAATATTGCCGACGTGTCCTTTAATTCCTTCACATCATCTAAATCGAGTCCATCTGGATTATATAAAGCTCCTTTTGAGTCACTAACAGCGACGATTTTGCAGCCTTGTTCTGCAAGAAGATCAGCGGCAACACGGCCAGCATTTCCAAATCCTTGAATGGCAACAGTTGCTCCTTCCAGTTCTTTGCCGATGTCTTTCATTGCTTCAGCAATTGTAAATACGCAGCCGCGGGCAGTTGCTTCATTGCGGCCTTTTGATCCGCCGATAATAGGTGGTTTTCCAGTTATGACACCCGGATTAAAAGCCCCTTTTATTCGGCTGTACGTATCCATCATCCAGCCCATTATTTGTGGATTTGTATACACATCTGGAGCAGGGATATCTTTATCCGGTCCGACAATGTCTGAAATAGCTTCGATAAAGCGGCGGCTTACACGTTCGATTTCTCCTTTGCTCATCGTTCGAGGGTCGCAAATGACGCCGCCTTTTCCGCCACCGTATGGAAGATTTACGACACCGCATTTAAACGTCATCCACATCGATAAAGCGATCACTTCATCTCTCGTTACATCTGGGTGAAAGCGAATTCCGCCTTTAGTCGGTCCGATTGCATCATTGTGCTGTGAACGGTAACCTTCAAAAACTTGAATGCTTCCATCATCCATTCTAACTGGAAAAGATACAGTCATTACGCGCTTAGGTTTTTTTAATATTTCAACAATTTCGCGATCGAGCCCAATAATTTTTGCCGCGTTTTCAATTTGAGTTTGGACAATTTGGAATGGGTTAAGACTTTCTACTGCTTCAGTTTGTTGTGTTTTCATCGTTATTGTCATCAATTTCCCTACTTTCATCTTTAATTTATATGCGAATTGAATGTTTATTTGCGGTATTTTGTTAAAAGCTCGAGTAATAAATAATTAAATAATTTTAACGAAATAAGTGCACTCTTGCTCCGATTCGTTCAACTATTAACATAATGGGGGTGAACTACTTTAATTGAGGTTACACTTAGATTAACTAAAGGGTAGATTTTTGTTATGTTTGAGGAAAGAATATTGATCGCCTGAGCTTTTATTTACCTTATAAAAATATCCTACATATTTTATTTTGCTTATAAGTTTATTTTATAGTTTAAAGATTGATCGAAACAATATAAACTTTAGATAAGTTTAATATCAAAATAAGATTAATTGTGAAAAGAGAGGTGAGAACGATGGAATTAAGGCAAATACGTTATTTTATTGAGGTGGCAAAAAGAGAGCATGTCACTGAAGCTTCGCATGCGTTGCACGTTGCTCAATCAGCAGTAAGCCGTCAAATTTTTAATTTAGAGGCTGAGCTTGGAGTAGATTTATTTATTCGTGATGGACGAAATGTGAAATTAACTCCTATTGGAAAAAATTTTTTAGGACATATGGAGCAAGCGATCCAAGTGATTGAAACTGCCAAAAGGGAAATTGAACAGTATCTTGATCCGGAAAGAGGAACAATTAGAATTGGCTTTCCAAGTAGCATTGCAACATATACGCTTCCAAATATTATTTCAGCTTTTCGTAAAAATCATCCAGAAGTAAACTTTTATCTCCATCAAGGCTCTTATAAAAATTTAGTTGAAACAGTCATTGATGGCGAGATTAATTTAGCTTTGCTTGGACCAGTTCCAAAGCAAAATAAAAATGAAAAGATCATTGGACATACTTTATTTTTGGAACATATCGTTGCATTACTTCCAGCGAGTCATCCACTAGCGGATCAATCTTCCATTCGACTAAGCCAATTGAAAGATGATTCGTTCGTATTATTTCCTGAAGGATTTGTTCTGAGGGAGCTCGTCGTGAATGCGTGTCATCAATCTCGATTTGAGCCGAAAGTGTCGTTCCAAGGAGATGATATTGATGCAATTAAAGGGTTAGTTTCTGCCGGCTTAGGGGTTACCCTTCTGCCTGAAATTACGTTAATTGATAATATTCCGCGGACAACGGTGAAAATTCCAATTAGCGAGCCGCACGTTACTCGGACTGTCGGTGTTATTATTCCGGCCGATAGAGAACTTGCACCAACTGAACAAGTGTTTTATCAATTTTTGAAAGAGTTTTTCGACGTGTTAAGTGGATTTGGAAGATAATTTAAAGGAGACACTACCATGGGAAATAAATCATCAATTTTAACTACATTAAAACCATTTTTACAAAATAACTGGGGAAAATCGAGATATTCACATTTAACGCCTGTTCAAATGAAAGCCATTCCGCTTATTTTAGAAGGGAAAAATTTAACGGTTCAGTCACCGACAGGTACTGGGAAAACAATCGCTTATTTATTACCGATCATTCAAAAAATGGACAAACAGAAAAAGCAGGCACAAGCGGTTATTATCGCACCGTCCCGAGAGCTTGTCATGCAAATTCATGAAGAGAGCCAAAAGTGGCTTGAAGGAAGCGATTTAAGTGCAGCCTCTTTTATTGGCGGGGCAAATGTAAAAAGGCAAATTGAAAAGTTAAAGAAACACCCGCAATTAATCGTTGGCACTCCAGGACGCATACTTGAATTAATAAAATTGAAAAAGTTGAAAATGCATGAAGTGCAAACAATTGTACTAGATGAAAGTGATCAATTGCTCGTACCTGAACATGAGGAAACGATTAAAAATATTATCAAATCAACAATGAGTGAGCGGCAAGTTCTCCTTTTTTCCGCAACTCGATTAGAAAATAAGGAGAAGATCGAAAATGACCTGGGAAAAGAAGTACAGCTGCTTAAAATAGGAAAAGAAGAAATGCCAGCTTCGAATGTAGCACATTATTATTTTGTATATAGACATCGAGAAAAAGAAAAATTATTAGAGAAAATTTTAAAAACAGTACGCCCGGAAAGGGCACTTGCTTTCGTACAAGATATTGGTAATATGTCTGTAATTGCGGCAAAGCTCAAGTATGAAGGAGTTGCCTTAAATGTTCTGCATAGTGAACTGAAAAAAGAAGAGCGGAAACATTCATTAAATCAGCTGCGAATAGGGAAAAATTCATTATTATTGGCAACCGATGTGGCAACTAGAGGGTTGGATATTAAAGATTTAACTCATGTCATTCACGTCGATTTTCCCGAAAATATTAAACAGTATGTCCATCGATCAGGTAGAACTGGAAGAATGGGTGCTTCAGGTATTGTCATCACTCTTGTAACTGAAAGAGAAGAGCGGACTTTGCGGAAGTATGGCCGCGAGCTGGGAATCAAAATGCAGCGAAAGTCTATTTACAAAGGTAAGCTCGTCGATTTCGCACCAAGGGCCTGAACTTAATTTTGTAAGGTTGACAGTCTAGAGAGCGTCAAAAAAAGCCGAGGATTTCATTAGTTATAAGAAATCTTCGGCTCAAATTGTTGCCAAGCAAACCGAATCAACCGATCTATTCGTTTCCGCCTTGTGCGGCGCACCTCGATTGACAAGCGTTTTCTGAAATATTGACTTTGTCGACAAGCTTCGCTATTGCTCTTGTTTATAAAATTTAATTACACCAGTATATGTTGTTATAAAGGGTTTTTTATCTTCATTACAGCTTCAGTGATTATTTCTTGATCACGATTTAATAACATGATGAATGGTCGATTCGTATGACTATACATTTTCCTTAAAGCCTAACCCCAAGCTGTTCTAAAACGACCGATTTTGCCTCCCGCCTAAAAAAGTTGCTAGGGGCATCTGTTGTTTTACTTTTCCATCATTAAACGAGCTAATTCAGTAATTGCATAAGTCAGTTCATCTTTATTGTTATAAAAGTGCGGCGCTATCCTGATGACATCGTTTCTTGCAGCAACAACGATCTTTTTTTTTTTTCTTTCAACAATTGTTCAACTTTTAATGCGTTTTTCGCATAAAAAGCGGTCATGCTTGAACTGGATTCAGCAGAAAACGGCCCGATAATTTGCAATCCCTTTTCTGCTCCGAAATTTCTCGTATAATCGGCTAACTGTTGCAAGTACAATTGAATGTTATGTACACCAATTTGCAGTAACAAATTGATTGCTTCACATGCGGCATAAATGCTAATGAAAGAAGGTGTACCTGTTTCAAAGCGGCGAGCTCCCGTTGCAAAAACAGGATTAGACATATTAAATACTGCTGTACTTTCTTGTCCAAACCATCCAGTCAGTTTCGGTTTTAACTGTTGAGCGAGCTCTTTTTTAATATAGAGAAATGCGACACCGGGAATTCCTAACATATACTTGCGGGTTCCTGTCGTTAATATATCTATGTCCATTTCTTTTACGTTAATGGGAATATGTCCTGCCGATTGGTATGCATCTACAAATAAAAGGGAACCCTTTCTATGCACGATATCCGCAATCTCTTTAATATTTTGCTTATACCCATTGTAAAAAGAGACGTGAGGAATGCACGTGAGCAGTGTCTCGTTAGTGACTTCTTTTTCATATTGTGTTAAATGTATCATTCCATTAGTAGAATGAATAAAGGTAACGTTATTTTTGAACTGTTCTTGTGCAAGCCATATGTGAGCAACAGTAGGAAAATCAATATCTGTTAAGATTATTTTCTTTTTCTTATTTCTGAAAGGCAAACATGAAGCGATAGCAGAGATCGCATCAGAGACAGAAGTTAAGATGGCAATTTCATCGGTTTCGGCACCAATCAGTTTGGCAAATTTCTCTCTAGTCTCTTCCATTTTTGCAATTGATTGCTTCCAATTACGTCCTGAAAAAAGCAACTGGCGGTTATATTCTTCGATCGCTTTTGAAACCGGCAAAGCCAGTGCTCCTTGAGAACAGTTAGCTAAATATACATAATCGGACAAAATGGGAAAAAGTGAGCGATAAGAATGAAATTGATAAGTCATTTTTTTGCCTCCGTTTTAGTTAATAAAGATCAAGTGATTTTTATACGATCGAGCATAGTAAACTTTTCTATATACCGAAACTTTTATTTGTGAGAAAAAAATCCATTTTGCTGATTGTTTTGATCAATTTAACATCTATGAAAAACAGAACGAATGATGATGAGCAATAAAAAGAACCGGGCGCTATTTTTCCGCCCGATTTCAATTCACGATAGACTGTTATTTTCATATGGTTTAATTAATCCATACAACGTTTCAACAACTGGAAGACGCATATTCACTTTTTTAGCAAGACGAATAGCTCCGCCTTGTAAATGTTCCACTTCAAGCGTAAGTCCTTTCCGTTTATCTTGGTGCATTGATGAAGTTGATTCAGGGGTAAAGTCTTTAATTTGTTCAATCGCTGTTGTGACTTCGTGATCTGTTAATGGAATTTGATAAGCGTTTGCTAAGCTCTTCATTTCATTTAAAGCTTGTTTGACGATTGTAAAAGTCGATGCGTGTTTCACTGCCTCTCCAATCGGAAAATTTCCAGCTGTTGTGATGCCAGAAAAGGCGGTAATAAACATATATTTTTTCCATAAATCGAATAATATATGATCGCTCAAATGATTATTTATATTTGCTTTGTCTGTTATTTGTTTTAATTGATTGCAAAATGGCTCCTGCGAAGGAGTGAGCGGGCCGAAGACAAGGTTATGCTGGTCACTTGTATGAACAACGTGTCCAGCTTCATTTAAAGTCGCAATAATGAACGATAAACCACCGATCACATTTTCTTTTCCTAATTGTTGTTGCAAAAGTTCAAAATGCTCAATTCCGTTTAAGACCGGCAATACTTTTGCGCCTTTGTCGACTAATTGTTTTAGTTGCGGAAAAGTTCCTTGCAGATGATATCCTTTCACAGCAAGTAAAACAAGATCCGCTTGTTCGATTTCAGCTGTGCTCTCGACTGCATGTAAATGTTCTACTGTATAGTCACCTTTCACACTATGGATTTTTAGCCCATTGTTTTTTAATTGTTGAGCCCGTATGCTACGAACAAGATAAGTCACATTTTGACCAGCTTCTTGTAATCTTGCGCCAAAATAAGCACCTAAAGCACCTGCTCCTAATACAACAATATTCATCATAACACCTCTTTACAATATTCAATGCACCATATTAAGCTTCATTTATTTTATCTTATCATTTTTTGATTTTTCAAAAAAGAAGCCTTTTTAGTATTAATGGAAACATTAATCACTACCTTGCATTAATCAGTAGTATGTATTATTCTATAAATAGAAGATCTCACAACAATAAATGTTGTTGTGAATAAGGGGAAGGTAAACGTTGAATGTTCAATTTAAAAAAGGAGTTCTTGAATTGTGTGTCATGTTGTTAATTTCTAATAAAGATCAATATGGATATGAGCTGGCGCAAAACATTTCAAGTAAAATAGAAGTAGCGGAAGGAAGTTTATATCCACTATTACGACGATTAACGAAAGAGGAATATTTAACAACGTATTTAGTAGAATCATCTGAAGGACCATCACGAAAGTATTATTCATTGACTGAAAAAGGGATGGTATACATGAAGACGTTAGTTAAAGAATGGCAGCAATTTGCAAGTGCTGTAGATCAATTTATCGAGGAAGGATTAGGGAATAATGGAGAATAAATTTTTACAGCAATTAGAATCATTGTTGCGTGAATTACCTGAACATGATCGAGCAGAAATACTGTATGATTACGAAGAGCATTTTGCGAACGGATTTGCAAACGGAAAAAGTATGGAAGAAATTGCGAAAGAACTTGGTAATCCTAGGAATATTGCAAAAGAGTTATTGGCAGATGATAAAATTTCAAGAGCGGAGACAAATAAATCAATCGGAAATATTTCAAAAGCAATTTTCGCTGCTATCGGGATGAGTTTTTTTAACTTATTATTTATATTAGCTCCTGTTATCGGAATCGTTGCAGTTTATATTGCATTATGCGTTACAGCTATTATTCTTGCTTTGTCGCCATTAATAGGGCTTGTAAACATATTTTTTATGGAGCTCGGAGAGTTTTTATTTAATTTTTTTTCTCTCACTTATATTATGCGGCGTAGGCGTGTTGCTATGTATCGGGATGTTTTATGTCGGCAAATTCCTTTATCATGCCATTCTTAGTTATATAAAATTTAATATAAAAATCATTAGAGGAGAAAAAAAATATGAAAACGATGATTAATGTAGCCCTAACTGTTTTATTAATCGGAATGATTGGTGTTGTTATCACCTTTAACGCTTTTGGCAAAGAAGATTACAATGAAGAAAAGGTAATACATAACGATCAAATTGAGAATATACAAATTGAAACAGATTCAACAGATATTATATTCATTCCAACTACTGGGAAAAAGATCACTTTGCAATTAAAAGGGAAGTTAAGTAAAAAAATAAAAAATGTATATAAATTAGAAGTGGAAGAAAGAGAAAATGAACTGAATGTAATAGTGGACAGGAAAAATAAGTTTACATTTGGAAATATGGTTGATTCGATAAAACTATATGTAGAAGTCCCGCAAAAGCTTTATGAAACAATTTCCTTGAAAACAACATCAGGCGATATGAAAGTAGAAGAGATCAAAGGGAAAGAAATCTCCCTAAAGGCGAATTCTGGTGAGATAAATATTCAAGACGGAACAGCTGAAAACTCGCTTAATATTAAAGCAACAAGCGGAGATATTACCATGACTGATATTCAAGGAAAAACGTTAAACATTAAAGCAAATAGCGGAGGGATTATTGCGAAAAATCAAGCCGCGATTGATTCTGAATTTACAACTACATCAGGTGATATCGAATTAGAAAATATAACAGGCAATATAGAAGTTACTAGTTCATCTGGGAGCAGTAAAATTGAAAATGAAGAAGTATCCGGGGATATTGTCGCTCATGCTACAAGTGGAGATGTGATGGTAACATATTCTAAAAAACCTGCATCACTAGAGGTAGACTTTAGAGGGAGCTCAGGTGAAGGCGTAATTGATATGGATGGATTTATGTATGAAGAAAAAGCTGAAGATGTGATCATTGGAAAAATTGGTGATGGTGTAAATAAAATAAGAGTAAGAACTTCCTCAGGAGACTTTTATTTAGGAAATTAATTGTGGATAAGTCAGCTCACTTCAGGAAAGGATATATATATAAAAGGAGGAATTCTTGAATGGGCAAAAAAAAATCAGGTAATGCAAATGCACAAAGAAATAATAATGCAAAGCAAAAAAATGAGTTTCCTAAAATAAGTACATTTGCACAAATGGAAGAAGTGCGCATGGAAGAACGGAAATACGATCAAGATCGTATCGAAGAGTAAAAAAGTCATGTGGAAGATGAAACAGTACTTCCAACGTCAATATTTAAAGCAAATGGGCTTTGAAAACGCTTGCCAGTTAAAGCACGAACATGAGGCGGATACGAATAGAACAATTGTTTATAAGTTTGTTTTAACAGTCTTTAGTGGGAGTATGGTTCCAGCTCCTACTTTTTTTATGATATAATGATTTTTTACTATATAAATAGAAAAAAAGAATCATTTATTTTGTGGAAGTGATGATAATGACAAAAGTATTAAGAGGCCATCACCTTCTTTGCGTTCATGGATTTCAAGGTTTAGGCTATAGCCCGGCATTTGTTGAAAAAATGAATGAAATTGTTACCGATATCCGCAATGATCAACTTGATTTTCAGATTCAAGTAGTAGCTGCTTTTGACGAGGCATGTATGGCATGTCCTCACCGCGGTATAGAAAAGTGTGAGGCAGATCAAAATTCTAATGAACATGTTTTATCAATGGATGAGAAGGTCATTCGTCATCTCGGTATAGAAAAAGAAAAAGTTTATCAGAAATCTGAATTAATCTCATTAACTGCTGAAAAGGTGAAGCCGGAGGATTTAGATGACATTTGTGAAAACTGCTCTTGGCTATCATATGGTGTTTGTAAAGAAGGAATGGCAAAATTACGAGAGAAGTATGAAAAATAAGCGTGCAGACAAAAGGCAAATGCCTGATAGACTACTAGAAAACGCTTGTTAATCAAGATGCCGTGCAACAAGGCGAAAGCAAAAACAACAGGTGTTTATAAGTTTGTTTGTCAACAGTCTGAAATAACAATTGTGAGCGTATCTTACATAAGATCGCTTTTTTTTGTTTTTTTAAGTAGCTCATATTATTCGTTGTGTCAGCTTTTAAAGCGTGACTTCTTATAGAAGTGTAAGAATAAACATAACTTTAATGTAAGATTGTTCGGTTATGCTTACGATAATAATGCCTATTTTAACCTTACAAAAGTGAAAGGTTTGTGTAACATAAATCGATTTCACTTCTTTTCTCGATCTTTTAAAGTAATAAATGATTCAGATCATAAAATATTTCTTAACTGTAGGGGTTGCCTAAAGATAATTCGTTAATATATATGAAGATATGAGAATGTACATTGTCTTTGACAGAGGGGAGAATAAGATGAACATAAATAAACAACAGATAGACAAAAAATTTGAAGAACATATTAAAGAGCTAGGAACAGCTTTATTTAAATATATTTATTCACTTGTAAAACATAAACAATTAGCGGAAGATTTACAGCAAGATGTGCTTTTATCTGCTTATCTAGCTTTTCATTCTTTTGAAGAACGAGCCTCATTTAAAAGTTGGATTTTTAAAATTGCAACGAATCGATGCCGTGACTATTGGCGTAAAGAGAAAGGGAACCAACGTTTTTGGCAAGAAGGTGTATTTGATTACGTAAGTACAATTGAAATGACAATAGAGCCTGAGGAATATATATTAGAAAAATATAAAAAAGAGGAAGTATTACATAAGATTCATGAGCTGCCAGGAAAATACCGTGAACCTCTTTTACTATTTTATTTTCATCAATGTACGATAACAGAAATTAGTCAGGAATTTGAAATACCAATGTCGACTGTGAAGACGAGAATGAGAAGAGCGAAAAAACGTCTTCAGCCAAAAATAGATATGTAAAATGCTTAGTAGTTTTGACATGACAATCATTTATCTTGGATGTCCACCATGCTCAAATACCATCAGTTAATCATTACTGATTGTATTTGAGTTTTATTTTGAGTTAAAATGGCTTTAACTATATTTTTAACCAAAAATATCGGAATATTATAATAATTTAAACGGTAATATAGATGAGGGGGGAACGATTATGACTGTTACGATTAATGAAACAAAAAAATGTTCAAATGATTTTAGATATGGACGAAAGTGAACTGGCAGAGGCGATAAAGCAAAAAAAAATTAGTTCATTTGAAGCAACGAAAACGTATATTGAACATTTAAAAATGATGAATCCGAAGTTAAATTGCCTTACTGAGGATCGTTTTGATGAGGCGCTTGAAGAAGCAAAGCAAATGGATAGACAAATAGAAATACAACAAGGAAAAGGGCGTCTACTCGGTGTCCCTATAAGTATAAAGGAATCATTTCACGTAATGGGAATGAAAACAACAGGAGGGCTTCCTTACCGAAAACATATTGTCGAAACAAATGATGCCGCTATTGTAGCCAACTTAAAAGCGGAAGGAGCAATTATTCTTGGAAAAACTAATACGCCTGCACTTTGCTTTTGCCAGGAAACAGACAACAAGTTGTATGGCCGGACGAATAATCCGTGGGATGTGACGAGAACAGCTGGCGGCTCCAGTGGGGGAGAGGGTTCTCTCATTGCTGCTGGCGGGGCAGCGGTAGGTGTTGGCTCTGATATTGGCGGATCAATTCGGTTTCCGAGTCACTTTAACGGTGTTGTCGGATTTAAAAGTGGTAATGGCCAAGTGTCTAGTGAGGGCTCTTTTCCACTAAATGATATTCCATTGCAAAAACGGATGCTCGGTATTGGTGCAATTGGAAAGTCAGTTCGCGATGCCCGAAATGTAAATGAAATCATTGCTAAAGCGATACCTGAAAAAAGAAACTTACAACAGTTTTCAGTTGTCATGCCAATTAGAAAACTCTACTATCCTATTAACTCTGATACTCATTCGTTATTGCTTCATATAAAAGAAAAAATTGAAGATCACTTTCCTGTTAGTGATGAACAGCCGCCTTATTATACGAAATCAGCTTTACTATGGCAGTTAATAATGTCTATTGATGGTGCCGCTAGAATTGCGCGGACAGCATTTGGAGAAAATCCGCCGAAATTACTGCGTGAATATATGAAAGAAAAGCTGTTAAAAGGTTCTGAGCTTCATCAATTTTTAACATGGGCAATGATTGGTGCTAATTTATTTAAACCTAGTAGCAAGAAGATTGCTGAAATGGAAGCAACGATAAAAGAAGGAGATGAACAGTTAAGGCAATACTTTAATAAGCGTCTGCTCATTTTGCCAATCTATCATACAGCTGCATTAAAGCACGGTCAAGTATATCATGAGCTTTTTTCAATTAGAAAAACTTATCAGCGTTATATCCCTTTTGTTGCTTATGCAAATGTTTGGGGATTACCAGCGCTAGTCGTACCTGTTGGCGAAGATGAGAATGGGCTGCCAATTGCGATCCAGATTATAAGCGGTATTGGAAATGAAGATGCGATTTTTCAATTTGGAGAAATAATCGAACAGCATTTTCGCGGGTACAAGCGCTGTGTTTTTTAATTCAAGGTGTGTGAGACTTGAAACTCACACACCTCTATGTTCCATTCACCTTCGCTTCGATTGACTACCGTTTTAAGTCTGATACAGAAGTCGAATCAACTAATCTTAGAGGACAAAGAGCCAAGCAATACCTAATTTTTAAAAATAATTCGCAAACTTGTCTCATACCTTATATTGTTGAGTGAATTTTTCAAATAAGGGGAGACATGATGAAAGCTTTTTATAGAGGAATAATTGTTTTAGTTATGGCGGCATTCATAAGCGAAATCTTTGAGTTTTTGGTTAACGTCGTATTAGCTCGGGAATTAGGTGAAATGGGCATGGGATTATACATGTCCATCTTGCCGTCAATTTTTTTAGTCGTTATTATTGCCAGCTTAGAGTTACCAGTTTCTGTTTCTAAGTTTATTGCCGAAAAAGAGGCGCAATATCATAAAAGCATGCTTACACATACGTTTCAATTAACTATTTTATTTACAATTGTTTTAATGAGTGCCGTAACCATTATTTTTATACTTGTTCCAGTCTTTCAAACGTATCATCCATATATTCGCTGGGCATGTATTTTACTTATTCCGATTATTTCCTTTTCTTCTATTGCAAGAGGGTATTTTATGGGGTTGCAGAAAATGAGTAAAATTGCGATTTCCAACTTAATGCGAAAAATTGCACAGTTGCTTTTACTTATCATTGTTTTCAAACTATTTCAGTTTCAAATCGAATCAGCTATTTTAATTGCAATTTGTGTGTTCATTGGCAGTGAATTAATTGTTTTTCTTTATTTAATTCATGCCTACTATTTACAAGCCCGTAATTTAAAGGAGAAAAGAGGATTAAGCTTAAGAAGAAAAGAAGTCCGAGATAAATTACTAGCTGTATCATTACCGACAACAGGAATGCGAATTTTCCATGCGCTTACTCATGCAGTGAAACCATTTTTAATTAAAAGTGCGCTATTGAAGGCAGGTTTAACAGCGACTGCTGCAACAGAGCAGTTTGGTATGGTAGCGGGAGTTGCGCTTACAATTGGCTTTTTTCCAGCATTTATTGCCCATTCGTTATTGATCATGTTAATTCCTACTGTATCGGAAGCGTATGCAAAAAAAGATTTATTTAAGCTGCAAAAGCTTCTTCAGCAAGTCATGATGTTAACTTTTTTGTACGGCGTTCCTGCTGTCTTTATTTTTAATATTTTTGCTGAGCCATTAACGAATTTATTTTTTAAGTCATCGACAGCATCAATTTATTTACAGCTTCTATGGCCGTATTTTTTAGTTCATTTCTTTGTCATCCCGATGCAAGCATTTTTAATTGGGCTTGGACTTGTGAAAGAAGCTTTTCTTCATTCTATTTGGTCAACAATCATTTCGTTTTCACTCATTTATATATTTGGTTCAAGCGCACAGTTTGGAATGTACGGTGTCATTATTGGCATGAACACAGGAGGATTACTGTTGCTGCTTATGCATTACTTAACAATTTGCAAAAAAATTAACTTCTCGCTTATATTGCGTAGGCCAGTTAAGCATTACGATTAAATTACTTTAGGCCATTTATCGGAAGGAGGTTGACAAATTGCGGCCTTGTCGTGAAGAAGTTTTAGCGATTACGAAAGAGCTCGTACATGTAAATAGTGTTGTAAATACTAATGGAGAAAAACAAGTTGCACAATATATTTTTCATTGGATTAAAAAGCTTAAATATTTCCAGTTACACGAAACTGCTGTTATGATGCAAAAGACGATGAACGATCAATATGAGCGATACAACGTATTGGCATATGTAAGAGGAACAAAGTCGGCAAGCGATAAAACAATTATTTTAATGGGGCATTTAGACACAGTCGAAATCGATGACTTTGCTCATTTAAAAAAGTGGGCTTGTTCTCCCGATGAATTAATGGAAAAAATGAAACAGGAAGCCGTTCCGCCGCTTGTTCGTGAACATTTGCATTCAAACGGATGGTTGTTTGGGCGCGGTTCGTTAGATATGAAAAGCGGACTAGCAAGTCATCTTTACTTATTAAAATACTATAGTGAGCACCCCGAAAAATTGTCAGGCAACATCGTGTTGATTGCCGAATGCGATGAAGAGGACAGCTCGCACGGAATTTTGTCTGCCTTAAAAGCTTTAAAAGCTTGGAAAAAGGAGCATCAATTCAATTATATTGCAGCAATTAACGCTGACTTTGTGTCACCTCGTTTTCCAGGAGATGAAAATCGCTATATTTATAAAGGGACTGTCGGAAAGCTATTACCTTCATTTTTTATAACAGGAGCTGAAACCCATGTTGGCTCTTGTTTTGAAGGATTAGATCCAAACTATATTGCAGCCTATTTGACGAAGCAAATAAATTATAATCCAGCACTTTGCAATGAAGCATATGGAGAAATAACTACACCGCCAGTATCGTTAAAGCAAACAGACTTGAAACCATTTTATACTGTGCAAACCGCTTTAGCAGCTTACGTATATTACAACTTCTTTGTTCATTCTTGGTCTCCGAAAGAAGTGTTAGTTAAGCTAAAAAATGAAGCAATAATTGCTTTTCAACAAGCGTTGGCTGATTACAAAGAGCGTTATAAGGCATTTTGCCGCCGATCAGGTGATACGTTTCACGAAATAAGCTGGAAGCCAAGAGTGCTTACTTATAAAGAAATGGAGCGTATTTTAACAAAGCTCCATGGACAGAGCTATATTGATCATATGGAAAAATTCAAGCAAAACAAATTAACTGATGAACAATTAGATGTGAGAATGTTTGCTGCTGCGGTTGTTGAGGAAGCTTGGAAATGGATGGAGGATAAAAGCCCTGCAATTATTTTGTTTTACTCCTCTCTTTATTCTCCAAGAGTCGAAGTTACAGGAGAAAAAAGCGAACGTGAAAAAAATGTACTTCAAGCACTTGATCATGCTGTTGCTGAAGTCCAGCCTCATTATCCTTATTCAATTGTAACTCGGAACTTTTTTCCGTATATTTCAGATATGAGTTTTGTCTCGTTAAGTGATGATGAAAAGGAAATTCAAGCAGCATGTGATAACAATCCGAGCTGGGGAACAAAGCATTATATAGATTATCAACATATTCGCGATTTGAATATTCCAGTCATTAACATTGGACCATATGGCTATGACGCGCATAAAAAATATGAACGCGTAGAACTAGAGTATTCATTTAATATTGTTCCTAATTTAACTTTTCAAGTGATTAAGCAGTTATTGGCATCTGGGCAAAAATAACGTCGTATTCAAAGTACTCGTACACCGTTGTAAACTAACGCTTTCTCCCAGTGCCAGGCGTTTTGTCAACTAGTCTGAGGAAATCGTGACTAAAAAAAGAGTTGGCTTCGGTAATGACCCCCCGAAAGTTAGATTTATCACTCTAACTTTCGGGAGGTCACCACCTTCCAACTCTTTTCTAGTCACGGCTTAATATTCCAAAAATACGCAAAATACTAATAAATAAATTAATAAAATCAAGATATAAATTTAATGCCATTAATGGAACTTCTTCTGCAGTAACACCGTAATGTTTCATTCGATTGAAGTCAAAGAGAATATACCCGCTAAATACAAGTACACCGATAAAGGAAAAGGCTAGCATTCCGGTAGAACTTAGCGGCCAAATGAGATTAAAAATAGAAATAGCAATAAGTGCAAGCAGGGCTGCGAACAACATTCCTCCAAGGAAAGAGAGATCGCGCTTCGTTTTACTAGCATATAGTGCTAAGCCAGTAAAGACAGTAGTAGTTGTTCCTAATGCCATTAAGACGACATTTCCGCCGACAGTAGACATGTAATGAGCTACGATCGGATATGTAGTGATTCCAGAAATAAATGTGAAAATAAAAAGGAACTGATATGAGATCGCTTTTTTTCTTCGTAACATGAAAGCGACAATTAACATCCCTACTTCAATTATTGCAAGGGGGATAAATAAAGCAGGCGGAACAAACACACCAGCCATCATCCCAAGTAGAGCGAATGCTAAAGATAAAGCAAATGTTCGCAAAACTGACGGGAAATGTTCATTTACAGTTTGTGTATACAATATAGTCACCTCGTAAAATTGTAATAATTCAAAAACATTATACTAGTATGTGGCAAAATAGTAAATTATTTTTCTTTTAATAAATCGCGAATTTCTGTAAGCAGCTTTTCTTTTGAATCGACTTCAGATATTTCAGCTTTTTTCTCTTCCTGCTTTTTAAATCGATTAACGAAACGAATAAATATAAAAATTGAAAAAGCAATAATTAAAAAGTCAACGATCGATTGGATGAAAGAGCCGTACATAATCTTCGTATCATTAAAGGTGAATGAAAGATTTTTGAAATGAATGCCGCCTAATAATAAGCCGAATAAAGGCATAATGACATCATCTACTAACGAAGAAACAATTTTTCCGAATGCTGCTCCAATAATAACACCGACAGCTAAATCTAGTACATTTCCACGCATCGCAAAATTTTTAAAATCATTCCACATGATCGTCTCTCCTTTCTTATTTTTTTGTATGATCGTCTTACAGAAATGAGTTCACATGATCTTAAAGGATAAACCACATTATACTATTTATTCGGTTAAAAAGTCGCGATTGTAATAAAATTTTTACATAAACAATAGAATAATCATCTCATTTCCGATGTTAATTTTTGATTTTCTGCTTCTTAAAAAGCCATTTATAGTTTATAGAAAACACTCTTTTCTTTCATTGATTTGAGTGATTTTTGTGGGGATGTGCACATTCTTTGTTTTAAGTTGTGTCATGATGTATAAATGTTAAAGGTGATAGATATTTTGTATTTTCAACTGATTACTAGTTTTTTAGTTATGAATCTTTCTGTTCGATTAGGCACAGCTTTAAGGTTGTAGTAAAATCAACTTTAACAGGAAGATATGGTTGAAGGAGAGAAAGAGATGGATCATGGTTCGAACTCAAAGGATATCCGTTTTAAAATAGCACATAGGGAAGCTTTAATCGGTGTAGTGCTCGTTGTCATAAACTTTATATGGTGGTTTGGATTTGCTTATTATCTAGGTTCTGCACCAGTTGAAAAATATCAATATGTTTTTGGATTACCAGCTTGGTTTTTTTATAGCTGTGTCGTTGGCTTTATTGTGATGGTCTTTATGATTATTTTGGTTGTAAAATTGTTATTTAAGGAAGTTCCGTTTGAGGATGGGGAAGGGGAAAGAACAGAATGAATTGGGCGGTCATTTCTCCGTTAATTATTTTTTTGCTTATTATTTTCATCGTTGGATTTTGGGGAAGTTTATACGTGAAAAAGTCAGACTCGTTTCTCCAAGAGTATTTTTTAGGCAGCAGGGAGCTGGGCGGCTTTATTTTGGCGATGACAATGACTGCTACCTATGGAAGTGCGAGCAGTTTTATTGGCGGTCCAGGTGTCGCATATACTCAAGGTCTCGGCTGGGTGCTTTTGGCGATGGCACAGGTGGCAACAGGGTATTTCGTCTTAATGGTGCTTGGAAAAAAATTTGCTATTATGGCAAGGAGATATCGCGCTATTACGTTAATTGATTATTTAAAAGAGCGTTATCAAAGTACAGCGGTTGTATTATTTTCAGCAGTGAGTATGATTATTTTTTTGTTTTCGGCAATGGCGGCCCAATGGGTTGGAGGAGCAAGATTAATAGAGTCATTAACCGGCCTTTCTTATACCGCAGCGTTATTTATTTTTGCACTATCCGTTCTTGTCTATGTCATTATCGGCGGCTTCAGGGCAGTGGCGTTAACTGATGCAGTTCAAGGGATCGTAATGTTTGGCGGAACATTGATTTTACTAGTTGCGACAATTATTGCTGGAGGCGGAATTGCTAATATGATTGCAGATTTAAAAGCCGAAAATCCGAATTTAATTTCCCCTTATGGTTTTGATGGCGGATTAACGCCATTATATGTTTCCTCCTTTTGGATACTAATTGGGGTAGGGGTAGTCGGCTTACCTCAAGTAACCGTTAGAGCTATGTCTTATAAAAATGCAAAAGCAATGCACCGAGCTATTATTATTGGTACGATTGTCGTTGGTTTCATTATGCTCGGAATGCATTTAATCGGTGTATTTGCGAGGGCCATTATCCCGGGAATTGAAATTGGTGATAAGGTCATGCCGTTAATTGTAATGGAAGTATTGCCGCCCTGGCTTGCTGGAGTCGTCTTAGCAGCGCCAATGGCAGCGATTATGTCGACAGTTGATTCGTTGTTACTTTTAGTCAGCTCGGCGATTGTAAAAGATGTGTACTTAAATTATATAAAACCGAATGCTCCTCCGAAACAAGTGAAGAATATGAGTTTATTTGTTACGACTGCTTTAGGTGTTCTCGTCTTTCTAATGGCGTTAAATCCGCCAGATTTAATTATTTGGTTAAATTTATTCTCATTTGGCGGGTTGGAAGCGGCGTTTATTTGGCCTATTATTTTTGGGCTTTATTGGAAGACGGGGAATAAATACGGAGCCTTAGCTTCGATGATTGTCGGGGTAGGTTCATATATTATCATTGATCGATTTTATCCAAATCCGTTTGGCATGCATACTGTTGTTTTACCGATCTTATTCTCGTTTATCTCGTATATTGCGTTCAGCTTTTTATGTAAACAAAGATTTTCATTATCTAAGGAAACTGTGTAGTTTTTTTAAAACTAATCAAAAACAAGGTCGGGACAAAACCATTTTAATCAAAGATAAATCCGAACAATGAGATAGTTAGTGCTTATATCCCGCTCCGGAAATATACTTCGCTTTCCGCGGGCAACGTCTCAACTTCCTCGGAAGCAAAAACCGCTTCCTGCGGGATTTTCAGCTGTTGCTTTTCCCGCAGGAGTCTACGTATATTTTCTCCCCTAAATGAGCATATCGTTCGTTTTTAGAGTTGATTGTTTTAGTTATGTCCCAGTCTCGTTTCATATTAAAATGCCCAATTTCCCTTTTTGAAAATGGGTTCTGCTCTTCCATCTGTAGTGATTCCATCAATATCCATTTCGGCTGAACCGATCATGAAGTCTACATGAGTGATGCTTTGATTCAGACCATTTTCTTTTAACTGTTCTTGAGTCATGCTTTTTCCGCCTTCAATACAAAATGCATAAGCATTCCCAATTGCTAAATGATTTGAGGCGTTTTCGTCAAATAAAGTATTATAGAAAAGGACGTTTGATTGAGAAATCGGTGAATCAAAAGGTACGAGAGCAAGCTCACCTAAATAATGAGAACCTTCATCTGTTTCAATAAGATGTTTTAAAATGTCTTCACCTTTTTCTGCTTTCACATCAATAATGCGCCCGTTTTCAAATGTAATCGTAAAGTTGTCAATAATATTTCCACCATAGCTTAGCGGTTTTGTATTCGAGACGCAGCCGTTCACCCCTGTTTTTAACGGAACAGTAAACACTTCTTCTGTCGGCATATTTGCCATAAATTCGTTTCCTTGTTCATTGATACTTCCAGCTCCAACCCAAAGATGGTTTTTTGGGAGTTCAATTGTTAAATCTGTTCCAGGTGCTTTGTAATGCAGTTGTTTATATTTTTTCTCATTTAAGTATTCGACTTTTTTATGAAGGGAAGCATCGTGATATTTCCATGCTTGAATCGGATCATCACTGTTAACACGAGTTGCTTTAAAGATTGCCTCCCATAGTTTATGTACAGCGTCATGAGTATCAGGGAATACTTTTTTTGCCCAATCTTCTGAGGCTGCTGCCACAACAGTCCAACTAACTTTATCTGCTGATACGTATTGGAGATATTTTGCTCTTGCTTTCCCAGCTGCTTTTTGGAAGTTAGCAATTCGGTTTGGATCGATCCCTTTTAATAAATCAGGGCTTGAAGAAATAACTGCCATAAATGCTGCACCGTTTTCAGCTAATTTCTCAACTTCTTTTGCTCTTAACATTGGGTATTCATGGAATACTTCATCCGGAGCAAGTTCATATTTTAATCGAGTGACAACATCATCGTTCCAATTCGTAATAACATTATGAGCACCGGCTTCATAGGCTTTTTTTACTACAAGTCGAACAAACTCTGCTCCATCGAGAGAGGCATTAATCACTAATGTTTGTCCTTTTTGTATGTTTACACCGACTTTTACGGCTAGTTCTGCATACTTTTCCAAGTTTTTTTTAAATTCACTCATGTTTTTAATTCCTCCTTTTTAAAATGTTCTCCTTCATATTAGCAATATTTAGTGAGAAAATAAATTGACTTGCAAACGTTTAAGGGAAATAAATCCCCGCCTTTAAGCGGGGGAGTTTACTATTGCTCGTCTTTATTTAACGCTTCTTTCAGTAAGTCACCTAAACTCGTTCCAAAGGAGACGTCTTTTTTAGTATAATGTTGCACGAGCTTTCGTTCTTCTCGTTTAGAAATTGATTTTTTCCGCTCACTTGCTTTTTCAACGATGTTGCATGGACGGCATTGAAAATAGACGCCCGCTTTTCCGTTATGAATCTCCATTTTTTTATGACATTGCGGACAGCGGCGATTGGAAAGTTTCGGATCTTTTCTTTTTCTAAAGCGACATTCCAAATTTGAGCAGACAAGCATTTTTCCTTCCCGCGTATTTCGTTCTTTAAGAAATGAGCCGCACTCGGGACATTTTGCACCTGTTAAGTTATGGGCACGATACGTTTTTTCGCTCTTTTTAATTTCAGCTACAAGATAGGTCGTTTGCTTTCGAATGTTCTCGATAAATTTCTTTGGATTCGCTTTCCCTCGGGCAATTAATTCAAGTTCTTTTTCCCATTTTGATGTGAGCTCTGGTGATTTTAGTTCATTATTGACTAGATCAATAAGTTGTTTTCCTTTTGTTGTTGGATAAAGTCGCCCGTTTTGCCGTTCAACAGCTTCCGTACTTAAGAGGCGCTCAATAATATCAGCCCTAGTGGCAGGCGTACCAAGACCGAATTTTTCCATTTGACTTAATAAATCTGCTTCTGTGTAACGAAGCGGTGGTTCAGTTAATTTTTTTTCTTGGCTTACTTCTTTTATTAAAAAAGTATTTCCCTTTGTAAAGTTGTTTAAATTTGCGGCTTTTTCATCACTTTTTCCCGTTATTTTACGATATCCTAAATCAATGACAACTGTTTCTTTGGCTATGAACGTCTCTCCATTCACCTCAAAGGTTGCATGAACTGTTTCATATTGATATGGAGAATAAAATAATGCAAGAAAACGGCGGGCAATTAAATCGTATAGTTTTCGTTCATCCGCGTCTAAATCACTTAAATGCAATCTTTCTTCTGTTGGGATAATGGCATGATGATCTGTTACCTTTTCATTGTTAAAAACTCGGTTCGCCATTACTTTTCCATTATTTTTAAAAACCTCTTTAACTTCTTCTTTATAGCCTGAAGAAATACCATGAAGACGATCAATCATCGTGCTTTTCATATCTGTTGTTAAATAGCGAGAGTCTGTTCGCGGATATGTGACGAGCTTATATTGTTCATATAACCGTTGCAGAACGTTTGCTGTTTTTTTCGCGGAAAAGCCGAATTTTTTATTTGCATCACGCTGTAATTCAGTTAAGTCGTATGGCAGTGGTTGTTGCTCACTCTTCTTTTTCCGGTTAATTAAGCGGAGAACAGCTTTTTTTTTTATCTATTATTTTTTCTTTTATCCTGTCGGCTTTTTCCTTTTGGAAAATTCGCTTTTCACCATTATGCTCCCAGTCAACTTTTAAAGTGCCGATTTGAGCAGAAATCGTCCAGTATTCTTTCGGAACAAAAGTTTGAATTGTTCGTTCTCGTTCCATGATCATCGATAATGTTGGTGTTTGTACTCTACCGGCTGAAAGAGGCTCATTATATTTTGTTGTCAATGCTCTTGTCACATTTAAACCGATTAACCAATCAGCTTCTGCCCGGCAAACAGCAGATTCATAGAGCGAATCAAACTGTGCTCCTGGCTTTAATTGTTGAAAGCCTGTTTTAATTGCTTTATCTGTCTGAGATGAGATCCATAATCGTTTCACTGGTTTACGCCAACGGATCTTCTCAAGAATCCAACGGGCGACAAGTTCTCCTTCTCGTCCTGCGTCAGTAGCAATAATACATTCTTTTTTATCGCTTCGTTTTGCTAATTGTTTGATTGCACGAAATTGATGGCTTGTTTGTTTAATCGTTTTTAAGCCCATTTTTTGAGGGATAATTGGTAAATCTTCAAGTCGCCAATGCGTATTTTTTTTATCATAATGCTCTGGCATCTTTAATTCGATCAAATGTCCGAGAGCCCAAGTGACGATATATTTGTTTCCTTCAAGATAATGCTTATGCTGTTGCTTACAACCGAGAACGCGCGCAATTTCTCGGGCAACACTCGGTTTTTCTGCAAGAATTAGTGATTTCATAAAATCTCCTTTCACATTGAACAAGATTGATGTTTCATTGTCCATTCACGTGCCCATAAAGTTAACAGTAGGTTCACTTTATCAGTATAACGGATAAAGTATTAAAATGACATGTTTTGGCGTCGATCATCCGTAAATAAAATTTGTCGAACAGCCGTGCCAATATTGTACAAGTCTTAATATGCTGTAATAAAAGGAGGTGAATAGAAAATGTTCCAATTATATGATGTAGCCTTAATTCCTCTCATAATGGGAATTGTAGAGTTGTTTAAAAGAGGGGGGCTGCCTGGTAAGTATTCACCTTTTGTTGCAGTTATTTTTGGACTATTATTCGGCATGTTTTATTTAGGGGTTAGTTTGAAAGAAGGATTTGTCGTTGGATTAATGCTAGGCTTATCTGCATCTGGATTATATTCTGGAACAAGAGAAGTTGTGAAAAATGGTAAATAATAATGTGGACAAGCTTTGTTTAATCTAGTTTTGCTTTAGTATATTAACAAATTAGACTGATAAAATATGGAAAAAGTAATTGACAATCTGTTTTCATATCACATAATATAATAGTATATTGATAAAAGTATAGGAAGCGGATTATGATGAAATTAATAAATCAATTTTACAATCACACATTTAAAAAGGCTCGCTCTCAAACATTTTGTTTGAAAGCGGGCCTTTTCTTTATTCCGCTAATATAATCAAGGAGTGTAAGGGTTATGAAAATAACGGGGAATTCGTTAACGTTAACAGATGTTTATCAAGTTTTATATGATCAGGCAACTGTAACTATATGTAAGGATCATTTACAGTTAGTGGAAAAAGGCAGGAAAGCAGTTGACAAGATTGTTCAAGAAAGTCAAGTCGTTTATGGGATTAATACAGGCTTTGGGAAATTTAGTGATGTGCTAATAAATGTAGACTATGTTAAAGAGCTTCAATTAAATTTAATCCATTCACATGCTTGTGGAGTAGGCGATCCCTTCCCAGAAGTTGTATCAAGAGCAATGCTGCTGCTGCGCGCAAATGCGTTGTTAAAAGGTTATTCAGGAGTTAGACCGATCATTATCGAAAGGTTAGTTGAGTTAATAAATGCTAAAATCCATCCAGTTGTTCCACAACAAGGCTCTCTTGGAGCGAGCGGAGACCTTGCGCCGCTGTCTCATTTAGCCCTTGTTTTAATGGGGGAGGGTGAAGTATTTTATAAAGGCAGAAGAATACAAGCTGAGACTGCCCTTGCAGAAGAAGGCATGATGCCAATTTCTTTACATGCTAAAGAGGGATTAGCATTAATTAATGGGACACAAGCGATGACTGCAATGGGAGTTGTTGCCTATTTAGAGGCTGAAAAGCTTGCTTATAAGAGTGAATTAATTGCAGCAATGACGATAGAAGGCCTCAATGGGATTATTGATGCATTTGATGAAGATGTTCATATTGTTAGAGGCTATCCGCAGCAAATTGAAACAGCAAAACGAATGAGAGCCTATTTGTCAGGGAGCCGTTTAACGACTAGACAAGGAGAGATTCGTGTTCAAGATGCCTACTCACTTCGATGTATTCCACAAGTTCATGGGGCATCATGGCAGGTGTTAGATTATGTAAAAGAAAAACTTGAAATTGAAATGAACGCAGCAACAGATAATCCTCTCATTTTTAATGACGGAGATAAAGTGATTTCTGGAGGCAATTTCCACGGTCAGCCGATTGCATTAGCGATGGATTTTATGAAAATTGCTGTCGCTGAGCTTGCGAATATTTCCGAACGTCGAATTGAACGGCTTGTAAATCCACAATTAAATGATTTACCTCCGTTTTTAAGCCCTGAACCAGGCTTACAATCTGGAGCGATGATCCTTCAGTACAGTGCTGCTTCGTTAGTTTCAGAAAATAAGACGCTTGCACATCCAGCCAGTGTTGATTCTATCCCATCTTCCGCCAATCAAGAGGATCACGTCAGTATGGGGACAATTGCTGCAAGGCATGCTTATCAAATCATTCAAAATACACGAAAAGTGCTGGCAATTGAGCTGATTTGCGCAATGCAAGCGGTTGAGTATCGCGGAATCGAAAACATGTAAAACAAAACACGGAGTTTTTATCAAGCAGGAAGAATGATTGTTCCATCGATTATAAAAGACCGAATATTCTCGAAAGATATTGAAAAAGCTACTGAATGGCTTAAAAATGCAAAAAAAATAACTTTAGACCTTGCTAATGGTGATGTTTCAAATAGTAGCTAAAAAACGACAATTTGATATGACCAAAGGCACGGTCTAAAGCTTTTTTTATAGTCAGTTTTACTCGCTTCGATTTGATGCTTTACACTTTAAAGAAAGCGTTTTCAAAATTAGGGATAGTATTTGAGAACGTTTTGAGCTCTATGTAGCTTAATCTTAGTAATCAAAGTTGGAGAAATAGTCAGTCTTTCATTTTTCCCTTTTTGTCAGGCTTTGTTAAGTGATCGAGTAAAAAACCGAATGGGAGATGATAAATAGAACCGGGATCGCAAAGTTTAACAAATGAAAAAAAGCCATTACATCTCCTCCTTATGTGGAAATAAAACATTCTTAGTTCTTGGTGATTAATTTTCCTCGTGCTGCATGCCTAATGGTATCAAATATAAATTTGATAAATTACTTATATTATATGGCATTGTTCACAAAATAGACACATTTTTTTTGCGAATTTCCTCTGTGATTTTCTTTAGTTAACATTAAAATATTCTACATTTAATGCGGGTTCTATTCGTTCAACAAGTGAGTAGTAAAGCATTCTTTTATAAAAATTCGTTCCATTATTTTCTTTAAATAAGCACATTAATTTCAATGTTTTCTCACAATTATTTGATAATTTATGTTTGGTTAGTATAATCTTTGAAGGAATATTTTACTTAATAGAATTTTCTATAAAGAGTTAGTTGTTCTTTAGAAAGAGAAAAGGGTGTGTAACATGCTCGATTCGGATGATAAGCAATGTAAGGTTCAGAAGAGAAATTGGCTGTTGTATGCCATGATGTTTTTTGCTGTTTTTTTTGTTCTTTTTCAAAAGCCTGCTTTCGCTCATGAGTTAGTCGTTGAGGAAGGACAATCCATTCAAGCGGTGATTGATCAGGCGGCGGCTGGAGCAAAAATAGTCGTTCCAAAAGGGGTTTTTAAAGAGAATTTGACGATTTCAAAGCCAATTACAATTGCCGGAATGGAAGGCGCTGTCATTGATGGAGGCAATAAAGGAAACGTCATTACTGTCAATGAGGCTGACAACGTTGTGATTACAGGACTTACCATTCAAAACAGTGGTTCAGCCGAAAAAGACAGTGGGATTTATCTCGTCAAAGGAACAAATAATCGGATCGAAGGAAATCGCTTTATTAACAATCATTTCGGTATAAATGTTGATAAAGGGACAGATCATCTCATTGTTAATAATGAAATTAAAGGGGATGCAACGCATTTTTCAAAAAGAGGAAATGGGATTCACCTTTTTAAAGGTAGTGGTCATTTCATAAAAAACAATCAAATTGATAGCGTCCAAGATGGGGTGTACTTTGATTTCACGAAAAAAATTCATGTTGTGAACAATTCGATTAAATCTTCTCGATATGCTCTTCATTATATGTTTAGCGGAGATATTCTAACTGAGGAAAATAACTTAACGGAAAATGTAACTGGTTTGATGGTGATGGATTCAAATAGTTTAAAGTTTTTAAATAATGTTGTAACAGACCATTTCCATTTTAGAGGATTTGGAGTGTTAATTTACGATGCAAAAGATATTTATTTGGAAGGAAATGAAATCATCCGCAACAGTACTGGAATTTCATTTGAAAAGGGTGTTAATACAGAAACAGTTAAAAATATTATCGCTGCTAATCAAGTCGGACTTGAATTTATCGGAGAAAATTCAGGTAACATTTTTTCAGAAAATAATTTTATTTCAAACATCGTTCAATCGAAAATTGCCAATGAAAAGATGCGTTTAGATAACGGTAAACTTGGAAACTACTGGGATGATTACGGGCAATTTGATGTTACTGGAGATGGGATTGGCGAAACGTATTATAAGGCAGGATCGCTATATGATCAGCTACTGCGAAAACAGCCGTATTGGCAATTTTTCTTTGAAAGTCCAGCAGTGAAGTTGTGGAGTAAAGCAGAATCGTTATTTCCTTCATTAGGATCAGCAAATGTGTTTGACGAACTGCCAGCTATCGAGCCTTTTCCATTAAGTAAGCAAAAATCAGTAAAGGAACATGGCAGAAGCGGAATGGTGATTTTAACTGCAGCAGTTTTATTATTAGTAGCTTCAATTACGATAATTAAAGGAAGGAAGTTATCATGAAAGCAAAATTTTTTGTCATTGTTATTGTTATTCTGTTATTAACAGCATGTGGAAAAGATCAGGCGTATGAGCCTGAGGATATTAATCCTGAAGTTGATGTTTGTGAAGTATGTAATATGAGTATTGCTAGTGAGATGTACGCTACACAGCTAATGATGAAAGACGGTGAAGTGTATAAATTTGATGATATTGGTTGCATGATAGAGTTTATTGAAAAGGATCAAAAAGATGGGGATCTTGCAAAAAAGTATGTTCGCGATGTTGAGACAGGCGAATGGGTTGAATTAGACAAAGCATATCACGTATATGATCCTGACATTTGGACACCGATGGCTAATGGTGTAATTAGCTTTGAAACGAAAGAAAGAGCAGAAGATTATATAAAAAAGGAAGGAATGGGCGAGCTTTATAATTATGAAAAACTGCAGAAACATAAATGGGGTTGGGAATAATGGCGATTTATCATGTTTCGCGGCAACAATTAACATTAATTTTAAGAAGCAAATGGTTAACTAGCTTTGGTATTCTTTTTACTGTTCTTGCTGTCATGGTGGCCTATTTTGGCCACTCCGGTCATTCCGGCTTTGAGGGCTTTAATCGGATGACAGCGAGCTTGTTAAATTTAAACTTAATGCTTATCCCTTTAATTTCTTTATTAATAGGGAGTCTTTTTTTAGCTGGTGAGAAAGAGGATCGGGGTCTTACTTTAATGCTCACTTATCCGCTACATCCGCGCACAATTTTAATTGGCAAATATATCGGTCTATTTGTTGCGGTATGGTCTGTGCTGACATTTGCCTACGGAGCAGCTGTTCTTGTTATGTATTTGATTAATAGTACAGCTTCGATTACTTCTTTATTGCTCTTTTACTTGTTCTCGATCTTATTAGCAGCGGTCTTTTTATCTTTGTCTATGTTGATTGGAATCTCGTCAAAAACCCGCTTTCAGGCGTTAGGAGTAAGTTTAATCGTTTGGGCATTTGCGGTATTATTCTATGAGTTTATCGTAATGGGTTTAAGTTTAATAGCAGCAAAACAATTAATTTTGCCAATGTTTACTGTATCCATTTTTTTAAATCCTGTTGAGCTAATTAGGGTATGGGCGATTTTATCAATGGACGGAGCGGCTGTTTTCGGTCCTAAACTTTATGATTTAACGATATGGGCGAACGGCTTGATTGGTCAATTATTATTTGTTTTATCAGTAATTTTTTGGTTTGTTACGCCAATTTTACTGAGCAGCTTTCTTCTAAATAGGGGGATTAGCGATGAATGAGCAGGTTTTTATTCAATTAAACAATATTGCGAAGCATTATAATAAATTTAATCGAGTGGATGAAATTAACTTTTCTATTAATAAAGGAGAAATATTTGCATTATGCGGCGGAAATGGAGCAGGGAAAAGCACTTTAATAAAAATATTGACCGGCATTTTAAAGCCAACAGCTGGAGACATTTTTGTTAACGGTCAAAAAGCAAATCCTATGAGTAAACATTATAAGGAAATGTTTGCTTATATGCCGGATGATATGCTATTCCCGAAGCAACTGACAGGATATGAAATACTGAGTTTTTTCGGAAAGCTCCGTCAAGTTTCAAATGAAAAAGTGAACGCTGTTTTAAATGCAGTTGGCTTAGCTGAAGATGGAAAAAAGATGATTAAGCACTATTCTAAAGGAATGCAACAACGGTTATCTTTAGCACAAGCACTACTTTCAGATGTGAAGTTCATTATTTTAGATGAACCTACAAATGGTTTAGATCCTTATTGGGTATATCGTTTTAAGGAATTGATTTTAGAAGAAAAGCGAAAAGGAAAAACCATTTTATTTACGACTCATATTTTAACACTCGTTGAAGAAATCGCTGATCGTGCAGCATTTATGGAACGGGGAAATGTCATTATTTGTGAAGAAGTTAAGAAACTGACGAATAAGAATGGAAAAGCGGTATCGTTAGAAAAGGTGTTTTTTCAAAAAACAAATATTAAATGGATAACAAAACAACAGTTTTTATATAAGCTATCTTTGTAGACAAAAATAATCTTTGAGCAGCTATCCTTGAGACTAGTTGAGGGCGCGCAGCACGAAGCGGTGTGTTTATGAGCTAATAATGAAGGGCAAGTAACGAAGATTGAGGACGTTTGTCAACAGTTTGAAACGGGGTTATCGCAAAGGGGCAAAAGACAATCAAAATTAATAGATCAGCATTCTTGAACGTAAAAAAGGGATACCCAATAGCCGAAAATTGACTGATTGGATATCCCTGCTTTTTTGGGAAGGGTCAGTTGAGATTTCTATGAAAAGTAAAATATGAGTGTTAAGTATTAAATGTTCGTTTTTTACGAAATAAAGTAGTGTTATGATTTGTTGTAATCTTTTTTAATTTTTAATGTCCGCCATGTTCGTCTTTGGCATCTTCATCTGTCTCGTCATGGCCGTGTGCCTCGCCATTTTGGTTTTGCATTTTTTTCATGTAACGTTCGTTGGATACTTTGTCAATTTCGTCCCAAGATGAAAGAGCTGCATTTTTATCACTATTTTCTTCAATAAATTTGTTTGCACTCTCTTCATCTTTAAAGAAAGCATAACCATACTTCATTGGTGTTTCAAATTCACCTTTTACAATGACTGCACTATCTGCGTCGATCCATTCTTTCGTTTCATGATCGCGAACCCATTTCGTATTAAAATGTTCTTCTAACTGCCGCTCCATATTTAATAAACAGCCAGAGTCGTCAAAAAATAAATGTTCGCCATCTTTATTAATTGCTTGGACAGTAAATACTCCCATTTCATGGTCGCTTCCGTATACTTCCATGTTGCAAAATGCACATTTATCAGATTCGGTTGGTTCTTTTGGTGTTGCATCAGCCTCATCGGATGATTCATCATCCTTATCTTTTACTTCAGTTGCTGCTGTTTCTTCCGTCTTCGGAGACTGATCTTCCTTTTTTTCAGATGTGTTGTCACTTTTACCGCATGCGCTTATAAATAGGGCTGCAATGACAACTAAAAGTAACATTTGCTTTTTTTTCATTCAATCTTTCCTCCTTAGCGATATAATTCATATACAGAGGAAATAATAGCAAATATTTGTGAGAAAAGTGAGAAATTTTTGAGTTATATATGTGAGAAATATGAAAAATGTTACAACTTATTTTAAAAGATAAAAAATAAGGAAAGGTTGCAAGTATAAAGACATATGTTTATAATATAAACATATGTTATAAGAGTGTGGATTGGGAGTGAGAGAGGTTAGATGAATAAAAAAGAGTTAGCTATTTTGCAATTTATTAATGAAGACCCCTTTATATCACAAAATGAGCTTGCGGAAAGAACTGGATTGTCACGTTCTGCTGTTGCAGGCTATATAAGCTCCTTAATAAAACAAGGCGAAATTCTTGGCAGAGCTTATGTTGTGCCGAAAAAAAAGCAACTTCTTTGTATAGGAGGTGCAAATATCGATCGAAAGATTCAAGTAGCAACAAAGCTTGAATTTGGTACATCTAATCCTGCAAAGAGCTCTCAGTCGCGTGGAGGTGTAGCAAGAAATATAGCTGAAAATCTCGGGAGACTTGGAATTGATTCTGCACTTATGACAGTGGTTGGAGAAGACCATCAAGGGCAATGGCTGTTAACGAATACAGAAACTTTTGTTGATATTGAACCATCCTTGTCGTTGCCGAATCTAGAAACAGGCACATATACTGCTTTATTGGACAAGGACGGCGAAATGGTTGTAGCACTTGCTGATATGTCAATTTATGATACTGTACAGCAGGAATTTATCGAAAAGCGTTGGGGATATATAGCAAATGCAGAAATGGTTCTTATTGATACAAACTTCCCGAAAGATGTGTTAAAACAAATAATTGATTTATGTCGGGAAGAACAAATTCCAATGTGTGTCGTCCCAGTCTCATCTCCTAAAGCAAGAAAATTGCCAAACAATTTATTAGGAGTCACATGGCTCATTGCAAATAAAGAGGAAGCAGAAGTTTTATCTGAAATAACGATTGAAAGCGAAGGCGATTTTTTAAAGGCAGCAGAGGAGATAATGAAAAAAGGTGTCGAAAAGGTTGTCATTACACGAGGAGATAAAGGTCTTGTTTATTATACAAAAGAAGGTGATGCAGGGGTATTATTACCGCCAAAAGTTAATATAACTGATGTAACTGGAGCAGGTGATTCATTAGTAGCAGGCATTATATATGGAGATTTAAACGGTTTAAGAACAGAAGATGCTTGTAAAATTGGCATGACTTGTTCTTTACTCACATTACAATCGCCTGAAACAGTAAATCCGATGTTAAATAAACATATGCTTCAACAATCATATAAACAACATTTCATCTAGAGGAGAGTACGTCTTATGGTAAAGAGTTGGCTTGAATATTCAATAGAAGTTTTAGAAGCAAAGAAATTAAAGAAGCCGATTGTTGCCCTTGAGTCAACAATTATTGCGCACGGAATGCCTTATCCGCAAAATGTTGAGACTGCTAAAGAAGTTGAAAATATTATTCGAGAAAATGGAGCGGTTCCAGCGACAATTGCGATTATAAATGGGAAAATAAAGATCGGCTTATCAAATGAAGAACTTCAATTTTTAGCAACAAGTGAAAATGTTCAAAAAGCGAGCCGCCGAGATCTGCCTTATTTAGTTGCTACTAAGAAAAATGGAGCAACAACAGTTGCTTCAACAATGATTTGCGCACAAATGGCTAATATTGAAGTTTTTGTTACTGGAGGAATTGGCGGGGTTCACCGTGGGGCTGAGAAGACAATGGATATTTCAGCAGACCTTCAAGAATTAGCAAGAACAAATGTTGCAGTTGTTTGTGCAGGTGCAAAGTCAATTTTGGATCTCGGTTTAACTCTTGAGTATTTAGAGACGCATGGAGTTCCAGTCGTTGGTTATGAAACGAATATATTCCCCGCCTTTTTTACGAGGAAAAGTCCATTTCATGTAAATTATCGTGTGAATTCACCGGAAGAAGCAGCGGAGATCATTCGGACAAAATGGGATCTTGGTCTTAACGGAGGATTAGTAATTGCAAATCCGATCCCGGAAAAGGACGCACTGAATGAAGCATTTATGAATAGTATTATTGAAGAAGCATTAAAACAAGCAAAAGAAAATCATATTACAGGTAAAGAGGTTACACCGTTTTTATTGTCTAAAGTAAAGGAATTAACAAATGGATCAAGCTTAAACGCAAACATTTCCCTAATTAAACATAATGCGGAAATTGGAGCTAAAATTGCGATTAGTTTGAAAAAATAAATAAACGACTGAGAGGGAACCAATAAAGGTACCTTCTCAGCCTTTATATTCGCAGCATGATGCGGAAACGAATAGAATTGACAACGGAGGAAATGCCTGGGTTTGTCAACTGTCTAAGCGGGAGAACTAATAACATATCTTCTTAAAATTCAATTCCTCTTCATTTTCATTCCACGATACTACTCGCCAGAACATTCATGTAAGAGACCGACTTGTGATAAAATGAAATGAAAGATATGATAGGTGGTAAAAGTGTGATGCTCACTCGTTCTCACCTTAAGAAAGTAACACTTTCGAAACGTTTAAAATAATGGAATAAATAGAGAGGTAGGATACAAAAATGATTGTATTAAAATCAACAAGAGAAATTGAAGGTATGAAAAAGGCTGGAGAACTGCTTGCTTCAGTACATAAAGAGCTTCGTAAATTAATTAAGCCAGGAGTTACAACGTGGGAAATCGAAGAATTTGTAGATGCATATTTGGAAAAGCATGGAGCGACAGCGGAGCAGAAAGGTTACAAAGGATATAAATATGCTACTTGCGCAAGTATTAATGATGAAATTTGCCACGGCTTCCCTCGCAAAGAACCATTGCGGGAGGGGGATATCGTAACGATTGATATGGTCGTAAACTTAAACGGATCATTGGCGGATTCCGCATGGACGTATCCGGTAGGGGAAGTTTCTGAACAGGTAGCAAAGTTGCTTGAAGTAACGAAGACATCTTTGTATCTCGCAATTGAACAAGCTAAAGTAGGCAATCGTATTGGAGACATCGGTCATGCAATCCAAACGTATGTAGAAAGCGAAGGTTTTTCTGTTGTCCGTGATTTTATCGGTCATGGGATCGGATCAAGCATCCATGAAAAGCCAGACGTCCCCCATTACGGCCTGCCAGGTAAAGGTCCTCGAATTAAAGAGGGAATGGTGTTTACAATTGAGCCAATGGTAAACATTGGTGCGTATCAAATGAAAATGGATTCAAATGGCTGGACAGCACGGACAGTTGATAGTAAATATTCTGCTCAATACGAGCATACAATTGCGATTACTAAAGAAGGCCCGCTCATTTTAACTGAACAGGACGAATAAAAAAAACAAAAGTATCGTCAGTTTACAAAGAAATGCATGAAAGCTTGTTCTTTTCGCTTCGGTCACGTGCTAGGCGTCAGTCTGAGTCATACTTCACTTGGTCTACAAACTGAGGCTAGCACGAGAAAATTTAAAAGAATCTAGAAAAGGCTCTTCAATTGCATAATTGGGGCCGCTTGTTTCAATTATTTAAGGGGGTGTCCAATCAGGCGATATTCGACGATTGGATGCTCCTTTTTATGTTCAAACGTTATGAGATATCAAACATTTGATATTCAATCTTATGTTTGCCCTTTCAAGCCAACCTCATTCTTATGAAAAATATCATTTTTTTCTTTTTAAGTTCAAAAAGTTCTGCGAATTTCTTCGGTATTGAATTCCTTTTTTTCGTTATAGTGAAGCTACATAGGTGTAATTGAAGGAGAATTTATATGAAAATAAAATGGTTTATTTTCTTTTTGAGCATAATGACAATTTCGTTCATTTTTTATAGCTTTATCGAAAAAAAAGCGGATCCTCCCATAAAAATAGGCGTCTTATTGATTGGAGAGAATCGCTATGAAAAACTTGCTGGATTAAAAAAGGGACTTGCAGATATTGGTTATAAAGATAAAGAGCTCACATATATCGTTAAAAATGCTAATGAACAACAAGATAAATTAGAAGTAATGATTACAAGTCTTTTAAACAAGCAGCCTCATGTAATTGTCACGCTTGGCGGGATTGAAACAGTGCAACTAAAAGAAAAATTGGAGAAAGAAAATCTATATATCCCTGTCGTATTTGCCGGTGTAGCCGCACCGAAGGAGTTAGGATTAATTAATGATTATCGAAGTCCAGGTGGACAGTATACAGGTATAAACAACTACCATACTAGTATTTCTGGAAAACGGTTAGAGCTATTTAAAGAATTAATTCCTTCACTAAAACGAGTTCATCTTCTTTACGATGAAGAAATTGAAGTGAGCCGTTAAAGCTTACAAGAAACTGTAGAAGCTGCTGGAAAGCTTTCCCTAGAAGTGATTCCGTGGAATGTTGCAGATCGTAGCTATAAAAATAAAATCGCCGAAAATATTGAAGAAAATGATGGACTGCTCATTTTGCCAAGCTTTCGAATCGAAGCGTTGACAGAGGAATTTATACAATTAATAAAGAAATATTATCTACCATCAATGGCACTATATGAGCACGAAGTAGAAAAAGGCTTTTTAGCAGGTCATGGAGCTAGTTTTTATGAACAAGGATATCAGGCTGCTCGTTACGTAAGCTCGATTGTTCAAGGAAATGCTCCTAAAGATTTACCAGTTGAACTGCCTGATAACATCCGATTTATGATAAACAAACAAGTAAGTGAACAACTAGGGGTTACTTTGAATCATGAGATGTTATCAAACGCAGAGCTTGTCCGCTTAAAAGAACCGGATAAGGGAGTTAAAGATAAATGAAAAGAATCATTAACTGGCTTCTTTCTCACCCGATCCGCAATAAAGTACTCGTATTTGGGGTGATGATGTCTACAATCCCTTTATTATCTATGAGTCTTTATTATTATTTTTATGTAAAAGCTGATTTAGAGGAACGAATTTTAGACAAGCAAGAGTTAATGCTGAAAAACTTATCAAATGAAATCGAGCTTGAATTTAATCAAACGTTGCAACAAATTCAATTACTCTCCTCAATTAACGACTCTAACAGTGAGAATGGCAGTTTCTATGAATTACTTCACAAAAATACTTCAATTGAAGAGATTGTCATGACAAATGAAGGCGGGATCGTCGAAAAACGTGTATCGCGCTTTAAGTTAAATTTAGCGCTTGAAAATGAAAAATGGTTTACAGATGAAATGTGGTATGATTTGCAAACAAACGATCAAGTTTATGGCGAAGTCGAGTTTAATGAATTGGGACAGCCTGTTATGAAGGCAGCTGTCCCATATATTGAGGCTGGAGAGAGAAAAGGAATCGGTGTCATTGTTCAACTGCAAAAAATAATTGGTAAAATTTCTTCCGCTCGCCACGACGATTCTTCTTATATATATTTAATAGATCAGAACGATCGAGTTATCGCTCATCAAGATTATAGCAAGCTTTGGCAAATTCAAACTGTTCCAAAGTCAAAAGACGTTCTTGGGGTAAAAACGAGGATAGATGATCTTAACTGGACTCTTGTCATGGAACAACCTACAGCAACAGCCTTTAGACCGATTAACGAGCTATTTCAGAATGGGTTAATTGTTGTTATTTTTATTACATTAATTGTAAGCCTTATTAGTGTGTATGCCGGTCTATACTTTACAACACCAATCGTTTTAATTGAGCGGGCAATGAAACGGTTAAAAATCGGCTATCGTACGAAACCGATTAACATATTACGAACGGATGAATTAGGAAAACTCGCTGTTTCGTTTAATGAAATGAGTGAGGAATTACAGGAAAAGTCTTTTAGACTTGAACAGGAGAAAGAACGGTTAAACGTAGTTGTGAACGGAATTGGTGCTGGTCTAGCGCTTGTAACAAAAGATTATGAAGTAACATGGATGAATCCGATTCTAAAGGAATGGCTTAATCGTAAGGAACTTTCGTTGCCTTGTTATTCACTTATCGGTGGAAAAAGAACGCCTTGTCAAGAATGTCCGATAACGTGCCCGGATTTACAAAATCATCAGGCTGATCGGTTTATGAAATTTACAATAAAATCAGGGGAAGAAAAGGTATTCCACCATCGTGTTTTTTCATTAAATCATACAATTGAAGCAGAAGGAGAGTTTCTCCTTGTAATTGAAGATGTAACAGAACAAAAGGAAATGGAAGAAAAAATCATCCAGACGGATCGGCTTTCTGCTCTAGGTCTTATGGCATCTAGTTTTGCTCATGAGGTTAACAATCCTTTAACAACCATTAATGTGTATGCTGAAGATTTGACAGATCGATTAGAATTAGAAGATTTGGAACGGGATGAAATCCAGTTTTACTTAAAAAAGATAAATGAAAATACCGAACGATGTAAGAAAATAACGAGGAATCTACTTAATTTTTCTAGAAAATCGAATTGGACAGTTACTCGTATTGACATATACGAAACGATCGAAAACAGTATTAATCTTGTTGATTACTTATTTAAAAAACATCAAATCCAGTTGCAACTTGAAATAGAACCTAATTTACCGCCAATTTTAGGGGATAGCTTAAACTTAATGCAAGTGTTAGTAAATTTACTTCATAATGGAATCGATGCAATAGAGGAAGAAGGAACAATGACGATTGCTGCATGTAAAGATCGAGAGTACGTTGTTTTAACCGTAAAGGATTCAGGTGTTGGCATTCGTAAAGAAGAGCTGTCAAAGCTGTTTGATCCATTTTATACGACGAAGCCGGTCGGGAAAGGAACAGGACTTGGTCTATCCGTATGCTACGGGATTATTCAACAGTTCGGCGGAGAGATCCAAATGAATAGTCAAGTAGGAGTAGGAACGACAGTCGAAGTTCGTTTACCGATTGCACCGAGAATAGAGGAGGAGAACGATGCGGATAACAAAGCTTTTAGTCGTCGATGATGAGAAAGATTTACTTGAAATTATTGTAAGGAGATTAAGGCGCAAAGGGTTTCAAGTTGATGAAGCAACAAATGCTGAAGAAGCGCTGTTGTTGTTAAAGAAAAATATTTATGACGTTGCAATCTATGATATTCGGCTGCCAAAAATGGACGGGATTTCGCTGCTAAAAGAAACGAAAATGATCCAACAGGAAACAGAGGTCCTCATGTTAACCGGCCACGGAACGATTGAAACAGCAATTAAGGCAATGAAGCTTGGAGCGTTTGACTATTTAACGAAGCCATACAACTTATCAGAGTTAGAAATGACAATCGCAAAGGCGAGTGAAAATAAATTATTAAAAGAAAAAAATGACAGTATGCGGAAAATAATTGAGCAGCAAAATAAATTTCACATTATTGGAGAAAGTTCAAAGTTTAAAGAGGTTCTTGAATTGACAAAAAAAATAGCTGATAGTGAAGTTCCTGTCTTAATCGAGGGGGAAAGCGGAACTGGAAAAGAACTATTTGCTAAAGCATTACATTATTGGAGCTGTCGAGCAGATGAACCATTTGTTGCTGTAAATTCTGGCGCTTTACCTGAACAGCTTTTGGAAAGTGAATTATTTGGTCATGTAAAAGGAGCGTTTACTGGGGCAAATAAAGATAAAAAAGGGTTAGTTGAAGCGGCTAATGGAGGGACTCTTTTTTTAGATGAGATTGGCGAGATGCCGCTTCCTGTTCAAGTGAAGCTATTAAGATTTTTAGAAACAGGTGAATTTAGACGGGTTGGAGATGTCCGCGAAAGAAAAGTACAAGTTCGGATTGTCACGGCAACAAATCGTTATCTTGAAAATGAGGTTGATAATGGGAACTTTCGCGATGATCTTTACTATCGCTTGAATGTTGTAAAATTAACCATACCACCGCTGCGGGAACGAAAAGAAGATATTCCTTTATTTATTGATTTTTTTCTACAAAAGGCAAATAAAACGTATAAAAAACTTTCAGCTGAAGCATTGAAGCAATTATCTACGTATGACTTTCCTGGAAATGTAAGAGAGCTTCACCATTTAATTGAACGCGGGTTATTATTGTCAAATGGAGACGTAATTGAGGCGGATGATTTACTTCTTCCGCGTCAAAAAGGGAAGATTTCTATGCTGAAAGAAACATCACGAACGTTAGAAGATCTTGAAAAAGAGCATATTTATGCTGTCTTAACTGATACGAACTGGAATAAGACGAAAGCGGCGAAAATATTAGGAATTAGTGTACGGAATTTATATCGGAAAATTGAACAGTTTCAATTTAAAGAATGATCAAGACAAAATGACAGGTGACAAATAAGCAAGACGTGACAAAATGTCACATGATGAAAGCGATTGCTCTCTGGGAACACCCGGATCAATCGCTTTTTTGTAGCTTATTTTAGTAATTACGAATTCATGAAACATACGCAAAATAAGCAGCAGGAATGGCTGTGATCTTTTAATTTTAAAATCAAAACCAAAATGGCATGAAACTTGCAAATAAATATAGTAAATAAACTTAAAAGGAGTGGGTGTCATGTTATCAAATATCGGTATCCCAGGCTTAATTTTAATTCTCGTATTAGCACTAATTATTTTTGGTCCAAAAAAATTACCCGAAATTGGCAGAGCCGTTGGTCAAACATTACAAGAATTTAAAAAATCCGCGAAAGAGCTGACAAGTGATGTAACAGAAGAGGTAGAGGAAGATATAAACGAAATTAAAAAGACAACGAAATAAGTAAGCAGAGGTGATAGAAATGGGGCTTTTTTCAAAAAAACAAGTACAGCCAAAAGAGTACAGCCAAATCATTGACAGCATCTTACCTAACCCTCGAAAAGAGTTGGCCAAATCTCCTTATGATTCAAAGCTTGGTTTAAATATGGCTCGTGATGCAAGAAAAGTATTAAGCGGTCAAATGAAAATTGCCGATTTTCATAAAGTATATTCGTCCTCATTAACAAAAGAATTCGGAAAGTATTATGCGGCAGGTGAGGAGCAACAGAAAAAAAATAACGGGAAAGGCCCAAAGTGGGTGATGGTCATTGATTTACAGAAATGCGTCGGGTGTGATACTTGTACCGTTTCTTGTAAGGCAGAAAATCGTACACCGCCAGGTATTTCTTATAACGTTGTGATGGAGCAAATGAGCGGGGATTTTCCAAACGTATCACTCGTCAACTTGCCGCGGCCGTGTATGCAATGTGATCAACCTCCATGTGTACAAGTGTGTCCGACAAGAGCAACGTATAAGCTTGATAATGGTATCGTTGCTATCGATAATGACCGCTGTATTGGTTGTCGTTATTGTATTGTTGCATGTCCATACGGTGCACGTTCATATGATTTTGGTGATAGCTACGAGGAAATGCTCGGCTACAATGATGTCACGAGCCCTGAGTACGGAGTAGATCGCGGCGAACGGAAGAAGGGGAAGACACCGGTCGGGACAATTCGCAAATGCAGCTTTTGTTTCCATCGCCTTGAGCGTGGTGAAGAACCGGCTTGTGTTGAAACATGTATCGGAGATGCCCGCTTTTTTGGCGATATTAATGATCCGAATAGTACCGTATCAAAGCTTGCCGCAAGTCCACGGGCGTTTCGTTTAAAAGAGGAGCTGGGAACAGAGCCAAGCGTTATTTACTTACGTTAGGAGGGAATGGAGTGGCAAATTTAGTTGAAGCACCAAAAAAATCAGCTGCATTTAAAATTTGGGTAACTTTCTTATTAATAGGCTTTGCGTTTGGCGGCTATTTTATCATTGAACGGTTAGTATTTGGTTTATCAACTACGAATCTATCAAGTATTACCCCATGGGGGGCATGGATTGCTTTTTATATATTTTTCGTTGGGCTAAGTGCAGGCTCGTTTCTATTATCGACATTAATTTTCGTATTCGGAATGAAGGAATATGAGCGAATCGGTAAAGCGGCGTTGTTTACTGCAATTGTTTGTATGATTGTTGCATTAACTTTCGTTTTAATGGATTTAGGGCGCCCTGAACGATTTCTCAATGCAGTTATTTATTGGAACGTAACTTCTGCTCTCGCTTGGGAAGTCCACTTTTACCTAGTCTATATTGCACTTTTAAGTGTTGAATTATATATAGCGATGCGTGAAGATTTAGTTCAGTTAGCTCAAAAATATAATTATACAATAAAAGGAAAAATAGCTAAGCTAATCACCTTTAAAAATGCGACAATTAATGCTTACACGAAAAAACGTGATCATATGTGGATGAAAATACTTGGAACAATTGGCATTCCGATAGCTATTATCGGGGTCCACGGCGGAACAGGAACAATTTTTGCATTAGTAAAAGCGCGACCAGGCTGGAATACAGCACTGTTTCCAATTATTTTCGTCGTTTCAGCTATGGTGTCCGGGACAGCTTTATTGCTAGCTATGTATGTCATTAAGAAAAAAGCGCAGAAGCAGCCGATTGATATGAGAATGATTAAATCGTTAGCCAATTTAATGGTTGCTTTCCTCATGATCGATCTCGGTCTTCAATTTTACGAAAATTTAACGGCTGTATATGGTCTTGAGAAAGAGCATTTAAATACGTTAGGAACGATGATGGCAAGTCGTTACTCCTGGTCTTACTGGGGTATTCAAATATTCCTTGGCGCAGTTGTACCGATCACAATTGTTTTTTGGAAAAAAACAAAAAACTCAGCAAACGCCTTATTATTAGCGGCGATCTTAATTGTAATTGGCATCATTGGAGTCCGTTTTAATATCGTTGTGCCTTCACTTATCGTGCCGCTATTCCATGAGCTCCCATGGGGTGATTATTTTCCTACGTTAAGAGAGTGGATGGTAAGTATAGGTGTTGTCGCGATGGGGCTTCTTATTTATACATTTGGTGAAAAACTTCTTCCGATTGATGAAATGGATGCTAAAGAGGTGACGAGCGGTGGAAAATAAGAAAATGAATCGGCGAAGCTTTATAAAAGCATTGGGAGCTCTCGGGGCAATCGCCTTTGTTGGTCCAGCTTTTGTCGGTCCGATTAAACAAGTTGTCAATGGGGTATGGATTGATAAACCTCATGGCATAGGAACTGATTATCAAGATTATACGGCGGAAAATGTCATTTTTACATCGTGTCAGCAATGTAATGCTAGTTGCACAATTAAAGCCTATATTGTCGCTGGAAATCCTGCTGGTCCTTATTCATCTATCGTGAGAAAGATAGCTGGAAACCAATATAGTCCAATTGGACCGGTACCGTATGGCCATATTAACTACGATACACCGATTAAGCAAGCGGTGAAAGGAACGGGTGATGTGGCAAAATTAGGACGAGGTTATAGAGGCGGGCGTACATGTTTAAAAGGTCAAGCAGGGATTCAAACGGCATATGATGCATATCGGGTGCAAACACCGTTAAAGCGTGTTGGAGAACGAGGAAGCGGTGTATGGAAATCAATTAGCTGGGAAGAGGCTTATAAAGAAATATTAGACGGAAGTAAAACACTTGGGACTCCTGGTTTGAAAGAAATTTGGGCTTATGCTTCTGAGGACGTTGTAATGAAAGATTGGGAAAAAGTGAAGAAGGGTGAAATGGAGAAGGCTGTATTTTCCGCAAAGTATGAAGATGTATTAATTGATACAAACCACCCAGATTTTGGACCAAAGTCAAATCAAATCGTTGTAATGGCGGGACATCGGCGGGAATTTATTGAACGGCTTGCTCTCGGCAGTATCGGAACTGCGAATTTCTTTGATCATGGCGGTTATTGTGGAATTATGAGTGTAATGGGCAATGTCCGTTCACATGATGCAACAAAACAGAAAAAGCGGATGATTCCAGATTATGAAAATGCTGAGCTCGTTATCGTTTGGGGGACAAATCCATTAGTTGCAAACAGGGGCCCGACAACATTTGCTCCGCAAATTACAAATGCAATTGAACGCGGAATGAAGATGATCGTTATTGATCCGCGTTTTAGCAAGACGGCTGAAAAAGCACATATGTGGGTACCAGTAAAACCGGGAGGTGATGGTGCACTAGCTCTGGCAATGTGCCGCTGGATCATTGAAAATCATCGTTACGATGATGTGTATTTAACAAATCCAAACAAAAATGCTGCAGCGCTTGACGGAGAAGTAACTTGGAGTGATGCGACTTATTTAGTGAATGTAAGTGATCAAAAGCGCCCCTTCCTTCGTGCAGCAGATCTCCGTTTAAATGGCGGAGAAGAATCGTTTGTCGTTTTCGAAAATGGAAAACCAGTTTTACATGCAAATGCAACAAAAGGTGATCTTGAAGTTGATACAGAAATAAACGGAATAAAAGTAAAATCAGTGTTTAAGATTTTTAAAGATAAAGTAATGGAAAAATCATTTGAAGAATATTCAAGCCTATGTGATGTTCCGGTTGAACAAATCGTCCAATTAGCACGTGAATTCACTTCACACGGTAAAAAGGTTGGAATTCACTCTTACCGCGGTCCAGCAATGCATGCAAATGGATATTACAGTGTTCGCGCCATTAATATGTTAAACCATCTAGTCGGTAACCACGATTGGAAGGGTGGGGATACGGCAATGGGCGGAAAATATAAAGCGACAGAGGGACGGTACGATTTAGTAACAGTACCGAATGCAAACCATTCTTGGGGCATCCCGGTAACTAGACATAAAGTTCCGTATGAAAAAACATCCTTATTTGAAAGGGACGGTTATCCAGCGAAACGCCCTTGGTATCCTATTGGAAATAAACTCATTCATGACGTGCTTCCAAGTGCAGCAGAAGGGTATCCGTATAAAATTCGGGCCATCCTTTTAAATCGAACATCGCCAATTATGTCAGCACCACGCTCACATATGCAGGAAAAATTTATTAGAGATCCAAAAGTTGTCGAGCTTGTTGTCTCATCCGATATTGTAATAGGGGAAACAACAAAGTATGCCGACTACATTTTGCCAGACTTATCTTACTTGGAAAGCTGGAATGCAGAGGATATTTTCCCAATTTTAAAATATAAATTTGCTGGTGTCATTCAACCAGTTACACGTGTTGTACCTAATGCAAGACAAACGGAACAAATATATATTGATCTTTTAAAGGAAATGGGGCTTCCAGGCGTTGGCGATCACGCTTTTACAGATGGTTCACCACTTCATTGTCCAGAGGATTACTATATTAAAAGAATTGCAAATATTGCTTTTGATGGTGATAAGCCAGTAAAAGATGCAAATGCAGAAGAATTAACGCTGTTTGAAAAAGCCCGCAAAAATGCTTTAGGAAAATACTTTGACATGAATAAGCTAAAAAATGCAGTAAAGCCGGAGGAATGGAAAAAAGTCGTTTACGTCTTGAACCGCGGCGGCAGGTTTGAACCGCAAGGAGATGAGTATATAGGTAATCATCTTAAATATCAGTTTGGTCAGCTTGTTCATTTCTATGATGAAAAAGTGGCCGGCTTTAAAAGTGCATATACTGGCGATTTTTTTGAAGGAGTTCCGATTGCTGATGACATCAAACAGTATAATGGAAAAGTGTATATGTCAGTTAAACCGCTGCAGTTTATTAATTGGAAGTCGCGCAACGTCGCAACTCACCGAACTGAAAATAATGCATGGTTAAGAGAGATACGATCAGAAAATTATGTATGGGTCAATCCGATAGATGCAAAGAAAAAAGGAATTGCTACTGGAGATACGGTATTAATCGTTTCCAATAGCGCAAAAGCAAAGGGCACAGCACTAGTGACTCCAGGAATTAAGCCCGGTGTCGTTGGCGCAAATTATAGCTTTGGCCATTTTGCTTACGGAGCAAAAAATGTAAAAATCGATGGGAAAGTAGTAAAGGGAACAAAGAAAAATGGTCATTTGCCATTTGAATTTGACAAGCCGCTTCATGAAGAGTCCGGCTATGGACAGCCGCGTGGAAAAGGCTTCTCTGTCAATGCGTTAGCCGAGAAAGACGATAGTTATTTTGAAGGATTTCTCGCCGATTCAATTGCGGGCGGACCAGCGCAGCAAAATGTTTACGTCGATATTCAAAAAGTAGAGAGGTGAATAGCAATGATGGGAATGAAGGAAGAATGCTCTGGAAAATTAGCGCTTGCAAATATATTATCAAGTATATGGTTTGGAGATTGGGAGCATTATGAAGAAATTTTTAAGCAAATGCCTAAGAAAGTAAAAAAGCAGTTCGTGTTTCATCGATATTATAATCGGGAGCAAGTGAAGCTTTGGTATGAAAATCATTTCTTCATTCCAGGGGATTATTTTGTTCCGCCGTACTTTTCATCATACGTATTAAATGATTGTAAAAAAGAAAAGAAAAAAGAAAATCTTCTCTGTTTAATTGGCATATATGAAAAAACAGGATTTTATTTCCCACTTGAAAAAGAGTATTACCCTGACCATTTCGGATGTTTAACAGCTTTTTTAAGCTCAGTGTTACAGGAGCAAATAAAGGCGATAAATTTAAACGAAACCGTTTATTTCAAGCAACTTCGTAAATTAGAAGAGAAAATGTTGATAGAATATATCATTCCTGTTTTGCAGCCTTTAAGTAACTATGCAAAGGGGAAAATTCGCCACCGCTTCTTTCAAGAATTTCTAACCTTTTTTAATGAAACGATGAGAAATGAGTGGTCAAGTGCCGCATCGTGAATAGTTTATTTGCGAAAGGCGTCCGAAATAGAATATTTCGGACGCCTAGACTGTTGTCAAACGAAGTCATGCATAACAAGTTCAATTCGCTTCCGCCTCATGCTGTACGCCCCGATTGATAAGCGTTTTCATTCAGCTTTTTAGCAATCTGCTTTAATTTGCTTTGGTGTAAAAATTCAACAATTCGGACACCATTTTCATTTTTTTGGAGAAAGTATGCCTTCCCTTACGCTTATTTTTTTCGAAGACTCCCTAATTCTTCTGCAATGGCTTGCATTTCATTTGGACTAAATGACGTCTTTTTCATTACAAGGTCAAAAATTTCTTTTAATTCTTCATACATTTCCTCATCAAAATGAGAAGGCTTTACAGCACCTAAGTTCAAGATTTTTAACTTGTTTTTATTTTTTTCTATCATATACTCAATGTTATCGGCAGTCTTTTTAGTTAAATCCAAATTGTCCATCCTCTCCTATGGAAGTTTTTCATTACAAATAATCTTTTCATTTTTAATTGCTGATGTCAAATAAAAATAAGGACAGTGATGAAAATGGAAAGTATATTTAACGTAAGGCTTGCATGGAAGGTACCAAATCGAGGAAAATGAAAAGAAGGAGGAATAATTGATGATTAAAGTTTTATTTGTTTGTCTTGGAAATATTTGTCGTTCACCAATGGCAGAAGCAATGTTTCGTCACCTTGTTAAGAGGGAAGGACTAGAAGATAAAATGGTTGTTGATTCTGCTGGAACAGGAAATTGGCACGTTGGCGAACCGCCGCATAAGGGAACTAGAGAAATTTTAAAGAAGTATGAAATTAACGGAGAAGGTTTGAAAGCCCGTCAAATAACGGCAGCTGATTTACATGAGTTTGATTATGTAATTGCAATGGACCGAACAAATGAGAACGATATTAAGCAGTTAGCAAAAGCACATCCAAAGGCATATATTGGGAGACTATTAGACTTTTCGAAAAATAGTCAGCTTAAAGATGTTCCTGATCCATATTTTACAGGGAACTTTGAAGAGGTATATGAGCTTTTGAAAGAAAGTTGTGAAATGTTATTACAATACATAAAAAAAGAAAATAAGCTTAACTAGGAGGAGAATAGATGGGAAATTCAAGTAAATTTATGAAAGGGATTATGTTAGGTGCAATTGTTGGAGGAATGCTCAGTTTACTAGATAAAAATACACGGCAATGTGTTTTTCAAAACTGTCGTGAAAGAAAAGATAAAATTGTTCACTTAATGAAAAATCCAAATATTGTTGTTGAGCAAGTAAAAGAAACAACTGGAAAAATGAAAACAACTTTTGAACAAGTCAATGAAGATGTTACATTTATAACTGAAAAAGTAAAAGAAGTGACACCTCAAGTAGTGGAGATTGTTCAAGAAACGAAAGAAACTTTTTCCTCTGAAAAATCAAAAATTGATGAATGAAATAGTTGGATATAAGGGTAAAAAAGGAGTTGAATAGGTATTTCCTAATTTTTATGGTACGAGCGATTCCGGTTTTTTTACGTGATTTAATCATGCGGATTCAGCGGCATGACGTCTCAGGTTTAGCTGCACAGCTAGCGTTTTTTTTCCTATTATCTCTTTTTCCACTGTTAATTTTCCTTATGACGTTATTACCTTTTATCCAGCTTTCTCAAGAAGATTTACTTGGAGTGATTCGCCATTTTGCTCCAGGTGAGACGATGCAGTTAATTGAGTCAAATTTGAATGATATTATGAGCAGTCAAAACGGAAAACTATTATCATTTGGAATTATTGCCACTCTTTGGTCTGCTTCAAATGGAATTAATGCAATTGTCAGGGCGTTAAATAAAGCTTATGATGTGGCAGAAAACAGACCATTTCTTCTCGCAAGAGGTATGGCCATCGTACTGACATTTTTAATGATTTTTGTATTTATTATTGCCTTGCTTCTTCAAGTGTTTGGCAGGGAAATTGGTGTTTTTTTGTTTACTTCACTTGGACTATCAGAACAATATTTATCAATTTGGAGTACTATTCGATTGTTGGCAAGCTCTCTTATCCCATTTTTAGTTTTTACCGTTCTTTATTGGGTAGCACCAAATAAAAAGCTATCGATGTTTAGCGCTATTCCTGGAGCTGTATTTTCAACGATAGGCTGGGCAGTTTCATCATTGGCTTTTTCATACTATGTAAGTAATTTCGGCCATTATTCAACTACATATGGAAGCATTGGGGCGATTATCGTTCTAATGATTTGGTTTTATTTATCAGGCATTATTATTATAATCGGCGGGGAAATCAATGCATTAATAACGTTGAAAAATAAGGAAAAAAACTTCGCCTCATAAATTAAATCACCTGCTTATTAGCATATTATGCAGCATCCTTAAATTTCCCGTTATGATAAAGCGTTCTTATCACAAACTATAAATGGAACACTTTAAGGAGGGATACGATGACAAAGCAATCGAGCAAAAATGGAGGAACGAAGCAAAAGGGAAAAGATCGTCCAAAACAGAAAACATCAAGCTCAGCAAATGGTCAAAATAGTTATCATTAAAAAAGCTTAGCACATTGTTTCGTTTGCTTGCACTTTGTTGTGAACACTTATTCAATTCGCTTTCGCCTTCTGTTGCGCATCTTACTGAGAAACGTTTTTCAACCAAGTATGAGGGCATTTGCTTTAAAAAAGCCGGCTTTATTTGCCGGCTTTTTAAACTGATGTTTATTGTTTTTTCAACAAACGCAAACCATTCAAAATGACTAAAATGGTGCTGCCTTCATGGCCAATGACACCGTACGGAAGGTCTAGTATTTGTAAAAAGTTTGATGCAATTAATAGCATGATCACGGCTAGGGAAAAAACGATATTTTGTTTGACGATTCGATTCATCCGCTTGGAAAGCCGGATTGCTTCAGCAATGCGCGGTAAGTCATTTTTCATTAAGACAATATCAGCTGTTTCAAGCGCAACATCAGTTCCTTCTCCCATTGCAATTCCGATATTAGCTGTTGCTAACGCTGGTGCATCATTAATGCCGTCCCCAACCATTGCCACTGTATCATAGCGTTTTTTTAGTTGCTTTAGCTCCTCTACTTTTGTTTCTGGCAAACATTCAGCAATATATTCATCAACATGAGTTTCAGCAGCGATAGCTTGGGCTGTTTTTTCACTATCACCTGTTAACATAATCGTATAGATACCTGCTTTTTTTAGTTCATCAATAGCTGCTTTCGTTTCTTCACGCACGACATCTTTTAAAGCGAGAACGGCAGCGACCGTGTTATTTTTTTTCACAAACACAATTGTTTTTCCTTCAGAAGCTAGCTGTTTTGCGACGCCGTTGGCGAAATTCCCTGCTTCTTCCTTCCCAACAAAATCAGCTTTTCCAATTTTCCACTCTTCTCCATCAACTACTGCTTTTACACCAAAACCAGTTACATCTTCAACTGTTTCAATGTTTAACAAATCACCATTGCCATGTTTTCTTGCGTATTTGACGATTGCTTGTGCAAGTGGATGGGTTGAATGATTTTCAATCGAACCTGTGACTAATAAAATGTTTTCTTTAGATAATCCTTCTTTTCCGACGAAGTCAGTTACTTCTGGTGTCCCTTTCGTCAGTGTACCTGTTTTATCAAAGGCGATCGCATTTAAATGACTTAAGTTTTCTAAATGCATTCCACCTTTGAAAAGAATACCATTTTTAGCCCCGTTCGAGATCGCTGACAGTGTAGCCGGCATAATTGATGCCATCAATGCACAAGGTGATGCAACAACTAGCAAGATCATTGCACGATAAAATGTGTCAGTCCAGCTCCATCCAAATAAATAATGGGGGAGAAACATCATCAAAATCACAACTGCTAAGACTACTTTTACGTATGTGCCTTCAAAACGTTCGATAAAAAGCTGAGAAGGAGATTTTTCACTTTGTGCAGATTGAACGAGCTCAATAATTTTATTAAACAGTGTTTCACTGCTAGGTTTTGTTACTTTTACTGTAATCGAACCAGTAATATTTACAGTAGTTGCAAATACTTCATGATCGAGTCCTTTAGAGACTGGCATCGACTCACCAGTAATAGCCGCCTCGTTAATCGTTGTTTGCCCTTGAATAATGACCCCGTCTGTCGGTACATTTTCACCCGGTTTAACTAAAATATGATCACCAACATTCAATTCTGACACGTGAACAATTTCTTCTTTGCCATCCGCTATTCGTAAAGCTTCCTCAGGCTGAAGTTCCATTAGAGATGAAATTTCTTTATGGCTTTTGTTCATTGTGTACGTTTCTAATGCACCGCTCAAAGAAAAAATAAAGATTAAAATTGCACCCTCAGCCCAATAGCCGATAATGGCTGAACCGATTGCAGCAAAAATCATGAGCATTTCGACATTAAGATCTTTATTTTTTATCGTTTCTTCTATACCTTCTTTAGCCTTTGCAAATCCGCCAATGACGAAAGCAAGCAAATACGCAACGATAGATGGAGTATTCATATTCGATTTATCTAATAACCATCCAGCTCCAATTAATATTCCACTCATAATGGCGGCGATTAATTCTCCATGCTGTTTCAACTTTTTCAGAAAGGTATTTTCATCTGCTTCTTTTTGTCTAATCAATGGTTTTGAATCACTGCAACTACTCATGCTTATCCCCTCCATATATATAATTAGTTTGGACTATATACAACAAATGATGTTAATTTTTTGTTGTAATTGAGAAAAATAATCACCTTCAATACTCCCTTAAAAACACGAAAGCTGTCATCAATTGATGACAGCAAAGCATAAAACGTAAAGGTATGATATTCAATTTTAAAAAGAAAGGCTTGTGCTTTTGTCCACTATTCTTTGTTAGAACATGATAATATTAATTGTTAGTTCTTTTAATATCATTCTAACGTATAAAGGAAGAATTTGCAATCAATATGGCACTATGAAACCGCCATATATAGAAAGGATCATATTCATGAACGCAAAAGCATTTTTTACTCATCCTCTCGGACTGATGATTTCTGCGGCGGGTGCAGCGTTTTTATGGGGAAGTGCATTTCCTTTTATAAAATTAAGCTATGAGAAGCTCGATATTAAGCCTGATGAAATTGGAGAGCAACTGCTGTTTGCAGGCTATCGGTTTTTACTCGCGGGTCTTCTGGTTTATTTTATTTTTCGCTTGCTAAAAAAAGATATGAAACTAAGAAGAGTTCATATCGTAACGTTAGTAAAAATCGGCGTTTGTACAAACTTTTTTTCAGTATGTGTTTTTTTACATTGGTTTAAGCTATTCTACAGGAATTCAAGGATCGATTATTGCAGGGACAACGTCTCTTTTCCAAATTATTATTGCTCATTTCATGTATGAAGATGATCGGGTAAATCGAATGAAAAGTATCGGTTTACTTATCGGCTTTTCAGGTGTAATCCTCGTTAATTTACCGAAAGGGGATTTACAGCTTTCATTCGGTATTGGTGAGATTTTACTATTATTCGCCATGGTTTCAGGAGCGTATGGAAATATTTTGGCGCGCAATGGAAGTCAGAAAATGGATGTCATTTATTTAACTTCGTATCAAATGATTCTTGGCTCTCTTGGATTAGTAGTTATTGGCGGAGTTACTTCCGGGTTTTTTCCATTTACTTTTGATATGCAATCATTCATGATTTTGTTATATTTAGCTTTTCTTTCGGCAGCAGGGTTTATTTTATGGAATAATGTAATGAAATATAATCAAGTTGGTAAAGTATCTCTATATTTATTCCTCATTCCAGTGTTTGGCGTTATTCTTTCAGCGATTTTACTAGACGAGACGCTTCATTATATTGTGTTTTTAGGATTAGCACTTGTCGTTTCGGGAATTATCATTGTGAACCGTCCAGCAGTAAAAAACACAGAAAAAGGACTCATAAAAAATAAAAAAAAACCTTGTTTTTTTTCTTAATTTATATTGGAAAAGCAAGGTTTTTATCGTTTGCGTTATGATTATAGCCAAAATTTTAATACTTATTGGATAAAGGTACGGCTTGTATTCTTCGGTTGACATTTTTTTTTTATCTTCAACATTTATTGAGTCATTTTCATTTAACGAAAATTCTCCTTAGACATAAATCTGATGATCAATTCGATCTTCTTTCGGCTTTTGTTACAGAACCAACATTCCCCCTTTTTTATTTGCCATTGAGGCATCGAGCACTTTAGCTGGAAGGAAAAAGCTAGTCATTAAAGGAGCAGCAATAATTAAATAGGAAATTAATTTTTTAATATTAAAAGAAGAATCTCCATGATCATAATGATGACAACAATGATGACCATCGGAATGATTCCATATTCACAGGCTGGGAATAGGTCTCCGATTACACAACTATGATTACGGCTATAAATTAATTTTTAGAATCCATCTTTGAATATATTCTTCAGATACAAAGATTGGAATAATACATGCGATAAGAATGCCTATTAATACAAAAGGCAAGCTTCTATTAATATACTGTTGACGCAAATGAATGATGATGAAAATGAATTGCTAGGTAAATGAGGGTTTAAGGGCGGTGGATACTGTAATTAATTAACTTCAGTGGTGTTATTTGTGGGGTTTTTTAATTTTGTGTATAATTTATTTTGAGTCCTCTATTGAGGATGATAAATCTACTGGGAATTATTATAAAGAGGGATTTAACTACTAATATACGAGGAGATTAGAATATGAAACAACTTAAAAATCTAGCAGTTTTGTTACTACTACTTGGTGCAGTGGTTCTATTTATAAGTGTTGATCCTCCAAAAGAATCTTACGCAGCCAATAACAATCTAAATATGAAAAAGATTAAAGTTGATGAATTTTTTACTGAATATGACGGAACGTTCATATTACGTAACATAAAAAACGGTCGTTCATTTATCTTTAACATTGACCGAGCCAATCAAAGGTTTGCACCGCAATCAACTTTTAAAATACCTAATGCGCTTATTGGTTTGCAAGTAGGCGCTGTAGAAGATGAATATGATATTAAGTATTGGGATGGTGTGGTACGAGAAATAGAAGTCTGGAACCAGGATCATACGCTTGGATCTGGTTTAAGGCACTCTGTAGTTTGGTATTATCAAGCAATGGCATGTGATATCGGAGAGGAACGAATGGAAGAGTGGATTCACAGAATATCTTATGGTAACCGAGATATTAGTGGGGGAATTGATCAGTTTTGGTTAAGCAGCTCACTCAAGATTTCACCAATTGAACAAGCAAAATTTATGGAAGCGTTGTATAAAGAGAAACTTCCATTTGATAAAAGTGTTATGAAAACTGTTAAACGGATAATGATCCAGAAAGAAGGCGATAATTATACCCTTTACGGAAAAACTGGACAAGGGTCAGATCTAGGCTGGTATGTTGGTTTTATAGAAGCAGGTAATCAGGCATATAGTTTTGTTACAAATATTGTTGGAACGAGTGCAGACGCTAAACATATTACAATGGACATTTTAAAGAAATATCATTTAATGACGGAATAGGCATTTATTATAAATAAAATGTGAGAATTTGGCGCTATTTTCGATAGTAATCCGAATCATTGAAAAAATTTATGCAAGGTGGAATTGCACTAACGAAGTCATAGAATGTTGTAGTTTGACAATCTATAAAGAATCTATCGTCTTTTAGAAGTAAAGGAAAGGTGCGATGATGATAAAGTGCCTATTTTTTATCAAGGGGAAAACAAGAGTTTTCCTGGAAGCGACAATATTTTCATAAAAGAATCATTATTATAATTGCGGTGGTGAATAAGTTGTTAAAAGAAGAATTAAAGAAACTTGCAACATCTTTTGTGGACATTCCTGATCGCTTTCAACCCGTAATAGAGGAATATATTGAGGGGGAAAATGGAAAGGGTGAGGCGATGTTTTCCTGGACGAATGAAGAACAAGATGAAGGTATTTCTCTCTCTCTCGATCTTGCAGGTAAATTGAAATTGACAAGGTTATCAGTTGAGAAAAAGGATCAACATGCTGTTATGCCTCCTTTAAGTTTGAAAGAAAGAAGAGAGCGCGCTGAACAATTCTTAATTAGTCATTATCCGGAGGCATTAAAGGACTTAACTTTTTACCGGACAAAAAAATTGGTCCATGGAGCTCGTTTTTATTATGGACAAATTGTAATGGGTCTACCATTAGATCAATCTGGCTGTTTAATTGATGTTGCGCCAGATGGAATGATTATTGAATTTCACTATAAAGGTGTAAAAAAGATTCCTAATACCCCAACAAAGCTGATTGAAAAAGAAAAACTGAGAAAGCACTTACAAAAAACAATGGATTTTCAGTTAACCATTACTAATGTGCTTACTTCCCTTCATGATGTAAAGGAAGAGGGGCTATGTTTGGTTTATCAACCGGAGCCTTCTTTCATAAAATATAAAGCGGATGTTTTGGAACCAACTTTAACGCTTATACATGAAGAAGACGAGCCAGAAAACTATATCGCACTGCCTGTTCCAGCAAGTACGACCGAAATTCAAGAATTATCTCTTGAAGAGATTATAGGAATTACCGAGAAGATGGAAGTTATTCGTGAAATAGATATGGGAGAAGAATTAGGTATTGTTTGGCGTGAACGCAATTGGAAGATGGAGGAAAGTGATTTATCGATAGAAAATTTTTTTAAGAGACATTCAGAAGATACAGTCAAAGCCATTATCTCAAAGAAAACGGGTAAACTTAGAAGTCTTATGCGGTTACATGACAGAAACGGCAATCTTCAACTTGATCGTGATGATTGTTATCAAAGGGCTATTGATTTTTTACAAAAGATAAATCCGAAGTATCATCAGTGTTTGCAATTGATTGTCAGAGAACAAGAAGCGAATGATAATGTCATGACAATTCCATTTGATTTCAATATCCATAACGGACATGGTACCCCAATTCACTTAGGAATAGTAAGTGTTGTAGTTAATCGTAAGACAGGACAAATTGATTATTATAGCGGAGTTGATTTTGATATCGAACAACTGAGTGACGTCTCTGTTGAACCGGTTCTCTCTAGTAAAGAAGCGAAAGAAATATTTTTCAATCATCTAGATTTTAAATTAGAATGGAACGAAAATTATGATAGCGAACAAAAGGGTGATCGCTTAGTCTATCAAGCATACAATCGGCATACTGGGACTCCTATTCGTTATATTGATGCCCTGACAGGAGCAGTTATTTCAGAAAAGATAGATATGTAAGCAAAAATTAGGTTCATAAGTATGATTAAAAAGATGAAAAATTTTTTTAAAGGGGGATAAATAATAATATTTTAGTTTACTATCTTAATACATGTATTAAAAATACTCTTAAACGTAAACTTCGATAAAAATCTGGTGAAACAGTGAAATCCTACATTCTCGTGATTGATGATGACATAAACATAAAATTAGTGAAATTAAATCATATCCAACAAAAGAATGATTATTAGTTAAGATGATAAAATACCTTTTTTTTCGAGAAATGACAAAAAAAATATTGATGATAGAGTAATAAAATATTAATATTAGTAACAATATTGTCATCTTACATACTAAAATTAAACATATTTTTGCCGAAGATTATGACGTGCAGAATCCGCTTTTTTAATGAAGATGAGGTGAAAACAATGTTACCGCTTGGAAGCATCGTTCTATTAGAACGTGGAGAAGAAAAGTTAATGATTATTGGTCGGAAACCAATTGTTGAAAATATAAATCATGAAAATGTTTTATTTGGATTATATGGCATGTCGCTATCCTGTCGGAATGGCAGAAGATGAAGTATATTTTTTCAATGATGAGGATATTTACGAAGTGATATTTACCGGATATGCCGAAGCGGAAGAAGCTCAGCTTCTACATTTTATAAAAGATTGGGAACAACTGACACCGTTAAAAAAAAAAGGACGAGTAAACGACGAGTTTTTAATTGAATAAAAAAGGCACTATAGATGAAGGAAAGGGGACGAAGAGGATGGATTATGATACACGGATTCGCCGTTTAGAAACTGCCATTCAACAATTATCAAATCTTGACGGCATTGATCACGTTTGTCTAGCACCAATCAGTTCAAGCGATTGGAATCATAGTCTAGCAAAAACAGCGTCGGAGGACCTATTTGAAAGATTAGATACGTTTCTCCTTTATTATGATCAAAAGTATAGCGCCTTGTTGACTGTATTGCGTACACGAAAACAAACGTTAGAAATGGAGAAAATGTCCTCTTATCATGATCATGCGAGGAAATTAGTAGGGATTCCGCAAGCGGAACGCTCGCTTTATGTAACGACAACGAAAATCGATTCGAGTGTCAAAACCATGCTCGTGAAAGGTGGATATGTATGACGACGACAGCTGGAAAAGGCAGCGCCAACATTGAATATGATTCTGAAAAAACAATGACTGGGATGACGAAAGTACAAACGCAATTAGATGCGTTCATTGATTCAACAAATCGGATCGTCTCTAAGTTTAACTTAGTTTTTGCCGACTTATCCGGGGAATCAATTGAAAGTTATCAAGAAGTTGTTCAACAATATGTCGAAGGAACAAAATTAGCCGAGCAATATATTGAAAAATTGCTTCATCTCATCCAGACGACAGATGTCGAAATAGTAACTGCCGAACAAAAAAGTAAAAATATGTTCGATAGAGAAGGGTGATGTAAATGGGACAAATTAAAATTGATCCTGAGCGCATAGGGGAACTATATCAAACACTTTTCGAAGAGCGATTTCAAGCTGAATCGATGATCGGGACGCTCATTCAGTTTAAGCGAAATTTAGAAGAACAAGGATTTGAGCATACAAGCTTAGCAGGCATTCATCATTATGTCGATTCGCTCATTAACTTAATGGAAGTTTTAGCAAATAATATCGTCACACTCCAAGATAATGCTTCAGAAATGGCCACTCAATTTACGAACACAGACGCAGAATTAGCTGCAATGTATCACACATCAAGTTCAGACACAACAAGCTATCAAACTTACGAAACGAAACAAATGGAAGATCTATATGGGAAACTAGATTAGCAGGAGGTGACCCAGTGGGAAAACTAATCGTTCACACAGAAGAAATAGCAGCATATTTAAAAAAGATGTACAGGCATTATGAACAGCAAGCTGAAACCATCGAAAGTCAATTAGCAGTGCTCCGTGAAGCTTCTCATCTTCTTGCCCCAGAAGATCTCGCTGCGGTAGAATATGAGATGGACGCGGTTAAGCAAAAAGGGAACGAATTTATCAACGAAAAAATGCCGTCCTTAGAGCAAACCCTTTCTACTGCAAAACCAATCGATCCTTATTTAGAAGCGATATCAAACATTAACGCATTTTTAAGTCAACATAACATTCCAGAATTTAATCAAATGATTCGCACCATTCAGCCTGTTAATCGAACAACACAAGTAAGCGAAGGAATAACGCTTAAGGGCTTTCTTCAAGGAACTGGGGAAGTGATTGGAGTAAACGATCTTTACCGAGCGTTTAATGGGAAAGATCCATTCACAGGGAAAAAACTTAGCTTTCCCGAATGGCTCGAGGCAGTTGGCTGGACTGTTTTAACAGTTGCACCACCTAGTTGGTTTATCAGAACCGGGAGAGCCGGAAAAGCGGCAAAAGGAATGTTAGCATTCCAAAATTCGACTCGAATTCAAGCAAGGAAAAAACTAGCACAAGTCAGTGAAATGTCAAAACTGTCTCTCCGGACAGTGAAGGATACAGGAAAGCAAATCACCCAAAAAGAGCTAGAAAGAATTCGCCAGTTCATCGATACATATTCCCCATTCATCGGAAACCGCCTCATGCCTGCATATGCGACAGGTGTGGTCGGAACTCGCGGGGTGAGATTAGCTGAAGAGCAAATTTATCGGATTAGCGGGGGCAAAGTGTCGGTAGGTGTGGGTGGAACTGGTAAGAAGGCTAGTGGGGCTGGTAATCCTATACCACACATAGGTGTAGTCCAATCTAGAATTAATTTGGCAGAAGGACCTACAAGATTTAGTCCTTCAAAGAATGCAGGTATGGAACATATTAGAAATAGACATTTTAACCCCAAAAAAAATGCTGGCTTTTTTACAATAAGTGAAAATGAATTAAAAAAAATATTACAATTAAAATCAACGATTAATTCTTCTGTAAAAAAATTAGAGTCTGGTGCATACGAAAGAACCATAGATGCTGGGAAAATAGTAGGAAATATAAAAGGCAGTATCCCTAAGGTAGGCGGTCAACCAACTCAATGGTTTAATATAATAACAGATAAAGGAGGGAATATTGTTACAGCATACCCCGTACCCAAACCGTAGGAGGTAGTAATATGGATAATGAATTATTTAATATTTATAGTAATTTTAATGGAAAAAATTTTTCGGTTTTGTTTGAAAAATTAATAGTTTTTATTAATAAGTATGAAAAAATTTTTATAAAGCATACTGCTAAAGATCTATACAATAAGGTAAGACAATTTAAATCTCAAGATTTTATTTTAGGTCACTCTGAAGATGACTTTGAAGAGTTGATTGCTTATTATAAAAATATGTTGAAACAGTTAGATGAAAAAAAGATATGTTCTCAGGTTATTCAGCTTATATGGGATATAAGTGCATACATGCTAGATGAAATTTGTCCAAACTGTCATTATAGTAATCTGCGTCTGACTTCTTCTATTGATGAGAAGGATACAGTTAAATTCTGTGATGAATGTCTGTACACAAGTATAAATAATAACTACGTTGAAATAGATGATGAGATAATTCCTGCAAATAAAAAACAAGTTTCAGCTTATCTAAATAGTATTAGAACAAAAGATTAGGTAATCATCTATAAAATATTATTGGCTCTTTGCTATTTAGTGTGGGAATCAAAGAAATGAGATTCATCATCACTTTTTGTGAAATAACATAAAAAAGGAAAACATTTTTGAATTCCTGGTAATAATGTTAGCACCAAACAAACATTAATAGGAGGTTCTAAAATGTTTTCCGTGTTACTAGAATTGCCAGAATTTAAAGTAGTTAAACGTGAGATTTTTGATACGCATTATTTTGTTCATGTAGAGAAAAAAGAAAGAAAAGAGCGTTGCGTCTATTGTGGATTTCATTCCTCGTCTGTCCATGATAGGAGAACAAGAAAAATACGTGATTTATTTGTATTAAACAAACCAATATTTCTCATTATTCACATGAAAAGATATCGGTGCAAAAACTGTAAAGAAGTCTTTTCTTCTTCTTTTGAATCTGTAGGATCACATCAGCACTATACCCACCGTTTTCGCCAGTTTATCTATGAACAAGTACTCGGAACAACCATTCAAGACATAAGCCGGAAATATAAAATAGCTTACTCAACAGTGGAACGTATTTTCTATTCGGTTGCTCATGAAAAAGCAAAGGAACAGGAGGCATTCATCGATGAAAGGCAAAAAGATCATGAAATCACGTTAAGCTTGGATGAAGTGGCTGTTCGAAAGGGACATACTTATGAGACCGTTCTTTATGATGCTGATTTAGGGGCGGTGATGGGTATGCATCAAAATCGTCATTGTGCCTCTACTATGGAACTTTTGTCACAGAAAGTCATTCATCCCGAACGGGAAAAAAACGTGGTGATTGATACCCATTCATAAAGCGATTCAAAATCTTTTCCCACACGCACAGATTATTGTTGATAAGTATCACGTCGTTCAAAAAAGTAACTCAGGCATTAGACCAAGTTCGTAAGAATATACCTGGTTTGAAAAAAGTAAGATTTTGCCTACTTAAAAGCTATAAAAATGTAAATGAAAAACAACGAATACGTCTAAATGAGTTATTTAGAAGGCAATGAATGTTTAGCTTATGCTTATTATCTTAAAGAACTATTTAGAGATTTTTATCAATCACCAGATTATGAAACAGCTCATCAGTTGTTAAAAGAATGGCTTCAACTTGCATAGAGTAGCCCATTTCCTGCTTTTCATCATGTAGCTAAGACGATAGAAAAAGGCGAAATCAAATTTTGCAATACTTCCATACCCCCTATACTAATGGAAGGACAGATGGCACCAATCATAAAATTAAGAATATTAAACGACGAGCTTATGGCTATAGAAATCCTCAAAGATTCAGGACACGTGTATTTTTGGAGTGTACAGGTAAAACTTACAATAAACAGATTGCTTAGCCACTCCTTCTTCAGCATTTAGTAAATAATAGTTGGTGGAAAAGAAGCCATCAAGGAAAGCACTTGACCGCTTCCTTTCCACCAACTAGCCAGCTTGTAAGCTGAAGAAGGAAAGATTTTGAGTGGCTCCAATCTAGCTAACTAATTACCAGAATTTTTTCCGAATCACAAACAATACAGTGAAGGATACCAAGAAAGCAAATCATCCAAAAAGAGCTAGAAAAAATTCGCCAGTTCATCGATACATATTCCCCATTCATCGGAAACCGCCTCATGCCTGCATATGCGACAGGTGTGGTCGGAACGCGCGGAGTGAGATTAGCTGAAGAGCAAATTTATCGGATTAGTGGGGGCAAAGTGTCGGGAGGTGTGGGTGGAACTGGTAAGAAGGCAAATGAAGCTAACAAAACTAAGACAATAATTAGTCCCGAAATGGAAGAAAAAATTCTTTGGGGACAAAGAAAAGATCCTAACAAAAACAAGATTATTGGAGGACATTCTCCAAATATTAATAATAGTCATCCTAATTATGCTACTGAAACTATATCGGTTAATCCTGATGGAACTAAGAGTATTAAATATACTACGCAATTTTCTGATGGTAATTTGGCTAAGATAAAAACTAGCACAGTGTTTCCCGATGGTTGGAGTGATACAAAGATATTGGATAGCATAGCGGGTATTGGGAATTTCACACCAATAAGTATTAGAGGCAGAGATGGAGCAACTTGGCATAGAGGAATTGTTGACGGTGTAGAAATTGATGTAATAAAAAAAGGTGACCATGTTATTAGTGGATATCCAACAGGAAAAACTAATGGACCAGCACCAGTCGGTTTTACAAAATAGAGGAGGAATAAAAATGTACGAAGAACTTGATGCAGTATTATCTGAAAATAGTTCAGACGATTCTTTTTATGATGATGGAGTTACATATGCAGAAGAGTTGCTCAATGATTTTACTGATCCTGATTGGGAAAAAATATTCCAAAATATTCATAGTAAGGATGATAAATGGAAAGTTAGATTAGCTTATTGTATTGATGATGATCTAGGGATAAATGGTTTGAAACTATTGCTAAGTATGCTGGGTGAAACTGATGAGGTTGTTGAATATGTGATTGATTCTTTAAGATCATTTAATACAGAAGAATATAAAGAAATTATATCATCTAACACTCAAGTGGTAGAAAAAGCTCAAAATTTATTGAAAAATGCGAGTTTACCAGTGAAGAGAGTTATAGAAGAATTTCTCTTAAAACAATAATATATCATGATGGTTCAAAAGATCTTGTCATATATATTATTATGATCCAAAAAAAAATTAGGTTTGGAGGTGTTTTTGATTACTGAAGCAACACAATTTAATGATTGGATAATAGAAGATGTTGATAAGGTATTATTCGGTGAAAGTGATTGTGAGGCATTTAGTGGAAATCGTTCCGTTGTAAAAAATAAAAAGAGATACAACTGTTATAGAGGATTTCTTGGAAGGTATGTATGATGATTGTAAGACTTTTCAACTCTATGAGATTGATTCACAACAATATTTGGTTATTTGGTTATAATGTTGAAGAAAAAAAAAAGAAGAGCTTAAAAAAGAACATAGGTATGAATAAAGTAGCTATACAATAAATGATAAACGAAATCCATAGAGAAGCAATCTCTATGATTTTTTTTTTTAAAAATAAAGGATAAAGCAAGGAAAAAACTAGCGCAAGTCAGTGAAATGTCAAAACTGTCTCTCCGGACAGTGAGAGATATAGGAAAGCAAATCACCCAAAAAGAGCTAGAAAGAATTCGCCAATTCATCGATACATATTCCCCATTCATCGGAAACCGCCTCATGCCAGCATATGCGACAGGTGTGGTCGGAACTCGCGGAGTGAGATTAGCTGAAGAGCAAATTTATCGGATTAGCGGGGGCAAAGTGTCGGGAGGTGTGGGTGGAACTGGTAAGAAGGCAAGTGGACTTGAGAAGGTTAAAATAGTTCATGAAGAAGAGATGGTGACTTATAGCAGGGTTCAAGGCGGAGATAGTAAAGAATTATTAATAGTTAATAATGATGGAACGTTATCTTGGAATAATAATTTTAAAAAAGATCATAATTTAAATGTGACAACAAGTCAAGAGCATTCTCAATATTTCCAAAATAAACGTGGTTCTGATTCATATATTGTTGATTTTGAAGTCCCTAAATATTTGGATGATCTTATAAAAGAAAATGCTATATCACAAAAAGGTTATAAAAATAATCCGTTAAATCAAGGAGGGGTTGCTCCCAAAATTGTAGATGATACAGTTTTTCAAAAACATGGTTTTAGTGGTGTAGCTTACGAAACACCTGATCCAATTAATAAGTGGTTAATAGAGTATGCTCAAAATGCTGAAATAAGAAAATAATATAAGGAGGCATACTGTTATGGTTAATCCCAAATATGCAGAACAAGTCTTGGTAGGAATTCAGTATAAGAATAGTTTTAGTTGGTATTTAGGGGATTGTGAAATGTGGTATCTTGATTATAACGAAGCGGGTTATTTACCGTCCGAGTATGAAAAAGAAAGAGAAGGGATACCTATTTTAACTAAGGATACAGTGGATGCTTTTTTAGAACGAATCGAGCAGAATAAAATAAATACTGAAGATATAAAGAGAAAATTTTTAAGTGAATTGGAAGAAAACCCTAATGATGCTATTTATGATTATAGACCATTTTTTTTAGTAGATTTTGATAATTCAATATTCTATTCACAGTTTCCAGAATCTATATCGTTTGAAGAATATATTCCAAAAGATTGGAAAGGGTATTTTCAGAAATTTTATGAAAATGTACCAGATAAATTTCGATATTGGCAGATTGATGGCAAAAATTACTTTAAATGAGGAGAATAAAATATGACAAATGAGAAATTAACAATTATAAGAGAAACTTTTAAAAATGATGAAACAGGAGAATTAACCCCCGCTATAACAGTTATAATCGATGGGAATATAAAGAAAGTTTTAGATATTATTATGGAGAAAAAAAGGTTATTCTGATTATCCTGAAGTTATGAGAGATATTATTTTTGATGGAATTCAAAATTTCATAAAATCTAATCCAATATAAAAAAATAATAAAAGAGGTTTTAAATAGTTTTTTCAGAAATCATATTGTGCATAAAAACAGTACCAACTTTGTATAATACAAGGTTCGTACTGTTTTTTTATAAAGGAAGGGGAATATTTACAATACAAAAGAAAATAAATTCGATATGATAAATTATTAGACTTAGAAACAATTGTAATACGATTAGAATTCTGGTGTAATTTTTGCTTGGATACAAAAACAGGGGAAAATTGAATGAAAGACGAGTAAGAACCGGGAGAGCCGGAAGCGGCAAAAGGAATGTTAGCATTCCAAAATTCGACTCGAATTCAAGCAGGGAAAAAACTAGCGCAAGTCAGTGAAATGTCAAAACTGTCTCTCCGGACAGTGAAGGATACAGGAAAGCAAATCACCCAAAAAGAGCTAGAAAGAATTCGCCAGTTCATCAATACATATTCCCCATTCATTGGAAACCGCCTCATGCCTGCATATGCGACAGGTGTGGTCGGAACGCGCGGGGTGAGATTAGCTGAAGAGCAAATTTATCGGATTAGCGGGGGCAAAGCGTGGGTAGGTGTGGGTGGAACTGGTAAGAAGGTAAGTGGGACTAAAATTCCTAGTATTGATCCTGTGACTCGTCGTATTGATCCTTCAGAAATTAGATTTAGTCAAACTTCTGTGAATGGATCTAAGGAGATTATTTCCAGTATGAAAGCTAATGGATGGAAAGGAGATCCAATTGATGTTGTTAGAATGCCAGATGGAAATTTTACAACTATTGATAATACTAGAGTTGCTGCAGCTAAGGAAGTTGGAATAGATGTTAAAGCGGTTGTTAGAGATTATAATGATCCTTTACCAGGGAACATGATTGATAGATTCACTACTCGTAAAGGTATACCTAAAACCTGGGGAGAGGCATTGGATTTAAGAATACAAAAGCAAAAAGCTAGTTTTAGAAATAACAACCCAATGGGGTCATTTGATTTAGAAAAAATGAATTAGAAAGAAGTGTTAAAGATATGGAAAAATTCTATGTTAATAAATATATATATATATATCCAGAGTCTTACAAAAAGTTGATTGAACTAAATTTAGTAGATTTTGATGTATGGTATTTAATTGAATCTGGACAAGCTACTAGAAGATATTACGATTTAAAAGAAAGATATCCCAATCGTAATTTGATTCCGTTTGCAAGAAGGGATGATAATGATGATATAGCTTGTTTTGAGGTTGGAAAAGGAAGTAAGGTACAATTAATTCATGACTTTACTTCAGAAGGATTTGCACAAAAAAAAGAATTTAATGATTTTTGGGAATGGTTCGACTTCGTTATTAAAGAAATGATTGATTACAATAGGAGTCAAGATATTGAAAAAAGAAAAATTTTAAGAGAATTTAAGCAAAGAAGTTTCTTATGCTTTACGGCATGCCCCATGGAAATATGAGTTGGAATTAGACGAAAAAGGTTGGGTTTCTATTGAGCAACTATTATATGCATTGCACCAATCAATAAAATGGGTAAATTTAGGGAAAGGAGATTTAAAAGCGATGATTGAGAAGTCAGCAAAAAAAAGACATGAGATAAAAGAAGATAAAATTCGTGCAATGTATGGACATTCTATTCCTATGAAAATAGTAAAAGAAAAGGCCGTACCACCTGAATTTCTTTATCATGGAACGGCTTCTAGGTTTTTAACCTCGATCGAACTAAATGGATTATTACCTATGTCTAGACAATATATTCATCTTTCTGAAGATATTGAAACCGCAAATTTGGTTGGAAAACGAAAAGACAAAAATCCGATTATTTTAGTAGTGAATACTAAAAAAGCTAGAGAGGGAGGGATTAAATTCTATTTAGGAAATGAGAAAGTATGGTTAGCAGATAATATCCCTAATAAATTTATTGAAGTCAAAGAGTAATGCATTCTATTTTTAGGCTATAACTATGGAAAATTAGTAGAACAAAATTAACTGAATTTGCATATTAAAAGATAGTACGAACTTTGTACAATACAAGGTTCGTACTTTTTTTTTATAAAGGAAGGGGAATATACAAAAGAAATTAAATTCGATATGATAAATTATTAGACTTAGAAACAATTGTAATACGATTAGAATTCTGATGTAATTTTTAATATTTTGATTTTTGCTTGGATACAAAAACAGGGGAAAATTGAATGAAAGACGAGTAAGAACCGGGAGAGCCGGAAAAGCGGCAAAAGGAATGTTAGCATTCCAAAATTCGACTCGAATTCAAGCAAGGAAAAAACTAGCGCAAGTCAGTGAAATGTCAAAACTGTCTCTCCGGACAGTGAAAGATACAGGAAAGCAAATCACCCTAAAAGAGCTAGAAAGAATTCGCCAATTTATCGATACATATTCCCCATTCATCGGAAACCGCCTCATGCCTGCATATGCGACAGGTGTGGTCGGAACGCGCGGGGTGAAGATTAGCTGAAGAGCAAATTTATCGGATTAGCGGGGGCAAAGTGTCGGTAGGTGTGGGTGGAACTGGTAAGAAGGCTAGTGGGGCTGTGGCCGGCGTTTCAGAAGAACTAACGCGGGCACAAAAAAGAAACGTTGAGGCTCTTAACAATGTCATAGAAAATAATTTAAAAGATCACGACTTCTCTGGCACATTAAGAGATTTACAAGGAAATCCCATTCCAAAGCCTAGTGGTGGATTTTGGGATCATAAAACAGAGATGATTCAATCATATGACGCTCTTCAAGGGGTTAAAAAAGGTTTAGAAGGTTCTTTAAAAAATCCTAATTTAAATTCTACAGTAAAAGAATTTTTGGAAGCAGAATTTGCCAAAGCTAATTTTTACATTAATAAAATTGAAGAACTATTTAAACCGTTTGGAGGAATACGATGAAAACATTAAAAGAATTATATAATTTATCTTATGATGAATCAAATTTTGGTAGTGGATTAATAAAATGGTATAATTCCCTAATAAATAAAAAAATAGAGGAATTAACTGTAACAGATATATCCAAAATGATTAGACAAGATATTTTAAAAAATTTAGCACTAGAAAAATCTATAGATTTATTTATTCTTAATCCTTACGATGGAGAATATCAGGACGGTGAATTATTGAAGTTGATACTTTCGTCTGTTAATATAAATAAATTAAGTATAAACAAATTGAATATGCTAAATGATAAAGTTACAGAACTAAAACAGTCGTACTTAGAATTTGACTGGGAAGACGAAGATATTAAACAAATGTATGGAAAAAATTTAGATGAACAAAAAGAAAAAATAAAAAAAGCTTATGACAGCTAGCAGTAACCTAATAAAAAAACAGTACCAACTTTGTATAAAACAAGGTTCGTACTTTTTTTTTATAAAGGAAGGGGAATATACAAAAGAAATTAAATTCGATATGATAAATTATTAGACTTAGAAACAATTATAATACGATTAGAATTCTGATGTAATTTTTAATATTTTGATTTTTGCTTGGATACAAAAACAGGGGAAAATTGAATGAAAGACGAGTAAGAACCGGGAGAGCCGGAAAAGCGGCAAAAGGAATATTAGCATTCCAAAACTCGACTCGAATTCAAGCAAGGAAAAAACTAGCGCAAGTCAGTGAAATGTCAAAACTGTCTCTCCGGACAGTGAAAGATACAGGAAAGCAAATCACCCAAAAAGAGCTAGAAAGAATTCGCCAGTTCATCGATACATATTCCCCATTCATCGGAAACCGCCTCATGCCTGCATATGCGACAGGTGTGGTCGGAACGCGCGGGGTGAGATTAGCTGAAGAGCAAATTTATCGGATTAGCGGGGGCAAAGTGTCGGGAGGTGTGGGTGGAACTGGTAAGAAGGCAAGTGAAGCTTACCAACAAATTCAAACAATAAAAAATAGATATCAAAATGAAGTTCAAAAAGGAAAAGCATTTGATTTCATTCTAAAAAAAAAAAAATGGTAGAATAAATGGTCTAAATGGAATTAAAAATGTTGACTTTATTATTGACATGAATGGAAATTTGAAAATAGGACGTGGACACTCTTTTTTGGCAAATGGAGAATCTGTTCAGGTAGCTGGGAAAATGAAAGTAAATAGTAATGGACAAGTTCGTAGTATTAACAATTGGTCTGGTCACTATACACCTACACCTAAACAAGCTAATCTTTTTCCTCAAGCTTTAGAGAATGCTGGAGTAAATGTAAACAATAGTTGGTTAGAAATTTATGAAATTAAATTTACGAACTCTGGATATGTGGATGGGAGTAAACTTAAATTAATATCAAGCACTAAGTTGAAAACGAGATAGAGAAAGGTGATTCGGTATGGAAAGAGTTACCCAAATGAACTCAGAATTTTTTTTTAATAATTTAATGGCTACTGTTATGGAAATAAAAGATAAAAAAGGACTTTCTTTTTCTGAATGTATATTTATGATAGAGGCTGTAGAAGAGAGAGGGAAACCTTTAAATAGTGCGGATGATTTAATGAGATTAAATATATTAAGTGAAGAAAATGTAGGCGGTAAAAAGTTTCCACTAAGCGTAACTGTAGATATTTTATGTGGTTTACAGCCAATGGTTCCCATTTGGATAAATGTATCCTTTGTAGAAATGGATGGAGATACAGCCATTTTTAAATTAGAATCAAGTTTGCGTTTTAGAAAACCGACATTGCTTAGAAACGCTGAAACAGGGCATCCCCCATTTAAGGCTATAGTCTAATTACTTATTTTGTTAGCTAAGGGTAAAGAAAAAAGATTTAAAAAGACAAGGTAAACTGTTAAAGAAAACGGTGGGTATGTTGAGCTAGCAAGTTTTCAAAGAAAAACTAGGTATTTGCTATTTTGGATTTCCTCGGGTACTGAGAAAGCTAAATGCCTAATAAAAGAAGTCAACAGTGACGTTCCTTCTGCTTTTCTGAGTTTTGTACTAGTTTTTCCAATGTATTTGTTACGGGTCGTTCAAGTATTTATTTAAACGCTTGTGATATAAATAATCTCAACTATTTCAAGAATGTTTATTTATGCAAGTAAACTGGTATTAAGTCAAGATAGATCCTTCACAGTTCGGAACGATAAACGAAAATCCATAGAGAAACAATCTCTGTGGTTTTTTTTAAAATATAAAGGATAAAGCAAGGAAAAAACTAGCACAAGTCAGTGAAATGTCAAAACTGTCTCTCCGGACAGTGAAAGATACAGGAAAGAAATTCATCCAAAAAGAGCTAGAAAGAATTCGCCAGTTCATCGATACATATTCCCCATTCATCGGAAACCGCCTCATGCCTGCATATGCGACAGGTGTGGTCGGAACGCGCGGGGTGAGATTAGCTGAAGAGCAAATTTATCGGATTAGCGGGGGAAGAACTGGGGCAGGGAAGAAGACAGGAAAGCTTATTAATGCAAGTATATCCCATGAATCTAGAAGTGCTAGTTTAAAAGAAATTAAAAGAAAATTGAATATCCCAAAATCCCAACATCCAATTAATCAAAGAATGGTACCTCTAAAACATAGTAATGGAAATTGGATTCTAGATTCTAATAAGCGACCCATCATGACTAGGGAATTAACCTATGAAATTAATGGAAAAAAGATTGTAATTCAAGATCACTCGGTAGGTCATGATTTTGGAGGTATTGGAAATCAACCCTCTCATCATAATGTAAGACCTATAGAAAATACTAGGACTGGTAAAGTAGAGGGGATGGAAGACCATTATTATTTCAAAAAAAGAAATAAAAAATAGGAGTGGAATAGTGATTAATGAATTTAAATTTTTAAATCCTCAAGCACTGACTAATATTTTTGGAAAGATTCCAACATTTGAAAAAGCAGAGTTATTAGATATTCAGTTGAATAGAGATGGTCCGATTTTATCTATGAGATTGATGACAAAGGATCAAGTAAAAATAAAACCAAAGCGATGGAATAAATGGGATGTTGTTTATATAGAATTATTTTTTTTTTCCATCCGTAATTTAGAAATAAGCCGTTTTGGAACTAATAATTTAATTAATGAATTTATAGTAATAGATAAATGTGGAGACGGATTATTAGAAATTAAGTGCGATAATCAATTGCAAATAAAGGCCATATTTGACTGGGGTAAAGTAGAAAAAGTAACACCTGGCTTATTAGGATTACCTTAAATAAAAACTAAACTAATGAGATAACCTTAAATGAATGATATGTATAGATTGATTTTAATAATTTTTACAAAAATAAATTGTGGAAGAATTTTTTAAACTAAAAAATTTCCATACACTTAACATTAGACTATATAATGTGATTAAAATATTTGAATAAAAGAATTCTTAAAAATTACATAACAATCGAAAAGTTAATTAGCTAAAATAAGGCTATATGCCTATAAAGCAGTCAATACCAACGTTAGGATAACGTAGTGGCGAATTATTGACTGCTTTTGTTATTTGTTTTATAGATCTTTTACTTTAACAAACATGTTTTATAATTGAATTCAGAACTCGCGGAGTGAGATTAGCTGAAGAGCAAATTTATCGGATTAGCGGGGGCAAAGTGTCGGTAGGTGTGGGTGGAACTGGTAAGAAGGCTAGTGGGGCTAAAAATTCCCAATTTGGAGATAATGCTAAAAATCACCTGAAAAATGTAGAGAATATAAACAAAAAAGGCGTAGTTGGTGGACATAATGCGGATGTATTTTACACTGCTTTAAAAAGTCAAGGTGTTGATGTAGATGACTTAGTGGTTTCCAAGAAACCGCACCCTTCTATTGAAGGAATTTATGAAGTCGAATATAGAATACCTAGAAAAGATATGGCTTGTAATACTGCTAAACCAATTACATATAGGAATATTAGAGATCCTAAAACAATATATAATCCAGCAATAATCCATGATGATTTAATTTATGCATGGGGATAGGAAGCAATGGAACTCGGAACGGTAAATGGAAGATTAGTAGAAGGGACGGCTTCTAATGGATTAAAATTTAGAGGTTACTTAAATAATGCTGGGGAAATAAGTAATTTTTACCCGATTTTAGATTAATTTGATAATGTTGATAAGGAGATAGTTAGATGGATAGACAATATGAAGTAATTGAAAATAAAGTGGAAATTGATGAGTTAAAGGAAACGTATTTTAATTTTATAAATGGTAAATACTTAAAAAAACACTAGAGCTATTTGCTAAAAAAGAAGGATATGGACAAGAAATAGTTTTTATCTTTTTCCAGTCTGACTTAGATGATTATGATATGGCTCAATTGCCTAAACAGTTAGATGATAAACATGTTTTATTAGAGTTAGGATATCCAGCAGTGAAAATTGAACAAATGGCATATTTAGATTTTGAAACTTTCTATAATTATTTAGAGAAAAATGTGAAAAAAGTAATGGTAACAGAGTCAGAGGATGAAGAATTACCTAATTTATTATTACAAGTAAAAAATAGTTTAAATTTATAGTTTCCGAAATATCTATTACTTGACAAAAGTTCTAGGGAAATTCACTAAAACAGTACCAACTTTGTATGAATACAGGGTTTGTATTGCTTTTTTTATTTTTAAAAAAAGGAAGAACAACGGTGACAAAAGAAAAACAAAGAAAAGTAAACGAACGTGATATTTTATTGGATTTAAAAACAATTATTATCCGATTAGAGTTCTGGTTTGATATTCTTCAATTTATTTACGAATATGCTGAAGTGAATGAAAAACAAGTGACACCACAAACACTATTAGAAATAACAACCCAATGGGGTCATTTGATTTAGAAAAAATGTCTCTTCACCATTGTTTGTGATTGGAAAAAATTCTGGTAATTAGTTAGCTAGATTGGAACTACTCAAAATCTTTCCACCAACTATTATTTACTAAATGCTGAAGAAGGAGTGGCTATGCAATCTGTTTATTGTAAGTTTTACCCGTACACTCCAAAAATACACGTGTCCTGAATCTTTGAGGATTTCTATAGCCATAAGCTCGTCGTTTAATATTCTTAATTTTATATCCATGTTCTTTTTTTCCGCATACATTTTAAACAATAAATAAACACCAAAAAAAACATTAGTTTAATCACATCAGAGCTTATTTCTTTTTCTTCTCATCTAAGTATTGTACGATTTAAATAAGTTTAAATGGAATATTTTACTGAGGTGATTAAAGTTGAAATTTAATATGGATGAGTTTGGTTTTAATTGTGAGCTGCCATACGGTTGCTTAAATGTATCTGGAGATGAGAAGCATGGTTTTCGCCCTGATCAGTTGCTTGTTTCTTCTATTGCAGTATGCAGTGGAGAAGTATTGCGCCGTGTTTTAAAAGGGATGCGTCTTGAAGTTGAAAATATTCAAATAGAAACGAGTACTGAGCACAATAAAGCTCAGGCAAATCGAATTGAAAAAATTTGTACTCATTTTATTTTAACAGGAGGAAACTTACCGAAAGAAAAAATTGAAAAGGCGCTTCAGCTAACAAAGAAAAACTGTCCGATGGCTCAATCGGTAATTGGGAGCATTGAATTGGTCCAAACGTTTGAAGTGGTGTAATTTAAAAAATGACTTTGTACCTTATATTGGTATAGAGTCATTTTTATGTTTATTGAACCTGAAAGCTTTATTTACAATGATACTTAAAAACGATAATTCGATGGATAATATTAATCAACTCCGAAAAAACTATAAAACAAATGTGATGAATTTTTACAATGAAAGGAGTTCATTATCTTGAAAAAATCACTTATCGCTCTTTTAAGTATTATTTTTATGCTCTCGTTCATATCGACACCTATGTCAGCGGAAAAAGCGGAAAAACAGAAAAAATCGGTTAAGTATGAAATCCCAAATTCAGTTATGAACATTGCAAAGGAAAACACATATCCCAATCCTACACAAGATTTGCCGCAGCTGCAGCCGAGTGAGTTTACCCAAGAACTACTTCATTCAACAAAAATTAAAATTGAAAACCCTGATTTAATTAAAATGTTAAATGAATCTAATGTTAATAGTACTCCATTTGCTCTTGGCTATAAGGCAACGATTTATTTAGGGCAATGGCCGTTAAATTATGAGTCAATTGAAACATCTCCTAATTGGGAGTACCAAAAGATTAATACAAACTATCAAGATAATCGCGGAGGAAATTCACCATTTCAAATACATTACGTTCAAGAGGTCCAAAAGGTCGTTAAAGGAGGACTTACAGCAAAAGTTCCTAATTCTGAAGATGTAAAAAAAATGATGCTACTAAAAGCAGCAGAGAAGACTGGTTTGCCTCTTTCGTTTGAGACAATTATTGGCGGAGGAACAAAAAAAGATCATATTTATAACATACCTGCCAACCGACTAGGTTATTTATACGCTTATGCTCCAGCAATTAATGAAAAGGGAAAAGTCACATATGGAGAAGTTTATCTTGTATTAAAGGGAAATAAAAGGATGGTTGTCGTTAAAAACGTCATTTCACAAGGAGTCGGTGCTTGGATTCCAGTGCAAGATCATATTTCATTTGCATTTGTTGCAACAGAGCAGCCGCGATAGAAAATGTCACGTATCACTTAAAAAACACTAAGTTCTTTAAAGAAATGTTGACGATTTTAGCCAAAGAATTAACTTACGGCAAGATGGGAGATGACTTGACTGAATAGATGTAATCATTATGTTATGAAGGGTTATAAGGTTGCTTAGGGAAATTAAAATACGAAAACCAAGCTGTCCAACTCCGAAACGCCGGACATCAGGAAGACGAAAGGTGGAAGTGTAAAAGCTCGCATTTCAAACCTTCACTAAGTCGTGAGTAGTTCACAAAGACCTTCCTAATCCTTTCATTGCCGTTCAAACAATTTTCTGATAGGATTATGTTTGAATGGAAGGAGACTATAACATGGGAAGTCCGATACAAGATAAAGATAGACAGCTTGACTATTTAAAACAACGCTTACAAATGTTTATGAACTTATTAGATGCGATCAATCCAGAGGAGACAAACCTTGAAGACATTGATCGTTTAATTACGATCATTGACGAGTTGGAAATGAAGTGTCGGGAATTTCAAAATCGAGAAGCATAGAGCCAAAATTCCTTCAGCTTAAAGATAAAGCCAAATGCCCAAGACTGATTGAAAAAGCTTGTCAGTCGACGCGGAAGCGAATAGAACAGGTGTTCATAAGATCGTTTGTCAACAGTTTGAAAGAGCCAAATCAAAGGCTCTTTTTCTTATTCTTTAAATAAAGTGGTCATAGGGGTATAATATATACGATGAAAAGGTTGTCATATTTCAAAAAACAACTCGGGGAGCAAAGGGAAAGGGGAATAAGAAGTGAATATTGAAAAGTTTCAAGAAAGTATGTACAAATTAATTGTTGAAACATCTACTAATCTTCCAAAGGATGTACGTCGTGCTGTTCAAGCTGCTAAAGTGCGTGAAAATGCTGGCACTCGTTCAGCAATGAGCTTAGATACGATTACAAATAATATTCAAATGGCTGATGAAAACGTTTCACCTATTTGTCAAGATACTGGGTTACCAACTTTTAAAATTAAAACTCCTGTTGGTGTAAATCAATTAGAAATAAAAGCTGCGATTCAACAAGCGATTGCTGAAGCAACGAAAGATGGAAAGCTTCGTCCGAACTCTGTCGATTCTTTAACAGGTGAAAATAGTGGAAACAACTTAGGCGGTGGCACACCTGTTATTAAATTTGAACAGTGGGAAAAAGATTACATCGACGTTCGTCTTATTTTAAAAGGCGGTGGCTGTGAAAATAAAAATATTCAATATAGTTTACCTTGTGAGCTTGAAGGCTTAGGAAGAGCCGGCCGTGATTTAGATGGCATCCGGAAATGTATTTTACATTCAGTATATCAAGCTCAAGGACAAGGTTGCAGTGCTGGCTTTATCGGGGTAGGAATCGGAGGCGATCGTTCTTCAGGCTATGATTTAGCGAAAGAACAGCTTTTCCGTTCAAACGATGATGTGAATCCAAATGAAGACTTACGCAAACTTGAAGAGTATATTATGGAAAATGCAAATAAGCTTGGTATCGGCACAATGGGATTTGGTGGAGAAACTACTTTACTCGGATGTAAAATTGGTGTGATGAATAGAATTCCAGCGAGCTTTTTCGTTTCAGTAGCATATAATTGCTGGGCATTTAGACGTCTAGGAGTGGAAGTGAATCCTGAAACAGGTGCGATTAATAAATGGCTATATCAAGATGGTGAAAAAATTGATTTTGCCGCTAAGGAATCTGAAAGTGAAGTGGCAGCTACTTCTGAAAATCGTATCGTAACATTAGAAGCACCTGTTACGGAAGAACAAATCCGCGAATTAAAAGTCGGTGACGTTGTTCAGATTAATGGCATGATGTATACAGGTCGTGATGCAATCCATAAATATTTAACAGATCATGATTCTCCTGTAGATTTAAATGGTCAAATTATTTATCATTGCGGTCCAGTCATGTTAAAAGACGAAGATGGAAAATGGCATGTGAAAGCGGCAGGTCCAACTACAAGTATTCGTGAAGAGCCTTACCAAGGTGATATTATGAAGAAATTCGGTATTCGTGCAGTTATTGGTAAAGGTGGAATGGGACCGAAAACACTTGCAGCTCTAAAAGAACATGGCGGTGTCTACTTAAATGCAATTGGTGGAGCTGCCCAATACTATGCTGATTGTATTAAATCAGTTGAAGGTGTAGATTTAACCGAATTCGGTATTCCAGAAGCGATGTGGCACTTAAAAGTAGAAGGCTTTACTGCCGTAGTAACAATGGACTCTCACGGTAACAGCCTGCATGAAGATGTGGATAAATCATCATTAGAAAAATTAGCTCAATTTAAAGAGCCAGTTTTTAAATAAGCAACAATTTTAAGGGGGTAGATAAAAAAATCTATCCCCCTTATTTTTTGACTTACATCGTGTCCCGCAAATTTTTACAGAAAGAGAGAATGATTTTTTTTTGAAAAAATGACAGACAATAAGAAAAAATCATAAAAGGGGGGACAGTGATGAAGAAATATTTAATTGGGTTTATTTTTGTATGTTTATTTTTATTTGGCTTTAATACAGCTTTTAGTATGTCTAATAAGGCGATTCATTGGGGATTCAAGAAAGCAGAGAATGAACAGCCTGCCGAGGCAGGGAAGGTGTTAGATGATCTTCTTGAAAAATATGGAGCCTTCTACAAAGGGGACTCCAGCAAAAAAGAGATTTATTTAACCTTTGATAATGGTTATGAAAATGGTTATACTGAAAAATTTTTAAATGTATTAAAGAAAGAAAAAGTACCAGCAACTTTTTTTGTAACGGGTCATTATTTACGGACTGCACCGGAATTAGTGAAACGAATGAAAAAAGAAGGCCATATCATCGGCAATCATTCTTGGCATCATCCTGATTTAACGACAGTGTCAAACGAGCGTTTACGACAAGAATTAGAAAAAGTGAGAGCGGAAACTGAACGGCTGACGGGAGAACGAACAATGGTTTATTTACGTCCGCCGCGAGGGATTTTTAGCGAAAGAACATTGGCACTTACTAAAGAAGAAGGATATACTCACGTATTATGGTCATTAGCTTTTATAGACTGGCATGTTGATCAGCAAAAAGGGTGGAAATATTCATATGATCAAATAATGAAACAAATTCATCCTGGAGCAGTTCTTCTGCTTCATACAGTTTCAAAGGATAATGCCGATGCGCTCGAAAAGGCGATTCAAGATTTAAAAAAGAAAGGCTACACGTTCAAAAGCTTGGATGATTTAGTGATGGGAAAAGCAATGCATAAAAACATACTGCGATAAAGTAAATCTTTCATTAGCTTATTTTACGGTGCTAGGTGACTAAAATGCTCACTATTTGCTTTCGCCGCAATCAAGTCAAAAATTTATTTTGTTATCTATATCTGTGAGCCAAATTTGGCTCCTTTTTCTATTTCCCCCATGTTATAATACAACAAAATAGTAAAGGCGGAATGCATGTGTGGGAGGAAAAAATTCGAATAAGCGGTCCATACGATTTTAATCAAGTGTTAAGGCGCCTGTCTATTGATCCGCTTCATTCTATTGATCATACTAAGCGAATAATAAAGGTACCGATTTATGTTCATCATAAGCCGATGGTTGTTACTGTTCAAGGAATAGGAACGATTGACAAACCGATTTTTCTTTTACAAGGAGAGGAAGAAGAAGAAAAAGAAGCAGCAATAGAGCGTGTTTGTGAAATTTTCCATTTTAAGACATCAATAACAGCGATTCATGAACACTTTCAGGGGACTGATTTGCAACATATATTTGTTGAGCATTACGGGACACCACTTGTACTAGATTTTGATCCGTACAGTTGTTTACTAAAATGTATTATACATCAGCAATTGAACATGACGTTTGCACATACTCTATCAGAGCGGTTTGTTAAAACTTTTGGCACAGAAATTCACGGCGCATGGTTTTATCCACAACCAGCGCAATTAGCTCATTTGCAAGTTGAACAGTTGCGTGAATTACAATTTAGCGGGCGAAAAGCTGAATATGTTCTCGGGATTGCAAAAAAGACAGCAAGTGGAGAGCTTGATTTTAATCGCTTAAAAACAATGTCAGATGAAGCTGTTTTTAATGAACTCATTAAAATTAGAGGCGTTGGGCCATGGACAATTGAAAACTTTTTAATGTTTGGTCTTGGCCGCCCGAATCTATTCCCAAAAGCGGATATCGGAATTCAAAATGCTTTAAGGAAACAATACAACCTGGATCGAAAGCCCACTTATGAAGAAATGGAACAATACAGCAAAGAGTGGGAGCCATATTTAAGCTATGCCTCTCTTTATTTATGGAGAAGTATCGAATAAGGAATGAACCTCCTTCAAAATTTAAAAATATTGATCATCGGTTCGAAATTAAGTTTTACGCTCTACGGAATCGAATATTCTGTGGAGCGTATTATTTTTGATTTTACAGTTAACCTCACAATATAAATGTTGTACATAGAAGACGAATACTATTGATCGCCTGTATACTTTGCTTCATTTCGTGCTATTCAGTCCGATTGACAAGCGTTTTCAACCAGCTCAAAATTATTTGAATTTAAGGAATTATTGCATAGGAGTTCCCTATGAAAATTGACATAGGGATTTTAAGCAAAACGGATGAACTTATTTACGACAAGGCTTAGAACCCCGTAATTTTTTCTATTTTAAACAAATATTATTTAGGAAAAGGAGGTGAACAAAAATTTTACCGAGAAAAATGATTACGGCATCTGTTTCTGGTTCTTTATTTGCAGTTTTGTTAGCATTATTCCTGCCAAATCCTTATGCAGGAAAGTTATTTTGTGAATGTTGACACAGTGCCTGTAATCTATATGCTGTACAGTTTTCCAGTCATTTTGATCTACGGGGTTATTACTTCAAGTACTAGCGATATAGTGAGTGAATTTATTTCAACAAAAATAAAAATTAAAAAACTTGAGATCATTATTTCTGGCGTTTTACATGTTGTTTTAGTCTGATCATTCCAGTTGTTGGTTTAATTGCAGCTATCATGTTTTTTATCACTGACAGAGTTTTGCAAAAAAGAATCATAAGTATAAGTGATCGCAAGCTATTTTGAGTTTGGCTATTCCATTAACGCTCTGGCTATGTTTTTGTGGAATTAGTTGGCTATGTTTTATTTTTATAGATTTTTGATATTTAAGGGGATTTTTTCAAAGTAATTAAAACACTTATCAGTCGAGATGGAAGCGAATGATGAGTTTACAAAAAAGTGTAAGCAACGAAAAATGCGAGCGTTTGACAACAATCTGGGAAACCTTTATTATTTAATTTTTCCCACCATTGTTACCTTACTTTCAAAGTTAAAAGGAAAGGAAAAAAGTGAAATGTTTTCTGTGTTACTAGAATTTCCAGAATTTAAAGTAGTTACACGTGAGATTTTTGATATGCATTATTTTGTTCATGTAAAGAAAAAAGAAAGAATAGAGCGCTGCATCTATTTCATTTGATATCATCCTGCATTAACAGATCAACTTGCTAAGGTATTTTATCTTTGGAATGGCACGAATATGACGAAGCAAATCTTTGATTATCTTTTTAACATAGAAAGTGGTCTTATTCTTCTTGTTTTTTTGTTTCTTTTTTTATAGCAATCAGAATGGACAGAGATGTGGTAGCGTGCCAAGCAATTGGATTACAAGCCGATTGTTCATGTGGCGAGGGTCAAATCGAAAGCGGAATCTTCTAATCTCGTGGAAGTTGAACAAGGATTGTGGAAAACGATCTTGGAGCAAAATGCGGTTTTTGAAGTATCTAAGTATCCGGTGAAAGATACGGACGTGATTCGAGAGAATGAGGTCACGCTGGAAAATATTCAGACAGTCAAAGATTTGAACAAGGTGCTGGCTTATAAACGGCTCATTTCCTACGGCTGGTATCTTGAAGGAAATTCATAAGGAGTTGCAACTGGGCGACGCCGAGGACGGTGATCTGATTCATATTGATGAAGATTCGGACGAGGTGGCAAATGGGGCTCTTGATGTGCTGGCGTATTGGCATCTAGGATTGAATCACTATGTGATCAAGCAAGGCTGATGTTCAGCAATCGGACCCTATAGTTAAATTGATGAGTAACGATTGAGGTGTTTATCATTCTGGTTAAGAATAAAAGTAAATTTAAAGAATATTTGAAATCAAAATGGACAGTGAATACTATTTTATTTATTCTTAGCGCTGTCGTTGGAACCTTTTTATACGTGGGATTTTTCATGGATATTCTACCGAGATTCTTCGCTAATATGGAAAATATCGAAAAAAATATATTAGCTCTTACTATCGTCATTCTCACGGTTTATACATTGCTAAAAATTGTATTAAACAGAGATACTGGAATAGACCGATACTTACTTTTATCGCTTTATATAATTGTTTTATCGTTAGGTTTACTAAGACCCGATCAGCAACATTTTGGAGAAACAGGGTTATATAATTGGAATCCCATTGGATTTTTGTCTGATATAAAAGGTGATACTGGGTCGCTGATTGTTATGGTTATTAATCTCATTATTTTAATGCCAATGTATTTTTTATTGACGTATACGAACGTATTCAAGACTTTTATAACGAGATTAATCGCTTTTGAAGTATTTGCGTTTTTGATTGAGTTCTTACAAGCACAGCTAAATGTTGGAGTATTTGATTTAGCTGATATATTTTTATACAATATTGGTTTTTTTGTTGGCTATTTTATTTCATTACCGTTTTTAAAACTCTTAAACAGGCGGTCTTTAAAGTATCATTTATGACGTTAACGGGTGTAGTTGTGGCAGAACGAGAAGAGTAGCATGTGCTGCTCTTCTTTTCTTTTTTATTCGGCCAACGGTGAAACGTGGTGCACAAGAAAAGGCGTTGATAAACTGATTGGACCCGAACCCTCTTGGCATTGAAACAAACCCAAGTTTGAACAAAATATGTGTTTTTCTTGTACAGAAAGTATGAAAAAAGAAAAACTAACAAAATAAAAACCTTATACCGTTATTTTCCCCCATATACAAAAAATAACCTCCTGTTAATGAAAATATCCTCACTTTAATACCATTCTTTTACTTTGTATAAACAAAAAACCGCAAAAAGAAGCAAAATTTTTGAAAAATTCAAACAAACATTGTCATTGTGGAAATATTTAATATTTAGATATGATGGTAATGACAAAAGTGGCATGAATAAAATAGTTAAATTGTTTGTAAAAAAATGGAGGTTGATTGCTTATGATGAATGGAAAAGAATATATTAATAGTTTGCGAGACGGTCGCGTTGTTTACTTAAATGGTGAGAAAATTGATGATGTAACTACGCATCCAGCATACAGAAATTCTGCACGTTCGATTGCACGTATGTATGATGCGCTGCATGATGATGAGATGGGAAAAGTGTTGACGATGACGACAGAAGAAGGCGTAAAAACACATAAATTTTTCCATGCTTCAAAAACTGCTGAGCAATTACTAGAGGCGAGAGATGCAATTGCTCAATGGTCACGGCTAAGCTATGGTTTTATGGGACGTACGCCAGATTATAAAGCAGCATTTATTGCGCAACTTGAACCGTTCGCTGAGTATTATAAAGGTTTTGAAGATAATGCGAGAAATTGGTATAAAAAGGCGACGAAAGAAATTCCGTTTTGTAACCATACAATTATTAATCCGCAGCTTGATCGTTCGAAGCCTCTTCATGAAAATAAAGAAGTATTTGTTAGAGCTGTAGAGGAAAGAGATGATGGGATTATTGTAAGCGGTGCCAAAATGGTAGGGACAGCTGCTGCATTAACACACTATAACTTTGTATCAAATTATTCGCCAACAGATTTAGGTGAAGGCGATCAAAGTCATGCATTAATATTTTTCGTACCGATGAATGCGCCTGGAGTAAAGATGATTAGTCGTCAATCATTTGAAGAAGCTTCCTCAATTGCCGGCTCACCATTTAATTATCCACTATCAAGTCGTTTTGATGAAAATGATGCAGTTATCGTTTTAGACAATGTTTTTATCCCTTGGGAAAACGTTTTAACATATAAAAATGTTGATATTACAAATAACTTTTTTGTAGAGACTGGGTTTTTAAATCGCTTTACTTTCCATGGCTGTACACGTTTCGCTGTTAAACTTGACTTTATTTCTGGATTATTAATTGAGGCAACAAAAGCAGCCGGTTCTGATGTATTCCGTGGTGTTCAAGCACATATAGGTGAAATTATTGCTTGGAGAAATACGTTTTGGGCATTATCAGAAGCGATGGCATTGAATCCGCAAGACGGTCCTAATGGGGTTAAGATTCCGAATATTCAGTACGGTACGGCTTACCGTGTGCTGGCACCAATGGTATGGCCAAAAGTGAGAGAAACTTTCGAGAAGATTATTGCAGGCGGGTTAATTCAACTTCCATCAAGTTCATTAGACTTCCTAAATCCAGAAATCCGTCCATACCTTGACAAATATTATCGTGGTTCAGGCGGGGTAACAGCTGAAGAACGTGTGAAATTATATAAATTAGTTTGGGATGCAATTGGTTCAGAGTTTGCTGGACGCCATAGCTTATATGAAGTGAATTACGCAGGAAATCACGAAAACATTCGTTTAGAAGTATTAAAAATTGCTGATGCGACAGGTGAAACAGCAAAGTTCAAAACACTTGTTGATCAAGCATTAAGTGATTACAACTTAGAAGGTTGGGTGAATCCGACATGGGCTAATCCGAATTTAGTTACAAATTAACGATTTATCCAAAGAAAATAAAATAAGAAATGAAAAGAGGGATAAAGGATGAACGATCGTGATTTTCGCAATGCAATGGGGAAATTTGCAACCGGTGTAACAGTCGTAACAACAACAGATAATGGACAGGAGCACGGAATGACAGCAAATGCGTTTATGTCTGTTTCGTTAAATCCGAAGCTTGTCGTGATCTCAGTTGGAGAAAAAGCTAGAATGAATGATTTAATTCGTCAATCAGGCAAGTTTGCTGTAAATATTTTATCTTCGAAGCAGCAAGAAATTTCAATGCGATTTGCTGGACAGAAAAAAGCTGAAGAACCGTTTTTATTCGATACTCTTGCTGAATTACCGGTTATTCCAAATGCTCTTGCTCAAGTGGCATGCACTGTTGTGAATGCTTATGTTGAAGGTGATCATACGTTATATATCGGAAAAGTAACAGAACTGCAATTAAATGACGGAGATCCACTGCTATTCTTTGCTGGAAGCTATCGCGACATAGCAACCTCTCAAGAACAAACGATATCGTAAAGGATCGAGTTGTGTGAAAACTATATTTCTCCATCGGGAAAATGTGCAAATGATTGCGAAAGAAGCCGTGCCAACTGTGTTGGCAATAGGATTTTTTGATGGTGTCCATGTAGGACATCAGCAAGTGATTAAAACTGCAAAACAAATTGCAAAGAAAAAGAAAGTGAAGCTTGGGGTGATGACGTTTTCCCCTCATCCGACAGAAGTTTTATCAAGAGGGAAGAAAGCAGTGCAATATTTAACACCGCTCTCTGTAAAGGAAACGATTTTCACCTCTTTAGGAGTCGATATTCTCTATGTTGTTACGTTTGATGAAGTATTTTCAGCACTTGCACCTAAACAGTTTGTTGCTCAATATTTAATTGATTTACATGTTATCCACGTTGTTGCTGGATTCGATTTTACTTATGGGACAAAAGGCAAAGGGAATATGGGGACACTCTTTTACGACAGTGATGAAAAATTAAGCGTTACGACAGTAACAAAGGTCATCTACGATGGAAACAAAATTAGCTCAACATATATTCGGCAGTTATTAAATGAAGGAGCAGTTGATCAGTTGCCGGCCTATCTCGGTAGGCATTACGTTACAAAAGGTAATTGGCATAAAGCAAAGGTCATTATTTCACACCATTATACGTATACGTATCCGAAGCAAGGATATTATTATGTTGAACTATCTTCACAGCGCCGAACGATTGAAACAGTCGTTTCAGTTATAGATTCAAATAATGTAGCGGTCATAGATGAAAGGTTGCATCATTTTAACGAAGGGGAGCAAATTTCAATCCATTGGAAAGAACAAGTATCTTCTAACGAACGTAAATTATCAAATTTTTAAGTGACGTATAAAGGAGAGAATGATGGAATGTTTTTAGAAAAACTTTCTGTATCGAACCGATTAGCGACACAAATGGTCAATGAAGCGAAGAAAAAGGCGGAACAGTTAGGGATTCACGTAAATATTGCTGTTGTAGATTCAGGAGGGCATTTACTTGCTTTTGAACGGATGGACCATGCCCCGATCTTAAGTATTGAGATTGCACAAAACAAAGCTTATACTGCAGCGGCATTTGGCATTCCAACACATGAGTGGTATCCGTTAATTGAACATACCCCTCAATTAAAAGCTGGAATTGTTCATACGTCCCGACTCGTTATTTTTGGAGGCGGTTATCCAATTCAAATCGGGAATAAATTAGCTGGAGCAATCGGGGTAAGCGGAGGAACTGAAGAAGAAGACCAGCTTTGCTGTGAAGCGGCATTAAGGTTAATTGAAAATTCGGTATATACTTCTAAGGAGGGATAAGCGATGGGGGATATTTTACGGATCGGCCGTTTAGAGCTTCGTGTATTAGATTTAGAAAAATCAGTTGATTATTATACGAATGTCATTGGATTGGAAGTGACTGGGCGAGAAGGAGACCGTGTTTATTTAAAAGCATGGGATGAGTATGACCATCATAGTATTATTTTACAAAAATCTGATCAAGCCGGTATGGATCATATGGGGTTTAAAGTAAAAGACATTTATGCTCTTGAAAAATTAGAAAAAAAGATCGAACAATTTGGATGTACATTAACTAGATCGTCAGAAAATACGCGGCTTGCTGAAGGTGAAGCGATTCGCTTTAAATTTCCTACAGGACATTATATGGAGTTGTACACTGACATTAAGCAAGTAGGCACACGTGTAGGTGTAATCAATCCTCATCCATGGCCTGATGGATTAAAGGGAATTGCCCCGCATCGTCTCGATCATTGTCTACTTACAGGTGATGATCTTGAAACAGCGACTCGATTCTATAAAGAAGTACTTGGATTCCACCAAACAGAAAGAATAACGACGGTTGACGGAGAAGTAACAATCGGAAGTTTTCTTTCATGTACAAATAAAGCACATGATTTAGCTTTTGTAAAAGGACCAGATGCAAAGTTCCATCATGCAGGTTTTTATGTTGATAATTGGTATGAAGTGTTAAAAGCGGCTGACATTTTAACGAAACATGATGTGCAAGTTGAGGTTACACCGACACGACATGGAATTACACGCGGTCAAACGACATATTTCTATGATCCGAGTGGTAACCGAAATGAAGCATTTGCAAGCGGATATATTTCTTATGCAGATTTTCCAACGATTACTTGGACAGAGGATAAAATTGCAACAGGTATTTTTTATCATCGAAGAGAGATGGTTGAAACTTTCTCAACGTCTTTAACATAACTTTATTTCTTAATTTGAAACAGAAAATTTGGCAGTGTAATGAGTGTACTCATCACACTGTTCTTATTATGAAGGCAAGGAAGGGGAACATAATGAATCATGCTGAAATCGCAAAGCGACTGTTAGAAGCAGAACGAACAAAACAAGCAATCGAACCGCTGACAACAACGTTTCCAGAAATAACAGTTGATGATGCATATCGCATTCAAATTGAACAAATAGATTATCGAGTTACAGAAGGAGCGCGAATCGTCGGAAAAAAAATTGGCCTAACGAGTGACGTCATGCAGCGGATGTTTAATGTAACAACACCTGATTACGGTCATTTGTTAGACGATATGATGTGTGTCGAGGGAGAGCCAATTAATACAACAAACTTTTTATCCCCAAAGCTGGAATGTGAAATTGCATTTGTATTAAAAGAAGATTTACAAGGGCCGGGAGTTACGGAGGATGATGTTGTTAAGGCGACAGATTATGTTGTTCCAGCTTTTGAGGTCATTGATAGTAGAATACGTGATTGGAAGATTCGTTTTGAAGATACAGTGTCTGATAATGGTTCTTCTGCACGTGCGATTCTAGGAGGAAAACCGACAAGTTTAACCGGACTCGATTTACATCATATTGGCATGGTATTCACAAAAAATGGGGAAATCATTGATACAGCCGCAGGGGCTGCTGTAATGGGAAATCCACTTCGAGCAGTAGCGTGGCTTGCCAATGCACTTGGGGAGTATGGCATTGCACTCAAAAAAGGCGAAGTGATCCTGTCAGGAGCGTTGACTGGAGCAGTTCCTGTCCAAACAGGTGAAATTTATACAGCTGAGTTTGCGCATATCGGATCAGTAACTGTTCAATTTTCAGAGGGGGATCATTAAGATGAGCAAAAAAGTAAAGGTGGGAATTATCGGTTCGGGAAACATTGGAACAGATCTAATGTACAAAATTGAGCGGAGCGATGTGCTTGAATTAGGTGTCATGATTGGAATTGATCCACAATCAGAAGGATTAAAGCGGGCTAAAGAACGCGGCTACAATGTAATTGACAATGGGATAGATGGATTTATAAGCAATCCAGATTTAGCAGACATTTTATTCGATGCTACAACAGCCAACGCACACAAGCACCATCATGAGCTGCTAATGGAACTAGGTAAAAAGGTGATCGATTTAACACCAGCAGCGATCGGACCGTTCGTCGTTCCTGCTGCTAATTTAACAGAACATCTAGATGCTTCAAATGTCAATATGATTACTTGTGGCGGTCAAGCAACGATTCCGATTGTATATGCAATCAATCAAGTCGTTCCGGTTGAATATGGAGAGATTGTCGCAACAGTCTCAAGTAAAAGTGCAGGTCCTGGAACAAGAGCAAATATTGATGAGTTCACAAAAACAACAGCAAAAGGAATTGAAGTCATCGGCGGAGCTAAAAAAGGAAAAGCGATTATTATTTTAAATCCTGCTGAGCCTCCTATTATGATGAGAAATACAGTTCATGTTCTCGTAACAGAAGCAGGGAAAGAAGAAGAAATCATCAATTCGGTGAAAAAAATTGTTGCTAACGTTCAAACATACGTACCCGGTTATCGTCTGCGAACAGAGCCGATGTTCGATGGTAAAAAAGTAACCGTCTTTCTTGAAGTTGAGGGAGCTGGAGATTACTTCCCGCCTTATTCAGGGAATTTGGATATCATGACGGCAGCAGCGACAAAGGTCGGAGAAGAATTAGCGTACAGACATAAGGGGGCAAAATAATGACGGCAAAACGAGATATTCATTTGCTTGATGTGACATTACGCGATGGCAGTCATTCAATGCGGCATGCGTTTACAGAAGAACAAGTTCGAGCCGTTGCCAAAGGACTTGATCAAGCAGGGGTTGAATACTTTGAGGTGTCACATGGCGACATGGCGACGGATTAGCAGGTTCTTCACTGCAATACGGCTTATCGCTTGTCGATGAGCTGAAATTAATTGAGGCAGCAAAGGAAGAAAGTAAACAAGCAAAAATTTCAGTATTATTACTCCCAGGAATTGGTGTTAAAGAGGATTTGCAGGCGGCAATGAAGGCTGGGGCAGACATGGTTCGAGTAGCTACTCATATTACAGAAGCAGATGTTGCGAAGCAACATATTGAGTTTGCTCGTGAACAAGGATTAAAAACTGTTGGCTTCTTAATGATGGCTCATATGGCTCCTGTTGAAAAATTAGTAGAGCAAGCAAAGTTATTTGAATCATATGGTGCTGAAATTGTTTATGTAACTGATTCGGCTGGTGCGCTATTGCCGCATGAAGTAACGGAACGAGTTCATGCACTGAAAAATTCGCTTGATTGTGAGATTGGTTTCCATGGCCACAATAATTTATCTTTAGCAATGGCAAATACGATGGCTGCTGTAGACGCAGGAGCGACATATGTAGATGGCAGTTTGCGCTGTTTAGGTGCGGGAAGCGGAAATACACAGACAGAAGTGATGGTTGCTGTATTTGATCGACTCGGAATAAAGACAGGGGTTGAGCTTTATCCTGTGATGGATGTCGCAAACGAGACTGTCGCAAAATTCATGCCTCGACCGCAAGAAATTACAGGATCAAGCTTAATTATGGGCTACTCTGGTGTTTATTCGAGCTTTTTACTATTTACTCAAGAAGCAGCAAAAAAATTTAATGTTGATGAACGTGATATTTTAGTAGAACTTGGCCGTATGAAAGCAGTTGGCGGTCAAGAAGATTTAATCTTTCAGGTTGCTAGTGAGATTTCAAAAAAACAAAACCGTTAAAAAAGGAGTATGTAGCTGTGACAGAAAAGATGAAGGAAACGATCGCCGCTGAATTATTTAAAGCTGAGCGGGACATTGAAGAAGTGGATAAGTTTACCGATAAATATCCACAACTTACAACAGACATTGCTTACGATATTCAAGAACTGCTAGTTAAAAAGAAAATAACAGCAGAAAAGACAAGCATTAGTGGTTGGAAATTAGGACTGACGAGTAAAGCAAAACAGAAAATGATGGGTGTTCATGAACCGACGTATGGCGTACTTTTAAAAAGTATGCAAATTTCGGAGGATGAAGCGATTTCGTTAAAACCATTTATTCATCCAAAGATCGAGCCAGAAATTGCATTTGTGTTTGATAAAGAATTAAAAGGACCTGTCTCTGTTCCAGAAGTGTTGGCTGCGACTCGTTATGTTGCACCAGCTCTTGAGATTATTGACAGCCGTTATCGCAACTTCTCTTTTACGTTAACGGATGTAATTGCCGACAATTCATCTTCAAGCCGCTATATCATCGGAAAGCAAACGTTTAAGCCAGAATTAGTAGACTTTACACTAATGGGCATGGTGTTTAAAAAGAATGGAGAAGTCGTGGCAACGAGCACAGCAGCAAGTGTGATGGGACATCCAGCTCGTGCAATAGCATGGATGGTGAATAAATTGACAGCGCGAGGACAATCCATTTTACCAGGTCAAGTGGTGCTGAGCGGTGCGCTGAGTGGTGCAATGATGATGGAAGCAGGAGATGAAGTGTCTGTAGGTTTTGATGGGATCGGTCATCTTGAAGTGACGATTACAACATAAAAAAAGGAGTCATTCATATGCCATTCATTCAAATAAATTTACTTGAAGGGCGTTCACCAGAGAAAAAGGAACAGCTTATTGCAGAAGTAACCGAAACAGTCGAGCGTGTTATTCAAGCGCCGAAGGAAACGATTCGTGTCATGATTAATGAAATGCCAGCAGCACATTGGGGGATAGCTGGCGTTTCCGTAAAAAAATTAAGAGAAGAAGGGAGACGGTGAGATGGTGAGCGAAGTGCGTGAAGTGAAGATGTATATCAATGGTGAATATGTAGAATCAAGCATAGCGTCTATATTTGAAGTGAAAAATCCTGCAACACAAGAGCTGATTGCTCGTGTTCATGAATCGTCAAAAGAGGATGTTGACCGTGCATGTCAAGCGGCCCGTCAAGCGTTTGAATCTGGTCCATGGAGAACGATGCCTGTGAGTGAACGCTGTCAAAAGATTCGCCGAATGGCAGAGATTATTATGGAGCGGAGAGAGGAATTAGCACGCCTTGAAGCTCTAGATGTAGGGAAGCCTTATCCTGTTGCTTTTGAACGCGAAATTCCTCGTGCTGCACATAATTTAAAATTTTTTGCTGACTTTATGGAGCAGCAAGGGCGGGAAACATATCCAATGGATGAAGACTATTTAAACTATACACGTTATGAGCCAGTCGGCGTTGCAAGTTTAATTACACCGTGGAATCTTCCGTTTATGCTGACAACTTGGAAACTTGGACCGTGTCTCGCTACTGGAAATACTGCTGTAATTAAACCGGCAGAGATGACACCAATGACGGTTTCTTTATTAGGTGAAATTGCAAAAGAAGCTGGGATTCCTGATGGGGTTGTAAATGTTGTTCATGGATTTGGTCCGAACTCAACTGGGGAGTTTATGACAACTCATCCAGAAGTAGATATGATTTCATTTACAGGTGAAACAAATACAGGAAAAGCCATTATGAAAAATGGCGCCGATTCATTGAAGCGTGTTTCGTTTGAACTTGGTGGAAAAGCAGCAAATATCGTCTTTGAAGATGCTGATTTAGAAAAAGCGATCCCTGTTTCAATTCAAGCAGCTTTTCTGAATTCTGGGCAAGTATGTTTAGCAGGCTCACGAATTTTAGTTCAACGTTCAATAATGGACGAATTTGTGACCCGCTTTAAAAAGGCAGCAAGCGAACTGATTGTCGGTGACCCGCAAGAGGAAAATACAAATATGGGACCTGTTGTAAGCCAGGAGCATTACGAGAAAGTGACTAGCTATTTAAAAATTGCTGAACAGGAAAATGCAACACTCGTATATGGGGGGAAACGTCCAAATCTTCCTGAGCATTTACAAAACGGTTATTATTTAGAGCCAACAATTTATCTCCAAGAAAATCCAACTGCACGTATTTGCCAAGAAGAAATTTTCGGTCCGGTTGTTACCTTAATTCCATTTGATACAGAAGATGAAGCATTAGAAATAGCAAATAGTACACCTTATGGATTAAATGGTGTCATTTGGACAGAAAACTTACAGCGAGCTCATCGTGTATCCCATAAAGTACGTGCAGGCACGATTTGGGTAAATTGTTGGTTTGTTCGGGATTTACGAGCACCGTTTGGTGGATTTAAAAAGAGCGGAATTGGAAGAGAAGGCGGAAAGCACAGTCTAGAGTTCTTTACGGAAGCGAAAAATATTTGTATTGCATTACAATAAATTTACAAGAAAATCGGACTGTACATCAGTCCGATTTTTACTAAAATGAGGGCGAAAAATATGTTTAAAATTATGATTAATCCAGAGCAATCGTTTTATTATCATGGAAATGAAGATTTACTTCGTTCAGCGCAAAAAAACAATATAAAAGTTCCCTTCGCTTGTCGCGGCGGCGGATGCGGCTTGTGCAAAGTGAAAGTGGTCAAAGGGAATTACGAGCTTGGTCCTTCATCAAAAGCAGTACTAACTGATCGTGAACGTAAGGAAGGCTACGTTCTTGCATGTAAAACATATCCATTAAGTGAAATGGAAATAGAATTAATTTCAAAATAAAAGTAGATAAAAATAGTAAATTTACTGAAAATTTGATATATTTAAAAGACTAATAACAGTAGAGGGGGAGACTGATTGTTATACACCGAGAGGTTATTAGATCGTTTAGAAGTTGGCGATGGATCGCTTTTTTTAAATAATGAACGCGTCATTTTAATTTCAATGGATGCGTTTGGGATGTTGCGTCATGATTTAATTCAAAATATAGGATTTGAACGCATGAAGGGTTTTTTAATACGATATGGACGAGAACTCGGCGTTAACGATGCAAAGAAAATTTTAAGTGAACATATGTCATCATTAACAGACATGATTAAAGCAGGGCCTGCTCTTCATATGATGAAAGGACACGCTGATGTCAAGACGACCTATTTAGAAATTGATACTGAGGAATTGGGACCTGTTACTTCTGTATGCATGGAAGGAATTTGGCGCAATTCTTATGAAGCGATTGGATATATGAACTGTTTTAAAAAAGCAGCTGAGCCTGTTTGTCATACACTTGTTGGTTACGTGAGTGGTTATTTATCAACAATTTGCAACCAACAGGTGATTGCAAAGGAAGTAGCTTGCATCGGAAAAGGAGATCCAGAATGCCGGTGGATAGCGAAGTCTAACGATCTTTGGGGGAAAGAGATTGAACATGAACTAATATATTACAAACAGACACCGATTGTAAAAGAACTTGAAATAACGTATGAAAAACTGTTAGAAGAGAGAAATAATTTACAATTAGCTGCAACGATTCATAAAAGACTCACACAAGAACTTGTAAATGGTAAAGATTTAGACTCGCTTGCTCAAATTATTTTTCAATTGATGAAGCTGCCAATTATTTTTGAAGATACTCAATTTCGTCAACTTGCTTCGGCAGGCGTTCAAGAAAAACATTTAAAAGACATTCAAGAAGATGTTCAACAGCATTTTCAACATAAGCAGTTTGTAAATAAGCGGATGAAACATGATCATTCATTTCGTGATGCAGCTATAATAAAGCTAGCTTCTCATGAGCGAATAATGGTACCGATTTTTTTACAAGAACACATTTATGGATATTGCTCTTTTTTGTATCTTAATAAAGAAGCAAGTCGGACACCAATCGAGCAAATGATTTTAGAACGGATATCGTATGTAGCCTCCTCTTATTTCCTCTATGCGAAAACGAGCTTTGAAACAGCTGAACGAATGAAGGGACATTTTCTTGAGGAAATGTTAAATGGACGCTACGCTACAAAAAAAGAAATTTTGCAGCGTGGACAGCTCATTCATTTTGATTTAGACGAACCGTATTATATGATCGTTTTAAAATATGAACTTCATAGTGACAATATGAAAGAGGAGTTAACCTTTCATCAACAATTAATAGAAGCAATTACGACATATTCACAATCTGAAAATCTCAATATTTTAGTTGGACAGCAACAAGGGAATATCGTCATGCTTGTTCAAGCAAAACAATTAGATGAACAGCAAATTGAAAAAACTTGCTGGGAGGCTCATTCATATTTGTCGCAACAGTTTTCCACGGCTGCTTTTTATTTCGGGATCAGTTTACGGGCAACAAATATTCTTAAGGTAGGAGAACATTACGATGAGGCTGTGCGAGCTGTTAGAATGTCAACAGCTACTTCACAAGTGATCACGTTCCAGAGCTTAGGCGTTGTCGGTGTATTAATAAATGAAAAAAATGTAAGCGCTATCAAAAGGATGGCTGCAATGTATTTAGGTCCATTGTACAAATGTGGCGATGCAAAACAGCAAGAACTGTTGCGAACGTTATACTTTTTTTTATTTTATGGAGGTAACCTTGAACAAACAGCATCAAGTTTAGCAATCTCGATTAGCGGACTTCGATATAGAGTACAAAAAATAGAAGAACTACTCGGTCATAATATGCGTAACCCGACAGAAAACTATCAGCTATTTCTTTCGTTGCAAGCGTTAATATTAATTGGGGAATTGGAGATGTAACAACTGACGTCATAACAGTTTTACAGATAAAGTTAATATTTTAATCACTTTACGAAAGATAAGTAAAACACTTATCAGTTGAGGAAATGAATAAAATAGTCGTTCAGGAGTTTGTTTGTCATAGTTTGATAGCTAAAGCCCTACACTACCTATGTTTTGAGGGTTTAAGCAGCTAAGCATGTACGGAAAGAAGTTGCCGCGTTTATCTTCATTGAAAAACGCGGCAACTTCATGTTAATATTCTTCTTTATTACGAACGTGTGTTTCGTTAAATTTACTTTTATCAGGATCAAAATATTCCTCTGTATATTTTGCGACAAAGGTATCGTTATCTACATAACCTGCTCCCCAAGTTGGATCCATTGTAAGCCAATTTCCATCAACAAGCACTTCTACCCATGCATGATCTTCTTTTAATGGACCATCACCGGCTTCACCTGTCACATATCTAGCTTCCATGTTACTAGCGCGCAACAGTGCAACAGCAAGATAGGCATAATCTTGACACACGCCAGTTTTTGTTTCAAGTGTTTTTAATGCACTGTCATCCCATGAGAACTCTTTATTTTTAAATTTTGAAACGTCATACGACACATTTTTTGCTGTATACTCATAGATTGCCAGTGCTTTTTCTCTATCAGTCTGTTTATCTTTCGTAATTTCGTTCGCAAGTGAGATAATGCTTGGAGCATCGGATTGAATTCCTCGTGATGGCAATAAATCACGATTGTCTTCTGTAACTGTATTTTCTATGGAAAAAACAGCAATAGAAGAGAAGTGAAAATAAGAATCATCTTTAATTGTCAGTTCTGGGACATTAATTGTTACTTCATACGTTCCGGGACCAAATCGTAAAAAGAAAGAATCATCGAATGTATAATCTTTGATAGGAATAATATCGAGCGCCTCATCATCGCCTTTTTTTGATTTTATGTAAAGATGTGTCGTTTCTTTTGCATAAGGTGCATCTGGATCAATCTGTCCTTTAATTTGATAAGTTGTCTCGGTCTTTTCTCCACTAAAAATAGGAGATTCTAAAGTAATTCCCCGTTCTTTATAATTAACATGGTATTCTATCGGTTCAAATTTTTCACTAGACTCGTTATCTACTAATAAAGTAGTTCCATATTGATAGTTATTCTTTTTTTCTTTATCGGGTAGCAACACACTTACTTCGTGAACACCTTTTCCAAAGAAGAGGGGGATCTCATGGGAAAAGGCCCCATCTTTAACAGGAATGACATGTTGCCACTGATCAGTCTCTTTTTTCACTTCAATCATAATTTCATCAATATTTGTATTTTTTATTTTTCCGTTAAGCAAAAATAGCTTATCTCCAGTATTAAATCCGTCTTTTATGTTATCAAGAATTAAGCCTGCTTCTTGAGCAATAGGCGAATATGTGAGATCGCGCTTTTCCTTAGGATTTACATTTATGACTTCAAAGCTTGTTAGTTCATAAAAATATTTTTCTTTGTCTGTTGCTGGAAGCATGACTTGAATAGAATACTGTCCATCTCCATGATAAAAATGGATTTTTTCTTTAAAATCCCCGTCATTAATAGGGATGTAGTAATGATGGATTTCATTTTGATTGATTTCATCAAGTGCATTAACCTTAATCCAAGCATAGTTACCTTTTAATTCATGATATTTATCGACATGTCCAGAAATCTCAAGTTCGTGATTAACAGCAAACAATTTGTACTCCGGATTTGTAATAGTTGCTTTTATTTCTTCACGATAGCTTGTGAATTCAAGGGGTTCAAGCTCAAGTTCATCATTTTTCTCTTTGACTAATTTTTCATACTTATCTTGTTCTTTCTTCTCTTGTTTCTCAGTTGCTGCTGCATTTTCATTTTTGCTGCATGCTGTCGTAAATATGATCGTAAACGAAAGCAAAGCAACGATGATTATTTTTATTAATTTCATTTTTACCTCCATTGCTTTTTCAATATATATATTTTTTTACTTTTGGTCTCCGATTGAATCTAGATTCAATTGGAGATAAAAGTTAATAAGAGATCTGATTGAAGTTTCATTTCATTGTGTTACCTTGACTATATTACCATAAATGTAAATCATTTTTTAAAACATTGTATAATTTTCCACGTGAAAAAATAAACCAATTCATTTTAAGCCTAAAATATCGTGAGACAGGGTCAACTGTTTAGAAAGAAGCATACATAATTAGGGTAATGACAGTCGAGCATGAGGTGGATATTGTAAAAATACCATGGATTAATTATGAAATAATGGAAACAATCACTTCAGAAGAAGTCCAAAATTACTGTTTTCCAGCTGATGATTTGAAAGGTCAACCTATTAAGGAGAGAAAGTGTACTCCGTGTAAACGGAGAAGTTTTAAAATAAAACGGGAAAATTTTAAATCGTTCAAGCAAATTTGTCACAACTTACAAGCTGATGATAAGATTCGAAACAATACTAAAAAGAAAGAGTATGGAGAAGCTGAAAGACTATTAGAAAAAAATATCAAGCATGAAGGTAGACTTGAAGAAGTAATCGAACGAGATCAAGTGGTACTGAATCAAGAAGAACCAGCTTTAAAAAACAATCAAATCATTGATGAGGTTGAGTTAATAAAAAAGAAGGAGGTAAATTCCAGAGATGGGCTTGGGGAAGAAAAAGAATTAGAACAAGAAGACCAAGCGGTTAAATCAGAACCTGCTTCAAAAACGAGTCAAATGATTGATGAAATGGAACGAACAGAAGAAAAAGATATTCATGATGAAACAGGTGATGGGGAAGTAAATGAAATAGATCAAGAGGACCGAGCGGTTAAAGCAGAACCTGCTTCAAAAACGAGTCAAATGATTGATGAAATGGAACGAACAGAAGAAAAAGACATTCATGATGAAACAGGTGATGGGGAAGTAAATGAAATAGATCAAGAGGACCGAGCGGTTAAAGCAGAACCTGCTTCAAAAACGAGTCAAATGATTGATGAAACGGAACGAACAGAAGAAAAAGACATTCATGATGAAACAGGTGATGGGGAAGTAAATGAAATAGATCAAGAGGACCGAGCGGTTAAAGCAAAACATGCTTCAAAAACAAATCAAATGATTGATGAAATGGAGCTGACAGAAGAAAAAGACATTCGTAATGAAACAGGTGATGGGGAAGTAAATGAAATAAATCAAGAAGACCGAGCGGTTAAAGCAGAACCTGCTTCAAAAACGAGTCAAATGATTGATGAAACGGAACGAACAGAAGAAAAAGACATTCATGATGAAACAGGTGATGGGGAAGTAAATGAAATAGATCAAGAGGACCGAGCGGTTTAAAAAGCAGAATCTGCTTCAAAAACGAGTCAAATGAATGATGAAATGGAACGAACAGAAGAAAAAGACATTCGTAATGAAACAGGTGATGGGGAAGTAAATGAAATAAATCAAGAAGACCGAGCGGTTAAAGCAGAACCTGCTTCAAAAACGAGTCAAATGATTGATGAAACGGAACGAACAGAAGAAAAAGACATTCATGATGAAACAGGTGATGGGGAAGTAAATGAAATAGATCAAGAGGACCGAGCGGTTAAAGCAGAATCTGCTTCAAAAACGAGTCAAATGAATGATGAAATGGAACGAACAGAAGAAAAAGACATTCATGATGAAACAGGTGATGGGGAAGTAAATGAAATAGATCAAGAGGACCGAGCGGTTAAAGCAGAACCTGCTTCAAAAACGAGTCAAATGAATGATGAAATGGAACGAACAGAAGAAAAAGACATTCATGATGAAACAGGTGATGGGGAAGTAAATGAAATAGATCAAGAGGACCGAGCGGTTAAAGCAAAACATGCTTCAAAAACAAATCAAATGATTGATGAAACAGGTGATGGGGAAGTAAATGAAATAAATCAAGAAGACCGAGCGGTTAAAGCAGAACCTGCTTCAAAAACGAGTCAAATGAATGATGAAATGGAACGAACAGAAGAAAAAGACATTCATGATGAAACAGGTGATGGGGAAGTAAATGAAATAGATCAAGAGGACCGAGCGGTTAAAGCAGAACCTGCTTCAAAAACGAGTCAAATGATTGACGAAATGGAACGAACAGAAGAAAAAGATATTCATGATGAAACAGGTGATGGGGAAGTAAATGAAATAGATCAAGAGGACCGAGCGGTTAAAGCAGAACCTGCTTCAAAAACGAGTCAAATGATTGATGAAATGGAACGAATAGAAGAAAAAGTTATCAATCACGATCATGGATGGGGGAAAGAAAATGGCCAAAATCAAGAGGAACTTCATCAAGAAGAACAAACTGTCAAAAAGGAAACCGACTCAAAAAAGAAACAAAACAATGACGGTATGGAACCTAAAGTTGCTCAAAGTGAGTTAAATGACAACGCCGAACCAACACGTTCGAAAAGAGTAACAATCCCATTTTCTGTCGTTTGTAAAATTGATCAATTTGTTCAATCCCCACTGTTTGGTTCCACAACTAAACATACTTTTAAGTTTATTGACCGCAACGAGAAAATAACTCCATCATTCAATACACAATTTTTTAAAACATTTACACGGTATACGAACGAGCCTTATTGCGAGTTGGTAAGTTCTACAGTTCAAGAAATTGTGTTTATTGAAGAAGCTCCGCTTCCAAATGAAAAGAAAAGCAACCAGCTCTGTAAAATTTATTGCCTTCCTCTTTTTGAATCTTCCATTCACGAAGAGGTTAGTAATGATTTAACTAATTTTACACTCAAAATTCCAGTTGTAAATGGAGAATACAAACTAGAAGTTTGTTTAGAAGAAGACATTCAATTAGAAGAAAAAGTATTTCTTATTAAAGAAGTTTCAAGCGAGGCAGGATTTAAAACGTGCAAATTCATCCCAACTCGATTTTCATTACTTGAAAACGGAAGACAGAAAGTACTTGAAGGGGAGTTATTTTTAGAAGGATTTGTGCAACAAAATATTGAGTATTCAATCGTTCCTCATAAAGATAAAGAAAACAAGAATCAACTGCGGCAGAAAATTGTCGTAGAATTCATTATTGAATTGTTACAGGTTCAAAAAGTCCAAATTTAATTTTATTGTTATTAAACTTATCGTCATTTCATACACCTTTCATTTCATCTATGATGAAAGGGACGATCTGACGAGGAAGGAAGCGACATCTCCCTTCGTTTCATATAAATGAGTAATAAAAACAGAGTTTATATAAATACCCAACTTTTAAATTAATTAAATTGACTATTGTACTAACCTATACCTTTTTATCGTGCGGGAATATGTTATTAACGTAAGGTTGTAAAACCTAAAAAAAGAAAGGATGGATGATTGATTAATGAGTGAACAAAATAATCAAATTCAATCTGCTTCAAATAGTGATCCATGTCCTATTGTTGTTCCATGTCAAGTAACAGGACGCACGCAACCGCAATTTCCAGATCAACCTGTAACACCAGTAACTCCAGCAACAAATCCTATCGTTAAAATTCCTGTAGTGTTAGCTGAAACATCTGTACAAATCGTTGTTGAAGCAGATATTCCGCTGACACCAGCAGCAAGTGAAATTAAGAGAGTATTAAAAGATGCTTTTCTTACTCAATGCAAGTTAGTACCTGTTGAATTTGAGGCTGAGCCTGTTACAGGTACGACAGATCTATTCCGAGCTACACGTGGTAAATTACTCCTTGAAGGTTTTATTCGTAAAAATATTGAATATGCAACAGCTGATTGTAACGGTACTCTTCGTGATCGAATTGCTAACATTCAATTTTCTGGTTTTGCAGATCTTGCGGGTGACGTACTAACCGGCGGAGACTTCCAAGCATTCCCAGTTTTTGCTTTATCATCAGAAAATAGAGCTCGTTTTATCAACCCAACAAACGGGAGCTTACCGCGTCTAGATAAATACTTGTTTGGCAACACTGTCAATTATAATGAGCAGCCTTATTGTGAATTAGTAACTGCAAACTTTATCGAATTAGACTTCTCGCCTTGTCCGACAGATCTTAATCAAACATTTAATACACTGCGTGAAAAAATTGTTCTAGATCTCACATTAAAAGTATTACAAGTACAACAAGTTCAAATTTAAGCCTTTATTTAAGAACCCTTGTCATGAAGACAAGGGTTCAACTATTGATAAATGAATTTGTTGTTTTTTTCTACACAACTCGGGTTCTTTCATGTTTTTGTTTGATTTTTTCATAAAAAAACAACTTTTTTAAAAAAATTTACTTAATACCCCCACATATTTAAATTAACTTTCGAAATGTATTAGTGAAAAGCAAAAAAAAAAAAAATAATTTTGGGGTGGAGAAATTGTCAAACAAAAACTTAGGAAAAATTGCAAAAAGTACATTAGCATTAGTCATGGCGGGAACATTTGCGTTCTCAACACCATTAGCGTATGCCGCTGAAAAAACTGAGGAAGAAAAATCCGAAGTAGTTGATTTACAAGAAAAAGAAAATGTTGAAACTCCTAATATAGACGAAATTTCAAAAACATTAGAGGAAATGGAAAAGGATGGAGAAGAGGTCGAAACACCATCACTTGTTCCTGGGGACTTTTTCTATTTTGCTAAAGTAGCGATCGAAAAAATTAAATTAGCTTTTACATTTGATCATGTGAAAGAAGCTGAATTACTATCTACATATACTGCTGAACGCCTTGCAGAAGCTGAAGTTCTATTCGAACAGGGTGAAGAAGAACGTGCCCTTGAAACAATTGAAAAAGCATTAGAATACATTGAAACAGTTGGCGGAATGATTGAAGATGAAAAAGATTCCGATAAAGACGATTCAGAAGAAGAAGACACAACAAAAGAAGATGATGACGCAACAGAGGAAGATGACGCAACAGAGGAAGATGACGTAACAGAGGAAGATGACGCAACAGAGGAAGATGACGCAACAGAGGAAGATGACGCAACAGAGGAAGATGACGCAACAGAGGAAGATGACGCAACAGAGGAAGATGACGCAACAGAGGAAGATGACGCAACAGAGGAAGATGATGCAACAGAAGAAGATGACGCAACAGAGGAAGATGACGCAACAGAGGAAGATGATGCAATAGAAGAAGATGACGTAACAGAGGAAGATGACGTAACAGAGGAAGATGACGTAACAGAAGAAGATGATGCAACAGAAGAAGATGAACTTGATGAGATCCAACAACATCTTGCTCGCAATATCGTCGCCTTAAAAGCTGCAATGGAAAAAGTGAAAAACCCTGTAGCAAAAGCTGCATTAAAAAGAAATATTGAAAGAACTTATCAACGACTTGCAAACAAACTAGAGAAATTTGATCATTTACTAGTGGACAAGGACGAAGAAGAAAATAAAAATGAAGATCAAGAGGTTGTCACTGAGACTACTGAAGAAGTAACTGAAGAAACAACTGAGACTACTGAAGAAGTAACTGAAGAAACAACTGAGACTACTGAAGAAGTAACTGAAGAAACAACTGAAGAAACAACTGAAGAAACAACTGAAAACACAGACGGTGGACAAACAGAAGTTGTTGAGCAAGAAAAAGAAACTGCGCCAGCACCAGCTCCGGTACCAGTGCCAGCACCAGCTCCAGCACCAGCGCCAGTTCAACCAAATGTAAAACAAGAAGTTAAGCAACAAAGAGAACAAATCAAACAAGAGAGAAAACAAGCTCACGAACAAATGAAGCAAGAAGCTAAACAACAAAGAGAAGAACGTAAAGAGCAACGTCAAGAATTGAAGAATGAAACAAAAAATCAACGTGAAGCATTAAAGCAACAACAGCCAAATGGCAATGGAAACGGCAACGGAAACGGACATGGAAATGGCAATGGCAATGGCAATGGTCATGGTAACGGCAATGGCAATGGCAATGGAAACGGCAACGGCAACAATTAATCATTACATTCTATAACTACTATCGGGGATTATGCCGATTGTTAAAATCGACCTAATCCCCTTTGGTTATTAATGAAACAATAAACCTATAAAAGATAGCCCAAAATACCTGTCTTATAACAGCCTGTCTAAAAACAGATAAAATTGGAGTATAATATTACAGTGACTTTAGAAAAGAGGTGAGGCTTCTGTTAAGTTTATTGTTAATGACAAAAAAACGAAAAAAAAAGTCGCTAGAAAATACCGTTCTATCCATTCAACAAGGGAAAACGTCGTTAGTTGATGAACTCATTGAGTCTTATAAACCATTTATAGCAAAGACGGTTTCTTCTGTTTGTAAAAGATACATAAATGAGTCAGATGATGAATTTAGCATAGGTCTTATCGCTTTTAATGAAGCAATTGAAAAATACCAACAAGAAAAGGGAAGTTCCTTTTTAAGTTTTGCGGATGTGTTAATCAAGCGGAGAGTAATTGACTACATAAGAATGCAATCGAAAAATGAAAATAGTTTCAGTTTTGATGCAAGTGAATCGGAGGAAGATGGTACAGCTTTAACACCATTGGAACAAAAGATTTCAATAGAAAAACACAAAATAAAAACGGATGAAGAAATGCGTAAAGAAGAAATTATTCGATTTCAACAGACGATTGCAAATTTTGGACTATCTTTTAGTGATTTGGTTGAGCAATCACCTAAGCATGCAGATGCGAGAAAAAATGCAATGCTGATAGCAAAAGCCCTCGTAGAGCATCATGATCTTTTTAATGCACTTTTTGAGACGAAAAGGTTACCAATTAAGGGTTTAGAAGAGCTAGTAAACGTAAGTAAAAAAAACAATAGAACGAAATCGGAAATATATTATTGCAGTTGCGATTATTTTAAATGGAGATTTCGTATTTTTAAAAGATTATATAAAAGGGGTGTTGGAAACGTGAAAAAAGGAATTATTATCGAAATGGATGAACGTTTTTTAACATTACTAACCCCTGATGGTGAATTTTTACGTGCTCGAAAGTTAAACCAAGATTACGAAATTGGTCAAGAAATTGAATTTGTCCCTATCCGAACAAAAAAACGTCAAAAAAAGTCATTTTTCACGTTGTCCTCCTTACAAATGAAGGCTGCTTTAGTAGCATCAATCGCCTTGATCGCAGCAATTTTATTGCCTTTTTACAATGGAAATAAAGTATATGCTTATATGACGATTGATATCAATCCAAGTATTGAAATTGGCGTTAATAAAAATATGGATGTAATTAAGCTAGCTGCATATAATGACGAAGGAAAATCAATCATAAATGAATTAACGGATTGGAAACGAAAAGACATTTCTACTGTAATGAAATTAATATTAAATAAAAGTAAAGAACGAGACTATATTAATGATCGAGATCAAGTTCTGATTGCGACCGTTTATGAAGGAAAGCAGAAGAACAAATTTGAAGAAAAGTTGGACAGCTGTATAAAGGAAATAAAAATTGTTCTTAAAAAAGAAGACCTTCTTCTAAAGGTTATTGAAGGAACGACGGAAGATAGAATCAAAGCGAAGGAAAAAGGACTATCAACTGGAAGATATATAGAAAGAAAACAACAAAAATTTATGGAAAATAAAACAAAGAAAAGTGAGCATAAAAAAGAAACGAAAGAAGAAGAAAATAAATTAGAACCTTCTTCTGATCAAGTGGAAAAGGAAAACAAAGAAATAGAAGAGCCTAATCCTACAACTGCTCCTCCAAACAGCAATGGTCAAGGCAATAATAAAGAAAACGTTCCTATAAACCATCAACATCATCAAAAAAAAAAATCATTATCAAAATCAAAACGCAAACCAAAATACGAACCAAAACGCAAACCAAAATGCAAACCAAAACGGAAACCAAAACGCAAATCAAAACCGAAACCAAAATGCAAACCAAAATCGAAATCAAAACGGAAACCAAAACGGAAACCAAAACGCAAATCAAAACCGAAACCAAAATGCAAACCAAAATCGAAATCAAAATGGAAACCAAAATGCAAATCAAAATTCTAAAGCCCCAGAAACGAAAAATACACCTCCAGGCCAAATAAAAAAAAATGAACAAAGTAATGAAAATGGACATAATGGCAATGAAGGAAAGGGGCAAAACAACCATAATGGAAATAATGGAGAGGGAAATAAAGCAAAAGAACAATCTGTTCCAGGAAACGGACAATAGAGAAATCAAGAAGAAAGACCCGGAAACGGGAATCATAAAGGTAATTAATCATTGGAAAACGAGCCGCATATAATATAGGCTCGTTTTGTGTTTTTTTACTAGCTGTAGTCTATACAGTCTCGTACGCTTATACACTGGAAGGGTTAGAAGGGAAATAGGCCAATCAATAGAGAATCTAGTTTGTTAATAAATGATTTGTAATTTTTTAACGTCCCAATTAATTTACTATGTACGACATTAGGATGAATTGATTAAATACCAATACCTTTTTTATAAAGTATTTTTCTCCATGATCATTTGAATCCTTAGATATTCTTGTATCAAAACTGCTAATAAAGGCGTTCTGTTAGCAGGAATATCGCTTGTGGCCAGCGTAAATTTTAGAAATTTCTATAGTTTAATTTTTATTTAACTTAATATTTTTCCTAGTGCTTTAACACAGTCTTTAAAAAAAGAATGATGTAAATGATAATATTAAAAGGAGATTAATCATATTATTTGTATTTATTTCCATATTCGTGGTGAAACTATTTCGTTTTTAAGAATATCCTCCGCTGTATACTGGAAATATGGGGATATCTGATTGTTTCTGTAAATAAAAGAGGAATTAAAGGAAGATGGCTAGGGTCAACCCACGTAAACCCATTTTCAGATGTCACGTAAGATGGACGAGGGGATCCAAAGCTTATTACAAGATTCACATAGCCTGTTTCACCAATTATTGGAGGTTTTGGTTTTTTCAACTTAATTCAACATTAGTCATGGGAAAATATTATCCATGCGGAAAATATGTAAGCGCTAGTTATTTTAATTCATGTTACTGGGACATGATGATTATGAATCAAATTGCAATGATAGTTTCTATGAAAAATAATAATTCTATATTGCGGAGACAGTGAATAAGCCACCTGTTTTCCGGGTGGCTTTAGAGATGTATTTTCAACTATCCTGTCCCGTTAGTTGAATAAGAATTGATATTTATATCGTGAATTTAGTTAACCTAAGTATATTATAATTTTCTAAATTTTGTATTAAATTCCCTCTAATAATTAAGTCATTCGAAGAGGAATGAAATTAAAATTGAGGATGGTAACTTAGCAGTCCAATTCATCAGGTTGATAGTGAAGTAGAATGATGATATGCTTTAACTAAAGTTTCATATTTAACACTGGGGGAGCCGTAAAAGGCTGAGACTGAACGAATGTTCTAAACCCTTTGAACCTGAACTGGGTCGTGCCAGCGGAGGGAAGTGGGCAAAGTTTACAAAATAACAGTTAAGTGAATTGTTTGCAGTAGCCCCCTTCTTTTAGAAGGGGGCTATTTTTATCGTACAAAGGTAAGTATTTTAGGAGGTGATGTGATTAGGCAGCCGCTCTTGTTTTTATTAAGTAAATGATGAATAAATAAGGAAGGTGTAAATAATCATGTCTGAAATAAAAGTCAAACGTTTTACAGATCGTCTGTTTGAAAATGCGCAGGAAGTATGGGGGAAAAATCATGAACATCCTTTCGTTCAAGGAATAGGAAAAGGTACATTGTCTAAAGATGTGTTTGCGTATTATATGAAGCAGGATTATGCTTATTTAATAGATTATTCTAAGCTTTTTGCACTTGGAGTGTTGAAATCACAAACACTTGATCAAATGAATAAATTTTCGCATATTTTACATGAAACACTTCATTTTGAAATGGAACTCCATCGTCAATATGCAGATGAATTTGGAATATCACGGGAAGACTTAGAGAAGACGGAGCCGACTCCAGTAAATCTTGCTTATACAAGATATATGCTCAATACTGGTCAAAACGGATCTTTGGCAGAGCTTGTTTCTTGTCTCCTTCCATGTGCATGGGATTATTGGGAAATTGGAAAGCTATTAAAAGAAAAATACGGAGAAAACTTATCTTCCAATCCTTATAAAAATTGGGTTGAAACATATTCTTCGACGGAATTTGGTCAATTGGCCATATGGCTTATCGATATGATGGATGAGTTAGCAGAGGGAAAACCAGAAAGAGAATTAGCTGAATTAGAAAAACATTTCTTAATAACATCAAAATATGAGTATTTGTTTTGGGATATGGTTTATAACCAAGAAGATTGGAAAGTGTAGTTAAAATAAGGCTGGAAAAAACAACTCGTTTTTTCCAGCCTTATTATATTTTTGCTACTTTAAAGTTCATTATTTTTTTAGTTTTTGAATAAACACGACTTTCAAATAATTGCCCTCTTTGAAGGTATTTATTGTTTTAAAGTCTTCTGGCAATGAGAATTCCTCAAGTAATTTATATTTTTCTCCAGTTTCTTTAAAGGCTGCATCAATGAAACTTTTAAATTTTTTCATTTGAAACGTGCTGCAATTTGTCGAGGCAATAATGATTCCATTGTCTTCTGTGATTGCAATCGTTTCTTTCAACAGTTTTTTATAATCTTTTGCGGCACTAAACGTATATTTTTTTGATCTTGCAAAGCTTGGAGGGTCTAGGATAACTAGATCGAATTTTAATTTTTTTCGTATGGCATATTTAAAGTATTGAAACACATCTTCCACGATAATATCATGGGTTTCATAATCAATTCCATTCATACTGAATTGTTCGATCGTTTTAGCTCTGCTTCTATTGGCAAGGTCGACACTCGTCGTTTTAACAGCTCCGCCTAATGCGGCAGCAACAGAAAAGGCACCTGTATAGGAAAATAAATTTAACACCATTTTTCCAGTTGCATAATGATCCTTTATCGTTTTTCTTACTTCTCGTTGATCAAAAAAAACACCAACCATTGCGCCATCATTTAAATAAATGGCAAAGTTCATACCATTCTCTTTAACAATTATAGGGAATTGTCCGCGAATCCCCTTTACGTAATCATCATCTTCCACGTATCGCCCTGCTGTGGCGAACCGCTTTTTTTGATAAATGGCTTCATATGTAGTTACTTTTTCTAGTGCGCGAATGATCGTGTCTTTAAATTTATAAATACCTTTGTTATACCAGTTGATTAAATAAAAACCGTTAAAATAATCTATTGTAAAGCCACCAATTCCGTCTCCTTCACCGTTAAATACACGAAAAGCATTTGTGTTTTTATTTTGATAAAGCTGGTTTCTTTTTAATAAAGCGGATCGAATCACTTTTTCAAAAAAGCCTTCGTTTATTTTTTCTGTTTCGTTATGGCTAATCATCCAGCCAAAGCCTTTATTTTGCTTTCCATAATAGCCTTTACCGATAAAACAGCCTTGATCATCAATGAGCTTGATCATTGTTCCTTCAGTTTTTACACGTTCCAAACTAGGTATCGCTTCTTTTAGCAGGAGCGGATAGCCATTTTGATAACGATGTTGATATTTACGATTTACTTTTAATGTGATTTCTTCTGACATCTTTTCACCCTATTCACTAAACAGACTTTCGCTAGCTAATATGATTCCCATTATAACAATAATCTATTATATAATAATAGATATTAGACTGTAGACAAGAGGATTTCCAAATCACCAATCTAAAAAAATTCTTTAAATCATTGGCTAATCATTAGATAAAATATTAACAGACGTTCAATTAGAATACGTTTTTCAGGTAATACGTTGATCAATTATCTTTACGATTGTACACAAATGAAAATATGACAAAGATGAATATTACGAAACTAACAGTAGCAAAAATAACACTAAGAACTTTTTTAGACTCGCGAAAAGTTTCATACGCAAAAATCCCCATTGCAATCGCAATGATAAAATTACAAAGTAATAGTAGTGTATTTTTTCTCATCATATTAATCCCCTCTAGCTATCTTTATTGACAAATGCCTATTTTAAAAAATCTACACTTAAATACAGTATAATTGTTTATATCATACATGAATTTGATATATAACCTTTATTCTTTATTTAAACTTTATTTCTAATTAACTGTTTTTTGTGTATGCGACTTTCAATTGAATAGTGAAATAAATTGAAGGTGTATAGTACAGATGGAGGTAATTCATGAGTAGACATTGGCAACAGTTAATTGAATATTATCGAACTAAATAAATGAACAAAATTTTCATACGATACAGATGGAGGAAGATAATGAAGAATATAATTGTTCAGCGGTTAAAAGAAATTGAAACAGAGGAAAATGTTAAAATCGTTTATGCTTGTGAATCTGGAAGCAGAGCATGGGGATTTCCTTCTAGAGATAGCGACTATGATGTACGTTTTATTTATGTTCATCCGCCTGAGTGGTATTTGTCTATTTTTGATAAACGAGATGTAATTGAACGGCCAATAAATGATTTGCTCGATATAAATGGGTGGGATTTACGAAAAGCTTTACAGCTATTTCGAAAATCGAATCCGCCTTTGCTTGAGTGGCTTCAGTCTCCTATTAAATATGATGAGAAATATACAATTGCGGAGAAACTAAGACAGTATTCTGCATCCGCCTACTCAAGAAAGGCATGTATTTATCACTATCTCAATATGGCAAAACGAAATAATCAAGGTTATTTGCAAGGAGAAGAAAGAAAAAAATAAAAAAATATTTTTACGTACTGAGACCCATTCTTGCGGCAATGTGGATTGAACGCTTTGCCACAATTCCGCCAATTGAATTTGATTCTTTAGTACGTGAACTTTTGCCAGCTGGTGAGCTAGTCAATCAAATTGAAATATTATTAGCTAGAAAAAAGGCTGGCGAAGAATTGGATCTTGAACCAAAGATAAATATAATTCATGATTTTATTCATAAACAGTTCAGCTATTTAGAAGATCAAGCAAAAGCCATTCCTGCAAAAATGAAAGAGAATGATAATTATTTAGATCAGTTTTTTCGAAATGCCTTAAAAGAAGTTTTTAACGATTAAATAATGTAAAAGTTCCTGTCATTCGATCGATTTTCATAAAGCCTTACTTGATCGTATAGTTCGCTATGGGCAAATGTAAAAGCATACGATGATCCTTTTCCCCATACATTGAAATGAGAAGATGAAGATGGGGGGACAAAGCATGCAGTTTTATTATGGATCGCAAATGCCTCTGCGGATTTTAGATGAGGCAGAGTTTTGGAAGCACCAAGAGGAAGAACATACGGTCGTCATTCGCGAGCTTGTAGCGGGATTAGAGGAGATGTATGTTAAGGCATTAAAAGAGTGGGAGGAAGCTTTGTCTAAAACACATAAGCAAGTCCTTCGTTTTATCGAGTCGGTTGTTCGTGCGGGGCAATATGTTCCAAACCAACTGTATGAACAAGTTTTAAAGCTCGTTTCATTTTGTTTACAGCAAAGTTTAGATTTTATTAAATTATGTGAACAAATAAAAACAGAAAGTGAAGCAGTAAGTAAAAATCCAACTGCAAAAGTAGTATTAAATCATATTATACGTGAATCAGAATATTTTGTCGGTATTGCTCAAGTCCTTTTATATTCAAGTACAGGACAATCATCATAATGTTTTCCATTTTTCTTTATGAATTAGCTTATTTCCCTTCTGATAATTTGAAGGAGAAATGGGCTTTTTTCTTCTTTTATCTCCCGAAGAGAATTCAAGAATTTAAAATTCTTCTGCAAAATATATAACTAATATTTTGCTATTTTATAATGTAAATATCAACTTAACTAGGATAAGGTAAATACCTATATATATATATATATATATATATATATATTAATATAATTAGGAAGTGGTGAAATCAACATGAAGAAAACTTCCCCGTATATTTTATTAGTCCTTGCGACGTTATTGTGGGGAGGGAATTTTGTTATTGGACGAGCTATTTCTAGTCATATTCCCCCATTTACACTCTCTTTTTTACGATGGTGTACTGCATTTATTGTGTTTTTTCCTTTTGCCTGGCCGTTTTTGAAAAAAGAATGGAATCAAATTAAAAAATATTGGGGCATTGTTGTGCTTATGGCATTTACAGGGGTTGCAGGCTTTAATACGCTATTATATATTGCACTCCATTACACTACTTCTATCAATGCTTCACTTGTCAACACGTCAACTCCGATTATTATTTATATTTTGTCGTTTTTTATTTTGCGGGAACGGTTTCAGCAACATCAATTATTCGGGACAATACTTTCAGTGAGTGGTGTTTTCTTTATTCTTTCAAAAGGATCACTAATGAATTTAGTAGCATTTACTTTTAATGTTGGAGATTTAATTGTGATCGGAGCGGTTATTTGCTGGAGTATTTATTCTATCCTTGTAAAACAGTATGCAAGTAGATTACCTGGTTATAGTACCTTTCTCTTATCTATTGCTTTTGGAATTGTGATGCTATTCCCATTTTTTATTTATGAAATAACAAGTTCAAATGTGCAAATCGTTTGGTCTCTTCAATCAATTTCAGCTATTCTTTATATTGGTGTGTTTGCATCGATTGTTGCGTTTATTGCATGGAATACGGGTGTTGTTCAGTTAGGAGCGAATAAAGCAGGAGTATTTTTATAAATTTAATTCCCGTATTTTGCTGCTATATTTGCAATTTTGTTTATTGGAGAAGCATTAGCATGGTATCAAGCTGCAGGGGGAGTTTTTGTCATTTGTGGAGTTTACCTATCGACAAAAAATCCTAGAAAAGCAGCAGTTGAAAAACAAAACCTCACCATAAATTAACACAAAATTACAAAAATAGTTAAAATCGAAATAAATAATTAATATAATTGTTAATTATTAAGTATACTAAAATCTGGTATAATTGAATTAAATGGGAAAAGGGAGGGGTATTTTTTGACTGTGACTGAAAACCAATTACACGTTGAGGAAGCGGAACAATTTATCCGAGCCTGTTATACAGAACTTGAAAAATCAGAGGATGAAATTGAAACAAGGCTTATAGAAATAAAACGAGAGATTAAAGAGCTGGGCTATTATCGGCATACATATGAAGAGTTAGCTCATGGGGCAAAAATGGCATGGCGTAATAGCAATCGCTGTATCGGCCGTTTATTTTGGAATTCTCTCAACGTCTTTGATGCACGAGAACTCGAATCAGAGGAAGAAATATTTGAAGCACTTTTACACCATATAAAATATGCAACGAACGATGGCAAAATACGTCCGACGATTACGATTTTGAAACAAAAAACATCCGACCGGGAACAGATTCGGATTTGGAATCAGCAACTTATTCGTTACGCGGGTTATTCAACTGAACATGGTGTAATAGGAGATCCAGCTTCAACTGAATTTACAAAAGTGTGTGAGTCGTTAGGGTGGGAGGGAGAACAAACCGATTATGATATTCTACCTTTAGTGATCCAAATCCAGAATCGTCCACCTAAAATATTTGAAATTCCGCGGGAGTCTGTTCTGGAAGTTCCTATACGCCATCCTGAATTAGAAGAGTTCAATCAATTGAATATGAAGTGGTACGCTGTTCCGATTATTTCGAATATGAAGCTCTCTATCGGGGGGATTGAGTATACAGCAGCCCCATTTAATGGTTGGTATATGGGGACTGAGATTGGTGCGCGAAATTTAGCTGATCCGTTCCGATATAATTTTTTGCCTAAAATAGCAGCTATTATGGGACTTGATACAAGTATAAATCGTTCACTATGGAAAGATGAGGCACTAGTTGAACTAAATAGAGCTGTGTTAAATTCCTTTCATGAAAAAGGGGTTAGTATTGTGGATCATCATACTGCTGCCCAACAGTTTAAACATTTTGAACAAAATGAACAAGCATGCGGGAGAGCTGTAACTGGCGACTGGACATGGCTTATTCCGCCTATTTCGCCTGCCGCAACTCATATTTTCCATCAATCATACAATGATCAAGATGTTAAACCGAATTATTCTTATCAAGAAAATCCTTATTGAAAGGAACTGTTGACAAAAGACAAAAGAATTCATGAACGATATGTTCTATTCGCTTTCATCTTGTTGCTCGAGTCGTTGACTGACAAGCGTTTTCTAGTTTCGCGGAAAAGCGATTCAAAGTATTAAAGGGACTGTTTTAGTCCCTTTTTGATTACATCATTTATGATCCAATTGTTCGTTTAAAAGCTTTCATAATCTCATTTACAATTACAGGAACAATTGCGAGACCGAAAATAAATGCCCAGTTTTTAATATCTAATGCTTGAATATGAAACCAGTTATTAAATAGAGGGATACTTACAATGGCAATTTGAATTCCAATCCCTGCAATAACCGCACTGACCAACAAGCGGTTTGAGAACACTCCAGTTGAAAAAATAGACTTCTTCTCATGACGCAAGTTAAAGGAATGAAAAAGCTGTGTAATACTCAATGTTGAAAATGCCATTGTTTGTGCATAAATAGTGTGTTTCTTTATTTATATTAGAAAAATCAATTTGGAAAATCGAGCTAGCATTTGAATAAAACTTTAAGCCTTCAATAAAAGCAAATAAAGTTAGAAATCCAATTAATAATCCATTCAGAATAGTAAATGTTCCTGCTCCTTTAAGAAAAATATTTTCTTCTGGATTCCTTGGCTTGTCTTTCATTACGTCAGGATCGTCTGGATCAACACCGAGTGAAATGGCTGGCAAAGTATCAGTAATTAAGTTAACCCATAATATATGAACAGCTGTTAATGGCGCAGGCCAGCCCATTAAAATACCAAAAAACAAGGTGAAAATTTCTCCAAGATTACATGAAAGCAGAAACAAAATAGATTTCTTAATATTTTTATAAATATTTCGTCCTTCTTCAACTGCAGCTGTTATTGTTGAAAAATTGTCATCGGTTAAAATAATATCTGCTGCACCTTTTGCCACATCTGTTCCTGTAATGCCCATCGCAACCCCTACATCTGCTTGTTTTAATGATGGAGCATCATTCACTCCATCTCCTGTCATCGAGACAATTTTACCGTTTTCTTTAAACGCTTTTACGATGCGGACTTTATGTTCTGGTGAAACACGGGCAAATACATGGATATGGCTAACTTTTTCTTTTAATTTTTCGTCACTTAGAGCATTTAATTCCGTTCCTGTCATTGTTTCATCTTCATGTTCAGCAATACCGAGCTCCTTTGCAATCGCTAACGCTGTTTGATGATGATCGCCAGTAATCATAATTGTTTGGATTCCGGCACTTTTACATTGAGCGATTGATGCCTTCACTTCTTCACGAGGAGGGTCAATCATGCCAGTTAATCCGAGGAAAATTAAATCTGTTTCTAAATTTTCGCTTGAAGTACTTGTTGGGTCTGTGTATTTATATGCATAAGCAAGGACACGTAAAGCATTGTTAGACATTTTATTCGCTTGTTTCATTATTTCATTTTTATGTTCGTCTGTTACACGTATTTTTATATTATTTTGTTCAATATATGATACACGATCAAGAATTCTTTCAATGGCCCCTTTTACCATCACGATATTTTCGTTGCCGGATTGATGTACAGTTGTCATCATCTTTCGATCTGAATCAAATGGAATTTCAAAAATACGAGGGTATTGTTGATTCATTTCATTTTTATTAAGACCGAATGTCTGAGCCGCCTCTATTAAAGCGATCTCTGTTGGATCACCAGTCTGCTCTTCATTATTTGCTACAGCATCATTACATAAAATCATATTTTCTATTAATCGTTTTGCTGTCGGATCAGTAAATGTCAGTTGTTTTATTGGAAGTTGTTCATTGTTAACATATATTTTTGTCACGGTCATTTTATTTTGCGTCAATGTACCAGTCTTATCTGAGCAAATAACGCTAACGGCACCAAGTGTTTCGACCGCTGGGAGTTTCCGAACGACTGCATGTCTTTTAATCATTCTTTGGACACCGATAGCTAGAACGATTGTAACGATAGCAGGAAGACCTTCAGGAATTGCGGCAACGGCAAGACTGACGGCAATAAGGAACATTTCAAGAGGCGCTCTTCCTTGAAAATAACCGATAAGAAAAATGACAATCGAAACGATAATTGCCCCGATTCCTAACACTTTGCCGAGGTCAGCAAGTTTCTTTTGTAAAGGTGTTACTTCCTTTTCTTGTTTTCCAAGCATTCGCGCAATTTTTCCAAGTTCAGTCTCCATCCCCGTGTGAACGACAACTCCTGTTCCTCGTCCATACGTCGATAACGTAGACATAAAAGCGATATTTTTTTGTTCACCAAGAGGTATTTCTTTATCAGCTTTCCAATTAGCATCTTTTTCAACAGAAACTGATTCTCCTGTAAGAGAGGACTCTTCTACTTTTAAATTTACCGTTTCTACTAAGCGGAGGTCCGCAGGAATGTATCGGCCTGCATCGATGATAACGATATCACCCGGTACTACTTGTTCGGAAGCAATTTCGGAAAACTTTCCATCGCGTTTTACAATTGCCTTTGGTGAAGCCATCTTTTTTAACTCTTCTAATGCTTTTTCTGCTTTTGATTCTTGAATGACACCAATAACAGCATTTAAAAGAATGACCATTAAGATAATGACTGCATCACTCACTTCACCAACTACAAGCGAAATAAGAGCTGCTCCCATTAAGATGTATATAAGGAGACTGTTCATTTGTTCCCATAATAATTTTAATAAAGTTGGTCGTTTTGACTCTTGAAAAGTATTTGGACCATACTGCTCAAGACGTTTCTTTGCTTCATCATTTGTAAGACCCGCTTCAAGATTTGTCTTTAACGTCTGTACCGTTTCGTCAATCTCTTTCTTATACCACATCATATCCTCTTCTTTCCTAAAAATATCTTCCTCTCTTATTTATTATAGTCTACCTTGATAATGTTCTATATGAGGAAAAAAAAAAAATAATGTTTTTCCCCATTTTTGCGAATCTTATTATATAATGTGAATAAAACTAATTTTGTAAATAGTCAGATTCCTTTGGTATATTAATACATTATTGGATTAATATATTACAGCAAGATAAATAAAAGGAGGGAGACGGTGAAGGATTTAATTGTTTCGATAGATGAAGAGGCTAAAGAATGGCTTGTTTCAAAGGGTTCAAAGCTAACGATTGAACGTTTAAAAGGAAATGGTTGTTGAGTGGGATCTATTGAACTTCTTACCCAGTTGGGTGAGCCGAAAGAGCCAGATTTATTTTGGCATTTAACAGTTGGACAGATGCAAATTTTTGTAGAAAAAGGACTAGATTTTAAAGAAAACCGTCTTTCTATTTCACTTTCTAGTTTTTTTTTTTTGAAAAATATCCGAGTAAATGGGCTAAAACGGTTTTAATAGATAACAGAGGAGGAGTCAATGGCTAGCACAGATTATTTACAAAAGTTTGTTCATGAATTAACTAACAAATATGTACCATTTTTCGATGTTGAAAGGGATGAAATATTAGGGAGCACTCCATTGGCTTTTAAAGCGGAATATAAGCGTAGAGATGAAAGATATATGATCACAAAAAATATTAAAATTTGGAGTGTAGAAAATCAACAGTTCGTATTTGTTTCAATGATGCCAAAAATCGTAACGGTCGATTTTATTGAACAATTTAAGCGAGATTTAGAAAAAAGTATTCAGAAGTATATCCCAAAGCATGGAGAGCATATGTCCTCTGTTTTCTTAGGAATTATCGTAACAGATCAGAATATTGGAAAAAAGGTATTAAAGGGGGTGAAAAGATATCGGAAAGTAAAATTTATAAAATTTGGGTTTCACGGCTGGGCAGAAATTTACGTTGCTATCGTTGATATAAAGCAGATGCAATTATTTATCCATCCAAAAGGCCGGCAGTTTGTAAAACCTATTGAAACGATGTTAAGAGAGGAGATTTAATGATCATGAATTTACTAACACTTCTTATGATAGCGGGCGTTATTTTTATTATCGCCTATTTTACTTACGGAAAGTATCTTGATAGAAAGCTAGGCGTAGATCCAAACCGTCCCACCCCCGCTAATACGATGGCAGATGGAGTTGATTATGTCGTTGCTAAAAAACCTGTGTTATTAGGGCACCATTTTGCTACGATCGCAGGCGGGGGACCAATTGTCGGACCAATTTCAGCTGTTGTATTTGGGTGGATTCCTGCTGTCCTTTGGATTATTATCGGCAGTATTTTTATCGGTGGTGTACATGACTATGCTTCATTGCAAGCTTCTATTCGCCATAAAGCTCAATCAATCGGGACGATCATTAAAGAGTATATTGGAAAACGGGGGCAAACATTATTTTTGGCATTTTCAATTGCTACGTTAGCCCTCATTGTCGGTGTTTTCATTATTCTCGTTCGAGATACATTTGTTGCAGTACCTGAGGCGGCAACTGCTTCAGTATTATTTATTGGCGTTGCAATTATTTTTGGTTTTGTCGTCAATCAGTTACGGATGAATTTTGTTCTTGCGAGTGTTTTAGGTGTTATTGCAATGTTAGGAAGTGTTTGGGCTGGACTTAATTATCCTTTACAATTAAGCGGAACGACTTGGGTCATTATTTTACTTATTTATGCTTATCTTGCTTCTGTAATGCCAGTATGGATTTTATTGCAACCGCGTGATTATTTAAATGCCTTTTTACTTTATGGAATGATTGGCGGAGCCGCTTTAGGAATTATATTTGCTAATCCAACTATTAAAATGGCAGGCTTCACTGGATTCCATAATGATACATTAGGGTATATGTTTCCTATTTTATTTATTACGATTGCTTGTGGAGCAGTTTCAGGATTTCATTCTCTCGTTTCTTCAGGAACAACTGCGAAGCAATTGGATAATGAAAGAAATGGAAGATTTATAACATATGGTGGGATGTTATTAGAAGGATTTTTAGCAATTATCGCAGTTGGGGCAGTAGCCTATCTTTCTCAAGCTGATTTTGCAGCAAGAATGGCAGAGCTAAACGGGCCAATTGGAACATTTTCTGCTGGTGTCGGTTTCTTTATGTCTCATTGGGGAATTCCGGAAGCGACTGCAACAACATTTACTGCCTTAACCGCATCGGCATTTTTAATGACAACATTAGATTCTGCTACACGTCTTGGAAAATACGCTGTTCAAGAATTTGCCGAAACAAGAGTACCTGCGCTTCAAAATAATCATATTGCGACAGGAATTATCGTTATTGGTGCTGGTGCCCTTGCAGTTTCAGGAACATGGAGCGCTGTTTGGCCGTTATTTGGTTCCGCTAACCAAATGCTCGGTGCTTTAGCTCTATTAGCAGTTAGTGCCTGGTTAATTAAAAAAGGTGTAAGAGCATGGTTTGCCATTATTCCGATGATCTTTATGTTTTTAATTACTTTAGCAGCTTTACTTGTATTAATAAAGACAAATTTTACCAATGAAAACTACTTCTTAATGGTTTCTGCTTTTATTTTATTCGTTCTGTGTATTTTTCTTGTAATCGAAGCGTGGAGGTCGTTAACTTCTTCGAACCCAAAAGATTCAAGTATTAACGTTTAAACGATTTTGATTAAATGGGCGACAGCTTAAAAAAGATGTCGCCCTAGACTGTTGACAAGCGAACTCATGAAAAATATGTTCTATTCGCTTTCACCTCGGTATATGGCGGGCTCGAATTGACAAGTGTTTTCAAATCTCAAGGAAATTGACTTTGTCTACAAGCTCGAATAATAGGTACATATCATTATATGTTAACTTATAATAAAAACTAATTGACACATATGCTAATTTTCATTTATGCTTTAGTAGTAAAGTGGTATTGACTAAACTTTTCACTTTATTAATTTATGTAGCAAAGGAGAAAGTTTGGATGGAGAGTGTGAATGTAGCAAAGGGGAAACTGCGAGCAGTTGAGATCACATACGTAGGAATGTTTTCCGCTTTAATGATGATAGGAGCAAATATTACTTCATTCGTTCCATTCCTGGTGATTGGCGGAGTCCCGATTACATTACAATCATTTTTTGCTGTTTTAGCCGGTGCACTTTTAGGTAGTCGATTAGGTGCTATCTCGATGACAGTATATGCTTTATTAGGGCTTATAGGCGCCCCAGTATTTGCTCGTTTTAGCGGTGGATTTAGTTCTCTGCTTAGTCCAACATTTGGCTTTATTATTTCTTTTATTTTTACAGCATATATTACTGGAAAAATTGTCGAAAGAAGTCAGCGGCTTCCTGTATTTATTACGGCAGCTTTTTTTGGACTTATTGTTAATTATTTCATCGGAACAAATTGGATGTATGCAGCATTCAAACTTTGGGCAGATGCACCAGAAGGTTTTAATTATAAAGTTGCTTGGATTATGTTGCTGCCGCCGCTTCCAAAGGATCTAGTTTTATCGATTTTCGCAGGAGTAATGGCCTATCGAATAAATAAGACCTTTTCGATACTTAAATCAAAGAAACGGGTTGCGTAAAAAAGAAAAAAGGGCATCCAAAAGCCGAAAATCGACCTATTGGATACCCTTTTTTTCATTTCTAAATCCGTTACCATCGTTTTTATTGTAAGTTTATTGTAGTTGTTTTCAGCTAAACGACATTTTGTGTCAGCGCGTTTTTTAGTTTTATAGTTTAAAAGCTACCTTTCTAGCTAACTGTGGGAAATCAATAAATGGGTTCCGATTACCTTGAATATGAAAAATAGCTTTGTTTCGATGTAATTCATAAACAGTTGCTGGAAATCTTTCATGCCAATGAAACAGTAATTGAATATCTATTTTTTTACTGTACGATTTCTGGATCATATGAGGATAGCGCAGTAAAATATATAACATTGCTCTCGCAACGGTTCCTTTTCCATATTCAGGTTCAAATCGTTCAAATTGGGTCACACCGCAGCGATTTTGAATTTTTTCATCAGGGGATTCAGGAATATAGTTACTAAAATCATCGTAAGGGTAATTTGAACGTTTTGCATTACATTCTGGTTGACAAGCGAATAAATGATGTAAATCTCCTTTCATCGGTTCTTTTGCCCCGTACCATGATTGCGGGACAATATGCTCAGCATTGAATTTATGTTCCCCGGTAATGACTAACATCTTTTTCTCAATATTTGAGTTTTTTTTCCCATTGCGTTTCAATAATTGTTGGAAGCTTTCATATCTTTTATAAATGATATTGTAGTCCTCTTCGATTAGTTGTTTAGGATCTTTTCGCTCTCCAGAATAAATGCTTTTAATTGTTCCATTTGGCTGCAAGTCTACCCAAGTATACAAATATTGATCTTTACTAATAAAATAAGGAACTCGATTGCGGTGTGTTCTTTTTACAAGTTTGTGCAAACGTTCAAAAAGTTCCGAAGAATTTATATTAAGAGAAGTGATACTTTTATAATAACGGCGAATATAACGTTTATCTCCTTTAAAATGATAATAAAGTTTACTGTCTGTTTCGATTCGATATTGATTTCCTTTTAGTTTAGACAGTGGAGCAGGGCTAATTCTTTCTTTCATTTCTTCGAGTTCTTTTAAATTATAATAAATAATTGTCTCGTGATTATTTTGGTCTATTAACATATTGATCTCCCTTATCATCTTCGTTTCGCTTGTAACACCATTTTAACATAAATGAACGAAATTCTTGCTACAGCTCATTTTTTCTTAAACGCATTATTTTTTGTCATATTTATATCATTTTATTTATATAAATGTCATAAAGAGTAATAAGTCTATAGTCTTAACTGGTTGTAAATTCGTTCAAAAGGTTATAGAGGGGGTACAAAGGTGGGAAATAAATTCTTTCCTTTTCTTATTGGTTTGTTTGTTTTATTTTGTGGTGAGACAAGCGCTCAATCTAATTTTAAAGTTAAGGATGATTGTATCGTAAGCCCGAACTATAAAAATATGCGCACCTTCTGGTGCGCATGACAATTAACCGTATTTCATGATCTTTTTGGTCAAAATACGGCTAATTTCATTTATTTACTACATTTATTTACTACATTCTGCCTTGATCATTTTCGACCATGGCATATATTGATCTAAAATTTCAGGGTTTTGATGGGATACTACAATTTGGTAGATCGGTCAAAAGCTTTTTTTATATATTCGTAGAAATCGATGCCGTTACTTTTGGCTGTTTCTGCGATACTCAAACAAATGGCGTTGGCTTTTGCCCCAGCTTCGCTGACCGAAAATAGCCAATTTTTTCTTCCAATGACATTGGGTCGGATGGCATTTTCCGCGGGATTATTATCAATTTCAATCCGGCCATCATATAAGAATGCCTTTAATCCATCAGCTCTATTAAGTGTATATTCTGCCGCCTTCGCAAGGGCATTTTTTCCGAAGAATGGCGATGTTTCAACCCCAGTTAAGGAATTCCTCCACTATTGGCTTTGAAAACTTTTTGCGTTTTTTTTTTCTACGTTTACTCGGGGACAAAATGTTTAAACTTCCTCTCGAGCCGATACAAATCATCGCAATACTTCACACCAATTCGGCCATTTTTGCTGTCTGCTTTTAGCCAATAACGCCGAACATGAGCCCAACAATTCGCAAAGCTGATTCCTTCAATTTTGTCATATGCAGAATAACCATCACAGATAATCGTTCCTGAATAATCTTCAATAAAACTTTCAAGAACTGAACGTGCACGTGATAATGAACTTTGAAATAGAACTATCGTTGGCCCCTGGCAAGGTATACTTCGGTAGACCCAGTTATAGGCATTGGCTTGACCCGGTTTACCGTCAGAACGATTAATAATTTTTGCATACGTTTCATCAATATGTAAAACGGATTTTGCCATCATGATCGTTTTCATTCGTTCATAGATAGGAAGTAGCCAATCACCTGCTACACGAATGACCCAATTGGAAAGGTTTTTGTCATTCGTATCCAGTCCATAACGAACCCATTCCTTCACCTGACGGTGAAGGGGTAAGTACTGCACAAATTTATCATAGATAACTTTGGCAAGTACACTGGGACTAGTAATACTGCGTTGAATAACTGGTTGTGGTGCTTTCCCACGTTTTATTTGCGCTGGTTGGGATGAATCCCCCTTACATTTTGTACACCCATAAGCATGTTCAATGTGTTGAATTTTCTTCATCCTTGCTGGAATGAATTCTGCCTCTTCACGTACGATTGTGCTGCCGATCTCAATCATTTGCCCTTGGCAACACTCACAGATTGTATTTTCTGGATGATGATGAATGTCATCTACTTCAATGTCATCATGTAATGAATCGTTTCTTTTTTTCTTTTGAACTTTTCGTACAACAGTATAAGAAATCGTCTGTTGGCTTTGTTCTTCTGTGTGCTCAGAATCGCTAAAAGACGAGTCATCATCAAATAAAGAGGCTTGCCCCCGTCTGGCGCATTGTATTTAGATTTCTCCGTTTTAGAACCATATAAAGCTTTTGTTAGCTGGCGAACTTGCTGTGATAGAGAATCAATCTTCTTCATTAATTCTTTTTTTTGCTGGTTCGAATGAGCCAATTGTTCTTCAAGTAATTGAATTAATTTGTCCTTTGAAGAAGAGTCTTTTCCCACAATGTTCACCACTTTTCGTCCATTTTCGTACTCCTATTATAATCATTTTAAACCTTGAAATAAAGGAAAAATAGGTAGAAAAAGTTCAGAACGCGCCTTTTGGCGATGGTTGAATGGCCTTTGGCTGCTGAATGGATAACCCCTCAAGCAACCACCTGAGCTCCTTCTGAGATAGATTACGAACTGCTTGTTCATCTTTAGGCCATTGTAGCTTACCATTGTCCAGTCGTTTATAGAGCATGGCGAAGCCATCCCCATCGAAATACAGACATTTATATCTATCTTTCTTCCATCCGGCAAATAAGAATATAGAGTCGCCCAGGGGGGTCTAATTCAAAAGAATCTTGAATTAGAGTAGCCAATCCGTCAATCCCCTTCCGCATATCCGTTTTCCCACAGATAATATAGATATTTTTCACATCCGTATAATCATGTTTCACCAATGTTTCAACTCCCTCATGATTGCTTGGATGACGTGCTCCTCTACGCCGTTGAAGAAGGCAATTTCCGCAGCTGCTGTTTTAATCATGCAAGCAGGTTTTGAGGAAAGCTCAGCTGGAACTGAACTAGTAGAATTATTGTTTTCGGTATGTAATGTAACGGGGACAATAGTCAATTTTTGTTGTGGCATTTGAAAAGCACCTCCTTTTTTTTTAATAGATACGCTTATCGTACCAGGAGGTGCTTCTATTTTATATGCGTTGTTTGAATTCGGGCTTACATTGTATCATTCAAAATAAGGATCAATTAATTGAGCAACTTAGTTTATTAACACCAGAGAAGATTGTTAGTATATTTGGAACTGGCTATGATGAAGTGTCTAGTATGATGGGGAACGAAAAAATGTGGCGTTATGATCTATGTGTAAATAATGAGTACGAATATAACGATGAATACGATGTTGTTGATCTTGAAGCATTAAAAAATAATCAAGTACAATACATTTTTTTTTTCACTTTTACAAATGATGGGCATTCATTGTCACGGATTAGTCTTTATTATAAAGATGAAAGTGGTAATATTCATGAATATACAATATTCCCTGATGGAACGAGTGAAGATTCTGTTATTGAACATTTAATATAAAGGAGAAGCTATGATGATAACTTCTCCCCAGATTGTTGCTTAACGTTATCTCAGGCTCCGCCTCTGCTAGCACTTCGACTGACAAGCCTTTGCAGCTAGCATTTTAGCTTGGCTGTACCTTTCTTCTAATAGATTGTACTTTTCCGTAAGTACCGATACGCCAAAACCATTCAATCGGCCCAAATTGGTATTTTTCTAACCATCGTTTACTCAAGAATGCTTGTAGTGCATAAATAAACAGAACGATTAACATTAATGACCAAAGAGGCAACGAAGCTGTTTTTTTTACGAATAATGACAGCATCATAACACCGATGAACGTTTGGGATAAATAGTTTGTAAATGCCATTCGCCCGACATAGCCAAAAGGCTTTAAAATTTTCTGTCCGATTTCGGATTCTGTTGCTAATAGAATGGTTGTTACATAAAAAATAGCGAGCGTTTTCCCACTAATGGTCATCCAAAAGAAATTTTTAATTGAAATATAGGATTTATCGCTAAAAAATAACATAATGATCGGAATAAAAAATAAAATCGATAAGCTTAAAGAAATAAGTTGGATTATTTGAAATTGCTGTTTATATTTAGCTACTTTCCGGAATAAATCTATTTTTCCAACAAACAATCCTAGTAAAAATAAGCTTAAAATTTCCGGAATGGCAATGATTAGATTAATCATGTTATCAGTAAAAAAAGAGACAGTCCTCGTTGATACAGCAGCAAGCCAACCCGAAAAATAATTAGCTGTTGCGATTGTTTCTTCTTGTCCAAATAGCTTGTGATCAGGCATAAACAACGTATAGCTTAGACTAAAATGATAAAGGGCAAACAGGATAATACTCCATATAAAAATCGTGAGCGGTTTTCGTTTAAAAAATATAAGTAGAAAAAAACCGATAAAGGCATATGTATGTAAAATATCCCCATCCCAAAAAAGACAATAATGGAGAGCTCCAAAAATAAATAAAATGACCAGGCGGCGAGTAAACAATAGATAAACTTTGTCCCCCCTTGCTTCAGCTCGACTCATAAAAATATAAAATCCAATCCCAAATAAAAAGGAAAATATCGTGTAAAATTTTGTTTGTACAAATAAATCTAGTAGAAAGCGAACTGTTTTATCCGCTCCAGTAAAAGCATGTTCTAAGTTACTGTCTAGCCCAGTCATTGCTGGAATGTTCACTAAAAATATTCCGAAAATTGCAAAGCCGCGAATAATGTCGAGAGAGAGAATCCTTTCTTTTCCCAATACAGATTGACTCATTGTTTGTCTCCTTACAACTATTTTTGATGGAAGTTTTACTTTATTTTAACAAAAATCTTTCAATAGAGCTTTAAAAAAGAAAAATTTATTTACGTGAAAAAGGATTGTGTAAAATAATGTCGAATTAATATTTTAATGCGTTAAAGAAGAAGAGGAGTGATTTCATTGAGTTTTAAAACAGCAGATTTATGTGATGATTTTTCAAGTGAGTTAAAAGTATGTAGAGCAGAATTTAAGAGTTACGGAAAAAAGAGACGTTTTTTTGGTCCGATCGTAACTGTAAAAGTTTTTGAAGATAATGTGTTAGTGAAAGAAGCATTACAGACTGTACATAAAGGTTCTGTACTTGTTGTAGATGGAGGCGGTTCAAAAAATTGTGCTCTATTAGGTGATCGCTTAGGTGATATTGCCGAAAGCCGAGGTTTAGCAGGTGTTATTATTAATGGCTGTGTTCATGATGCTGCTGAGTTGGCACAATTAAATGTCGGAATTTTAGCGTTAGGGAGTAATCCATTGAAAAGTAATAAAGCAGGAAAAGGCGAGCGAGATGTGGCTGTAACTTTCGGTTCGATTGAATGGAAGCCTGGAAGTTATGTGTATGCCGATGAAGATGGTGTAATTGTAGCTGAAAGACCCCTTTTTTAACAAGGAAATGTTAAACAGTATTCGTGCGAAATTATAGTCTCGGGTCGCTTTTTTAGTCTAACGATATGAAACGATAATAGAGGCTCGCTTGCTTCTTCGTTTCGTCTGTTAGAAGGGAAATGAGCCAAAAAATCAACATTAAATAAAAGTTACTAACAATGATATCCACATATAAAAGTGGAATATTATCGCTTTATTTAAAGTTATCAACATTATCAACAGAAAAACATACACTTATCCACAAGAAAATGATAAGTTAAAAAAACACTTGTATAACAATTGTTTAATCATCTAATGACTAAAAACTATCCACACAATTCACATCTGTGTGGATAGTTGAGTTTAGAGACAAACCACCATATGAAGCAAATACCCGAAAGCCTGCTTGAAAACACGATGCGAAGCAAATAGAACAGTCATTCTTTATCAGTTCGCTGACAACAGTCTGAAATATTTACAGATAGTTTTTTCACATGTTGGACAATTAAGCAAACTTTTCTGTGAAGAAATTGTGAAGAGCGTTGCTGTGTTAATGCGAAAAGATTAATATTAATAGTGAAGAGAGAAAGTGAAATACTTCACAAAGATTTCTCCATTCGCTCTCTTTATAAAGCTGGCCGGCTTTGTGTCCTAAAACGAAGTAAATAGTGTTGTTTTAAATGTGAAATTCATCACAATTTAAAATGAGGGGGCTAGTTAAAATGAGATGGTGGAAAACTCCACAAGCGTCTGTTATTTGGACTGTATTAAGAATTTGGTTAGGTGTACAATGGTTACAAGCTGGTTGGGGAAAAGTAACAGGAGATTTTGATGCAGGCGGATTTATGCAAGGAGCTATCGCAAAAGCGACTGGTGAACATCCAGCTGTACAGGGTTGGTATGCGGCTTTTCTTGAAAATTTTGCAGTGCCAAATAGCGAGCTGTTTAGTTTCCTAGTGGCATGGGGGGAAGTATTAGTAGGAATTGGCCTTATTATCGGAGCAGCAACTATTCCAGCTTTAATAGCAGGTGCATTCATGAACCTTAATTTTTTATTGGCAGGAACAGTAAGCACTAATCCTATTTTACTTACAGCGGCATTTATTCTAATTTTAACTGGAAGTGGGGCATATTATTGGGGTGTTGACCGATTTGCCATCCCTTATTTAAAAGATCGGTTTAGAAAAGGAGGCAGAGGATACGGAGGGAATACAGGTGCAAAAGGAGCACATGCCCATTAAATGAAAAAAATCGAATTGTAGACAAAGCTAATATTAAAATTTATTTCTTCGTTTGATTGAAAACGCTTGACATAGATGTTCATGAGTTTATTTAGGCAACAGTCTTACATCACTAAATTGATAGTGATGTTTTTTTTTATTAAGTATAAAGGGGGGAATGTTTAGAAGTTATATATAATAAATGAAAAGAAGGGGGGGAACAAATGAATATTGTGGATTTTAAGAAAAAGCTTCCAGTTTTAAATGAAATTATTTTTTTTGATAAAAATCAATACTTGCGTGAAAAATGTTCGAATCCGTTCATTTTAGAACAACTTATAAACGCGGGGGAAACTTTATTAGAAGAATTAACAGACAATGAAGAAGATAAATATTTTTTATGTGGAGTGTTAGGTCATTTATATCGAGTGTACGGACAGCCCAAAAAAGCAATCTATTATTTAACTCTTTGTCTAAAACAAGCAATAAGAGAAGGAAATATTTCTAAGGAAGTTGTCTCCTTAATTCGTTATGGAGAAGCTTTGAAGTACGATCATAAACATAGGGAAGCATTAAAAATATTTAATAAAGCTTTGGATAAATGTAAGGAAAATGCATTACATTCATATGTCGACTTTGCGTTGCAGCATAAGGGCAAATGTCTTTTAGAATTAACAAAAATTGATGAGGCAGAAAACTGCTTTTTAGAAGCATTTAAAATAAGGAAATTAAAAGCTAACGGCTCTTTACTTGACTCAACTCAACAAGCAATTGATTTCGTGAAAAGTATGAGAGACTCATAGTTGAGCATTACTCACTTTGAAAATATATTAAATAGGACCCATTACTTCTGTAATGATGAAAATGTCCTTTTAACTTTTATCATGTTTTTTTAACGACTTTAAATAGACGATTCAATTTAATGAAATCTCCTTTTTTTAGCAAGCCCATTAATGGGGTTTATATAAAAAAGAAGAGCGTAAACTGCATCACGCCCTTACAATTTCACTTTAATCTTTTTTCACACGTTGGTTTGCTGCATTTGCTCGTGCCTGTGCTTTCAAATCTTCCTGATCCGCAAGTTCACGTGAATACTCTTCGTCTATTCCATCAGCTTTTTTTAATTGTTTAGGTACTTGAGGAAGGGATGCTTTATTTTTATCTCGTGCCTTTTGTTTATGTGCTCGTCCCATTTATATTTGTACTCCTTTCAATTGAATATTTATGAGTAATAGGTTAACCAAATGTATTAAAATTTATTTATTTATATAACCTTGAGCTTAATCAACTAATGTAAAGGGGCGGAGATTTAAGTTTTAGACAATAATATTTTTTAAACATCACATTATGAATCTATCCATTCTACTATGCACAATATGTTACATTTAAATGAGAGGTGAGCAGTTTGGCGGTCATTACAAAAATCACTAGTCAGCAAAAAAATTCTGAAAGATACAATATATATCTTGATTTTGGTCATGGTGAGCAGGTTGCCTTTAGTGTAGATGCAGACGTTTTAATTAAATTTAATTTAAAAAAAGGTTTAGAAATTGATGATTTAACGTTATCAGAAATTGAGTATTCGGATGAGATTAGCAAGGCATTGAATCTTTCCGTTAAGTATTTAGCGAGAAGAATGCGTTCAGAACATGAAATAAGAGCTTATTTACAGACTAAAGATGTAAACAAACCTGTCATTGATGAAGTTGTTCATAAATTGTATGGTTTATCATATTTAAATGATGAAAAGTTCGCGAAAGCGTATGTCAGAACACAAATGAAAACAACTGATAAAGGACCTTGCATCATATCAAAAGAGTTAAAAGAGAAAGGAGTTTCAGGTCATCATCTTTATTTAGCTCTAGATGAGTTTACGACAGAGGTTCAAATTGAGAAAGCGACAAAGTTGTATCATAAATTTGTTGAAAAGAATCAACAGCATTCACGAAAACTGCTTTTATTAAAAGTTGAGCAAATGTTAATAAGAAAGGGATATAGTTCAGAAGTCATCTCAATCGTAAATGAAGAAGCGATGGCAGAAAGCGAAAGCGAAAAAGAATTGGAAGCACTTCGCATTCAAGGGATTAAGTTTCATAAGCGATATTCAACCCTTCCTTCATACGAGTACGAACAAAAAATGAAGCAAGCGTTATTCCGAAAAGGATTTTCAATCGAACTCATCAATCAATTGTTAAAAGAACTTGGATCAAATTAAGCTTCAATCTCCTTCTTTACAAATGAAAAATAACTTAAGCATAGTGTTAGTCGAGAAATGTTCAAGTATACTATAATATAATTTATATCGTATTAGGTGGTGCTACATGATGGAGCAGGACAAGCGTTACAGTATGATGAGTGAACATGAACTACACCATGAGATTGCAAAATTAAATGAAAAGGCAAGAAAGGCAGAGCAAATGGGGATGGTAAATGAATTTGCTGTTTTAGAAAGAAAAGTAATAATGGCAAAAGCTTATTTAGCTGATCCTAATGATTTTAAAAAAGATGAAATTTACGAAATTGTCGGCGATCCGGGTGTGTATTTTAAAATTAATTATTTGAACGGTGTTTTTGCTTGGGGCTTTCGTTTAAGTGGTAAACAAGAAGAAGAAGCTTTACCGATTTCTATGTTAAAAGCTTTAAAAAAATAATTGAAATGGTTGACGTGATCATTAAGAATATAAGCATATCTCAATAGTTAGAGTAAACCAGAGAATAAGAAGTCTCTGGTTTACTCTTAACATTACGAGTTTTTTCTCGTTTCGTTTTCAAGGATAATTAAACTCTGCGTTTGCTGAGTTTCCCCATTTACTTGAGCTTTTGCATGCTTCGGACTGTACCAAGGGGATTTAAAAGGATTTGAATAATGGTTTTGGAAAAACTGATTTTTCATTTTGCCCATTCAAAAGCCTCCTGATCGTTTAATCATACGTATAGCATGTTCTTCACGAGTAAAATGAACGAACAAAAATTGTGGAATTCAAGCGTTCTGATTATTTAACAGAATCATTTTCCCTCTGACCTGATGCACGCATTCGCTCCTGGGGATGGGTATTAATTGTTCCATCTGCTCGTTTTGATGCAAACTCAGCTTTTGCTCTCGGTTCACCTTCTAATTTATTGTTATGTTGATTTGGGAAGTTGCTGTCTTTGTTTCGCATGGTGACCTCCTTAACGTACAATGTGAAATTGTACGTATGAATAGTATGATGTTTTATTGGCGTCTATATGTTTTAAATACGAAAGTATTAATTGGAAAAAAGGTGATGACAGTGAATGATTACCAAAATCGACTCACAAGATTATTACTCGAAAAAAATGAGAATATCTCATATGGACAAGCACGGAAATTAGTAAAGCTTCTTTGGGATGATTTTGAAGAAACATATGAAAGGTCTGGAACTGAAGATCGAGGTGTTGAAGTGACTGAAAGAATTGTTCGGCAATGGATTGAACAATATGGCGACGTATTGCATGAATTTATTTACAACAATCCTAAATATGAGCATTTATTTTACATAGATAAAAGATTTTTGCATTAAATAACCCCCAGAAAATTTTGGGGGTTACAGTTTTGTTTAACCTGGAATAAATCGAGTTTTTTTCCGAAGCTTCTCTTCGCTAAAAATCCATCCAGTATATGAGACAATAATATTTAAATTAAGATCAAGCTGAACGACGGCAACAAAAGGATAATGGCCGTTGCTTCGATATCTTAAATCAATAAACCTAACTTCATAGTACTTATCGTAGCTGTCTATTTCCCAACGATAAACGGGGGAAAAGGATAAAAACGCAGACAGATTTTTGTCTTTTTTCGCAGCTTCTAACACTGGTGTGTTGGGCATAGGCACACGATTAAATTTATCGTAAATGGTTATGCGATTTTTGTTTGCTCTTCCGACAAAAAAATTTTCGTCACTCATTGCAGCAATCCGCCATTGGTGAAATCGCAATGTCGGTGCAATAATAATTTCATTTGTAAAAGGAATCATCGCCTTTACTGTACGGTAAACTTTTCGCTGCATTCGAAAGCGAATAATGTAATAAGCAATAAGAATCATATAAATAGCGGCAAAAGTATATCCAGGATCAGCTCCGAGAGCCCATAAGATCAATCCCGCTACATGGATAAAGAAGATAAAAGGATCAAATGTATTAATTGTTCCTAAAGCAATCCATTTTGATGAAAAAGGCCTTAACGCTTGAGTACCATATGCGTTAAAAATATCAACGAAAACGTGAAGAAACACCGCAGCAAAGGTCCATAGCCATAAATGCAATAAATTAGCTTCAGGGAAAAATGGATAGACGACAGCAATAATTAAGAGAGGCCATAAAAGTACCGCAGGTATTGAATGGGTTACTCCCCGATGATTTCGGATATATGTTGCATTGTTTTTCAATTTTAGCACTGTATCAATATCGGGAATTTGCGATCCGACAATTGTAGCGATTAGAACACTATTTATAGTTGCTGAGTTTTCTGTAACAGAAGGATCTAGAGTAGCAAGTCCTCCCAGGGCAATTCCCATTACAACATGTGTACCAGTATCCAAAGGGATGCCTCCTTTAATCATGTAAATGATATTAATTATATATTTTAGCATGATAAATTTAAAGATAAAATAACCCATATTTACCATTTATATTAAAAAAAGGATAATAAAGCGCAAAAATAAAAAAGTAAACTTTAATATTATATTCCCTCTTTTAATAAAAGTATAACATCATGGAGGAATAGAAATTGACCAGTTTAAAAAATCTTCACGATTTTGATAAAATTTCTTTTCAAAAAGACTTAATCGATTGGTTTCAAAAAGAGCAAAGAGACTTACCATGGCGAAAAGATAAAGACCCATATAAAATTTGGGTTTCAGAAATAATGCTTCAACAAACAAGAGTAGATACAGTTATTCCTTATTTTAATAATTTTATCGAGAAGTTTCCTACAGTTGATGCATTAGCAGAAGCTAACGAGGAAGAAGTGTTGAAGGCATGGGAAGGACTTGGCTATTATTCTCGAGCCCGCAATTTACAAGAGGCTGTGAGAGAGGTTAAGGAAAAATATAATAGTCAAGTGCCGAAAAAGAAAGAAGAAATTGCATCTTTAAAAGGGGTAGGTCCGTACACGACAGGCGCAGTTTTAAGCATTGCTTTTAATCTGCCAGAACCAGCTGTCGATGGGAACGTGATGCGTGTATTATCAAGGATATTGTCGATTTGGGACGATATTGCAAAGTCCTCATCGAGAAAGATATTTGAGACTGCAGTTCGTGAATTAATTTCCCATGAAAATCCATCTTTTTTTAACCAAGCGCTCATGGAGCTTGGAGCACTTGTTTGCACACCAACTTCACCATCTTGTCTATTATGTCCTGTTCGTGAGCATTGCCATGGTTTTCAAGAAGGAGTCGAAGATCATTTACCAGTTAAAACTAAGAAAAAGAAACCTCGTTCGATTCAGTTAGCCGCAGCCGTACTAACAGATCAAGCTGGAAGATTGTTAATTCATAAGCGTCCAAACAAAGGTTTATTGGCTGATTTATGGGAATTCCCTAACGTTGAGCTTCATTTGTCTTTTAGTGATGAGAAAGCCCGCTTAAAAGATTTTTTGAAAGAAACTTATCATGTTACAGCAAATCCAGAGCATTTTTTATGTTCTATTGAACACGTGTTTACTCATTTAATTTGGAATATACGTGTTTATAAAGGGGAGCTTCAAACAAGTGTGACAGAAAGTGATAAGTTAAAACTAGTAACAATTGAAGAAATAACTAAGCTTGCTTTTCCCGTTTCACATCAAAAAATATTGAAAGCATTTTTAAAGAATAGCAAATTGTAGATGAATAATCAATTTTAGCGAGACTGAAGACACACAGCAAGAGGCGGAAGCGAATTGAACATATAGTTCATGAGCTTGTTCGTCAACAATCTTTAGAACACCATGGGGTTCATCATGGTGTTCTGCTTTTGTAAAAGGTTAATCGTAACTAGTTCTTGTACCGTTTGTATATGTAGCCTCTTTATTATTTAAACCGCCGCGTTGTTCAATTTCCGCGAGAATTTCACGATAAATTGTTTGTCCTTCTGCGTTTAAATAAGGGGCTATTTGCTGAAGCGAATGATGAAAAAAAGCTAACTCACTATCTTCCCAATCATTTTTTGGCATCATTGATAATTCGGTCATATCTCGACCAACATACATTTTATGTTACTCCCTTCTTAAATCATATTTCTAAAATAGTGTTTTGAATCTCATTGTGTTCTATACATAGAAAAGATAAAATTAAATTAAATAAATTTTTTGTTGAAAGGAATTTAAGAATGCAAAACAAAGTCGCACTCGTAACAGGAAGCAGCCGTGGAATTGGCAAAGCAATTGCTCTTCGCTTAGCGGAAGCAGGATATGATCTTATTATTAATTACGCTCGAAGCAAAAAAGCAGCACTAGAAACAGCAGCAGAAATAGAAGCATTAGGAAGAAAGGCTCTCGTCGTTAAAGCAAATGTAGGCGACGTTGGAAAGATTAAACAAATGTTTCAACAAATTGATGAGCATTTTGATCGGCTAGATGTATTTATAAATAACGCTGCATCAGGAGTTTTACGTCCAGCTTTACAATTAGAGGAAACTCACTGGGACTGGACGATGAATATTAATAGTAAAGCGTTATTATTTTGTGCGCAAGAAGCAGCGAAGCGCATGGAAAAAAACAATGGAGGTAAAATTGTCAGTATTAGTTCACTTGGTTCAATTCGCTATTTAGAAAACTATACAACTGTCGGTGTTTCAAAAGCAGCAGTAGAAGCATTAACACGATATTTAGCGGTTGAGCTTGCAAAAAAAAATATAACAGTTAATGCTGTATCAGGCGGAGCAGTAGACACAGAGGCATTAAAGCATTTTCCAAACCGCGAACAGCTGCTTGAAGAAGCAAAAGAAAAAACACCAGCAGGAAGAATGGTCCAAATGGATGATATTGTAAATGCAGTCATGTTTTTATTATCTGATCAAGCTTATATGATTAGAGGACAAACAATGATAGTCGATGGCGGTATTTCATTACTTGTATAAGTTCTTTTAAATAGCCAACACGAGTTGGATTATTTTGGATGGGTGTTTTTTGGATAGATTTCTCTTTTGTCGGTTACATTATCACTGTGGAGGTGATAACAGTGGCAAAAAATAATTCACAATCTGGAACTAACATCCAACACGTAAAACAACAAAATGCACAATCTGCTCAAGGACAAGGAACTTTCGGTACTGAATTCGGTAGTGAAACAGATGCGCAAGAAGTAAGACAACAAAATCAACAAGCTGAAGCTCGTAAAGCTAAAAATTCTGGAACTTTTGGACAACAAAACCAGTAATAAAATATTTTGAAGGTACTTATTCCATTCGGAAGAGTACCTTCTTTTTTTTGATAAAAAATTATTTCGACAAAGGTTCTCTCAACTCAACATATTTAGATAAAGGGAATTGGAAAATTTACAAGAATACATAACTAATACAATGAAGGAAAGGTGAAAAGATGAATAAATTTAACGAATTAGTTTTCAAACAAATGAAAACGATGGATGAATTATTAAATACTCAATCAGAACTAGAGCGATATGAAAGAATTGAACGGCAATTGCACAATTTACATAATGAAACAGCGTTAAAAACTGTCCGCGAAAGAATAGTGTGTATGAAATCAAGATTAACAGAAATACAACATATATTTGAAAAACAGACGAATGAACTGATTCAATCTTACAAGGAGAAGTCACATTCATAATTTTGCAACAAGAGTGACATTTTGCTAAATGAAAATGAAAGATCATTTTACAAAGTGTGCAATGAAAACAAAAGTTAATAGAAGTAAAATAAACACAAACTTTGAACAACAAGGTTAGGTTACTGTCCTGAGAAATAATTGAAAGCGCTTTAAATTTTTTTAAAAAAGGCTTTGTTATATAACTCTGTTAATTAATTAGCCTATTTATCCATAATCTTCTAGATATCATCTCACACAAATGACCAACAAACAACAATATTGAACATAGCCATTGTTAAAGGAGGAGTTTAAATGCCTAATGTTGTAAAGATTGGTTTAATTCAAGCTTCTCATCATTTAGATGGAAATGAATCCGTTGCTGCTCATAAAAAGGAATCGATTGAGAAACATCTTAAATTAGTAAAAAAAGCAAAAGAAAAGGGAGTGCAAATGGTTTGTTTACAAGAAATATTCTACGGTCCATACTTTTGTGCAGAGCAAAATCCAAAGTGGTATGATGCCGCTGAAGAAATACCGGATGGACCGACGACTAAGCTGTTTCAACAACTTGCAAAAGAATTAGAAATCGTTTTAGTTTTACCAATCTACGAAAAGGTGGGTATCGGAACATATTATAATACAGCTGCTGTAATTGATGCAGATGGAAAATATTTAGGTAAATACCGAAAACAGCATATTCCACATGCACGAGTAGGCAATGATGGACATGGTTTTTGGGAAAAGTTTTATTTTAAGCCAGGTAATTTAGGGTATCCAGTCTTTGATACTGCTTTTGGCAAAGTAGGCGTTTATATTTGTTATGATCGTCACTTTCCTGAAGGGGCACGTTTGTTAGGGTTAAAAGGAGCGGAAATTGTTTTTAATCCTTCGGCAACTGTCGCTGGATTATCCGAATATTTATGGAAGCTGGAACAGCCTGCACATGCAGTAGCGAATGGGTATTATTTAGGAGCCATTAATCGTGTAGGTACAGAATCTCCATGGAGTATGGGGGAGTTTTATGGACAATCTTATTTAGTCGATCCGCGAGGCAGTTTTGTTGCGATCGGGAGTCGTGATAAAGATGAAGTGGTGATTGGCGAGATGGATAAAAAACTTATTCGTGAAGTTCGCGATATTTGGCAATTTTATCGTGATCGCAGACCAGAAACGTATGGAGAGATGACTTCATTACTTCCATAAGAAGAGACATAACGGTTTTACATAGATGTATATATTTTATCATCTTTGTAAGACCTTATTTTTTCCCTTATTAAAATATAAATCTCATTATTAGGAGGTACAATTCGTTGAATAGCACTAAAAGGTTAGAAAAATCGTTAGAGCAGCTATTGATGAATTTTCAAGAAGTGAATCAAGGGTTGTCGGCTCATGAGGCGGTGGAGGAAGCACATCGCTGTTTGTATTGTTATGATGCACCTTGTATTAAAGCATGTCCTACAAGTATAGATATTCCTGCTTTTATTAAAAAGATTGCATCAGGAAATATGAAAGGTTCAGCAAAAACAATTATGTCTGCAAACCCAGTCGGAGCAAGCTGTGCACGAGTTTGTCCTACAGAGGAATTATGTGAAGGTGCTTGTGTATTAAACAAGTCAACGAAACCAATTTTAATAGGTGATTTGCAACGTTATGCAACTGATTGGGCAATTCAAAATGAGCAAATATTATTCAAACGTGGTGAAAAGAACGGGAAATCGATCGCAGTTGTTGGCGGGGGTCCAGCAGGATTATCAGCTGCTCGAGAACTTGCAAGATTAGGATATAAAGTGACTATTTTTGAAGCCGAAGAAGCAGCAGGCGGATTAAATATGTATGGAATTGTTTCCTTTCGATTACCTCAATCCATTTCATATTGGGAAGTAAATCAAGTGAAAATTTTAGATGTAGAAATTCGAACAAATACACGAGTAGGCTCTGATATTTCAACAAATGAATTATTGGAAAACTATGATTGTGTCGTGTTAGCAATTGGAATGGCTGATGTTTTCGACCTTCAAATAAAGGGTGAAGAACTAGAAGGTGTGTACGATGCTATCCAGTTTGTAAAAGATACAAAAACAAAGCCGTTGTCAGATAAGTTTGCCGGTAAGCGTGTCGCCGTAATCGGTGCAGGAAACACAGCGATCGATGGGGCAACATGTTCAGTTCGGCTCGGAGAAAAAAATGTGAAAATTTTATATCGAAGAACAGAAGCGGAAATGACTGCTTATGATTTTGAGTATGAATTTGCAAAACAAGACGGAGTTGAATTTAGATGGTTAACAGCACCGAAAAGAATTATTGGTGATGAAAATGGGCGAGTAACAGGGATTGAGTGTATTCAAATGAAGCTCGGTAAGCCTGAAGAAGATGGCAGACAGCGTCCAATCCCTATAGAAGGATCAGAGTTTGTTCTTGAAGTTGATGCAGTAATAAAAGCGATTGGACAGAGACGGTATATTCATTTAATTGAACAATTTAATTTAGACCATCATAACGGTATCGTCAAAGTTAATCAAAAAACATATCAAACTTCAAATAGAAGAGTTTTTGCATGTGGAGATGTTATCTTTGGAAAAGGACAAGGCGAAGCAATGGTCGTCACAGCTGCACAACAAGGAAAAGAAGCTGCCTATGCCATTCATAAGCAATTTTCCGAGCATATTTTTGAAACTGCTTAATGTTTTAATGTGTATGTTATAGGGGAAAAGCTTCCTCTTACGATCAAAATAAGGAGGTTTTAAGATTGGCAGATTTACGTATCAACTTAGCTGGAATTAAATCACCAAATCCCTTTTGGCTTGCATCAGCACCCCCGACTAACTCAGGATATCAAGTACAACGAGCCTTTGAAGCTGGCTGGGGCGGAGCAGTATGGAAAACTTTGGGGGAACCAATTTTAAATGTAAGCTCAAGGTTTGCGGCAGTGAGTTTTAATGGTCAGCGAGTAGCAGGCTTTAACAATATTGAATTAATAACCGATCGACCGTTAGAAGTGAACTTAAAAGAGATTTACGAAACAAAAAAGCGTTTTCCGAATCATGCAATTGTTGCCTCGCTAATGGTAGAACCAGCACAGGAAAAATGGCATGAAATGGTGAAACGTGTTGAAGATGTAGATGTAGGCGTAGACGGTTTAGAGCTTAATTTCGGCTGTCCGCACGGAATGGCGGAAAGAGGGATGGGGTCTGCATCTGGTCAAGTACCAGAGTTGGTAAAAAAAACAAACTTATTGGGTAAAAGAGGTTGCCACAACACCTGTCATTGTAAAATTGACGCCGAATATTACAGATATTACGGTTACAGCGGAGGCCGCGGCACAAGGCGGAGCAGATGCGATTAGTATGATTAATACGATTAATAGTTTAGCAGGTGTTGATTTAGATACATGGAATACAATTCCTCATGTTGGCGGTAAAGGGGCGCATGGCGGATATTGCGGACCCGCTGTAAAGCCAATTGCATTAAATATGGTAGCCGAATGTGCACGAAATCCAAATATAAACGTTCCGATATCAGGAATAGGTGGAATTTCTACATGGAAGGATGCGGTTGAATTTTTATTAATGGGTGCAACCGGTGTACAAGTATGCACCGCCGCAATGCACCATGGATTTAAAATTGTTGAGGATATGATTGAAGGATTACGTTATTATCTTGAAGAAAAAAGTCTCTCATCTGTTACAGAGTTAGTCGGGAAGTCTGTTCCAAAATATTCAGATTGGGGTGATCTTGACCTTCATTATAAAGTTGTTGCAAAAATTAATTCAGATATATGTATTAACTGTAATAAATGTTTTATTGCCTGTGAAGATACATCACATCAATGTATTGACATGTTAACAGATCAAGCAAGCGGCAAGAATTATTTAAAAGTCCGTGAAGATGATTGTGTGGGATGTAATCTTTGCTCGATCGTTTGCCCTGTTAACGGCGCAATTGATATGGTCGAAGTTCGTAGTGAACATCCGCCTATGACATGGAATGAACGGCAAAAAGTTCTCGGAAAAATTGCCAATTGTGAAGTTGATGTTTTAAAATAAATGATTTGTTTTTAAAGTGATAGAAGAGGAGATGCGTAAATGAAAAAAATAATTAAAAACGGAATAATTGTAACCGCCACTGATACTTATCAAGCCGATTTATTATTAGAAAATGGGAAAATATTAGCGATCGGGAAAATTTTTTCCGAACAGATGGCTGAAGTTATAGATGCTTCAGGATGTTACGTATTTCCTGGCGGTATTGATCCACACACACATCTTGATATGCCGTTCGGTGGAACCGTTACAAAAGACGATTTTGAATCAGGAACAATCGCTGCTGCATTTGGGGGAACAACAACAGTCATTGATTTTTGTATAACAAGTAAAGGTGAGCCGTTAAAAAATGCGATTCAAACATGGCATCATAAGGCGAAGGGAAAAGCGGTAATTGATTATGGTTTTCACTTAATGATCAGTGAAATAAATGATTCGGTTCTGAAAGAGTTGCCGTCTGTCATTAACAATGAAGGAATTACATCCTTTAAAGTATTTATGGCTTATAAAAATGTATTTCAGGCTGATGATGCAATGTTATTTCACACACTTGTAACAGCAAAAGAGCTTGGAGCCCTCGTAATGGTACATGCAGAAAACGGTGATGTTATTGACTATTTAACGAAAAAGGCTCTAAATGAAGGGAATACTGAACCTATTTATCATGCTTTAACAAGACCCCCTGAGGCAGAAGGAGAAGCAACTGGCAGAGCAGCTCAATTGACAGGCTTAGCAAACTCACAGCTTTATGTTGTCCATGTGTCGTGTGCAAATGCAGTAGAGAAAATAATTGAGGCAAGAAGCAACGGAGTAGACATCTGGGGAGAAACTTGTCCGCAATATTTAGTTCTCGATCAGACGTATTTAGAAAAGCCAAACTTTGAAGGGGCAAAATATGTTTGGTCTCCTCCGTTACGAGAAAAATCAAATCAAAATGTGCTTTGGAATGCGTTAAAAAGTGGTCAGTTGCAAACAATCGGTTCAGACCAATGTTCCTTTGACTTTAAAGGGCAAAAAGAATTAGGCAGAAGTGACTTTTCAAAAATACCGAACGGAGGTCCAATTATTGAAGATAGAATGAGCATTCTTTTCTCTGAAGGTGTTCAGAAAGGACGTATTTCTTTAAATCAATTTGTTGATATAACATCAACAAGAATTGCTAAGCTATTTGGTCTATTTCCGAAAAAAGGGACAATTTCTGTCGGGGCAGATGCTGATATTGTTATCTTTAATCCAAATATCGAGCGGGTTATTTCTGCCAAAACACATCATATGGCAGTTGATTATAATGCATTTGAAGGAATGAAAGTGACAGGTGAACCTATATCTGTTCTATCGAAAGGCCATTTTGTTATTCAAAATAAACAGTTTGTTGGTCAAGCAGGAAACGGACAATATTTAAAAAGAGCAAAGTATGGAATGCTTCAGCAGTTTGAAGAAAAATTGCTGATGTAACAAGCGTAATTATCAAAATATTATAAAAATAAAACATAAAAAAATATAGATATGAGGTGCTGCATATATATGGAGGATCAAGATCAATATTTAAAGTCTCCAGATTTATTGCCGATTGCGTACAATGATAAAAAAATTGGGACGTTAGGTTTCTCGGTTATGTGGATTGGGATGGCAGTTGTCCTTGCAGCATTTGCGATTGGAGGAGCGGGAGTTCAACAAATTTCGTTAGGGTGGGTCATCTTAGCAACGTTAATTGGCTGTGTTGCGATAGGGTTCATGATTACAATCATTGGAGATATTGGTATTGAACATGGACTGTCATTTCCAGTCTATATGAGGGCTCCCTTTGGAACGATTGGTACTCATATTCCATCAGTTATTCGCGGTATTTCTGCCTCATGCTGGTTTGGAATTAACACATACTTTGGAGCAACAGCTATGAATGGAATCTTGTATATTTTATTTAGTTTTGATCATTGGATTACGTGTTATTGTATCTTTGCGGCCGTACAATTAATTAATACTTCGTTTGGTATTAAGGCGATTGAACGGTTTTCTGATTTAGCAGCTCCGATTATTATCCTTATTTCTATTTGGATCTATAGTACGTTATCAGAACGCGCAGTTGAGCAAGGAAGAAATATTTGGTCTTGGGTTGAACATCCTATGTCGCAAGGTGCAGCTGTTACAGCGTTTTTTGTTGTGATCTTTAGTGTGATGGGATTTTGGGCAACGTTAGCTGCTGACATCCCTTCTATTTCTAGATTTATTAAAGCTCCTAAATACGAACGCAACTGGTTTAAACGCAATAAATCCTCTTTAATAGGCAGTATTATTGCAATGCCGTTAGCACAAACATTTATCGTCGCTATTGGTGCTGTTTCATATATAGCCGTATCAAATTATGATCCGGTTGTCGCCCTTCAAGAAGCAGCAAACGGTTGGATTTTAGCTATTTTGCTGCTAATGATTATCTTTGCCCAATGGTCAACAAACACTGCTGCAAATGTTGTGCCGGCGGCAACAATTTTTTCTAACCTTGGCGGACCGAAAGTGCCGTTTTGGGTCGGTGTATTTATTGCCGGAATAATAGGAACGGTCGTACAGCCATGGAATTTATTTGCGATTATCATTCCTTTTTTGTTAATGATCGGAGGGATTTTGTCCGCTATTACCGGGATTTTATTTTCAGATTATTATTTACTGCGGAAGCGTCGAGTGAATGTTCAAGATTTATATCGAAATGATGGCCAATATTACTATATGAATGGTTTTAATTTAGCGGGATTTATTGCATTTTTGTTTGGAGGAATTGCTTCTTACTTTTTGCCGACATATTCATTTGTCGTCGGGTTTCTTATCGGCGGAGCTACCTACTATTTACTTGCAAAATATTGGTGGTTTAAAAAATATAGACAAATAGAAATTGATCATCCTAGCGATGAAAAATATTTAGGGATTACTGTTGGCCGTGATTGGGAGATTGAAAAATCTTTCGATAATAGTTGCCAAAGTTTCAGGGGATTCATCGATTCCAATTGATTCGCAACAATAAATGGATGAAATAAGAGGAGGACGAACATGGCAGAAAGTAAAAAATTTTTTGCTGAAAGAGATAAAATTGATTATTTATTGCAAAAAGGATATAGAATCACGGGTGTGACTGAAAATGTCAGTGGTGCTTTTGTTGAGTTTACGAAAACAGACAGTACAAAGGAGAAAGAAACGTTGCATATTATGACAGCTGACGCCCGTAAGTATTTTTCTTCTATTTTACTAAACAAGCAAAAATTTTAATATGTTTAAGAAAGGAGAAATTTGGTTATGGAATATTTATTAAGCTGTAAAGGGAGTGCTTATCCTTGCGAAGTAACAATTGATGAGGATAACGGCAGGTATATGCTCCGAAAGGCAGATTCAAGCGGGGAATATTTTAATACACCCGAGGAGTTAGTAACATGGATTTTTAATAATTGGAAACCTGAGCAATTTTACGATGAAAAACAATTTGGAAAAATGCTTAATGAGATCCAAGTATACTCAAAAAAATGAAGAGTAATGAAAAAGGTTTCCTTTCAAAGGGAATTTTTTTCTCTATTAGTAAGGAGGTGCGCTGTTTGTTTCATTTACCGATTAAAACGTTTTTGTGGTTTATTCCATGGCCGTTTATTTGGATGACGCTTGCTGTGATTTTATATATTAAATTGAAGCGAGAAGATGATCAAGAAACTGATCATGAATAGAAAGGAAGATTACAATTGAAAACAGATGCAATTATTTTTCTTGTTTATTTAATCATCTTGCTTTTGATTGGGTTATGGGTATCTAGAAAAGCTTCAAAGTCAGTAGATCATTATCTTCTCGGAGGAAGAAGCATTGGACCAGCGGTTACTGCAATGACAATGCAAAGCAGTTCGATGAGCGGCTACATGTTTATGGGTGGGCCTGCGTTAGCTTTTCAACAAGGTTGGTATGCGATTTGGTATGCAATTGGGGATGCAGGCGGTGCGATTATCAATTTATCTGTATTAGGAAAGAGAATGCGGCGGCTGTCAGAAATTTTCGGCGCACTATCACCGATTGAGTATTTAGAAATGCGCTATGAAAGTGCAGCAGTTAGGGTAGTTGGATCAGTCATCTCGATTACGTTCTTGTTTGCTTACGTTTTTGCCCAGTTTATTGCTTCAGGAAAAGCATTAACTACACTAACGGGATTTCCTTATGAGCTATCCCTTTTAATTGGTGTCGGTGTGATTATTTTTTACACAGTTGCTGGCGGTTATTTAGCAGTTGTCTATACAGATTTTGTTCAAGGGATCATTATGGTGTTAGGTGTATTAGGTATTTCAATCATGGCACTTTTACATGTCGGCGGGCTTTCTGGGATGAATAAAGCACTTGCCAATATTGATCCGACTTACTTAAGTATTTGGGGGAAGGACTTAGTTTATTATGGTCAATGGGGGGTTGTTTTAGGGGCAATTCTTATTTACTCTGTCGGTTATATGGGACTTCCTCATGTTGTTGTTCGTCATATGTCGATGAAAAGCACTAAAACAGTTAAAGGAGCAATTTTATGGGCAGCTTCATGGAATCAAATTTTTATTTTTTCCCCGTACATTTTAGGGTTAATCGGAATTATTTTATTACCTCATTTAGCTGATCCGGAAATGGTAATTACGGAGCTTGCTTATCAATTTTTTCCAGGCTTTTTTGCTGCAATTTTATTATCAGCGATTATGGCAGCGATCATGTCAACATCGGACTCATTATTAATGCAGGCAGGAAGCATTTTAGCAAGAGATGTATACCAGCGTTTTATTAATAAAACGGCATCTGAAAAAAGAATGATCTTAGTTTCACGTCTCTGTATTTTAATTGGCGGAATTGTCGGGGTCATTGTTGCCATTTACGAGCCTCCTTCTGTATTTGCCCTTGTTATTTTTGCATTCGGCGTTTTAGGAAATAGCTTTATTGTTCCGTACGTTGCTTCTGTTTATTGGAAAAAGGCGAACAATATGGGGGCGCTTTTTGCAATGATTGGCGGCGGAGCTACAAATATTTTTTGGACATTGCTTCAATTAGAAGGGATTACAGCTATTCATTCGTTTTTAGCTGGTTTAATGATTTCGATCATCGGAATGGTTATTGGTAATTATTTTGGACAACCTCCTTCTCAGGAGGTTGAAGAAGCTTTTGAACGAGCAAAAGGAATGCGAAACTTGCCAAAAATACTAGGAAAAAATATTGCCAAAGAACTGGCACCTGAAGCGAAAAATATTTCTGATCAACTATAAGGAGGATAAGATGGATATTGTTACTCAGCAAATAGAATATGAAGAGGATGAGGTTACAGCTCTATTGAAAAATATGAGTCCAGCTTCAACATTTACGGTTGATCAGCTAGTTTACTATCCATACTCTTTATTTCAATACGCAATTAAAACAAGGCGAATTTTTAAGGCGGAGGGGAAAGTAGGCTGTACAATCGAATTAATTAGTGGACGAGGCTCAATTATTCAAAATGATCCTTCTTTGATAAGTATGACTGTAAATAAAAATTCAAAAAAATTATTATCTAAATTGAGTCAACAAGAAGCGGCTAAGCTTGCAAAACAATTTATAAATGACATGCTAATGCTGAAACTGAAATTTCTAACTACTCCAACAATTCAATTAGTGAAGAATAAGTTATTTTATCGCCCATATTGGATTGTGACCGAAAAAACTGGAGCTCATCATCACCGTCTTATTGTCGATGCTATTTCGTTAGCTTACCATCCTTTATCATAATATTTTAGCGGGGAGATGAAAGAAGGCTCTCGGGAATTGTTTCTCAATCACTAGGAAATACTACGGACATTACAAAAATGTGAGGGGTATTTATGATGGATGAGAAAATGTTTAGAGCGATCAATCGGTTTTCAGGTCATCTCCCGCTGTTAGATATGCTAATGATATTCATTTCAAAAAAGGTTCGTTACGTGTTTATTTTAGTGTTAATTTTTAAATACTATCAAAGTTCTGCACACAAAAATGAAGCTGTACATGCAACAAGGTCTGCGCTCTTTGCTTTATTGATTCTTTTTTTTATTAAGCTGTTTTATTTTAAACCTCGTCCGTTCGTAAAACGTCGGGTAGGTATTCTTATTCCTTCAAAAATGGATTCGTCATTTCCAAGTAAACATACGATGCTTACTTTTGCTGTATCTACCGCTATATTCCTCCATGAACGGGTGCTTGGGGCCATACTTGGAGGATTGGCAACGTTGACGGGTTTTTCTCGGGTTTGGCTAGGACATCATTATCCATCCGATGTGCTCGGAAGTGCTCTAATCGGCAGTTTAACGAGCATGCTTACTGGCTGCACATTTTCAAAAAATAAAAATTTGAAACAATAGGGATTTATTGTTATATTTTTACTTAGACAACTGAATCGACAAAACTATTGCAAAAGTTCCTCATCAATGAAATTGTCGCATTGTTATATCATCTGAAATGATATTGGAGGAATTAACGGATGAGATCTTATTTGTCTGTAGAAGAAATTTTGACACGAAAGCATTTTGAATGTTCTGAGGTTGTTGCTGGGATTGATGGTGTAACTAGGTCAGTTAAATGGGTTCACGTAGTTGAAGTGACGAACATTAAAAAGCTCTTAAACGGACAAGAGTTAATTTTGTCGACTGGAGTCGGCTGGAAAGAAAATGATGCATTATTTCGCTCATTTCTCTTACAATTAATTGAAAGTGATGCAGCTGGCTTGTGCATCGAAATAGGAGCTTATACGAAAAAAATACCAGATGGAATTATCGCTTTAGCAAATTCATATTCTTTTCCGCTTATTCTTTTTCATGAAGAAGTTCCTTTTGTAGAAATTACCCAAGATATCCACTCATTACTTATTAACCAACATTATGAAATGATTTCAAATTTAGAGTCCTATTCTCAACAGTTAAATAAAAATTCATTACAATTCGAAAGTTATGAAGAAATTTTACTATTTTTACATGAATACATTCATGTAGATGTCATGCTTATTTTTGAAGAAATTGAAGCTGTAGTTCCAAATTTAACAAAAAATGATCAGGAAGAAATATTGCAAAAAATGAAGGAAGGAGATAAATTATCTACCGCTCATCAGCCTGTTCAAGTCTTTGGAAATGAATATGCTCAGTTAATGATCCATTCGAAAAATAGAAGTTTAACAGAATTTGATTTATTAATACTCGATAGGACAGTAACAGCAATTGCTCAGCATTTTATGAGGAATTTGTTTGTTGAAGAAAAAAAACGGAACAACGAATCTGAATGGATAAAGGAATGGCTTAGTGAAGGGCATAGTGAAGAGGTTATTAGAGAGTATTTAATGTATTATGATCCAGAGCGAAAGTGGAACGGAGGAGTCGTCTGTATTTGCAAACTTTATGCAACTGTTAAAAGAGATCATCATGTTGATGATCCTTACTTTAAGTTAATTTTTAGAACTATTTTTGAACAGCAAGGTTTTGCTGTTTTTATAACAGAGATACGTGATAGGCTTGTATTTATTTTAATTAATAAGCGTTCGAAAAAAGCATGGAAAGCAAGAATGAAAGAAGGGTTTCAACGAATAAAAAATGCTGAATTTGTAAGGAAACAAAAATTTGCAAATACCCCGTTTGCAATTGGGAAGTACGTCAATCAGCTAAGTGAAATACATAAAAGCTATTTTAGTGCAATTGAAACGTTAAAATTAATAAACAAACTGTCCAAAAACAATGATTGGCATTTTTATGAAGATTTGCACATGTATCGTCTTATTTCACTTATTAACAGGCATACAGATCTTCAAGAAATCGTCATGGAATATTTAGAACCTGTCATTCAATATGATAAGAAATATAATGGTCAGCTTATGGAGACACTCAAAACTTATTTAGCATATAACGGATCAAAGCAAAAAACCGCGAAACATTTGTTCATTGTAAGGCAAACTCTTTACCATCGCCTTGAAAAGTTAGAAACATTATTAGGAAAAGATTTTATGACATCTGAAAAAAGACTTGCAATTGAATTTATGATGTTAGCTTACGACTATTTAATATCAACTAAACAAGTGATCCATTTGCAATATGAACATTAAATCTTTGCAATATGTGGAAAAACTAACTCTTTCAATTTAACAATCTGTCTAATGAAAGTCTTTTTTAATTAAGCAATAATACATGTAAGTATATTGAAAAGTAGTTTTGGAAGTTTAATATTTTAAAAATCCAGATTTAAGGAGGCTATTGAATGACTGTTACAAAAAATGAAACAATTATTTTGAAAAACTATATTAATGGTCAATGGGTTAATTCTAATAGTAATGAAACGTTAGAAGTGCCAAACCCTGCTACAAGAGAAGTGTTAGCAAAAGTACCAATATCGACAAAAGAGGATGTAAATAAAGCTGTTACTGCTGCAAAGGAAGCATTTAAAACATGGAAAAACATTCCTGTCCCAAAAAGAGCACGAATATTATTTAAATACCATTATTTACTGACAGAACATCATGAGGAGCTAGCACGACTCATTGTCCAGGAAAATGGAAAGGCTTACACAGAAGCATATGGCGAAGTTCAACGCGGGATTGAATGCGTTGAATTTGCTTCAGGCGCTCCTACACATATGATGGGTGAATCTCTTTCAGGAATTGCAGAAGAGATTGACTCAGAAATGTTTCGCTATCCATTAGGTGTCGTTGGGGGGATTACGCCATTTAATTTTCCGATGATGGTTTCGCTTTGGATGTTTCCGCTCGCCGTTGCATGCGGCAATACATTCGTTTTAAAGCCATCTGAAAGAACACCAATTCTTGCAAATCGGCTCGCCAAGTTATTTGCCGAGGCAGGTGCTCCCGCTGGAGTATTAAATGTCGTTCATGGTGCGCATGATGTTGTAAACAGGTTAATTGAACATGAAGATATTCAGGCGATTTCCTTCGTCGGTTCACAACCAGTAGCTAAATATGTTTACGAGCGATCGGCAGCTAACGGGAAACGTGTTCAAGCACTGTCAGGAGCAAAAAATCATCATATTGTCATGCCAGATGCAAATATCAAAAAAGCTGTCGAGCATGTTTTAAGTTCAGCTTTTGGAAGCGCAGGACAGCGCTGTATGGCATGCAGTGCCGTAGTAATTGTAGGAGATAATAAGCAATTTGTACAAACGATTAAAGAAAAAGCAGATGAACTTGCGATTGGAAATGGGATGGAGGATGACGTTTTATTAACCCCAGTTATTCGAGAATCACATCGTAAAAAAGCGCTTGAATATATTCAAAAAGGGCTTGAAGAAGGAGCGTCGCTGCTTCGTGACGGTCGCAAGGAGATGGAACAATTACAAGATGGAAACTATTTAGGAGCGACGATCTTTGACCATGTAACACCGCAAATGACAATTGCAAAAGAAGAAATCTTTGCTCCTGTTTTAAGCCTGCTTAGAGTTGACAATTTAGATCAAGGATTAGAATATATTCGAAAATCACGATTTGGAAATGGTGCAACAATCTATACAAAAGATGCAAAAGCAGCGAGAAAGTTTCGTGAAGAAGCAGATGCAGGTATGCTCGGCATTAATGTAGGCGTACCAGCAACAATGGCATTTTTCCCGTTTTCAGGCTGGAAAGATTCTTTCTATGGTGATTTACATGTGAATGGAAAAGACGGGATAAACTTTTATACTCGTAAAAAAATGATTACTTCTCGATTTGATTTTTAAAAAGGGTGGTGTGATCAGATGACAAAGGTAAATGCGGGTGAGGATTTATTAGCGAAAGATGAAAAATATATTTGGCACTCAATGAAGCCATACAACCCTGAAGGAACGGTGATTGCAACAAAAGCGAAGGGATCATGGATAACAGATAATACAGGAAAAAAATATTTAGATGCCATGTCAGGTTTATGGTGTGTAAATGTAGGCTACGGCAGAACTGAATTAGCAAAAGCCGCATATGAACAGTTGAAGGAGCTCGCTTATTTTCCACTTACCCAAAGTCACGAAGCTGCAATAAAACTCGGAGAAAAGCTTAATGAGCTTTTAGGCGGCGGCTATGTCATCTTTTTCTCAAATAGCGGATCGGAGGCGAATGAAACAGCATTTAAAATTGCCCGTCAATTTCATCATCAAAACGGTGAGCATCATCGATATAAAATCATCTCGAGATACAGAGCTTATCACGGTAATTCAATGGGGGCGCTCGCTGCTACTGGTCAAGCGGAGCGAAAGTATAAGTACGAACCGCTTGCTCCTGGTTTTGTTCATGTTGCACCTCCTGATTGTTACCGTGATCATGAAGAAAAAAATTGCCCTTCACATCAGCTTAAGGCGGTGAAGGAAATTGACAGGGTGATGACATGGGAGCTTAGTGAGACAATTGCAGCAGTCATCATGGAGCCAATTATTACCGGGGGCGGGGTTATCATGCCACCAGAAGGATATATGAAGGGCGTCAAAGAAATTTGTGAGAAACATGGGGCATTACTCATTGCCGATGAAGTCATTTGTGGATTTGGCCGAACTGGAAAGCCGTTCGGTTTTATGAATGATGATGTAGAACCAGACATCGTTACGATGGCAAAAGGAATTACAAGCGCTTATTTGCCGCTAGCTGCGACAGCCGTAAAAAAAGAAATTTATGAAGCATTTAAAGGAAGTGACGATTATGAATACTTTCGTCATGTTAATACATTTGGCGGAAGCCCGGCTGCATGTGCACTAGCATTAAAAAACCTCGAAATTATGGAAAGGGAAAATTTATCTGCTCGCTCTAAAGAAGTAGGAAGTCAACTTCTGAATCAATTGCATGCTTTATTGCAAAACCATCCATATGTTGGGGATGTTCGAGGTAAAGGGTTGCTTATTGGAATCGAACTTGTTGCTGATAAGACGACTAAAGAACCGATTGATCAAGCGATCGTAAATAAGGTGATTGGAATTTGTAAAGAAAATGGTGTCATAGTAGGAAAGAACGGTACTACTGTTGCTGGATATAACAACGTACTAGCACTTGCACCGCCATTAAATATTGAAACAGAAGACATAGAGTTTCTTGTGAAGACCATAGTAGGTGCATAAAACGGATTATTATAAATAATATTATCTTTCCTTATTAGTGAGGAAGGGGTTTGTCAAAAATACAGAATTGACACAATATTTAAAATAATATAAAATCATTTCAAAGGAAAAAAACTTTATCTTACTAGCGGTCAGCCCCGCTAGTAATCCGATAAAGCAATTTTTCTTTTGTACTTTGATGAGAACTGTTGAATCTACTGAAATAAAAAGTAGATCAAGGCCAGTTAAGTTGTTCAATGAACAGATTGAATAATTTAGCTGGCTTTTTGTTTGGAAAACAAAAAGTAAGCGTTTTCATCGCTGTTACGAAAAATTTAGAGAGGGGAATGTGAATGAAATTGTGTAAACAGCATCAATTGATAGCTATCCTTATTATGGTGCTCTTGGTCATGGGATGTTCTAGTGAAAAAACAGCGCAGAAGGAAGGGAGTTTAAAAGGAGAATATATTACGATTCTTACTGGCGGTTCTTCTGGTGTTTATTTTCCGTTAGGGGGAACTCTGGCAAAGCTTTATCAAGAAAAGCTTAGTGCTGTAGCAACAAGTCAATCAACAGCAGCATCTGCAGAAAATGCAACGAAACTAAATCAAAAGAAAGCAGAAGTCGGATTTTTAATGGGGGATACAGCCTTAGATGCATATAAGGGAATTGATAGCTTTGAACAAACTGGCGCTCAAAAAAATTTACGTTCAATCGCAGCGTTATACCCGAACTATCTACAGATCGCAACAATAAAAAATAGAAATATCACGTCAATTACCGAGTTAAAAGGAAAACGTCTTGCGGTTGGAGCACCTGGATCAGGTACAGAAATAAGTGCAAAACGTGTCTTGGAAGCGTATGACATGACATATGATGATGTGAAAGTTGACTATCTTTCTTTTGCTGAAGGAATTGATGGAATGAAAAATGGTACGGTTGATGCTGTAGTTATTTCATCTGGTATACCTAACTCTGGACTTCTTGAATTAGCCACGACAGAAGAAGTAGTTATTTTAGAAATCGAAGAAGAAAACATTCATAAAATCAATGGAAAATACCCATCGTTTTTTTCAACGATTATTCCCGAAGGAACGTACGCAGGGCAAGAACAAGATGTTAATACAATTGGAGTTTATAATGTGTTGCTGACCCATAAGGATGTATCTGAAAATACTGTTTATCTAATGACAAAAACGATGTTTGAGCATATTGAAGAGCTTAAAGATACACATCATGCTGCCAAAGATATTGATGTCAATAAGGCACGAGAAAATCTTCCAGCTCCGCTTCATCCTGGTGCTGAAAAATATTTTACTGAGTTAAATAGTAAGTAGGAGTATAACATGTGAGCAGAAAAAAGCAATTTACAAGTTTAATTATTTTGTTAATAGTAGGGAGTGCTATTCTTCCTATTATGCCAGGCTTTTTAATCGTAGAAGCGAAAAGTGATAAACCGTTAAAGTTTATTCCTTCAACAAATAAGACATTTACGATTATGTGGCGGCATTCTGTTGAATTTCAACCGTGGAAAGAGTCTTTCAAAGTAGATTCAAATGGTTTATTCACACTTACTGAAACACGGATACGTTCGTATGGAGCCGGTGTTCCAGATGTAGAAGGGAAAATAGTAAAGAATGAAAATGGAATACTCACTATTCATGGGATCGAACGTAAAATGCCTTACTATTCTTTATTTCATTCAGACCATTCCAGTTATACGCTTATCATTAATAAACAAAAGTATTCATTTGTTAAATTTATTCCCTTTAATTTAAGTGTGAAGATTACTTATAAAAGAATCACTCTACTTCAATATATTGTTTTAACAATAACAAAGAGAGGAGCGTGAAAGATGAAAAGTCAGGAGGTTTTAGCGCAATTTGATAACGAAGCGAGATTTCGAAGCTTTCAATCACGAATGATGACAAGGCTAATCTCGTTACTCGCAGTGGGTTTAGCTTTATTTCATCTCATTACTTCATATACTGGGCCACTAGTAACTTTGCAGCATAGAATCCTACATACAGGTATTGTCATGGTACTTGTGTTTTTGCTTTATCCAGGGAGAAAGAAATCTCCTAAAAATAAGGCAACCTTTCTAGATTATTTATTTACTATACTATCGATCGTTACGATTATTTATATATTTATAGATTATTCCAACATTGTCACAAGGGTCGGGTTGCCAAATGTGTACGATACGATTATCGGATTATTGTTCGTCTTACTTGTTATCGAAGGCGGGCGTCGGATTGTGGGAAATGGATTAACAATATTAAGTGTTGTTTTTCTCCTTTATGCTTACTTCGGACCTTACTTACCAACTATTATTGGTCATCGCGGATATTCAATCTCTGATATTGTTAATTTTATGTATTTAACGACAGAAGGAATATTAGGGACTGCGATAGGAGTTTCTGCAACTTACATTTTCTTATTTATCCTTTTCGGATCTTTTCTAGATAAAACAGGGATGGGACAACTTTTCAATGATTCCGCATTAGCTATTGCAGGTCAGAGTGCTGGAGGTCCTGCAAAGGTGTCAGTCATCTCGAGCGGATTTTTAGGTTCTATTAATGGGTCTGCGATTGCTAATGTTGTAACAACTGGTTCGTTTACAATTCCGCTAATGAAACGCACGGGTTATTCTGCTAATTTTTCTGGAGCAGTTGAAGCAGCTGCTTCAGTTGGAGGACAATTTTTGCCGCCGGTTATGGGGGCGACAGCTTTTATTATGGCAGAGACACTGGGAATGGAGTACAGCATGATTGCTCTTGCGGCAATTATTCCCGGTCTGTTGTATTACTTAGGGATTTTAATCATTGTTCATCTCCGTGCTAAACGAAGAGGACTGCAAGGAATGACGAAGGAAAATTTGCCGAAAATGTCTGAAGTGTTTAAAGAGCGCGGTCATTTAATCATTCCGTTAATTATTTTAGTGTATATGTTGTTCGGTGGATTTACGCCGTTTTATGCTGCTTTTTTTGCTATTTTATCAACGGTAGTGATTGCCGCTTTTCGCCGTAGTACTCGTCTTCATTTTAAAGGAATAATCGAAGCACTTGAATATGGGACGAGAAGTGCTTTAAGTGTTGCGATGGCGTGTGCAATGGTTGGGATTATCGTTGGAGTGGCAACGTTAACTGGCTTTGGATTAAAAATGACGAACGCTATTCTCCTCCTTGGAAATGGAAGTCTATTTTTAACCTTATTTTTTACAATGCTTGCATCAATTATACTCGGAATGGGACTTCCGTCGATTCCAACTTATATTATTACTTCTTCAATGGCAGCACCAGCTTTATTGCAATACGGTATTGAACCATTTTTTTCACATATGTTTGTTTTCTATTTTGGTATTTTAGCTAATTTGACGCCTCCTGTTGCTTTAGCTGCGTTTGCAGGGGCTGGGATAGCCGGCGGCGAACCGAATAAAACTGGTTTTATCTCGTTAAAATTAGCGTCTGCAGGGATTGTTGTCCCATATATATTTGTTTATTCGCCTGAATTGCTATTACAACAAGGAACTCCGCTAGAAATTGGCTGGGCTGTAATAACAGCTGTAATTGGGGTCATTAGTCTTGGCGTGACGATGGAAGGTTATTTATTTCAGCAAGTGAATATTTTTATGAGATTACTTACGTTAAGTGCGGCTCTCACCCTAATTGTCCCTGGGATAATGACCGATATTGCCGGGCTGGCATTTCTTGCGGTGTTCTTAATAGTACATTGGAGAAATAAAAAGAAAGTAAATAGCAAAAAAGGAGAAGAAATATTAAATCCAGACTGTTAATACACAGTTTTCTCTTCGTTGAAAGTCGTATTTAAGTATTCGTGTATTAAATAGAACTTAGTTTCCACCTAGATGTATTTTCAGTCATATTATTTCAAACGTAACCATACCTTTAGTATTGGCAATTATGTCAGTTCATTATTTTAGAAAAGGCAAAGTTATATGATTTGGTTGATTTATTGGCTCATTTTCTTTTCTGGCGATATTCTCGTTTTCTGCTTTGGTTCAAAACATGAGAGAAACACAGTGAGTCTGAAACAACCATATTTTTAACAAAGCCTTATAAAAAAGGAGTGGTAAAAGTATGATTGGACAACAAGCTAATGTGAAAAAATTAATTGAATTAGATAAGAAGCATTTTATTCATCCAACATCTTCATTAAAACAACAGCAAGAAAATGGTCCTGCAGTTATTTTTAGAGAAGGTCAAGGCGCCGTTTTAACAGATATTAACGGAAAGACATACTTAGATGGAATGGCATCACTTTTCAATGTAAACGTTGGTTATGGAAGGGTGGAGCTTGCGGAAGCAGCAAAAGAACAGATGGCACAATTGGTATATTCGTCCTGTTTTGCAACGTATAGTAATGAACCAGCAATAGAATTGGCCGCAAAACTTGCCGAGATGACACCTGGAAACTTAAATGCTGTATTTTTTACATCTGGAGGATCTGAATCGAATGATACAGCGTATAAACTTGTAAGGCATTATTGGCAACTGAAAGGTTACCCGAATAAAAATAAGATTATTTCACGGAAAAAAGCTTACCATGGTGTTACAGTTGGATCAACGAGTGCAACAGGGATTCCTGTGTTTCGCAGTATGACGACAGCGCTAGCTCCACAATTTTTCCATGCTGAAACATTCTCACCTGAATCTGTTCAAGCTATGATTGAAAGAGAAGGTGCAGATACGATCGCTGCATTTATTGCTGAACCTGTTCAAGGAGCTAGTGGTGTGAACATCGCACCTGACGGTTATTTTCAAGAAATTCGTCGAATATGTGATGAATACAATATTTTGTTTATCGCTGATGAAGTCATTACTGGGTTCGGCCGGACAGGAAAAATGTTTGGATGTGAACATTGGGGAGTTACTCCTGATGTTATGTTGTTGGCGAAAGGCATAACAAGCGGTTATTTTCCACTTGGAGCGGTTGTTGTTACAGATAAAATCCACCAAGATCTTATTGATCTTTCAGAAGGAGTTTTTCCGCACGGTTTCACGTATAGCGGCCATGCAACCGGCTGCACGGTAGCGTTAAAAAACCTCGAAATAATTGAACGGGAAAACATTGTCGCCAATTCACAAAGGATGGGCGAGGAATTATTAAAGGGATTAAAAGCGCTTCAATTAGAGTTTGATATCGTTGGAGAAGTCAGAGCTTTAGGACTTATTGGGGCATTAGAATTTGTGAAAGACAAACTAACAAATGAACGTTTTTCAACGCCACTTGCTCCACTTGTAAAAGAAGAAGCAATGAACCGCGGTTTAATTTTACGAGATGTTGCATTTCCAGGAGATGATACAGTTATTTTTGCACCTCCGCTTATTATTAACAAATATGAAGTTGAACAAATGATTGCTATCCTTCGTCAATCAATTATTGAGGTGGGAAGACAATTAGTTTAAACACGAAATCATTCCCACCTAATAGTTAACATTTATCCAATTGTTTTAGGGAACTGAAAAAAACATCATGATATCGGAGGTGACATTTTTTAAAAAGTCATCTCCTTTTTTTTTATTTTTTAATAAGTTGATATTGTTTATGTAAATCTTTTAATGCTGATGCGAGGGCATTATATGCTTTTCCAAGATAGGACTTTTTAAGCTCTGCTAATGGTTCATCAATGCCATCCAGTAAACTATACCCCTTTAACAATCTGGAGATGAAATCTTTCCCATGATCTGTCGCTAAAGTACAAGTAGCGTCAATAATCACTCCATACTTTTTATCAATTTCTGCTGTAATCGTCAATGTTTCAAAAATACTTTTCGCAGCCATACCTGCAGGCAGCTTTGCATGACCAGCGATAAAAACTGTGTTCAATGACAATTCCCCCTCATATAATTGAATATTTTAAATATTTAGTACCCTTAAATTAGTATATAATAAATAAATCTTTTTTGTCAGTAGTAATCATTCATAAAGGTAATGTTTAAACATGCAGCACTATTGTTTTAAAATGCTCGTATTATCGTTATAATATATAGTATAGAAAGAATTGCTTTTGAGCGGTATTTACTATAAGAATGCAAAGCGTTTCTTACAATAAAGGTAGGGGAAATGATATGGGCGTTCCCATTGAGGGTGAGACATTACAAATACATAGTTATAAGCACAATGGACATCTTCATCGTGTCTGGGAAGAAACAAGAGTATTAAAAGGAACGCAAAGTATAGTTATTGGCGGAAATGATCGGACGATGGTGACAGAATCAGACGGAAGAACGTGGATAACGAGAGAGCCGGCGATTTGTTATTTTCATTCTCAACATTGGTTTAATATCATCGGGATGATTAGAGAAGATGGTATTTATTACTACTGTAATATAAGTTCACCGTTTATTTTCGATCATGAGGCACTAAAGTATATTGACTATGATTTAGATATAAAAGTGTTCCCTGATATGACTTTTACTTTGTTAGATGAAGATGAATATGAGCGGCATCGCCGGGAAATGAACTATCCAGATGTAATTGATCAAATTTTAAAAAGGAATGTTATAAAGTTGATTGGCTGGATTCGCCAAAGAAAAGGACCTTTTTCGCCTGATTTTATTGATATTTGGTACGAGCGTTATTTAACTTACAGATGCTAAAACAGGTTGCCTGTTGAATTGTTTTCAACAGGCTTTATATATATATGTGAATCGGCACTATGCCAGGAGTGGAGAATGTTGAATAGTATAAAAAGATATTTAACTTTTGTAAAGCCATATTGGCTGCAAATCATCGGAACAATTATGATTGGTATTTTAAAATTTGCTATTCCTTTATTAATCCCGCTGTTAATTAAATTTGTTGTTGATGATGTAATTGGAAATGATCTGCTTGAGAATGAAGAAAAAACTAAAAAGCTGCTTATCGTCATGTCTGTGATGATTTTTATCTTTACGATAGTAAGACCACCAATTGAATATTATCGTCAATATTTTGCCCAGTGGACCGCAAGTAAAATCTTGTATGATATTCGTGACCGGCTTTATACTCATATTCAAAAACTAAGCTTTAAGTATTATGCAAATGCACGGGCTGGTGAAGTTATTTCTAGAGTGATTAATGATGTAGAGCAGACGAAGAGCTTCGTTATGACTGGGTTAATGAATTTATGGCTTGATATAGCAACGATAGGAATTGCAGTTGCGATTATGTTTACGATGGATGTAAAGCTTACAATTGTGTCCCTTTTGTTATTTCCTTTTTACGCCTTTTCGATTCGTTATTTTTTTGGGAACTTACGAAAATTAACGCGGGAGCGTTCTCAAGCACTTGCGGAGGTGCAAGGGTATTTGCATGAACGAGTGCAGGGGATGCCTCTTATAAAAAGCTTCGCCATTGAAGATTATGAACAAAAACAATTTGATGAGCAGAACAGCAATTTTTTGCAAAAAGCATTGAAGCATACGAGCTGGAATGCAAAAGCATTTGCTGTCGTGAATACGATTACTGATATTGCTCCGTTGCTTGTTATTGGCTATTCTGCCTATCAAGTCATCCAAAACGAGTTGTCTGTCGGTACGATGATCGCTTTTATTGCTTATATTGATAAATTATATAACCCGTTAAGAAGGTTAGTCAATTCGTCAACAACGTTAACCCAATCTATTGCTTCAATGGATCGGGTGTTTGAATTCATGGATGAAAAATAATATATTCAAGATGCGCCTCATGCAATTGAATGTCAAAATATAAAGGGACATATTAAGTTTGAAAATGTAACCTTTACTTACGATCAAGAAGAAGAACTTATTTTAAAAGACATTTCATTAGATGTTAAAAAAGGTGAAACAATTGCTTTAGTTGGGATGAGCGGTGGCGGAAAATCTTCTTTAGTCAGCTTAATTCCGCGATTTTACGATGTAAAAAGCGGACGAATTCTGTTAGATGGAACAGATATTCGCAAGTTTAAAGTGCGCTCACTTAGAGACAAAGTCGGTATCGTTCTCCAAGATACAATCTTATTTAGCGAATCGGTCAAAACAAATATATTGCTTGCGAAACCAGATGCTACCGAAGAAGAAGTAATTGAAGCAGCGAAAGCAGCCAACGCCCATGAATTTATTATGAATTTGCCTAACGGCTATGAAACAAAAGTAGGCGAAAGGGGCGTTAAGCTTTCTGGGGGACAAAAGCAGCGAATTGCAATTGCAAGAGTATTTCTTAAAAACCCGCCGATTTTAGTGTTTGATGAAGCAACATCTGCGTTAGATTTAGAAAGTGAGCATTTCATTCAAGAAGCGTTAGAAATATTAGCAAAGGATAGAACAACGTTTATCGTTGCTCATCGCTTGTCAACGATTACTCATGCTGATCGGATTATATTAATTGAACACGGAAAAATTGTTGAAGCTGGTACGCATGAACAATTAATGGCTAAGAAAGGGAGCTATTATAAGCTGTTTCAAGTTCAACAGCTTGAACATTAATAGAGACCATTGATAAACGCTTGTCATTCTTTGCTCAGGCAAGTCTACTTTCTTGCCCCGCACCCGAAGAATGACAAGCGTTATTATGTAATTTTGAGTTTATTTCCATAATTCGTCTAAATGATCGGAATAAAATAAAATTGCTTTTTTGTACGCTTTCATTCCGTTGTCGTTAGTCGTTTCACCAAGAAGTTTTAATAAAAGAGACATCGCTTGTTTTGTTTCATTTAAGTTATATAGAACGAGTGCATAAAAGACTCGAAATTCGTTAGCATGCGGAAATTGTTCTATTCCTTGCTCAAGTATAATACGTGCTTGTTCATATTGCCCGAGTACTCGATAGGTACTTCCTAACCCGAGCAGTGCAAGTTGTCTTTCCTCGGATGTTAATTGACAAGTAAGAGCTTTAGTATAAAAAGGAACGGCTTCTGCTTCTAACCCTAGTTGATCATGGACGCATAGAAAACAGATCCATTATTGATTTCTTTCTTTGTTAATTGGAGTAATAGCTGTCGTGCTTCTTCAATCTTTCCTGTTTTTCTCAAATGAAGAGCTTCTCTAATTTTTTCCATATTCTTAACGTCTCCTTTTTTAGCAAGTAAAAAAAAGCAGTTGATTTTTGTACTTATCAACTGCTAAATGATTTATTCTGTTTCTTCTACGATGGTTACTTTGTTGTCTCCTTTATGGTGCAGTTGGAAACTATTGATTAATCGATCAGATGTTCGAGATGCTGCTCACCATATTCTGTTATTGCTGAGACAAGCTGCATCATATGATAGAGCATATATTCATCTTGTTCTTCCATTTTCTTTTGATGCTCTCGCAAAAGATGAAATAGATCTTTTTTATGAAAGCTAATATTATGTTCTTCTTCTAAAGGACGAATTTTTCCAACAAACCTTAAAAGGAGCTGCTCATGATGGTTCACGAGGTAGTCAAGCTCTTGATGAACATCAGTTTGAAAGCTTTCCGGCATTAAGTTTAACTCATTTTCAAAGCGGTGAAGCCTTCTTAATGTTTGCAGAGCTCTTTTCGTTGATGAAATCATTTGTCTATAAATGACGAGTTTTCTTAGCTTTACAGGATGGCTTCGTTTAAAGTAATTACGTTCCTCTTTATATAGTAAGTACAACTGTTCAAGCTTGATCATATCTTCTTTTATTTTTCCAATGTCATTTTTAAGGAGTTTATGCTCTGAGGCATGGATCAGACGAATCCACCTCATAATTTCCTCACTAACATTATAAATTTTATAATATAATTTATTTTCATATTTTGGCGGAAAAAAAACTAAATTGACTACAAAAGCAGAGAGCACCCCAAGCATAATTGTCGAGAAACGAATGAAAGCGAAGGTGATAAATTCATCTCCAGGGCTTTCCATAATGGCTATCATCGTTACTAGGGATAAGCCGATCGTATTTTCAATCTTTATTTTTAAATTGATTGAAATAACAATTATAGCGGCAAGTCCGATAATAAACACATCGTTTCCAAATAATAATACGAAAGAAACAGCGATAAACGCTCCAACAATATTTCCTTGTATTTGTTCAATAATAGATAAATAAGAACGATAAATCGTTGGCTGTACAGCAAAGATAGCAGCGATTCCGGCAAATACAGGAGACGGCAACTGCAATAATTGCGATAAAAATAATGCGATAATAATTGCAATTCCCGTCTTTAAAACGCGGGCGCCAAGCTTCATTTTTTATTTAGTTCCTTTCATTAGAGGTTATAGAAAGTCTGTTTTTACTTCATACTACGTTGAACTACTTAACCCCTTTTTAATTTTCTATAGTTAAACAATAATGTAATATACAATGATTTTTCAAGAAGTGCAAGGAAAAAAATTTAGAATGAAAAAAAGGATTGAGAAAAAGTTCATTTTTCCTCAAACAAAAAACGCTTACGATCCAAGGAAAAACGAAACATTTAGCCCGTTTATAAGCAGACAAAATCATACTACTTGAAGCAAATGCCTGAACAACTACTTGTCAATCAAAGCACGCTACACAAGGAGGAAGCGAATAAAACAGTCGTTCATGCGTTCGTTTATCAATAGTCTGAGACAAAACACGTCCCGTTGGAGAAGGACGTGTTTTGTCTACTATATGATAGAACGATAATGAATATGATGTAGTTCATTTATCGTTTAAAGCGAGATGTTTAAATGAATGATTTACAGCTTCGATCGTTTGTTTAAGGTCCTTTTCAGTGTGAGCAATTGTAATAAACCATGCTTCGTACTTTGATGGAGCTAAATTAATTCCTTGTTGAAGCATGAGCTTAAAAAATTTCGCAAACATTTCTCCATCTGTATTTTCTGCTTGGTCATAGTTTTGGACCTTTTCGTCCGTAAAGTAAATCGTTAATGCTCCTTTTAAACGGTTAATCGTAATTGGAATATTGTATTTTTGAGCTGCAGTTGTAATTCCTAGTTCAAGCATGGAGCCTAAATGATCTAAATAATCGTAAGTTCTTTCTTCTTTTAGTACTTCTAAGCAGGCTATCCCTGCCAGGATAGAGGCAGGATTTCCCGCCATTGTTCCAGCTTGATAAGCAGGACCGAGAGGAGCAACTTTTTCCATAATTTCATTTCTTCCGCCATAGGCACCAATTGGCAAGCCTCCGCCAATAATTTTCCCTAATGCAGTTAAATCAGGTTTTACATTAAGTAAATCCTGCGCTCCTCCGTACATGAAGCGAAATGCAGTGATGACTTCATCATAAATAACAAGTGCCCCTGCTTGATGAGTTAATTCATTGACTTTTTCTAAAAATCCTTGTTTAGGCTCGACAATTCCAAAATTGCCGACAATCGGTTCAACGAGCACAGCTGCAACCTCATCTCCCCATTTATCTAATGCTGCTTTTAATGGCTCGATTTCGTTAAATGGCACAGTAATGACTTCCTCAGCAATGCTCTTTGGAACACCGGCAGAGTCAGGCATACCTAATTGAGAAGGTCCAGAACCCGCTGCAACAAGAACGAGATCAGAGTGGCCGTGATAACAGCCTGCGAATTTAATAATTTTATCTCTCCCTGTATATGCACGGGCAACGCGAATGGTTGTCATCACAGCTTCCGTTCCAGAATTAACAAAGCGTACTTTATCTAACGATGGAATCGCTTCTTTAAGCATTTTTGCCAACTTCACTTCGTGCGGAGTAGGTGTACCGTATAAAACACCTGTTTCGGCTGCTTTTTTTATCGCTTTGGTTATATGAGGATGAGCATGTCCTGTAATAATGGGTCCGTAAGCAGCTAAATAATCAATATATTGATTGCCGTCTACATCCCAAAAATAAGCACCTTGAGCTCGTTCCATAACGACTGGCGCCCCGCCGCCAACAGCTTTATATGAACGCGAAGGGCTGTTCACTCCCCCAACAATATGCTGTAACGCCTCTGTATGTAAAAAATTAGATTGAGTAAATTCCATGAAAAGTCCTCCTTGAAAAAAAGTTTCTTATAAAAAACAATTAACACTTTCCTTTATTTATTTTACCATGTTTATCCCGAATGAAGGGGCAGTAAAAAATGCCCACCTGAAGGATATGATCAAAATCCTTGGAATCTTTGAGCTTATTTGCGGATGGAATATGTAGAGCCTCGGTAACGTATAGTGTTAGTAGCTTTTTATTCAAAGGAAAAAATGGAGAGGGGATCTTTGGTTTATTATCTTTTCTTTGTCATTGTTGTCATTTTTATTTATCTTAGCTTGCGCACGTTATTTACTCCTTATAAGTTAAGGGACAAGCATCTATCCTTTAAAAATTTTATGTTTTTAGTTTTTATTTATTTAACAATATTAATTGGATTTGGATTAATTTATATGATATTAGAGTTAAGAGGATACGATGTTCTTCTTGATAATGGGCTGCCGATTGATGGTAATTTTTTTGTTAAATTGCAAACAGTGATTTATTTCAGTGGCATCACGTTATTTTCTGTCGGCTATGGAGATGTTGCTCCTTTAGGCATTGCTCGAGGGATTGCAGTAATCGAAGCGTTAATTGGTTATGCAATTCCTGCTGCGTTTGTCGTGAGAACTTTTGTCGAGGGGAAAAAATAGCTTTTTTCATCCTGTGCTAACTGTGAAATTTGTTTTTTGAAGCAGAATTCGTTACGCTAGCAATGAAAAGATATTCTAGGAGGCGTTTTTCATGACAGTTAAAGTAGGGGATAAAGCACTTGATTTTGAATTGCCTGCAAGTAATGGTGAGAGTGTAAAACGATCAGATTTCCTTGGCAAAAATATCATTCTTTACTTTTATCCGAAAGATATGACACCTGGATGTACGACAGAAGCATGTGATTTTCGTGATCGGCACGAAAGCTTTAGCGGGCTTAATACTGTCATATTAGGAGTAAGTCCTGATCCAGTTGAAAGACATCATAAATTTATTGAAAAACATGGGCTTCCATTTTTATTACTAGCGGATGAAGATCATCAAGTAGCCGAAGCATACGGAGTTTGGAAGCTAAAGAAAAATTTTGGCAAAGAATATATGGGGATTGAACGATCGACATTTATTATTGATAAGAACGGGAAGCTAGTGAAAGAATGGAGAAAAGTAAGAGTAAAAGGTCACGTGGAGGAAGCGTTACAATTTATTAAAGACGAATTAAGTTAGGGACCATGCCTATTTTCGTTTGCAAAAGGCTTACGTCCATGCATATATTCATGTTTTGAATATCATTATATTAGGGCATACCTCCTCATATATCAATTGATTACGGGCTATATTTAGCCCGTCTTTTTTATTCGAAATTTGACTTTGTCTTTAATCTGAAATGAAATGATGAATTTAACTTCCCCTAGAAAAGAATAAAGTTTAAAATCGTAATAAGAAGAAAAACCAGGGAGTGAGCAACATGAAAATTGTTTCTTCTATTTTGCCTGAAGAACAGATCCAAGACGAGCTGAAAAAAGAATTTCCAAACATTCATTTTAAATTTTACAAAGGGATGGATAAGGCTAAAGAAGATTTTTATGATGCAGATGTATTTATTACATACGGTGAAGATTTAACTGCTGAACATGTAAGAAACGCCAAAAACTTAAAGTGGATTATGGTCATGTCTGCTGGATTGGAGCGAATGCCTTTTAACGCGTGTATAGAAAAGAACATTTTAGTAACTAATGCAAAAGGAATTCATAAAGTTCCTATGGCAGAGTATACAATTGGTATGATGCTCCAGTTTGAAAAGCGAATGAAAGAAATGTGGAAAAATGAAGAAAGTGAACAATGGAATCGCAGACTGCCTTTCGGCGAGCTTTATGGAAAAATTTTGCTCGTACTAGGCGTTGGCGCAATAGGCGGAGAGGTTTCACGGTTAGCTAAAGCGTTTCAAATGAACGTACTAGGCGTTAACCGCAGCGGGAAAGTGGCCGATTTTGTTGATGAAGTATATCAATTTAATCAGATAAATGATATTTTGCCTAAAGCAGATTATATTGTGTCAGTACTACCAAGTACAAAGGAAACGAAGCACTTACTAACAGAAAAACATTTTCGACTAATGAAAAATACAGCAGTATTTATTAATATTGGCCGCGGTGATTTAGTGGAAGAAAAAGTGTTATTGCAGGCGATGGAACAAAACGAAATTGCCCATGCATTTTTGGACGTATTTTATGATGAACCATTAAAAAAAGGGCATCGCTTTTGGAAAATGGACAATATAACAGTGACACCTCATATTTCTAGCATTACAAAAAATTATTTACCGCGTGCTTTTTTTATTTTTAAACATAACCTTCATACATATATTAATCATAAAGCTGATAAAGCTGATTTTATCAATGTAATAGATTTAACAAGGGGGTATTAATTAGTGAAACTTTATACTCGTTCAGGTGATAAAGGGACAACGTCATTAGTATACGGAGAACGTGTTCCAAAAAATGATATTCGCGTTGAAGCATATGGGACATGTGATGAAGCAAATTCAATGATTGGTCTTGCGCTTAGCTATTTAAAAGGGGATTTTTTTCAAGGGAAGGAAACGCTCGAAGATGTTTATCATAAAATACAAACAACACTTTTTCATGTAGGTGCACAGCTTTCTACCCCTGAAGGAAAGAAAATAAATTGGACTTTAAAAGACGAGGACGTTACTTATTTGGAAAAGTTCATTGATGCTTGGAATACCAGTCTTCCAGCGTTAACTCAATTTATACTACCTGGCGGTCATCCTGCTGGTGCTGCTTTTCATGTGGCGCGAACGATTGTAAGACGTGCCGAACGGATAGCGGTTGCTTTAAGTGATGAAGTGAGTCCATTAGTGTTGTCATATTTAAACAGATTATCCGACTTGCTGTTTGTTACAGCAAGATATGTAAATAGTCATTTAGGAACTAAGGAACAAACGCTCCATCAAAGTTAATTAGTCCGCTTGTTATCTTGACAAAAGTAGTAACTCATTAGTAAACTAATTATAAAGATTATAATTTAATAATATTTAGAAAAGAGGTGCATGACGGTGTCACAAAATCATTTAAAAGAAGCTTTGGAAACTTTAAAAGATACTGGGGTACGAATAACTCCACAACGTCATGCGATACTTGAATATTTAATAGACTCAATGTCACACCCAACAGCTGATGAAATTTATAAAGCGCTCGAAGGAAAATTTCCGAATATGAGTGTGGCTACAGTTTACAATAATTTACGAGTATTCCGTGAAGTTGGCCTTGTGAAAGAATTGACTTTCGGTGATTCATCTAGCAGATTTGACTTTATTACAACTCATCATTACCATGTCATTTGTGAAGAATGTGGTAAAATCGTTGACTTCCATTATCCGGGTCTTGATGAGGTCGAACAGTTAGCTTCACATGTAACTGGCTTTAAAGTCAGTCACCACCGAATGGAGATTTACGGAAAGTGTCCAGACTGTTTAAAGAAAAATGCACACTAATGACAACACACTAAAAAAGCTGATAGCCTGATCGGTGCTACCAGCTTTTTTGATTTGTCTCGAACTCTTTAAGCTCACTGGATGTAAAAGCAAGCTGTTATTTTGACTTAAACAACAAAGAACAGTCTGTTTATTTCCTGTTTCGTTTTCGATTGTATTTTTCATCAAATTCTTTTCCTTCCAGTTCAGGATCAAGGGTTAAAGGTTCGTTACAGTACATACACATATCTACACGCCCAAGCATTTTTGTGACCTTTTTGCAATTGGGACAAACAATTTGAACCGTTTTTGTTGAGAGCATACCGATCCAAAAATAAACAACTGTGCTAGCAATAATAAAGAGTAATCCAATAATCATAAAAATAGTCATTAATATAGGTGACTTTCTAAAAAAGATTCCGCCATACATTACGATAAAACCGATAAAAATTAATGATAACGCAAATGTGCGAATTTTATTTATTTTACTTGAATATTTACGCATGATTGTCCCTCCAAAAAAACAACTATATCATAAAATGAGAGCTGCAATAAATAATAAAAACTGAGGATTTCATCTCGAATAAAATTCACGTACAATTAATGATGTCGAATAAAAATCACTGTTTGAAGTTTCAGTATTGAAATTTTGAGCAGGAGATTTAACGCTATTGTCGAACATAATAGGCTATAAAATAAATGGAGGAATTAACATATGGAAGATATCCTTCGTCCAATTTATCAAGAACGCGCCAGTCAGTTAAATACGTTAGGGATATTATTAATAGAAAAAGCGGGAAATGACCGTTCATTAACTGATACATTTGATGCTGTTCTTTTAATCGTAGCAAAGGAAGCAACTCAACCTGTTTTTATAAAACACTATACATATAAAAATAAGAAGGCTGCTCTTCATATTATAAGTGAAGCTAAATTAAATGAATGGTTACTCCTTGGTTCAAATCGAAAAATCTTTGAATGGTTTTACGTTGGGAAAATTGTTTTTGATCGTAATGAGTACATTGAAAAAATTAAGCAAGAGCTTGAGGATTTTCCTTTTCAAGGAAGGAAATTAAGGAAGGGACTTGAATTTGCAAAATTAATTAGACGATATATGGATGGAAAAGCGTTTTTTGAAAATCAACATTACTTGGATGCATATAATCATATCGTTCATTCATTGCATCATCTAGCGAGATTAGCAGTCATTGAAAATGGATTTCACCCTGAAATAACCGTTTGGAATCAAGTTAAAAAACTCGAACCAGAAATATTTAAGCTTTATGATGAATTAGTTAATAGTCAAGAAACGTTAGAAAAGAGGTTAGAGTTATTATTTCTTGCAAGTGAATTTTTAATTCATGCAAAAACGGAATGCGGTACAGCCCACATTGTTGATTTATTAAAACAGAGGGACGTTTGGACATTTAATGAGATTATGACCCATCAAGAGTTGGTTAATTATTCTGTTGATCTAAGTATGCTGCTGGAATATTTAATTGAACGAAATTTAATTGAAGTCATAGAGAAGGAAACAGAGGGTGAGGTTTTCCATAGGTTATACAAGGTAAACAAATAACGATCATGTATTTATCCCATACCTCCGCCGTGTCTAGTGGTGGAGGAGGTATCTCTTTCTAAATTTGGAATAAAGAAAGTTGATTTAACTCTTGACCTATTACAATATATTTGTTATATTAGAATTCGTCGCTAGGAAACATATAGCGAATTAATAAATTTTAAAAAAGTATTGACGAATAAATTATCTCATGTTATATTTAAAAAGTCGCTGTCGCAAGCGACAGAAAAAAATTGCTCTTTGAAAACTAAACAAACAAACGTCAACAACAATTTAAAGTGGAGGCAACTAACTATTCGTTAGAAGCTGACACTTGCCAACGTTAATTTTTTTATTATGAGCGAATCAACGCTCCAACTTTATTGGAGAGTTTGATCCTGGCTCAGGACGAACGCTGGCGGCGTGCCTAATACATGCAAGTCGAGCGAACTATTCAAAAGCTTGCTTTTGAACGGTTAGCGGCGGACGGGTGAGTAACACGTGGGCAACCTGCCTGTAAGACAGGGATAACTTCGGGAAACCGGGGCTAATACCTGATAACCCTTCTCTTCGCATGGAGAGGAGTTAAAAGATGGCTTCGGCTATCACTTACAGATGGGCCCGCGGCGCATTAGCTAGTTGGTGAGGTAAAGGCTCACCAAGGCGACGATGCGTAGCCGACCTGAGAGGGTGATCGGCCACACTGGGACTGAGACACGGCCCAGACTCCTACGGGAGGCAGCAGTAGGGAATCTTCCGCAATGGACGCAAGTCTGACGGAGCAACGCCGCGTGAGCGAAGAAGGTCTTCGGATCGTAAAGCTCTGTTATTAGGGAAGAACAAGTACCGTTTGAATAAGGCGGTACCTTGACGGTACCTAACGAGAAAGCCACGGCTAACTACGTGCCAGCAGCCGCGGTAATACGTAGGTGGCAAGCGTTGTCCGGAATTATTGGGCGTAAAGCGCGCGCAGGCGGTCCTTTAAGTCTGATGTGAAAGCCCACGGCTCAACCGTGGAGGGTCATTGGAAACTGGGGGACTTGAGTACAGAAGAGGAGAGTGGAATTCCACGTGTAGCGGTGAAATGCGTAGAGATGTGGAGGAACACCAGTGGCGAAGGCGGCTCTCTGGTCTGTAACTGACGCTGAGGCGCGAAAGCGTGGGTAGCGAACAGGATTAGATACCCTGGTAGTCCACGCCGTAAACGATGAGTGCTAAGTGTTAGAGGGTTTCCGCCCTTTAGTGCTGCAGCAAACGCATTAAGCACTCCGCCTGGGGAGTACGGCCGCAAGGCTGAAACTCAAAGGAATTGACGGGGGCCCGCACAAGCGGTGGAGCATGTGGTTTAATTCGAAGCAACGCGAAGAACCTTACCAGGTCTTGACATCCTCTGCCACTCCTAGAGATAGGACGTTCCCCTTCGGGGGACAGAGTGACAGGTGGTGCATGGTTGTCGTCAGCTCGTGTCGTGAGATGTTGGGTTAAGTCCCGCAACGAGCGCAACCCTTGATCTTAGTTGCCAGCCTTTAGTTGGGCACTCTAAGGTGACTGCCGGTGACAAACCGGAGGAAGGTGGGGATGACGTCAAATCATCATGCCCCTTATGACCTGGGCTACACACGTGCTACAATGGATGGTACAAAGGGCAGCGAAACCGCGAGGTCGAGCCAATCCCATAAAACCATTCTCAGTTCGGATTGCAGGCTGCAACTCGCTGCATGAAGCCGGAATCGCTAGTAATCGCGGATCAGCATGCCGCGGTGAATACGTTCCCGGGCCTTGTACACACCGCCCGTCACACCACGAGAGTTTGTAACACCCGAAGTCGGTGAGGTAACCTTTTGGAGCCAGCCGCCGAAGGTGGGACAGATGATTGGGGTGAAGTCGTAACAAGGTAGCCGTATCGGAAGGTGCGGCTGGATCACCTCCTTTCTAAGGAATCATTAAAGGTTGATCGTTTGTTTGTTTAGTTTTTTGAGAGAGCAATCTCTCAAATATTGTTCTTTGAAAACTAGATAATAAATGAAGAAGGCAAAAGAAAGAAACCGAGTATCACCAAAGATATCTCTTAAAAAAAGGAAAAGAGAAGCAAGTAGTTCTAGGAAGCAAATGAACGACAACCGGAGCGTACTAAAAGTACGTGAGGATTGGAGTGAGCGTAGCTGGCAACGAAATACGTAGCTTATCTTTTACCGAAAAAAGACAACTTAGAAGCGAAAGCTTATTGTCTAAAGTAAGGAAAAGAAGAAGCGAGAAGCTCAAGGAAGTGAACGAACGAAGACCGGAGCGTATAAACATACGTGAGGATCTGAGTGAGGGAAACTGACGCAGAGATTCGACGCTTTTTTTTAAAAAAGGGAAAAGAGAAGCAAGTAGTTCTAGGAAGTAAATGAACGACAACCGGAGCGTACAAAAGTACGTGAGGATTGGAGTGAATGCAACTGACAACGAAATACGTAGCTTATCTTTTACCGAAAAAAGACAATTTAGAAGCGAGTTATTCAAGGAAACAAGTGATCGAACACCGGAGCGTACAAAACGTACGTGAGGATGTGAGAGAGCGCAGTTGACGCGGAAAAACGAAGCTTATCAATTGTCGTAAGGTTAAGTTAGAAAGGGCGCACGGTGAATGCCTTGGCACTAGGAGCCGATGAAGGACGGTACTAACACCGATATGCTTCGGGGAGCTGTAAGTAAGCTTTGATCCGGAGATTTCCGAATGGGGAAACCCCCTATCCGTCATGGGATAGGATCATAACCTGAATCCATAGGGTTATGAAGGCAGACCCGGGGAACTGAAACATCTTAGTACCCGGAGGAAGAGAAAGCAAAAGCGATTCCCTAAGTAGCGGCGAGCGAAACGGGAACAGTCCAAACCAAGAGGCTTGCCTCTTGGGGTTGTAGGACACTCAACATGGAGTTACAAAGGAACGAGGTAGATGAAGCGGTCTGGAAAGGCCCGTCAGAGAAGGTAACAACCCTGTAGTTGAAACTTCGTTCCCTCCTGAGTAGATCCTGAGTACGGCGGGACACGTGAAATCCCGTCGGAATCTGGGAGGACCATCTCCCAAGGCTAAATACTCCCTAGTGACCGATAGTGAACCAGTACCGTGAGGGAAAGGTGAAAAGCACCCCGGGAGGGGAGTGAAAGAGAACCTGAAACCGTGTGCTTACAAGTAGTCAGAGCCCATTCATGGGTGATGGCGTGCCTTTTGTAGAATGAACCGGCGAGTTACGATTTCATGCAAGGTTAAGTTTAAAGACGGAGCCGCAGCGAAAGCGAGTCTGAATAGGGCGAAAGAGTATGAGGTCGTAGACCCGAAACCAGGTGATCTACCCATGTCCAGGGTGAAGTCCAGGTAACACTGGATGGAGGCCCGAACCCACGTACGTTGAAAAGTGCGGGGATGAGGTGTGGGTAGGGGTGAAATGCCAATCGAACTTGGAGATAGCTGGTTCTCTCCGAAATAGCTTTAGGGCTAGCCTCAAGTGTAAGAGTCTTGGAGGTAGAGCACTGTTTGGACTAGGGGCCCTCATCGGGTTACCGAATTCAGACAAACTCCGAATGCCAAAGACTTATCCTTGGGAGTCAGACTGCGAGTGATAAGATCCGTAGTCGAGAGGGAAACAGCCCAGACCACCAGCTAAGGTCCCAAAGTATACGTTAAGTGGAAAAGGATGTGGAGTTGCTTAGACAACCAGGATGTTGGCTTAGAAGCAGCCACCATTCAAAGAGTGCGTAATAGCTCACTGGTCGAGTGACTCTGCGCCGAAAATGTACCGGGGCTAAACGTATCACCGAAGCTGTGGATTGACACCGTAGGTGTCAGTGGTAGGAGAGCGTTCTAAGTGCGTTGAAGCTAGATCGTGAGGACTGGTGGAGCGCTTAGAAGTGAGAATGCCGGTATGAGTAGCGAAAGAAGGGTGAGAATCCCTTCCACCGAATGCCTAAGGTTTCCTGAGGAAGGCTCGTCCGCTCAGGGTTAGTCGGGACCTAAGCCGAGGCCGAAAGGCGTAGGCGATGGACAACAGGTTGATATTCCTGTACCACCTTATCGCCGTTTGAGCAATGGGGGGACGCAGGAGGATAGGGTAAGCGTACAATTGGATGTACGTCTAAGCAGTTAGGCTGGTAATGAGGCAAATCCCATTACCGTAAGGCTGAGCTGTGACAGCGAGGAAAATTATTTTCCGGAGTTCCTGATTCCACACTGCCCAAAAAAATCCTCTAGCGAGGAATAAGGTGCCCGTACCGCAAACCGACACAGGTAGGCGAGGAGAGAATCCTAAGGTGATCGAGAGAACTCTCGTTAAGGAACTCGGCAAAATGACCCCGTAACTTCGGGAGAAGGGGTGCTCTGATAGGGTGCAAGCCCGAGAGAGCCGCAGTGAATAGGCCCAGGCGACTGTTTAGCAAAAACACAGGTCTCTGCGAAGCCGCAAGGCGAAGTATAGGGGCTGACGCCTGCCCGGTGCTGGAAGGTTAAGGGGAGCGCTTAAGCAATCGCTGAAGGTGTGAACCGAAGCCCCAGTAAACGGCGGCCGTAACTATAACGGTCCTAAGGTAGCGAAATTCCTTGTCGGGTAAGTTCCGACCCGCACGAAAGGCGCAACGATCTGGGCACTGTCTCAACGAGAGACTCGGTGAAATTATAGTACCTGTGAAGATGCAGGTTACCCGCGACAGGACGGAAAGACCCCGTGGAGCTTTACTGTTAGCCTGATATTGAATTTTGGTGCAGCTTGTACAGAATAGGTAGGAGCCGTGGAAACGTGAGCGCTAGCTTACGTGGAGGCGTCGGTGGGATACTACCCTTGTTGTACTGAAATTCTAACCTGCGCCCCTTATCGGGGCGGGAGACAGTGTCAGGCAGGCAGTTTGACTGGGGCGGTCGCCTCCTAAAAGGTAACGGAGGCGCCCAAAGGTTCCCTCAGAATGGTTGGAAATCATTCGCAGAGTGTAAAGGCACAAGGGAGCTTGACTGCGAGACTTACAAGTCGAGCAGGGACGAAAGTCGGGCTTAGTGATCCGGTGGTTCCGCATGGAAGGGCCATCGCTCAACGGATAAAAGCTACCCCGGGGATAACAGGCTTATCTCCCCCAAGAGTCCACATCGACGGGGAGGTTTGGCACCTCGATGTCGGCTCATCGCATCCTGGGGCTGTAGTCGGTCCCAAGGGTTGGGCTGTTCGCCCATTAAAGCGGTACGCGAGCTGGGTTCAGAACGTCGTGAGACAGTTCGGTCCCTATCCGTCGTGGGCGTAGGAAATTTGAGAGGAGCTGTCCTTAGTACGAGAGGACCGGGATGGACGCACCGCTGGTGTACCAGTTGTCTTGCCAAAGGCATAGCTGGGTAGCTACGTGCGGAAGGGATAAGTGCTGAAAGCATCTAAGCATGAAGCCCCCCTCAAGATGAGATTTCCCATTTGAGCTCCCTGAAAGATGATCAGGTTGATAGGTCTGAGGTGGAAGCGTGGCGACACGTGAAGCTGACAGATACTAATCGAGCGAGCACTTAACCAAATAAACATGATACTTTCTTTCTTATATCTTCTTCACATTATCTAGTTTTGAGAGAATAAAAATTATACTTGAAAAAATTTTAAAAAAGTTTATAATAGTATATGTCTCATTATTTCCTTGTCCGGTGGCGATGGCGAGAAGGTCACACCCGTTCCCATTCCGAACACGGAAGTTAAGCTTCTCAGCGCCAATGGTAGTAGAGGGCATCCCTCTGCGAGAGTAGGACGTTGCCGGGCGGATATATTCCGCAGTAGCTCAGTGGTAGAGCATTCGGCTGTTAACCGAACGGTCGCAGGTTCGAATCCTGCCTGCGGAGCCATTAGGAGAGCTGTCCGAGTGGCCGAAGGAGCACGATTGGAAATCGTGTAGACGGTTAACGCTGTCTCAAGGGTTCAAATCCCTTGCTCTCCGCCATTGAAGAACAATGGCCCGTTGGTCAAGTGGTTAAGACACCGCCCTTTCACGGCGGTAACACGGGTTCGAATCCCGTACGGGTCACCATCTATATGGAGGATTAGCTCAGCTGGGAGAGCACTTGCCTTACAAGCAAGGGGTCGGCGGTTCGATCCCGTCATCCTCCACCATGAGATGCTAATGAATTATCTTATATCTTATGTGAGTATTATATCGTCGCGGGGTGGAGCAGTCTGGTAGCTCGTCGGGCTCATAACCCGAAGGTCGTAGGTTAAAATCCTGCCCCCGCAATAAAATATTAAACATGGTCCCGTGGTGTAGCGGTTAACATGCCTGCCTGTCACGCAGGAGATCGCGGGTTCGATTCCCGTCGGGACCGCCATTATTATTATATACATAGGCTCGGTAGCTCAGTCGGTAGAGCAAAGGACTGAAAATCCTTGTGTCGGCGGTTCGATTCCGTCCCGAGCCACCATTTGGAGCCGGCCTAGCTCAATTGGTAGAGCAACTGACTTGTAATCAGTAGGTTGGGGGTTCAAGTCCTCTGGCCGGCACCATTTTCAAGATTATGCATAAATTATGGAGGGGTAGCGAAGTGGCTAAACGCGGCGGACTGTAAATCCGCTCCCTTAGGGTTCGGCGGTTCGAATCCGTCCCCCTCCACCATCTAGGGGTATAGTTTAACGGTAGAACAGAGGTCTCCAAAACCTCCAGTGTGGGTTCGATTCCTACTACCCCTGCCAATATTATGGCGGCTATGGCGAAGTGGTTAACGCATCGGATTGTGGCTCCGACATCGTGGGTTCGATTCCCACTAGTCGCCCTTTACAACTTGACATTTTATTATATAATTAAATATTATTGGGCCATAGCCAAGCGGTAAGGCAACGGACTTTGACTCCGTGATGCGTTGGTTCGAATCCAGCTGGCCCAGCTTGCGGAAGTAGTTCAGTGGTAGAACACCACCTTGCCAAGGTGGGGGTCGCGGGTTCGAACCCCGTCTTCCGCTCCAATGTGGCGGCATAGCCAAGTGGTAAGGCAGAGGTCTGCAAAACCTTTATCACCGGTTCAAATCCGGTTGCCGCCTCCATATTTTTGAAATGAATTTGGACGACCTATATAGATTCGCCGGGGTGGCGGAACAGGCAGACGCACAGGACTTAAAATCCTGCGGTAGGTGACTACCGTACCGGTTCGATTCCGGTTCTCGGCATTATTAATTTTTAGATTTTATTTTTATAGTACCGAGCCGGTGTGGCGGAATTGGCAGACGCGCACGACTCAAAATCGTGTTCCTTACGGAGTGCCGGTTCGATCCCGGCCACCGGTATTTAAAAAACGCAGTTATGTCGACGTTTTAGCGGAAATTTAACCGTTAGAACGTCGCCTTTTTGTGTTAAACGTGCGATAAATGGTCGTGTAACGAGTCGCTTTCCTTCAATAAAACGAAGGGAGGCGATTTTTTTGTCTACTCGCAGAAATAATCGTCTAAGCAGTCGAGAAATTGATATTGCAATTGAGCCGTTAGAATTCAATACGCTTTCATTTGACGCGGCTTGTAAGCTTTTTTTGGGGGGGGCCGAGCGCCGCGAGCTAAGGTAATTCTAGTTAATATAGATTTTTAATTAAAATAATCAATATGTCTAAAGATCACGAATGAAAGTTTTCTTCTATAATGAAGAAGTAAGGGATCATTAAAAAAGCCGAGATTGGAGGTGCTTAACGTTACTTTATAAATCCTTTCTATAAAATGACTGATTTTGGTATTCTCCTTATCACTGTATTGCTCTGCAGAGAAGGATTAATGCTCCAATCCCGAGAGGGATTTTACATTAACAAAGTATCTTGAAGTTTTAGCAACAACTCTAAGGAAAAGCACATAATTTAACCACAAATGAACAAATTATTAATATGTAACTCAGAAATTTTTTCAGTCATAAAAAAATAAGTTAAAAGAATCGATGGAGTTTATGTATGGATGAAACGATTGGTGAGGTCACGGTTGAAATTTTAAATTACCTGGGATTCAGATTGAACCGTTATTTAATCATATCTTTTATTTTCATGGGCTTTCTGAATGTTATTACTTTTTCTTAAAGGTCTAATTATTTCTCTAATTCGATCATGAATAAACTTTTCTTGGACACCAAATTCCTTTAGTAAATAGAATTCTAATATGTTTCGAAGAACATGGTATGCATTTATTTAATCTCCTGCTTTAAGAGCTTTCTTCTCTAATCTTTGATCAAAATGAGTATAATAATTTCTTGTGTCAGCAATTACTTGTGGGAAATCTTACATGATGGGATTTTATATCTGTATAAACTTCAACTCCGCCTAATGATGGATTATCATATAAAGGAAAATCTAACAAATAAAAATTAACATTAGTAACTATTTACAGACGTAACCTGCTGTCCATTCCTATTAATATATAAAAAAAAATCAGTCAGCACATACTAATCTTTTAAATGATTGTATATGATGACTGAATGATAAGCCTATTCACTAATGCAATTGAAAATTGTGATGAGTAAATTTACTTATCTGTTCGTTTAAGAGCATTAAGTGCGACCTTTGTAGCTTCTGAAATTAGCGTATTGTCATAGGTGGCATTCTGTGTATCACGGCTGGATAGAACTGCGATGACAATGGGAGCTCTATTCGGCGGCCAAACAATCGCAATGTCATTCCGTGTTCCATAGCTTCCTGCTCCGCTCTTATCATCGACTTCCCAGCCTTTTGGTGCACCAGCCCGGATCAATGCATCTCCAGTGGTATTTCCCCGCATCCAATCCGTCAGGATCATACGTTTTTCAGTAGGGAGCAAGTCGCTGACTGCGAAAGCCTTGAGGCTGGTAGCAAGTGCTTTTGGTGTGCTTGTGTCCCGTTTATCTCCAGGAATAGCTGAGTTCAAATCCGTCTCGTAGCGATCAACTTGGGTAATGTTATCGCCAATCTGTCTCAGTGCAGTTTCAAATCCCTCAGGGCCTCCCAGTTTCTCTAATAAAAGGTTACCTGCGGTGTTGTCGCTATATCTAACAGCAGCCTCAATAACTTCCCGAAGAGTCATCCCGGTATCTACGTGAAGCTGTGTTACGGGTGAATACGTAACGATGTCCTCGCTGGTGTATGTGACTAACTCGTCAAGTTGATCAATTGAGTAATGCTGCAGCAATGCACCTGCGGCTAAAGCTTTGTAAGTAGATGCGTAAGCGAATCGCTCATTAGGCCGATAGGAGACGGTCCGATTTGTACCTGTATCGATAGCGTAGACTCCGAGCCGGGCGTCAAATTTGCTCTCGAGATCTGCAAACTCACGGGATGCTGATGTTTTCGTGACAGCCTTTCCGGGCTTGTCAGAAGGGTTATGGGTGGTCATGGACCAGCCGGCGAAAGGTACAATTGCAACCACTAGCACAAGCAGGGCAAATATAAAATTATTCTTACTGAAAATATTATGTGTTTTCCTCAAGATCTTAACCTCTTTCTATTAATAATCGATGTTCTGAAAATAGAATAAGCGGGTTTAATCATTATGTTTTGATTAACAACAGTCGACTATTAACCAGCAGATTCTAAAAATTGTGTATTACTTTCGGATTCAATTGCATTATTTTTATAATGTAAAATTTATTCTGTTTGCACTTAATTAATCCTATTCAATATACTTCTTCGTAACCTTATGCTGCCCCGAAATAGCGGGGGAGAATTTCCTCCTTTCACTACTATTGATTGCATGTGTAGTATTAGATTACATAAAATACTACATATGTAGTATTTGGTTACGTATTTAATACTACACTTGTAATAAATAGATGTCAATCTCTTTTTGTAGTTGACTGTTCTTTTTCATCATGGTCAAAATATGCCCGAAAAACCCGCTGACTGATGATATTAGCTGCACTGTGCGGTTGAGCATAACGCTCGCGGTAGGCATTTTAATGGTAATCTCGGGATCATTGAATGGGGCATAGTTAGCAAAAGAAAGATTCCAAGTATTCACTATTTTTATAAGATTCCGAGGTCCCGATTTTACCCGCTGCATTGTACAGTTCGACTTTAAAATATCCTCTCGCTGTTCCTTTGGAACCATGGACAACCAGCCAAAGACTTGTTGAACCCGCTTAAGCATCTCCTAACTCATCTCCGCCTGAATCAGCACCACTGGTTCAATTTCATCGATTACGTTGTCTAATTCATTGCCATCCTTATTGTGTTCACGAGTCTCCTTCGCCAGCCTTCATTCGGTATCCACCATTTGCAATCGTGACCGGGCAATTTGCATCGATGTATATGTATCTAATTGTCCGCTGGCAATTTGAAAGTAGGTGCTTGTATTCGTTCCTTTAATTCCTACCGTTTCATTATCAAAACCAATACCGGTCGGGATGCCTAAAGCAAATTGATTGAAATAATAGTCGATGATTTCAATTTTTTTCAGATTGCTATTCAATGTGTCATTGGGAATATACTTGCCGCCCATGATTTCCAATTGCTGTTTTTTACATATAAACGTTAGATGAGCGCTCTGATGCCTCTAGATCGTGGTAAGAGGAAAAGGTTTCAGCCCTCTTAAATCGCATGAGTTACAAATACTACAATCGTAGTATTTTGTCCCAGAAAGACCCAAAAAGGAAGGGCAATCTTTCTGGGGTTAATTATTAATATATCTTTTTATGATGCAGGATCTGCTTAGCTATCTCCGCTGCCTTACTTCCCTGGGCTTGACCATCCTTATTTTGAATATTAATGGCAAAATAAAAACGCTCATTACCTTTATCGACAAAACCAATAAACCAGCCATTTACATTCTTTCCATTGACCATACCGGTTCCCGTTTTACCATACAACCGTCCATTCTTTTGCACGTCTATTAAAATGGCCTTTTTTACCGCTTTGATATTTTCCGCTTTAAAACCCCATTGATTTTCTTCTAATTGGTATAATAACTGGACCTGTTCAATGGGTGATATTTTTAGGGAAGATTCCATCCAGTAACTATCCAAATCCCCTGAAAGATCCTCATTCCCGTATTTTATCTTGTGAAAATAATCTTGCAGCGACTTTCTCCCTACCTCTCGATCGGTATTCTGGAAATACCAATTCACGGAATGCCTTAAGGCAGTCGCTAAATTTTGATTTTGATTCCATTCTGGAAAGGGATAAATTTCCCCACCCCAAACCTTTTTATTGTTATTCGGGGAAATCACTTTTGATTCCAATGCAAATAAGGCAGAATATATTTTATAGGTACTATCAGGGGAAATCCTCTGTTCACTCATCTCTCGATTATATATTTGATATTGGTTTTTAGAGGGATCATATAAAACAAAGCTGCCCTTGTAGCCCTTAAAATAGGAGCTTAGATCTTCATATACCGCATTCTTCCCGCTAAACTGATACACATCATTTGGGCTGGCAATAACGGTGGTGATTGGAGCAAGGAATAGCACAACAATTCCTAAAACAGCACAGATGACCTTGCTTTTCCATTTCAATAATAGAGAATCTCTAGAGTAGCTTGCAATGCATTGGATTCTTTGTTTAATTTGTTTTTTTGTCCCACCTATACCTGGAGCAAGCTGTTCAAAGGGCCGATCATATTTTTTATCTGCAAAACGAATGATGGTATACCCATATTCAATATATCCGCTCTCATCTAAAAGATTTAAAACGGATGCATCGCAGGCCAATTCCCTATCCATTCGAATCCTTTTTAAAGCATACCAGACGACCGGGTTAAACCAATAAATAATCTGAAACATCCACATAACGTAATTCACGAACAGATCTTTGCTTTTATGGTGGTGCAGCTCGTGCAAAAACACGTATTTTAATTCATTTAACGAGAATGTTTCTCGCGTTTTGCTTGGTAAAAAAATAACGGGCTGAAAAATACCGAACATGATCGGCGAGGAAATAAGAGAGGTCTCCTGCAACCTTATGTTTCTTTTCACCCCAACCATCTTTTTGCACGCTTCTAATAGTTTATTTATCTTTTGGTTATGAACAGCCGCAGCCGACTTTTTGATTTGATAGATTTGATAGTTTGCATAAACAGCAGCCCCAACAAAAATAACCACTCCAATGACCCAAACTGTAAAAAATGTATGGTAGACGAAATCGGGCGTTGACATGTTTACCGATATCGTGAAATCATGTAATAAATCGCTGTTTTGCGCCTGAGAGACATCTACTCCATTCATCCTTTCGCTCTTCAATGGCGCTTCTTTATGAAAAAAAAGTAAGTTTTTAAAGTAGTGCATTCCTTCTCCAAGGCGAAAATAATTCCAAGGTAAAAAGGCAGTAAGAATTGGAATGCAAAGAACATACCAAATATGATAATGTGCTTTCACTGTCATATGATTGTTTAATAGTTTTTTGATTAACAGAATTATGAAAATAAGGAGGGATACCACGATTGTACTTACTAAAATCCGTAGCAGAATGGTATCCATTATTTTTCCCCTTCTTTCTTATCCCTCATGGACAATATTTTCTTTAATTCCGATATTTCTTCGTTCGATAATTGATCATTTTCAATAAAATTTAAGACCATTGAATTTAATGTACCGCCGAAAAACTGCTGGAGAAAGGATTTACTTTTTTGCTCAACATATTCGTGCTTTTCAACCAATGAAGTATATATAAACACTCGGCCCTCTTTTCTTGCATGCAAAGCCTTTTTCTTAACTAGGCGCGCCAACATGGTGTGAATGGTATTTGACTTCCAATCACTCTTTTTCGATAATTTCTCCACTACTTCAGGAGTTGAAATTGGCTCATAGTTCCATATTACCTTCATCACTTTATATTCTGCTTCTGATATTTGTGGAATCTCCTTCATGATAATCCTCCTACTTTTACAGCTGTAGTATTTATTATAGCAAGACGGTCCAAATACATAAAGAATATTCGCGACTTTAGCCTAAGGTAAATAATCCCCCCATATTTGAAAAACAATTCAGCGAATACTGCTACGGCTTCCGACCAAGAAGAATGTGTGAAATGGCAGTCGTTCAAGCGCTGGAATATATAAACGCTGGATATGAGTGGTTAGTAGACATTGATTTAGAGAGATTCTTTGATACGGTGCACCATAACAAACTGATGAAAATCATCTCTCACACGATAAGAGAGAATGATTTCAAAACGGCTCTTTCTTTATTTGTTGATGATTGTCTAATTAGATAATCTAAGACTTCAAATAATCAATCCAATATTACAGAATCTGAATGATCAGCTTTTCACAAAATATTTAGAAAAAGATTTTAATCCTGCTCCTACAAACATAAAAAAAAACCAAATAAAAATTTTATCCTACACAAACAGGAAAAAGGATTACAAACAGTAATAATTAACACAGGTTTAAGAGCCATTAGAGAATTTTTAATTTTTGTATCGTGGAGGACATATTAAAGATAATTAAATTACACTAATTTAAAAAATGAAATTATGATTATCTATTTTTTCACAAGGGAAAAATATAGAAGATTAACACTGGAAAGAAAAGTTTTTTTCAAAGGGTGATTTTTTATTATAGATCGAATCACTCGCTGGTTAAAGAGAGCAATTTGGAAACCTTCTTATATTTGGACACGAAAGTTTGATGAACGCTCTAGTCCGTAAAAGAATCTTGTTGTTGTAACTCTGGGTTAACTATATATTATTACCAAATAGACAATCCCACCTTTATTTAGGTCTTTTTAAGTAAAGATTTACTACTTTTCATCTCTAATTGAATGAGAACATTTAAGCAATAGGTGATAGGGGCTAAGAAAATTTGGTTTTGAATCGCGGTCTCACTCATACCATAAAAAGGCTTAATTTCTACGTGCTGCTTCAGCCATTTGAAAAATAGCTCAATGGCCCAACGAGAACGATAAATGTCACTGATTTCTTCAGCACTTAAATCAAAGCGATTCGTGATTAAACGAAGGAAGTTTCCTTTTGTATCCTTGACTTCAAGAAGACGAAAGACATTTTCTGTTCGATTTTGTATGCTACAGATGTAAACCATTTTGTCGGATTGTACAGGGCAATCATCCGAAATTGAAAAAGAATGAACTTCACGAATGACTGCATTTTTCTTCAGTCGTGATACGAAAAAATAACCTTCATCGGTCATCCGATCAAATCGTTCATAATCCACATAGCCACGATCAAACACATACATGGCTTCGTTATCATCTACCAGAACTTCAAGCTGATTTCGGTCATGTTCTTTTGCCGTTGTAATGACAGCTTTTTTCTGGATAAACAGCATTTTTATCCATGAATACAAGTCGTAAATGTAGTTTTACACCTGCTTTTGTTTGACGAAACTTCGCCCATTGATAGTTAGTTAAGTTGAGTGGTAGAGTACTCGAATCACTGATTTTTAGTGGCATTCTCTTTTCACTTTTCATGTGATAATGTTGAATTTTCCACACTAAATCCAAGAACATATGAGAAAGAATGAGCGGATTGATATTATTGTTCTTTCGTGATAACTGAGATGTACTAATTGATTCAAATCCGAGTATTTTCTGAAGATCTTCGTCTAAAAGGGCATCACTGATTTCTTCTAAGCTCTCATATTCATGAAGCTGGGCAAAAAGCAAAAGCTTAATATAAGACTCCGTTGTAAACTTCTTTGTATAGTAGTCCTGTTTTTGTTCTTTAACAAGTTCAGAAAGCTTTTGAATATTTATTGGTGAAACCCATTTACCAAATGATGTAATTAGTGTATTCTTGTCCATGATGTATTCCTTTACATTTGGATTTGGACAGGAACCACCTGTACTTCCATTGTAAAGGATTTTTTTTTGTTTTACAATCACATTATTTTTAAAAATTCCTAGTATTTTAAATCATCTGAATATTTTAATGCAATGCTAGTGTTATCAGATAGTAAATAAATTGATTTAACTAAAATTAATGGCCCCAATTGTATTTTGCAATTGAAGAATACATAGTTACGCAGTGAGGAATGCGAAAGAATTGCAACTGGCATGGAGACTCTGCGGGCATGACTTCCTAGCTAGAAAGCGAGCATTATAAAGGGCTAGTTTCTCCTAACAAGGCTATATAATTGCCCATGTAAAGTTGGGCTACGCCAAATTTTCTAACATTGCACTTTTTATAGAAAAAAAACACGTGTCAAATATATTTTTCCCAAATTCCCATCCTGCTGCTAGTGTCCATCAATGTACAGGGGGTGTGTTTGCCGGTCAATCAAAATGGAGAACGAGAATCAGTCTTATAATGTTAATACATTAACAAAAAGAGATGGAGGAACAAACAGATATTTACTTTTGGTAGGATTGAGGAGCATTTTTTGCCAAACTAGCTTACACGGATGAAGAAAAAGTAGAACCGACCACACTAGGTTATGATTTTATCTAAAAAGTTGTATCAAGAATTAAAAGAGAAAAATTATATTGACCGGAAAGATAGGCGGATGCTAGCTACTTTCAAGAGATTGTGGGCCATTGCTACAATCCCGAACTGCACGTGTATTTTACCCAATCCACTACAGGCTTGGCAGTAGAAACTATTAACCAAAGGAGAAAGGTTCCATCAAATCCCCTTCTAAATAATAATTGAGAGTAATTTTATTTTTTAGGTTAAAAGATCTAGTTAAGTATTTATTAGTTAAATATATACATAAAAAACTAGGAAAATAGATGTATGGAGAATAAAATAAATATTAGTCAAGATGTATCTATTATAGAAAAACAAGTTTTTGAGCTTCAACAGAAGCTAAAGTTACTTCAAAAACAAGGACTACCCTTATATATGAAGGACGATTTCCTTGAAAAAGAACTTAAGAAGATAGGAATAGAACAATATAAAAAAGTAAGAATGAATAGTGAAATTGCAACTCCTGTGTGGAAAAGAGGAGGAGGGGCAACAATTGATCTTTGGGAAAAGTGGTTCAATAAGTAATGAAATACGGTAAATACAATGATTTAGTTGAAGAGGTAATTCTTTTTTCTAAAAACCCCCAGATAAATGAACGACAGAGTGTTTTTGATAGAATTATTATTATTAATGATTTTCAAAAAGCTGAATATTTAGCTTATGAGGGTGTTTTTAGTGGAGATGGGTATAATTGTAAATATATAAGAGAGTTAGAAATGAGTGAAGTTTGGAGCAAATATTACACAATACCGGAGGATGAAAGACCAAAAGGATTAGAAGAAATATTAGAAATAATTTCTGATAATGTAAGGGGTAATGCATTTAATAGTTTTTTTTTCAACGAAGTTGTAGCTGATCTCAATAATTGTGCAATTAATAGAGCAATAAATGGAAGGAGTAGTTCCTTCTTTGAAGATTTGTTCGAAGTATATCAAATTGGTGCTATTCCATGTGGGTGGGAAGGAGATTACCCAGAAGGTAGAATTGTTGCGTATAAAATTAAAGAATAAATTAATTTAAAGCACTTGATTCTTTTTGGTATCAAGTGCTTTTTAGTATATATTTGCATACGAGAATGACAAATCTTGTAATTTTAAAAGTAGTGATAGGTTTCAATCATATAAGACAAATGAATAAGTGGAAAGAGTAATTATGAAGAATGTACTGATGTTAGACTCAAAAGCAGACACAGTTATGATAGAAATAACTAATAATATGAGATGTCCCATCCCACATAAGCAAAAAAACATTTGATGAAGATTTCAAAAGAAGTACAGTCCAAATGATGATGGAACAAAACAAGTGAGTCTCGCAAACAGTCAGGTAAATAATTTCTACAATTTAGACCTATGAAGTCGTTCATACGCTTAACTGGGTATGTTATGGTAATGCACAGTTTAGTATATGAAACTGAGAATGAGGCTTCTGCGGATATAAAACAATATTTTTAATTAAAGAATGTTCGTCCGCGATCAGGGCGAAAAGCAAAGCTCCATTTCAATCTTATGACGTTTATTTATAATGCCTCAAATCGAATCAACGCCCCGATTACAAATAAAAAAAACAAGCCGATTAATTTTTAAAAATGTAAGTTTTCTTCAAAAAATTGTTTACACTTTTTTTGAAAATTAATTCTCTTATAGATAAAATTAGGTTATTATAAATATGAAAATCATAGGATTGAGTGGGGGAATATAAATTGTTAGACAAGATTAAAAAAAAATTTAAAAATGGTAAAATTGAAGTCAAACAAGAAAAAGTACAAATAGAAGAATTAAAGATGAAAGCAGAAAAGATGGAAGAAGAAGATATTCAAAAACATAAAAAACATTATTCTAATGAGAAACTATGGGACAAGGTTCAAAAATATTCCAAGAAGGCTGGTTCAACAGCTATATATGCTGTTCTCATTCTTTATTACACATTACAGAAACCTGAAATTCCTTTTAAAGTAAAAGCTACTATCGCAGGAGCATTAGGGTACTTTATTCTGCCAATCGATTTAATTCCAGATGTTGCTATGGGGGCAGGTTTTCTTGATGATTTAGGTGTAATTACTGCAGCCTTACTTCAAGTCGCTCTCTTTATCGATAAAGATATAAAAAAACAAGCAAAAGATAAGCTTGTAGATTGGTTTGGAGAAAATGTAGATACATCTGAAATAGATGATAAATTAAATGTTAGTCAGAATGAGACAGTATAATAAGTATTCTATTTTCGTAAGCCTAGCTTCAAATAATCCCATCTTAAAAATAGGCTATTATTTAGGTATTCTTTCTATATAGATGAGAAGGGTTGATGTCAAGGCATTAGTTGTCTTGCTTGTACGTATATGTTTGGCAAGGAGTTAGGACTATACCCTCCAAATTCGGAACTAAAAGAGGTCCAAAATGATTATAAATGGAATTAAGCAGGTAGTTGTAACATTGCTTTAAAATTTAGTAAATATCTTTTAACTTGATTGACTACAAGTATTAAAAAAAGTTGTCATGACGACGTTTTAGCGGAAACTTAACCGTTAGAACTTTTTTTTTTGCGTTAAACGTTCAATAAATATTCGTCGCTTTTCCTCGATAAAATCTTTTAGAAATCCTTCAAGAACAGAACCAGCAATTCCATCGAGCTTCAGTAGGACTTTTCCTTGAAGGCTATTATCTTTCCTTATTTAAAATAAACAATTAATAAATCAATTTGGATCGATACCTTCATCCCTTGCTGTTTACAGCTGATCTTTTCTGTTCCATTTCATTTCGACTGTTCTTCTTTAGAAATCTTTATCAAAAAATTTTTCTTATCTCAATACCTCATGTTTTTAGTTATTTCTGTTATAAACTGTGTCTATTTTTGAGTTTAATAATCATTTTTTAAAACTTTTTAGCAAAAATAGTGGTTCTTTCTCTAATTGTTTTTCCTTATTTTTAAAATGTCTAGTAATTGTATAGATATTTATCAAAAGTTGGATAGTCCTATCTCCTATAATATTTTATGATTATTATCAATTTTTCCCAATGGTTAGGAGGTGTTTTTAAGTCCGTCTTATGGTAACAACATTTAAAGCTAAGAAGGGAGAAAAAAATGAGAAAGTGGAAAAATAAGCTTCTGTTATTTACATTCATATTTTTACTAACTGCTCAAACATTTTCACATCCGTCGTTCGTGTTTGCAATTGATCATGGCGGCAATGAGATTACGCATACATCAAAAGAAATTGGATCAGATGATTGTTTAAGAGAGTATGAGGTTACTGCTCAATTTAAAAAAGAGGATGTTCAAAAACCAACTGATCTCATATTTGTTCAAGATGCGAGCGGTAGTTTTAGGGATACGATTGGCAATGTAAAGAAAGCGTTGAATGAGGTCATTGACTATTTAATTCCAGGGGATCGAGTGCAATTGACGACTTATCGAGGGGCAATCGGCAATAGCACTGCAAATGGAAAAAAACAAAATATGCCGGGCTGGGATTATGAAGTTAAAACAAATCAACCACTTACGAATAATTTTGTGCAAGCTAAAAATGCAGTAAATAGTTTTGTTGTTAATTCTGGGACGCCGACGGCATCAGGTTTAAAATCAGCGTTGGAAAGTTATGAAGCGAACAAAGGTGACATTAGTAATCGATCGACGGTTTTTGTTTTAATTACGGATGGTGTTGCAAATACAAGATTAGATGGTTATCTTAAACAACGGGATGATCATTTTAGTATGAGAACTCCAAAAGGAGCAAATAGCGTAGAATATAACCAAGATTATAAAGCGGCAATACAAGAAGTAATTGCGCAGACAAATAACATAAAAGCAAAAGGGTACGAGCTCATTACTGGTTATTGGGAACAATATCAACAATTTCAGCAGTCAGGACAATTAGAGGATCGCTATGATGGGCCACTTGTAAATCCTGATAGAGACGGTAAAGACTATCCTGTTAGACCAGATGTTATCAACTCATTAAAAGGAATGGCTTCAAGTCATGATAATTTTATTGAGGCTAGTACAAAAGATGGGGACAATATTAACGAGTTCACAAGAAAATTAAAGGAAGTTATTGCTAGGCAAATACAAGTTAGCGATTATAAAGTCATGTTCAATGTAGACGAGCGTTACACTATAGACGAATCGAGCGTTCAATTAATATCTGATCAAGTAAGTGCAGATCCTGTGATCGAAGGGAACCGCATTACCTTTGATCTTGGAAATATACCTGCAGGAGAATATGTAATAAAATACAAAATAACTCAGAACGAATCAATTGCGGAACAGCATACTGCAAGTGAAGGTCAGCTTATTATTAATGGTGAGATAAATGTATTTCCACCAATTATCCATGAAGCAAATAATGAAAATTGTTTTATAGAGCCTTCAGATCCAGCAATCGATAAGGATGTCAACGGGGAAGACCATCTATTTATTGATCGTGAAAAGGAATATGTATATAATATCACAACTCCAATCCCAAATAATATTAAAGAATATACGAAATTCATGATCACAGATGAAATGGATCCCGGCTTAACCGTTTTAAAAGATAAAGTAAAAGTGACCGTAGACGGTAAGACTTACGATGGTTTAAAACTAACTATAGACGGCAACAACGTGAAAGTAGATGTAACCGACTTTGCTGGCTTGTCAGGGAAAGAGAAAATACAGCTCGTCATTCCTGCAATGATCAATGTTGAAACAGACATAAGTCAATATAAGGACAACAAAATTCCAAATACAGCTAACTTACATTTTAAAAATGCAGCGGGTAAAGAGGACTCTTTGAAAACAGATCCTGTCACAGTAACTCCGCCGAAAGATCTTAAAATAGATAAAGATGTCAACGGAAAAGACCATCTATCTATTGATCGTGAAAAAGAATATGTATATAACATCACAACTCCAATCCCAAATAATATTAAAGAATATACGAAATTCGTGATCACAGATGAAGTGGATCCCGGCTTAACCGTTTTAAAAGATAAAGTAAAGGTGACTGTAAATGGTGAAGCTTACGATGGTTTAAAGCTTATTGTTGATGGCAACAACGTAAAAGTAGAAGTAACCGACTTTGCTGGCTTGTCAGGGAAAGAGAAAATACAGCTCGTCATTCCTGCAATGATCAATGTTGAAACAGACATAAGTCAATATAAGGACAACAAAATTCCAAATACAGCCAAATTACATTTTAAAAACGCAGCGGGTAAAGAGGACTCTTTGAAAACAGATCCTGTCACAGTAACTCCGCCGGAAGATCTTAAAATAGATAAAGATGTCAATGAAAAAGATCATATTATCATGGATCGAAAAAAAGAGTATGTGTACAATGTAACAACGACAATCCCGAACGATATGAAAGAATATACAAAATTAGTTATTACGGATGAAGTTGATTCAGGCTTGACCGTTTTAAAAGATAAAGTAAAAGTGACTGTAGATGGTGAGGCTTACGATGGTTTAAAGCTAACTGTCGATGACAACAGTGTAAAAGTAGAAGTAACCGATTTTGCTGGCTTGTCAGGGAAAGAGAAAATACAGCTAGTTATTCCCGCGATGATCAATGCTAATACAGACATAAGTAAATATAAGGATAACAAAATTCCAAATACAGCGAACATTGATTTCGAAAATATTTCCGGTCAACAAAACAACAAAAAAAGTTCCACGGTCACGGTTACACCGGCAGACCATCCAGGTAAACCTAACAAACCAAGCGGGCTAGGTGGATTGGGCGACCCAGGTGAGCCAAATAAACCTAATGAACCAGGAAAATGGATCGATAAGCTTCCGCAAACTGGTGAAGAATTGTTGTTATACATGACGATTTTTGGATTTTTACTACTGGTGATAGGTGGAGTATTATTATTCTATAGAGAAAGAAATATGGAGTAAGACTGTGAAAACGATAAAGTCTATTTTTGGTCTTCTATTTTTGCTAACTGGGCTAACTTTTCTTTCCATTCCACCCTATTACGAGTGGCAGCAAGGAAAAGAGTTGAGGGCTTTGGAAAAAGCTCTCAACTTACTTACTGAGGAATCAACCGATGATATCGATCTTTCAGAAATAGAAAACCTTTCTTTTTCCGAAGAGCAGTTAAAGAAAGTGCTGGAACTAGAGATTCCATCTATTGATCTAAAGCAAAAAGTTTTAGCTGAAACAACAGAAGAGAACTTAAAAGTAGCCTTGACACAATTAAAAAAGAACCAAATCCCAGGTAAAGGGAACTTTGTTATAGTTGGACATAGAGGTTATCGGGGAGATAGGCATTTCCGACATCTTCCTAGTGTGGCTGCTGGTGAAAAAGTTTATTTGCATACGAAAAAGCAAACTTACGTTTATGAAGTGACGGATTTAGAAGTCATTAAACCAACTGATGTGGAAATTTTAAATGATACTGAAAATAAAAACGAAATTACAATGATTACATGTACTGTAACAGGATTAGAACGAGTCGCTGTAAAAGGTGAATTAATAAAAATGATTGCGAAATAAAATAATAGAAAATGATAGCCGCTGTTCCGGTCTCAAAGGATATTTTTGTGATCGGATTTTTTATTGAAACATATGATAAAAAGGACATTATTAAATTGAGAAATTATTTAACTACTATTATTTTTTTTTTTAAATCATATTTAGTTAAATATTACATATATTTGAAAAAACCTTTACCTTTTATCATACAATTTTTAACTTTTAATATTAAAGGTAATCAAGAAATCGAAATAAAGGAGATATCACTAGTTGAATGCAATTGTTATTGATGATGAGCCGTTAGCAGTTGAATTATTGGAAAAGAAGTTGGATGAAATTGAGGGGATTGCTGTTATAGGAAAATACACTAATCCTCACCGAGGCTTAGAGGCAATCATAAAAAAACAACCTGACATTGTCTTTCTTGATATTGATATGCCTGAAATAAACGGAATTGAATTGGCTGACAAAGTTCAACGAACTTTGTCCGATATAAAAATTGTTTTCATTACTGCGTATCCTGATTACGCTGTAAAAGCTTTTGAATTAAAAGCAGAAGATTATATTTTGAAACCTATTCAAAGCAAGCGCTTAGTCGAAACAATTAACCATATTTCAAAGATTGATAAAAAGAAGTTGGATTCTTATCCAATGGTATGTTGTTTTCAAAACTTGTTTTTTATTAAACATGATGGGGAGAATTCTCAAGTGATTGATGTTCATTGGAGAACGTCTAAGGCAAGAGAATTGTTCGCATATCTTATTCAACATCGCCAAAAATTTGTACGAAAAGACGTTATCATAGAACATTTTTGGCAAGATGCAAATTGGAAAGACGGATATGGGCAGCTTTATAGTACGATTTATCAAATTCGAAAAACGCTCGCTTCAATTGGTTTCAATATTACAATTATTAGTTCCGAAAATAGTTACAAATTAGAACTTAAACTTAATGATGTGTTGTTAGATGTAGACGAATGGGAAAATAGGATGGAGAAATTATCGTTTGTGAATAAAGACACACTTCTTCAATATAAAAAATTACTTAATCTTTATAAAGGAGATTTCTTAGGAGAAGATGATTATTTGTGGGCGGAAAACGAACGCAGTCGATTAAGAGTTCTTTGGTTAGGCTATGTGAAAAAGGCAGCAAATTACTTGATTGATATAAAAAAATATTCTGATGCAATCATTCTTTATTTACAGGTGCAAAAGGTACAGCCTCTTGTAGAAGAAAGTTATTTTATGTTAATGCAGCTGTATAATGCGTTTGGTGATCGCTATTCAGTTAAAAAGCAATATTGTGGCTTAAAAAAAATGTTACAAGAGGAGTACGAAGCAATGCCAAGCGAAGCTATTCAAAAGTGGTATCAGAAATGGGAAAAGAGTTAAGTAAATTACAGTGTATGACTATACTTAATAAAAAAATAAGGAAACAATAAGGGAATGATGAAGGAATAGAATGCACTTTAGGGATGATAGCTTAAAAATAAACCTCCTTTTTGTAATATAAAATAATATATTACAAAAAGGAGGTTCATATTGTGCTTTTTTCATCAGAAGAAAACCTCACTAAAGGGGATAGTCCATCACGAAAACATGCGACCAATTGCAACTCTAGCCGAGTATTGTCTACCTGCTTAAAACAGATAGAGATTTCTAGGAAATTAAATATACTCGTACATGGATGGATGGAATGATATTAACTCTATATTAACGAAAATTGACATACAAGCATTGAGCTGATGTTTCAGTTTATTAGTACATGAAGAATTAGTTTCACAAGCAACCTTCCTATTTTTCCCCTTAAAATCCCCTTTGAAGGTTTTTCCTGTCTCATTTTCGTCCTACATAAATATCACTTTGAGGAATTTATTTGTTTATATACGTTCTCGATTTCCATAAAATAAACTATTTAAGATTTCATCTGGTACGATTTTTGTGGATGTAGTTTTCCAACAGCATCGATTAAAACAGCTTTTCTTATCTTCATATATAAACATCATTTAACGATAAAATGTACACTAGCATGCAGTTAAATTATTTATAGGCAGCCAGCCTTCTCACCATTGGTGACGTTGCGACACCAAATCCAGCCGTTAAGCTCTTTCAAACCTATAACTTTCTCATATTGATCAATATCGAGCTCTTTTGCGGTATATGCTTCTAATGCAGTGCCGATATTGCCATCGATTTGTATCATTTGTTCTGGAACCCAACCTTCTAGTTTACAGTCGATTGTTGAACAAAACACCCAACGATCCCAGTTTTCTTGCCCACTGTATTTTTTACCGACAGTCATTTGTTGCCCTTTTGATAAAACGATCGGGTTCGGATAATTAGATCTATGGCTTTTTGTTACTTCATAGTACATAAAATGCCCCCCATCTATTTTTTTCGTTCACTCTTCCCGCTTTTCTTTATGAATTGCTTGTAAATGTTGTATATGAGATGTTCCCCATTCTTGCATTAATTTTAGGATTGGAATCATCTCTTGTCCATAATCAGTTAAAGAATATTCTACTTTTGGCGGGACTTGTGAATAGACTTTACGGTTAATAATGTCATGGTGTTCCAGTTCTCTTAATTGTGAGGTAAGCATTTTTTGTGTAATTCGTGGAATCGCCCTTTTTAATTCACTAAATCGCATCTTTTTGTTCTCCATTAAATGGAATAAAATGATCGGCTTCCACTTCCCTACAATGATATCTAATGCTGCTTCTACCCCAATGCAAGTATCTTTCATTCCAACACCCTCCAAATAGTATCTTTACTGATACTATACCACTAATTAGTGCCTACTTCCTAAATACGTATATATCATACATAATAATATATGAACATATATAAGGAGTCATCATGATGGGAACTTTAGCTATCATTTTACAAATTATTCTTGGATTAGGATTCTTATTATTTGGTGTAACCAAATTTATTTCTAAACAAATGGTGGAGGCATTTGAACATTTTGGTCTTCCACAATGGCTTCGAGTAATAACTGGTAGTTTAGAAATTATCGGGGCATTGGGACTTTTTGTTGGCATTTGGTATTCAATAATTGCTGTTTTATCTAGTGTTGGATTAGCTATCATTATGTTCTTCGCTGCATTGACGCATATTCGTTCGCATGATCCATTTAAAAATATGCTAATGCCTATTATATTGTTTATTTTATTAGTTACAGTTACATTTTTAATTTAGTTTTTTTGTTTGCATTTAGCATATCGTCAGAACGAGCTTTGAAGGATGAGCTGTTAAAAAAATATGTAAACTTCTTTATCTTTCACTAGTGATTCAAAAAACACAGGCTGGTATACACCTGTGTTTTTTGTTGTTTTGCGCGCCCAGCAGGCCGTTAATTGCTAGTTGGTGAAAGTCCAACCTGAGTAAGTGCCAAGACGCTCAGTAGCTGACAGGCAACTGGTAGAGAAATCCTAAGGTTGAAGCCCTGTGACAAAGTAATTCATTCGTGAGTGCGAGCAACCTAGCAGGTCGTAACATGAAGTGAATCCTGCCGCCTCGTCAATTACAACCCTCGTTGAGGACAAAGGGAAGTTGAGCCTGGTGAACATGGGCGAAAACCATGGAAGGTGTGAGGAACTTGGAATTCAGCACTGAAGAATCCCTCGGGGTAAGGGGAACGACATGTTAGGAAAGTAGTTAACGGAACTGGGGATACCCTCCTCGGTCACTTCTAAAGAAGTAACACAGAAACCTATAAGCATGAAGCGAAGTGGTGGATGGACTGAGAGGGAGTCGGAGGGGGTCATAGTACCAATGATGACAATGCCAACACAACGTTGTCTAGGGAAGGACGGCAAAAGCCAATACCCTGCTTCGTTCATATATTCAAGGAGGGTAAGAGTCAGTGAATGCCAAGAAAATGGCTAACTACACCAATTATGCAAAAGCTCAAGAACTCTGGAAAACATTATACCTTTGTGCCAAGGAAAGCAAGACACGCCGGTTTCATGCCTTATATGATAAGATTTATCGACCTGATATCTTGTGGGAAGCATGGCAAAGAGTAAGAAGAAATCGAGGGAGTAGTGGAGTAGATTCTCAGACTATGGAAAATATTGAGATCTATGGGGAGGATAGATTTCTTAATGAGATTTATCTTGAACTGAAGGAAAAAATCGATATCATCCACAACCAGTTTTACGTACTTACATCCCTAAAGATGATGGAAAGAAACGTCCATTAGGAATCCCAACCATCAAGGACAGGGTTGTACAAATGGCAACCAAGCTAGTCATAGAACCTATCTTTGAAGCTGACTTTAAAGATTGTTCTTATGGTTTCCGTCCCAAAAGGAATGCGCATCAAGCCATAGCGAAAATCAGGAAAGAGAGCAAGAAAAGCTATTGGGTATTAGACGTCGATATCCAAGGTTATTTTGATAACATCAACCATGATAAATTGATGAAACTTGTAGAACAGCGAATTAGTGACCGCAAAGTGCTGAAATTGATTCGCAAATGGCTACAAGCAGGAATCATGGAAGAAGGAAAAGTGAGGAATTCTGTCTTGGGGGCCCCTCAAGGCGGTGTGATTTCACCATTACTTTCGAACATATATTTAGATGTGATGGATTCCCTCTGGGAAAAGAAATTCAGCCATCTAGGTTCTCTTATTCGTTATGCGGATGACTTTGTCATTTTGTGCAGGACAAAACAGCAAGCGCTAGAAGGTATACGAGTCATCCAAGCAATTATGGGAAAACTTGACCTCTCACTACATAAGGAGAAATCAAGACTCGTCAACATCTGGGATGACAGTGACGGATTTGATTTTCTGGGATTCCATCATCGAAAATTCCCCATTCGTAAAAAGGGTGGTCGAACATTCTTAATTCATGAACCATGTCCCGAGTAAGAAGGCTATGAAGAAGATGCGAAAGAAAATCAAGGATTTTACGGAACCACGACATAAACTATTTATGGACATAAAAGAATTGGTGAAGGGACTGAACCGAAGGTTACAAGGATTCAAGAATTACTACCAACTTTCTCCAATGTCCAAGAGGTGGTTGAATCGCATTGACTGGTATGTGTTACAACGTTTAAATCTTTTTCATAACAAGAAAAGAAATAAACGACATAAACATGCCTATCTTCAAGATACAGTAAATAAAGTCCAATTCATATTGGTGAAATTAGCGAATTAAATCCGTAAAGCCAAAGGAAGAAGAACGTCGGAAAGCCGTATGAGGGAAAACTTCACGTACGGTTTGATGAGGGGGAGCAGGAAAAGGAATTGCCCTCTTGTCTGGCTTAGTAAGGTGGAACACCCTGAACCCCGAGGACAAAGAAGGCAGTATCTAATTCCTGTTTTCTACTCTACTATAAAAAAATTTTTTAGATATAAAGATTTAAATTTTTTACAAAAAACATCCACGTATAGTTATAATTACCTATTTAAATAACTTGGTATACGCTATATAATGGAAAAATGGAATATCTGACTGGTGTAATTTAAACCGCCGCCAATTTTCGTTCCTACACTAGCAGTTAATAACCCTTGTTACCAAAAGCCCGCATTCTTCGTTGTAAGCTCATGAACTACAAGTCCTATTCTCGGCTTCCGTCTCGTACTTCGCGCCACGGCTGACAAGCGCTGTCAAGCAATTTGCTTCAAGTAAGACTTTGTCTACAAGCTCATATTGTTTTTTATTTTTTTACTGTTCATTTGAGAGGTGATCAATTATGGGTTATGCAGAAATGTTAAGTCAAATATACGGTACCATTTCGTCAAGATCAGCTGATATTAACGAAAAAATTGAAAGGCTTAGACAGGCAAAACGGAAAATTGAACAAGAACAAAATACATCTTTAGGAGAAATTAAAAAAATTAAACAACCTGAACTAGCTAACTCCTGGAAAGGCGAACGGGCAATTTCTTTTAACGAATCTCGCTTAGAGGCATTTAAAGTAATAAACGAAATAATTAACGACGATTATGATGATTACAAACAGGAAATAAGTCTTAAAATGGGGCTTTTAACAGCGGAAAAAGGAGTTTTAGATATGGCAAGCGGACTGGCGAATGAAGCGAGTAACCTTTTAAGTAAAGGTGAAGAGGCACTTGAGGAATTAAGTAATAAAATAAATGAAATAAAAAGGCGGTTAGCTTAATGGGAACAATTAAATTAAATTATGAAGCCGTAATAAAACAATTAAATCATATTAAAACAGCTCTTAATGCTTCATCTATAAAGGAAGCGCCAACGGGATCATTAGGACAGAACAAACTTGAATTTACACAAGAATGGATTAAATTAGAGAATAGCATTCAAACAGCTTTTTCTCAATATAAACAAATTGTCCACAAAAATGTAGATGATACACGTGCAAATGTAGATCTTTTGAAAAAACAAGATGAAGCGGTAATTAAAAGTTGAATAAGAAAGGCATGAGGAGAGATGACAGTTAAAATCTACGAAGCCCAAACTCTTATTTCAACAATGGAACAACGCGCCAAGCATTATACACAATTAAAAACCGAACTCGAACAGCTTAAAAAAGAGTTTGAAAAAATAAGTGATTTCGGTGATGAATTGAAAGGTAAAGGTGCTGATGCGATTAAAGCTTTTTATAAAGCCCAAGCAGACGTCGTTGACGAATGGCTTCAATTAATCGTAATTAGCGACGAATTTTATAAGGGAATTTCCGGCACGACAGAAGATTTAAATCTTTCAGGCAGCACGATCATACAAGTTCCATTCCTTGAAATGGAACTGGCACATTCCACTCGCACTGCTAGAGACATCGTTTCAGCGCAACATGAAGATTTACAACAAATCTTTGATGAAATTAGCGACATTATCTCCTTACAAACATTCTCAACAGAACAATTTGAAGACCACATTGAAAAAGCGGACAAAGAGCGAAAAGAAACGATTAAAAAAGTAAATGAACTTGATCAAAATTTACTACAAGAATATAAGTTCGTCGAAGCCCAAGCTGGCATTGTCATTAGCTTATTCCAAGCCTTATTAGATGCAAGCAGTCAAGGCGGAGAGGTTTCCCCACTATATTTCAACGCACAAGCCTACAACAGCAGTGAAATCCATCAAGTAAAAGAAGAGTTTGGCAAAGAAGCCAAAGCATACTTAGATTTTAAAAAAGAACAAGCAGAAGTACGAAAACAAATCAAAGAGCAGATCGAACGGGAAAACAGACCTTGGTATGAAAAAGCTTGGGATGCTATTTGTATTTTTACTGGGGAAATTACCGGATATTATGATACGATTAGAGCAGCTGAAGGGGTTGACCCCATAACTGGAGAAAAATTATCAACCGCAGAACGAGTGACAGCCGGTGCGATGGCAGGGGCAGGTTTTATCCCCATTGTTGGCTGGGCAGGGAGAATTTTCAAAGGCGGCAAGGCGATTTACAAGACCGCAAAAGGTGTTAAAGCGGCAACGTATTCATTAGATGCCTATAAGGCGACAAAATCATTTGATTTATTGCAAAAAACGGAAATGGGTATTTACGGCTTTGTCACCGCAAACGGGTTTAGCGAATATTTAACAGGCAGAGATATGTTTGGCAACGAATTATCCGAAGAAAAACGTCAGCGAAGCTTAACAGAGTCCCTCTTTGGGCTAGGCCTAGGCGGTGCGGCGTATACGTTTGACCGAGTGTTCTCATCAAATTATATCGGGAAGAACTTTCCTTTTAGTAAAGAGTATGTGAATAATAAGCTAAAAGAAGTGCAAAAAGAACTGAAATCACTAGGTCAAAAAGTGGGTCAAATAAGGGTCCCTATTGTTCGGGCTAAAGTACTATCTACAAATGCTGGTCGCATCTATAATGTTTTCCCTGATTCGAAGACGCTGAATGAGGTAAAGGAAAACTTGATGATGAAATTTAGTGGTACTGAAGGAAGCAGAAAAACCGGCATCGTTGGTACTGTTCAAAAGGATGGAAATAAAACAAATTATACTAATCCTGCAGGAAATGAACTTTCATGGGTCGATCAACATTCGAAAAATATTGATCGTGATATTGATAATGCCTTGAAAAGTTCGAACGTTGGTAAGGCAACTGAAGCAAAAGTTGCAGATTTTATAAGGAAAGAGACTCAAGTAATAGGGTTTGGACTTAAAATTTTGAAAAAAGATGGTCAAGTTGCTGGTGATTTAGATGTAGTGACGAGGAATACAATTATCGAAGTCAAGGCTTCGATTAAAGCGGTTAGGGAAGATCAATTTAATAAAATGACTCAAACAAATGCAGATTTTTTCTTTAATCCAGATAAAAAAAAAGTTATTTTATATATAGATAAACCTTTAATTAATTTAAGACCTGAACATAAAACTATGTTAGAAAACATTAAATCTAAAGGAGTTACTATTGTTAACTCATTAGAAGAATTAAAGGAGGCGCTAGACTAAAAATGGGAACGTCGGCTTTTATATTGATGGATCAAAAAAAATATTCACCTGAACGACTTTTAGCTGATTCAATTATTGCTACTTTTCATGCGAATATAATGCTGAATTTTCATAACAGCAAAAACTACACAAAAGATGGTAAATTTCTTTCTACTACATTGAATATTAATGATAAGATGGTACAAGAAAATAATTGTTCGTTTATATTTTATGTTGATTCTATTCATAATCCTAATATCAATTTTTATTACTACGAAGATGTAGATTTAGATCCAAAGCAAAAACTATATCAGGTCGGATGTATTGAAGAAATTTATGGTGTTGAAGAACTAGTATTTCAGTTTATTTATGCATATCTAAATCTAAATCGTGCAGATTACTTTTGGGTTGCAGATTATGATTGGGTATACAGTTGGAATGATTTGCAGAAATTAAAAGGATTACCTTATGATCCTGATTGGTGCTATAAAAATCCGAAGTTAATGAACTTATCGTAAAATGATAGGTGAATTTATGCGTATAGAGGTTGTTTATAATGGATTTTAATGAATTAAAGGATATTTTAACTAGAGGAAATAAAACTCAAAAAATTGAGATACTTAGCTATATTTGAATCTTATAACAAAAATATAGAAAAATTCGAAAAAATTATTTATCTTCTTATTGACCATTTTATTGAGGGAAATAATTTAGAAGTTAAATATGAGATTGTAGAAGATGAGAGAATGTCTGATGATATAAATAAGATTGATTGGTTAATAGAAGCTTTACACATGAAGGGTAGCCTGTTTTTGAGGATATGCCCCCTGGGTTAAAAGATATTAATTTAGATAAATGGTTAATTAATAATGATAGAAGAACAAAATTTAAAGAAATACTAAATATGGTATTAGAGAAAGTAGAAGAGTATCTTACTGATAAAGTAATGAAAATTATTGACATCTTAATCCAAAAGATAGAATAAATAGTAGATCAATATGTAACTTAAAGCATCTTCGTTTAATGAGAGGTGCTTTTTTTCATCAAAAAAGAAAGGACATTAGTAAAACAACAAAAGTATATTAAAAAACAATAATAATTTATTGTAAATCGATAAATGATGTATTATGATAATAATAACGATAATTAAGCGAGGTGCTTTTTATGGAACGGGGAACAACACTTTTTTTAAAGGCAGCTGTTTTTCTTATTGGAATTACGGTACTTGCTTTGTGTATATTTTGGTTGCCTTCGTTAGCAAATTATACAGCAGAAATGTTTCCAGAGTTTGCTTATTTGCAACATCCTATTTTAATCGGATTGTATGTAACAGCGATGCCGTTTTTTATTGCTCTGTACCAGGCTGTAAAACTTTTAAATTACATTGATCATAACAATGCTTTTTCGGAATTGTCTGTAAAGGCATTAAAATCTATAAAGTATTGTGCGGTTACAATCAGTATCTTATATGTAATCGGGATTATCTACCTTATGTCACAAAACGCTTTCCATCCAGGAATAGCAATTATCGGATTTTCTATTATTTTTACTTCTGTTGTTATTTCGGTTTTCACTGCGGTTCTTCAGAAATTATTAAAAAATGCTTTAGATATAAAATTAGAAAATGATTTAACGGTCTGAGGTGAAAACATGGCAATGATAATCAATATTGATGTGATGTTAGCGAAAAGAAAAATGAGTGTAACAGAACTATCCGAAAGAGTTGGAATCACTATGGCTAACCTTTCTATTTTGAAAAATGGAAAAGCAAAAGCGATTCGATTATCAACTTTAGAAGCTATTTGTAAGGCTTTGGATTGTCAACCCGGGGATATTCTTGAATATCAAAGTGACAATGACACTCAAAAATAAACAATCTAATAATTAATTTAATAAAGGGGATGAATGTATGAAGAGATTGTTACTTTTATCAATTTCAATTTTGATCGTTATATTTTTATCGGCTTGTACGGGTAATCCTTTGCAACCAAATGAGAATAACATGATTTTAAGTATAAAAAACAATGCTAATTTTGATTTTTATTCGATAGAAATTAGCACCGATAATACCGTAGGTGGTATAAGTAATGCTGATGGTTCCAAAATACAAAAAGGAGAAACGCTTAGGAAAGAATATATTGACCAAAAAGATTTTGACTTAGAGGGTGAAGCAACATTTGAATTTGTATTAATAGGTGAAGAAGAAAATAGAATACCATTGAAAAAAATTACACTTGAACTAACAACAAACAAGGAATACTTCTTTGAAATTATTGGTGATTCAATAAGGGAAGCTAATTTGAAAAGAATAGAGTGAGCTTGGATATCAGAGTAATGTGAATGTCTAATCATGGACTGCCTATTCGTTTAAAGCGAGTGGGCTTTCAAGTAAACCGTAAATTATAAATGTCGTGAATGTGGCTCCATATTTTAGCTATTGATAAAAAGACTGTTAGAAACGTTTTTAAGAACCGTGCAATATTCAAAGAACGAGAATATAAATTTGAGACTCCCAAATGACTTGGAATAGATGAAATACATATTATCCGTTAACCCTGTCTTGACTGACGAATGTCGAACGTAAAACAATCTTTGATATTTCAGCTTAACCGTAATAAAGAAACCGTTATACAACATATTTCAGAAATTGGTGGTAAACATTACATTGAATTCATCATAATAGATAAGTAGAAGCCTTACAAAGATGTACAATCTGACAACAATTGAATTTTTAAATCAAGTCATGACGAAAATTGTAAATTTATCTTATATAAAGGATAAATAGGTGGATGATATTTCCGGATATTAACAATAAATAAATAGTGTAAATGTGAAAAAAACCTTGCTTACAGAAATTTTTTTATGTATAATTAAAGAGTCGATTAAAAAAGACCGCTTAAACAGGAGATCCTGTTTTTTATTTTAATTATTCAATCGACAAAATGTGAGCTTTTTTGCATTGCGGGTGTAGTTTAGTGGTAAAACTCCAGCCTTCCAAGCTGATGTCGTGGGTTCGATTCCCATCACCCGCTCCATACATACTCGCTATCAACGCAGTGTCTCGTTTCAAGGAGAATGAGGCATTGCGTTTTTTAAATTTATTGACAATCAATCACACGATACGAAGCTTCTCCGCCATGAATTTGGACGAACATGTCCATTAATGATTTTGTTAGTTTTTCAGCTTCGTCAGTTTCGATCGATGGACGTAAATAAATAATTTGTAAGGCGTTTTTTGTATTTAACGATACTGCTATTTTTTCTGAATCAACGTATGGGCTACCGAAAGGACCTTCTGCATCTGAACTATGAATTAAATGGTTTAGAGAGTTTACTCGACCATTTAATCCAAAAAATCCCTCTCCTTCTTGCCCAATTTTAATGAATACATCTCCTGACAGTTTATCTTGATCATAAATTCCGATTGGAACTTCATATTCAAGAGAAAAAAAGTTATTCAGATCGATTGCGGAATTAACAGAAGGCAAATAATTTTGCTTTTTTATTCGCCGGTATAAAGCTTCAGCAGAATGTCTGTAACGGTTCGGATCTTTGCCGGTTTTTTTAAAAATTCGCCGCCATTCTTGAATTCCCTCTAATTTTGTTACTTGTTTATTTTCTAAATCAAAAAAAATGGACTCTTGAAATAACTGAAGACGTCCTTTCAACATTTGCGGCGATTGTCCAACTTCGATGTTTTGATAATGAATGACGCCGACTTTAAAATGAGGGATTAATGTACATATATTTTGTGCAATTGTTATTTCCATATAATCACAACCTCCACTTTTAGTTAAAATTAGTTTATCATAAAGTAAATGTTTCTCAACTTTAAATGAAGGAGGGCGAGTTAATGAACATGACGAAACTAAAAGAAGAAGTTATTGAGTACAGTAAGACAATTGGTATTGATAAAATCGGATTTACGACAGCTGCTCCATTTACTGAATTGAAAAATCGCCTCCTTCAGCAGCAAATGTTAGAGTATCAATCAGGTTTTGAGGAACCCGATATTGAAAAACGTGTTGATCCTGCTAAAATTTTTGCAGGGCCTCAGTCGATCATTGCAATTGCGCTTGCTTATCCTTCTAAATTAAAAAACGCGCCTCAAAGTAAAAAGGGTGAACGAAGAGGGATTTTTTGCCGTGCTTCATGGGGGATGGATTATCATGTCATTTTACGAAATCGTTTAACAAAACTTGAACAATTCATTGCCTCAAAAGTTCCTCATGCCCGCTTTAAATCAATGGTTGATACAGGAGAGTTATCTGATCGAGCTGTTGCAGAGCGCGCTGGGATTGGCTGGAGTGGAAAAAACTGTTCTATTATTACTCCTGAATTCGGTTCTTACGTATATTTAGGGGAAATGATTACGAATATACCGTTTGAACCGGATACTCCAATTGAAGATCGGTGTGGGACGTGTAATAAATGTATTCATGCTTGTCCAACGGGTGCATTAGTTCAAGGCGGACAATTGAATGCCCAACGATGTATTGCATACTTGACACAAACGAAAGGCTTTCTTGCGGATGAATTCCGCACTAAAATCGGTAATCGTCTTTACGGCTGCGATACGTGTCAAACGGTTTGCCCGGAGAATAAAGGGAGAGACTTTCAATTTCATGAAGAAATGAAACCTGATCCCGAAGTTGTAAAGCCGTTGTTAAAGCCGATATTAACTATAAGTAATCGGGAATTTAAAGAGAAGTTTGGCAAGTTATCTGGATCTTGGCGCGGGAAAAAGCCAATTCAGCGAAATGCAATTTTGGCACTCGCCCATTTTAAAGATGAAACGGCTATTCCTGATTTAATAAAATTGTTAAATGACGATCCACGCCCGGTTATTAAAGGAACGGCTGCCTGGGCGCTCGGAAAAATTGGTGGAAAAGAGGCAAAGGAAGCTTTAATAAAGGTTAAAAGTAAAGAGAAGAACAACGAAGTTTTAACGGAAATTAATAAAGGTTTGAGTTTTTTTGAATGAAAACAAAAGGAAGTGAGAACAAGTGAACAAGCTATCAGTCATATGATTGAAAAGAGGGGAGTGATGGCTTGTTGCGTAGTCAACTTCAACAACGATTAGAGGAAAGAGTTCACCAATGTGTTTCACAAAAAATTGATCGGGGAAAAAGGTGCCCGAAAGTTACGAGGAAAAAAGAGTCTTTATTAAAAAGATCAGCTGAAATCATAAAAGCGAAAGCAACTGGTACAATCAATGAGTTGAAAGAAAACGAAGATTTAATCGATGTATTATATGAAGTCCATTTGCAATATTTAATTAAGCAAAAAAACTTTATCTACTTAGAAGAAGAAATTGAACAACGTAAGTCTCAGTTTTTTAAAGGAACACTTGTTGAAGATGAAGAAATTGTTCCGCTTAAAGATACTAGCATTGAACAACCGCTTATTCGATATGAAGATGAAAATAATCGATTTTCATATCAATATATCCGATTAAAAGCGGTTCAATATGCAGAACGATGGTGGAATGACTATAACTCCGCCTATAAAAAATTTGATGTAGATTGTACAAACTATATATCACAATGTTTACATGCTGGTGGAGGACCGATGTGGGGTCAGCCAAACCGCAGTAGGGGATGGTGGATGCGAAATAATAATTGGAGTTATAGCTGGGCTGTTGCGCATTCATTACGTTCGTATTTAGGCAGTTCAAACAAAGGCTTGAGAGCAAAAGAAGTGAGCAGTCCAGAAGAGTTATTGCTTGGGGATGTTATTTGTTATGATTTTCAAGGAGATGGTCGTTTTGACCATAACACGATTGTGACGGGAAAAGATGCGAATAATATGCCTCTCGTTAATGCCCATACGACAAATAGCCGAATGCGTTATTGGGCATACGAGGATTCAACCGCTTATACAGAAAACATAAAATATAAGTTTTTTACGATTATAGATGATAGCTAATCTTGTCCGACAAAAGAACGGTAGTATATAATAGCTGATAGAGTTTAATTTAGAGGTGAACATCATGGGTCTCAATGTCGTCTTATATCAACCAGAAATTCCAGCAAACACAGGCAATATCGCACGAACGTGCGCGGCAACAGATACAAAGTTACATCTTATTCGCCCGCTTGGCTTTTCAACTGATGATAAAATGCTTCGGCGAGCAGGGTTAGATTACTGGAAATTTGTTCAGGTTATTTATTATGATTCTCTTGACGAGTTTTTTCAAAAAAACGCAGATGGACATTTTTTCTATTTAACTAAATTTGGAGAAAAACCTCACACTACTTTTGACTATAGCGATCAAGATCAAGAATATTATTTTGTCTTTGGTCGGGAAACGTCTGGATTACCGAAAGATTTAATTGCTAAAAATAAAGAATTTTGCTTGCGTATCCCAATGAATCAAAATGTACGGTCATTAAATCTTTCTAATACTGCTGCAATTTTAGTGTATGAGGCATTACGACAACAAAATTATCCACATTTATCGTAAGGGCCAATTCTGGTCCTTTTAGCTTTGAAGCTATTTTTCTAAAGGTTGATTGAAAACGTTTGCTAGTTGATAAGCTTACAAGATTAATGATTAATGAAGTATGGGGCCAATTACATAAATATAGAGGGGATGACGATGAGAATGAACAAAGTAATTGAGACTATTTTAAATCACCGTTCTGTGCGGAAGTTTACAAATGAACAGTTAACAGAAGAACAAATTCATACGATTGTCGCTTGTGCCCAAGCAGCCTCAACATCAAGCTTCGTACAAGCATATTCGATTATCGGTGTGACTGATCAAGAAATAAAAAAGCAGTTAGTTGAAATAAGCGGGGGGCAAGCTTACGTCGAAGAGAATGGACATTTTTTCATTTTTTGTGCTGATTTATATCGCCATGAACTGATAGGTAAAATGGAAAACCGTAATGTCATTCCAACTATTGAAAGTACAGAAAAATTTATGGTTGCCCTTATTGATGCTGCATTAGCGGCACAAAACGCTGCGATCGCCGCTGAATCGATGGGACTTGGTATTTGTTACATTGGCGGTATTCGCAATTATCTTGAAGAAGTTAGTAAGCTGCTAAAAATCCCTAAGCGAGTTATACCTTTATTTGGGATGTCTGTAGGGTATCCAGCAAAAGAAACAGCTAAAAAGCCGCGGCTGCCGTTAGAGCATATTTATCACACGAATGAATATGAGCGCGATATTAAAGTATCCGAAAGCCAGCTTCAAGAATATAATCAAACTATTTCTGTATATTACAAAGAGCGAACAAATGGTAAAAGATCTGATACGTGGACAGGTCAAATAGCGAATATGCTAGAAAAATCAACAAGAACTTATATGAAAGAATATGTAGAAAAGCAAAAAATGAATTTACGTTAAGTATAAAAGCGAAAGACTTTAGAAAAAACAGTCTTTCGCTTTTTTATTATTTCTACTAAATCAGCAAATTTGTTCGTTTATTTCAGTTATATTTCAGCTTCTTTTTTTATGATGTTTTTAAAGAAATGATGTGGGTAAGACTAGAGTTGAAATGGAGGGAGTTATTATGAATAAGCAACATTCAATGAAAAAATCGTCATTTATTAAAAACAGTTTAGAAAGAAAGCTTGTCATTATTGCATTGTTTTTTGCTTTACTATGGATTATTGGCAGTGTATACGCGACAGCAAGTATACCTTTCTCTCCTTATGAATATGAGAATGAACTGCTAGAAGAAACAATTGAAGTATTAGGAACACTTGGGATGTTTGGATTTTTCTTTGCCGTTTTATTATATCCAAGCTTGCGATTAATTAAGATGAAGAAATCGCCCATACGTTCTTTCGTTCAACCGATATTTAAATATGTGCGTTTATGGCATGTGCCGATTGCCATTACTACGATCGGGATCACGTTTGTTCATGGCTGGATTGCATTAAAAGAGCAGTTTGTTTTTGATGATGAGCGGTTCACAGGAACGATTGCTTTTTCCCTGCTTTTTCTTTTAGGTTTAACAGGAATGCTTCGTTACAAAAGATTAGATAAGAAGATGCATCTTCTTATTGGCGGTTTATTCAGTATTGTATTTGCAATCCATGTGTTATTTTCTTAATCAAAAAGTGAGGGAATATATATATGAGTAAGGAGAAAACAAAAAACCAACGTTATCAGCAGTTAGTGCTAGTTATTTTTGCAAGTATACTTCTGTTGCTTACTATTTTTGGTGCAATCACATATGCAATAAATAATAACAATGATAGAAATCGTTATTTGACTGAAAGGAAGCAGGGGGTGAATGAAGCAACGATCACAGAGGAAGAAGCAGTACAAATTGCCATTAATCGAGTAGATGGGACTGTAAAAGAGGTTGAATTTAAATATAAGAATGATGTTCTAGTTTATAAAGTTGAAATAGAGAGACAATCCGAAGAACATAAACTATACATCGATGCTCAATCAGGAGAGATTGTTGCCTATAAGAGGGATGATGATTAATCATTTGTCACTGTTTAGTTTCTATATAAATATAAAAAAACGGGAAAACCCAGATTTCAGATTGTTCACAAACGAACCTATAAAAGACTATTCTATTCGCTCACACCTTGTGCTACACGTCTCAAGTCTAACAAAAAAAATTCAAATATTCATTTTGTCACAAGCTTAACCGGGAAAATCCGTTTTTTTTGTTTTATTCCGTCGTTATCGGTCGCAAGTCTTATATAAAAATAAATCTCAAGCTCGTTATCGGTTTCACGATAATTCCCTATGATAAATATAAGAAAGGAGGTAATACAAACATGATAAAGAAAATCATAGTTTACGGATTTGCGCTGATCTTACTGTTAATCGCATTAGCAAGTTTAGGTCCTATTATTGCGATGGCGATTAGCCTAGCAATTACTTACTTTGGTTTTAAACAGTTTCTCAAAACAGATTCTACTTTAGGTAAAATATTTTGGGGAATCGTAGTTTTGATTGGATTTAGCGGTTTAGTTAGTAATTTACCAGGATTTGTAGTGGGAGGTATTGCCGCATATTTACTTTATGTCGGTTATAAAAAACATAAAGGAAATGAAGAGGAGATCATAGCACGAGATCCGTTTGCAAACTTTGACAAACAATGGGATGAGATAAACAAAAACAATATTTAAAGGAGAGAAAAAAATATGAATTTATTTGAACGGATTAAAAACACTATTCTTGCTGACTTACACGATGCCATTGACAAGAAAGAAATGAAAAATCCAGTTGCATTACTAAATCAATATTTACGTGATTGCGAAAAAGAGGCAAAGAAGGTAAATCAATTAATCGATCGTCATTATCAATTAAAGGAAGAATTTTTTAGAGAATGGAAACATGCTGAATACATGGCGCGAAAACGTCAGGAGCAAAGCCAAATTGCCCAAAAAGCTCAAGAATTAGAATTGTATGAGATGGCTGTACAAGAACAACAACAATTTGAACAACGTGCCGCCCGCTTAAAGGTGTCTTATGAAGAAACTGTAAATCAACTTGGTGATTTAGAACAAAAGTATCGTGAAATGAAATTGAAAATAAAAGACATGCAAATGAAACGGATGGAATTAATGGGACGAGAAAATGTTGCGAGAATCAATCAAAAAATTAATAAAGCCATTTATAACGCAGAAACGGATCGTGCATTTACAAGGTTCGAAGAAGTGGAGCATCACATTGCAAACTTAGAGGCTCGTGTAAATCATGGCTATGAACGTAACATGTTTGATCACCGAATTTCCCAATTAGAAGACACTTTAAAAAATAGAGGCAATTCAATTGAAATGACGAAAAATTAAACACATCTAGTTTCAGTATATACTTCTCTACGGGCTCAAGTTGCTTTCATTTCTTCTATACAAGAAGGTCATAATCCCCAGCACTTGCGCCCTTTATTATCTCCTAAAGAGCATGATTCTATTTAGTATCCCCATTTAATCTTTTCTTTCTGTATAGTATAATCCTTATTTGATAAGGAATTTCTGAGTAGAAGTTTAAATAAAAGTAAATATAACGTAAAATAAGTATGAAAATTTTAAAAAGAATAGCAGGCTGCAAGGAAGGAGGGACAGCATGAAGAACTATCTTAATACAGAAACAATAAGATGGTTATTATTAATCATCGGGATCGGGCTAGTAGTTGAATTAACATTATTTACACATCCACTTACAATCTTCTTTGCAGCTGCAGCGATATACTTAGGTTTAAAACTCAGACCTCATTTATGGGGGACGATTCTCCTTGTTGTCGGGATTTTTACAGCAGCAGGGATTGTAATGAAGTTAAATATATTAAAAATTATCATCATTTTTTTAATTTTACATTTTTTTTATCAATATTATTGGAAAACAAAAAAGGAACCTCATGTTATAAAAGTAGAGACAACCCAACCCGCAAATAAAGCAACGATGGTGAAAAAAGAACCTTTTATTAAAAACTCGTTGTTTGGTAATAAAAAGATAGGAACGCAAGTGTATGAGATGGATGACATTAATATTCATACAGGGATAGGCGATACAATTATTGACTTAAGCATGACGATGCTTCCGCAAGGTGAATCGATGATCGTCATTCGCGGTTTGGTCGGTAACATCAAGCTGCTTGTGCCATATGATGTTGACGTTTATGTAAACCATTCTGTATTTGTTGGGAAAATTAATATTTTTGATGTACAAGAAGAAGGTTTTAATAAAAATTGTATTTATGTTTCAAAGGAATATAGCGCAGCAGCTCGAAAATTGAAAATTCTTACTTCTATCGTAGTTGGAGATATAGAGGTGAGAAATATATGAGTGTGCGCCTCATTTTTTTTTATTATTTTGTCGGCACTGCTTTTGTCGTCTCGTGTTTATCAATTACTGCATTTGTTATCGTCTTTGATGCAGATTGGTATGAAATATTATTTACTAAGCAACTATTATCGCTTCCTCTTAGTCTCTTTATTATCGTGTCTAGTATGATTTTAGGGGCAATCTTTAGTATGATTGCGGGAAACTTTTTTAAAAACAAACTTGAAAAAGTAAATACAGCCCTTTTGGAGTTAGCGAATGGCAATATTCAAACCCTTCCACAAACGGACAACGGTGTAGAAGAAATTACAATGATGAGTGTCCAAATTGGCCATATTCAAGAACGATTAAAAGAGCAAGTACTTCTTTCTCAAAAAATGGCAAATGAAAGAGCCGCTTGGAGTGAAAAGGCGCTAAAGGAAGTTGTATCTAAAGAGAGAAGCAGACTTGCTCGGGAACTCCATGATTCAGTAAGCCAGCAGCTATTTGCAGCTTCCATGCTCGTGGCAGCTATTAATCAACAGCAAGATTTAACAGCACCTGCGACAAAAAAGCAATTAACGATGATTGAGGGAATTATTACAGATGCACAATCTGAAATGAGGGCGCTCTTATTACATCTACGTCCCGTTCAGTTAGAGGGAAAAAGTTTAAAGTCAGGAATTGAAGAGTTATTAAGAGAACTATCTGTCAAGCATTCGATGGAAATATCGTGGAATATAGAAGAGGTTGAATTAGAAAAAGGTGTAGAAGATCACTTATTTAGAATTGTTCAAGAAGCATTGTCTAATACTCTTAGACATGCAAAAGCAAAATCTTTAGAAGTCCTGGTAAAAAAATTCAACCAATTTATTTTACTAAAAATTGTTGATGACGGGATTGGGTTTACAATGGATCAGCAAAAAGTCGGTTCTTATGGGTTAAAAAATATAAATGAACGTGTAAGTGAAATCGGAGGAACTGTAAAAATTATTAGTTTTCCGAACAAAGGAACAAGCGTCGAAGTAAGAGTACCAATTTTTGAAAAAAAGGATGGTAGCGATGATAAAGGTTCTGTTAGTTGATGATCATGAAATGGTACGAATTGGTGTTGGAACATTTCTGTCTGCTCAGTCGGATATTGAAGTCATCGGGGAAGCAGAAAATGGTAAGAAGGGTGTAGAGCTTGCTCTTACTTTACGTCCTGATATTATTTTAATGGATTTAGTCATGAATGGAATGGATGGTATCGAAGCAACGAAAGAAATCATTAACGCGTGGCCTGAAGCGAAGATCATCATTGTGACTAGTTTTATTGATGATGAAAAGGTGTATCCAGCTATTGAAGCTGGTGCAATAAGCTATTTATTAAAAACATCACGGGCAAATGATATTGCAGAAGCAATCCGATCAACTTATCATGGACAGTCTGTTTTAGAGTCAGAGGTAACAGGGAAAATGATGATGCGTATGACAAAAAAAAATAAAAAACTTCTCCATGAAGATTTAACAAACAGGGAATTAGAAATTCTTTTATTAATGGCAGAAGGCAAATCAAATCAAGAAATTGCTGATGAGTTATTTATTGCTTTAAAAACGGTAAAAACACATGTAAGCAACATTTTAAGTAAACTGGAAGTTCAAGATCGAACTCAAGCGGTGATTTACGCATTTCGCTACGATTTAGTAAAATAGCTAGAAAAAAACCTAGTCAAAGCTGGCTAGGTTTTTTCTTCTGGCTTGATTTACTTTATTTCCCTACACCGGGCTTATCGTTATAGCCTGCTGTAAAAATCGCTGCTAGGAAAGCTACAATAACACCTAGGATTAATAGCAACTTCATATGTATGTCCTCCTTTAAGTAAGAACTTTACCCAATAATATCATATCCTTTATTATAGCCCAATTTTAATAAAGTGTGAATGTAATGTCGTGAAATTTTTTAAATAGCTTATTTTGCTTTTGAAATCAACTACTTGACTTTCACACTTTTTACCCATCGGATGTAGAATATTATGATCAATTCAAAAGTGTATGAAAAAGGGGGAAGTTGTTCCTCTTTTTCAGTAAGCATGTTCAATTGTCCACACGCATAAAGTATATTGAGATTGCAGACAAAGTCATATATTTAATTGATTTACTGGAGACTGAACGAAAACGCTTGTCAAACGAGATACGGGAGTACGAGGTATAGTTCATGAGCTTACAACGATGTAGCAAGTTACGATGATGTGAGCGTTTGAAACAGTCTTGTATTTTAACATTCTCTGATTATGCGACTAAGGGGAGGTCCATATGGATATTTTAAAGAAAATTGAAAAGTATAGAGAAGAAGAAAATAAATTAAAGTGGGAAGGTACGTTTGCTGAGTATTTGCAAATTTTAAAACAAAAGCCTTGGGTTGCACAGTCAGCTCATTCAGGGGTATATAATATGATTAAGGACGCTGGAATAAAGGAGAAAAACGGACATAAAGAATATCAATTTTTTAGTAGTCAGCTGTTTGGTTTGGAGGATGCTTTAGAACGTCTCGTTGAGGAATATTTTCATCCAGCAGCGAAGCGTTTAGATGTTCGAAAAAGAATTTTGTTATTGATGGGACCTGTAAGTGGAGGTAAATCAACGCTTGTCACAATGTTAAAGCGAGGCTTAGAAGCGTATTCTCATACGGATAGGGGTGCGATTTATGCGATAAAAGGCTGCCCGATGCATGAAGACCCATTACACCTTATCCCTCATCACTTACGAGATGACTTTTATGAACAATATGGCATTCGCATCGAAGGAAACTTATCCCCATTAAATATGATGAGATTGGAAAAAGAATATAACGGTTGTATTGAAGATGTTTTAGTGGAGAGGATTTTCTTTTCTGAAGATAAAAGGGTTGGGATTGGAACGTTTAGTCCATCCGATCCGAAGTCACAAGACATCGCTGATTTGACAGGAAGCATTGATTTTTCAACAATTGCTGAATATGGCTCAGAATCAGATCCGCGTGCTTATCGCTTCGATGGTGAACTTAATAAAGCAAACCGCGGGATGATGGAATTTCAAGAAATGCTTAAATGTGATGAGAAATTTTTATGGCATTTATTATCCTTAACTCAGGAAGGTAATTTTAAAGCGGGAAGATTTGCGTTAATTTCCGCAGATGAACTAATCGTCGCTCATACAAATGAAACGGAATATCGCTCCTTTATCGCAAATAAGAAAAATGAAGCACTTCATTCACGAATTATTGTCATGCCGATTCCTTACAATTTAAAAGTATCTGAAGAAGAAAAAATATATGAAAAGATGATTGCGGAAAGTGACGTTGCTAATGTTCATATTGCTCCACATACGTTAAAAGTTGCAGCGATGTTTACGATTTTAACACGATTAAAGGAACCGAAAAAAGGCGATATCGATATAATTAAGAAAATGCGTTTATATGATGGGAAAAGTGTAGAAGGTTATAATTCGGCTGATATTGAAGAATTAAAGAAAGAATTTCAAGATGAAGGAATGAGCGGTATTGATCCTCGTTATGTCATTAATCGAATTTCCTCAACAATCATCCGTAAAGAAATGGAGTCAATCAATGCGCTTGATGTGCTTCGCTCGCTTAAAGAAGGACTAGATCAGCATCCGTCAATAACAAATGAGTTGCGTGAACGGTATTTAATTTTCATTTCTTTAGCGCGAAAAGAATACGATAATATTGCTAAAAAAGAAGTTCAGAAGGCATTTGTTTATTCATACGAGGAATCGGCTAAAACTTTAATGGATAATTATTTAGATAACGTTGAAGCATTTTGTAATAAAACAAAGCTCCATGATCCATTAACTGGAGAAGAAATTAATCCAGATGAAAAATTAATGCGATCTATAGAAGAACAAATTGGGATTTCAGAAAATGCAAAAAGAGCATTTAGAGAAGAAATTTTAATTCGCATTTCAGCGTTTGCAAGGAAAGGAAAACGCTTTGACTATAATTCTCATGATCGACTCCGTGAGGCAATTCAGAAAAAGCTCTTTGCTGATTTAAAGGATGTTGTTAAAATTACAACGTCAACGAAAACACCTGACGAACAACAACTGAAAAAAGTAAATGAAGTGGTAGCCCGGCTTATTGATGAGTATGGCTACAATTCAACATCGGCAAATGATCTTCTCCGTTATGTCGGCAGTTTATTAAACCGTTAACAACAAACAAGAAAAAACCCGTACTGAAAAAATAAGTACGGGTTTTAGACAGTTGACAACCGCTTGCATTATTCATTTCTAGCTTACGACTGATTGTTCGATCTGCTCTATCTTCGTACTCGGACTTAGACTACTAGCATTGTTGCAGCTCGTATTTACTGTAGACCAGTCTAGCTTCGCCAAGAGCTTAAAATGTTTAAAAAATAGGGTTATATATACGATCCTAATAGTATAAGTATTAAAAGCTTATTATCAAATTTATGAACACATTCATGAATGGAGGGGGTCATGTGTCCCGATTATTACAAACCATCACTGACCGTGTTTCGACTAGGAAAGGGAAGTGGATTACGCTTGCAATTTGGGTGATAGTTTCACTATTACTAACAATCTTTGCCCCAAGTGCAAAAGATTATGAAGTGTCAAGAATTGACGCTTTACCAGATGATGCACAGTCAGTAATTGCAGAAAAAAAACGTGATCATTATTTTAAAGGAAGCGATGGAATTCCGGCAATTTTAATCTTTCAATCACCTAATGAAATAAAGTTAACAGAACTAACTAAGCTTTTACATAAGCTTGAAAAAGAAAACGTTTTTGGTGTAAAGGAGATTATTCCTATCGCGAGCCTGCCGCCCCAAGCTGCTGCTAGTTTCTTTGCTGACGATCGAACGATCGCTTTAATTCCATTAACGTTTGAATCTTCCTTAGAAACAAAAGAAGTTAAACAATCACTTGAACAAATATATCAATTAGTCGAAAAAAATTCAGACTTCACATTGTATGTAACAGGACCTGCTGGGATTGCAAAAGATTCATTAGATTTATTTTCGCGGGCTGATATTGTGCTTTTATTGTCAACAGTAGGGATTATTCTTATCTTATTAATCATTATTTATCGCTCGCCATTTTTAGCTTTAATCCCATTATTAGCAGCTGCGGCCGTCTATTGTGTCGTCAATCATCTCCTTGGCTTTCTAGGAAAAGCAGGCGTGCCTTTAAGCAATCAATCTATCTCAATTATGACAATATTATTATTTGCAACCGTGATTGATTATTCATTATTTATTTTCTCGCGCTATCGGGAGGAACTGAAAAATGATGAAAATAAACACGAAGCAATGAAACTGGCTATGCGTGGAGTTGGCATCCCTATCTTTTATTCAGGAGCCACGATTTTAGCGGCAATGCTCGTATTATTTTTCGCTCAGTTTGGAGACTACCAAAATTTTGCCCCTATTTTCGGAACAGCTGTAATCGTGGTAATGATAGCGTCTGTAACACTTGTACCCGCATTATTTACGACCTTTGGGAGAAAAGCGTTCTGGCCTAAAGTTCCACGGGTGGGCGATGAGAAGGTTACATCTCATTCTTTGTGGGGGAAAGTTGGACGTTTTGTAACTAGAAAACCAATCATCTCAGCGGTTTCTATCGGTATCTTTCTGCTAGTTTCAGCAAGTAATATCGTAAATATTCAATATGAATTTGAGATGATGAAGTCATTTCCTAACGATATGCCATCAAGGATTGGATACGACATTTTAGAAGAAAACTTTGAAAAAGGAGACTTAGCACCGACGACTGTTATATTTGAATCAAAAAATCAAATGACAAACGAAGAGCAAGAACGTTTACTGAACACACTTTCCCAACAACCACTTGTTAGTCATGTACGTGTAAACGGTGTTACACAAGATGAAAAGGTCATATCATACAGTATGGCTTTTAAGGAAAGTCCATATGCGATTGAAACAATGGATGCACTAGAAAAAATTCAAACTCATGCAGATGATATGGTGAAAAAGAATGGTCTTAACGGAAAACTTTATTTTGCTGGCGAGACAGCAGCAGCGGTTGATGACCGTTCAGTTAATAATCAAGATATTATTGTTATCGTATTACTTGAAACGATTCTAATTTTTATTATGTTTATTTTTTTTAACAAAATCATTCAAAATGCCTATTTATATGATGGGGACGATTTTAGTCTCTTTCTTAGCCGCATTAGGTTTAGGGATGCTTTTAACTGGGTTATTTTTTAATATAGATACGATTAGTAATCGGGTTCCTCTTTACTCATTTGTATTTTTAGTCGCCCTTGGAATTGATTATAATATTATTTTAATATCAAGGTATATTGAGGAGAGGAAACAATATCCGATCAAAAAAGCAGTTCAAATTGCAGTTGCGAATACAGGCGGGGTTATTTCTTCCGCAGGGATTATTTTAGCAGCCACCTTTGCTGTTTTAATGACACAGCCGATCGAATTATTATTTGTTTTTGGTTTCATTGTAGCTGTAGGTATTTTATTAGATACGTTTCTCATTAGAGGTATATTGTTGCCTAGCTTACTTATTTTATTTGAAAAAGAAGCAGTAAAATCTAAAAGTAACTCATCTTTTTAATAGCCTTTTAAAAATCCGTACTAATTTAAAATGGGTACGGATTTTTTATTTTTTCGCTTGAACTTACAGTTACGTGAGGTAGTATGATCAGATTAGGAAGACGGAAATTAAAAAATAGGAGGAAATAATGAGAAGATGAGTAATGAAAAAGCATACACAATTGGGGAATTTTCACAGAGGACTGGTACTTCAAAACGAACATTGCATTATTATGATGAAATTGGGATACTCCGACCTAAAAAGCATCCTAGTTCAGGACATCGTATATACACTGATCAAGATGTATTAGCATTGCAAAAAATAGTAAGCCTTAAACTTCTTGGTTATAGTCTAGATCAAATATGTACGCTGATGAAAGAATCACACTTTGATTTAAGCTTAAACGAAACATTACAAGCACATAAAAAGGCACTTAACGAGAAAAAAGAACAGATTGAAGCTGCATTAAAGGCGATTAATCGAACGATCACATTGTTGGACGAAGAAGGGGAGGTAGATAGTGCGATTTTAATGAGTTTAATTAATAATATCCAAACAGAGAAAGAACAGCGACAATGGCTTTCTCTATATACGTCAGAGGAATTTATTGATAAGTTATTTAATAAACATGAGGAAGAAATGGTGGAATTGGATAAAAAATCCATAATTTTTTTTAAAGAAGTAAAAAGATTAGTGGGAAGACCCGTTGATGAGCCTGAAGTACAAGCACTTATCGATCAATATATGCAGACAACTTTAGCTTTTGTTGGGGAAGAGTCCGTACACGCTTTTAGCGATATACAAAATATAGAACCTGAACAGATCGAAGGTATGTTTGCATCGCCATTTTCAAAAGAGGAAGATGAGTGGCTGCAACAAGCGATGGAGTATTATATGTTAAAAAACGATATGTACGATCCAAATAGTGATAATAAATCAAGCATGTAGACAAAGTCAATATTTAAAGTAACGGTCCTCAAACTAGTTGAAAATCCTTGTCAGTCAAGGCCGAAAAGCAGAAGCGAATAGAACAGGTGTTCATCAATTCATTTCGGAAAAGATCTTTATTCTCTACAAATGCTGTCAATGGCTAAATTTAAAAGTTTTGTTACAGTTTTAAAAATAGTATAATCTAAAAGAAGTAACAATTTAGCAAGAAAAGGAGTCAGCATGATGAGAGACTATAAATTTTGCCGTGAGACGTTTGTTGTAAAGACAAGTATCGTTTTACCACCAGATACAAATAATTATGGAACGCTTTTTGGTGGAAAATTAATGGCATATATTGATGATGTTGCTGCAATTTCAGCAATGAAACATGCAAGAAATAATATTGTTACAGCTTCAACAGACTCTGTTGATTTTCTTCATCCAATTTATAGAGGGAATTCTGTCTGTTTAGAGGCTTATGTAACTTATACTGGCCGCACTTCAATGGAGGTATTTGTAAAAGTAATTGCAGAGGACTTACTTTCTGGTGAACGTCATATATGTGCCATGTCCTTTTTAACGATGGTAGCAATTGACGAGCATGGAAAGCCAACTCCTGTTCCAAAAATTGTGCCAGAAACTGAGGAAGAAAAGCATTTATATGAGACCGCTAAGGAAAGAGCAGAAATTCGTAAGAAAAGAAAAAAAGCGAGTGAGGAACGAGTAAAAAGATACGGTCCAAAGCTCCCATGGTAAATGCATCACGATTAACGAGGGGATCCAATAAGTCGATTTTCGGCTAGGCTATTGGATGCCCTTTTTTATGTTTAGGAATACTGATATTTAATTGTTTTTACTTTTTTAGGACAGGGCAATTTTTCACTTTTTACTAATCAATAGCTTGTCTACTAGTATAGGCAATTATCTTATTGTCAAAATAATTTGTAAATTATTTTGTCTTTCTGCATAGGATAAATAAATAACAATTTTAAATTTTTTACACACTCGCTTCTATTGTATGTGTAGTTGTGACAATGTGTGCATAATTGTTTATTATTTTTTAATAAAAGGAGGGTTCGTGGTGACCGCTGCTCATAACCGCCAGTTTGTAATTTCTAAAGAAGATTGGTCCCTCCATCGAAAAGGACATGATGATCAACAGCGTCATCAAGAAAAAGTTCAGGAAGCGATTCGCAATAACCTTCCTGATTTAATTACAGAAGAAAGTATTATTATGTCAAGTGGAGATGAAATCGTAAAAATTCCAATTCGTTCACTCGATGAGTATAAAATCCGTTATAACTATGAAAAAAATAAACATGTTGGTCAAGGAGATGGAGACAGTCAAGTTGGCGATGTCATTGCTAGGGATGGATCAGGCGACAATAAGATGGCTGGAAAAAGTCACGGTGCAGGTGACCAACCAGGTGAAGATTATTATGAGGCAGAGGTTTCATTAATGGAAATTGAGGAAGCTTTGTTTCAACAGTTAGAACTGCCAAATTTAAAACGGAAAGAACAGGACGATATTATCGTTGAAGAGATTGAGTTTAATGATATTCGTAAAACCGGTCTAATGGGGAATATTGATAAAAAAAGGACAATGTTAACAGCATTTAAACGAAATGCAATGAGCGGAAAACCGAGCTTTCATCCGATTTATCAAGAAGATTTAAAATTTAAAACATGGAATGAAGTGACTAAGCCTGAATCGAAAGCAGTTGTGTTAGCAATGATGGACACTAGCGGCAGTATGGGAATTTGGGAAAAATATATGGCCCGTAGCTTCTTCTTTTGGATGACGAGATTTTTACGAACGAAGTATGAAACGGTTGAGATTGAATTTATTGCTCACCATACGGAGGCAAAAGTTGTCTCGGAAGAAGACTTTTTTTCTCGGGGTGAAAGTGGCGGGACAATTTGTTCTTCCGTATATCTTAAAGCTTTAGAGCTTATCGATGAACAATATAGCCCAAGCAGGTTTAACATTTATCCGTTTCATTTCTCGGATGGCGATAATCTTACATCTGACAATGTTCGTTGTGTCAAACTAGTTGATCAGCTTATAAAAGCTTCTAATATGTTCGGCTATGGAGAAGTGAACCAATATAATCGCAATTCAACTTTGATGTCAGCTTACAGAAACATTAAAAATGAAAAGTTTCGCTACTATATTTTAAAACAAAAAGCTGATGTTTTTCACGCAATGCGCAGCTTTTTTAAAAAAGAGGAAAGTGAGCAATATGTGTAAATAAAAGAGGTCTACGTCTAATTCACATTAAATTGGATTTAGACAGTTAACAAAAGAATTCCCCCATGTGCTGCGTACCTCGTCCTTAAGTCCGAGGGTTCAAATGCTTATATCGTCTACAAGCAGTTTTTTTTTGAAACTTATCTCCCTCTTTTTCAACTTTATAATAAGAGGGAGATAAATTTCTCTTTTGTTAAACAATTGAATCTACCATTGCGACTTGAATTGATGAGAGCTGATATGTTTTATTTTTCAGTAAATTTACATCAATTCTTTTTTGCGCAACCCCGGTTTCCATTGCTGCTTGTGCGACAGCTGCGGCAACTTCAGGCGCAACGCGAGCATAAAAAGGAGAAGGGATAATATAGTCTTCATTTAGTTCGTATTCATGAATTAATGACCCGATCGCATGGGCGGCAGCGATTTTCATTTCTTCGTTTATTTCGACAGCTCTAGTATCTAATGCACCGCGAAAAATCCCTGGAAAAGCAAGGACATTGTTAACTTGATTCGGATAGTCTGACCTGCCCGTGCCAATGACACTTGCCCCGGCAGCTTTTGCCTCTTTAGGCGTTATTTCTGGTTCTGGATTAGCCATTGCAAAAATAATTGGATTATCGTTCATTTTTAAAATCATCTCTTTAGTCAACGCTCCCGCAACAGATACCCCAATAAATACATCCGCTCCCTCAATTATTTCTAACAATGTTCCACTTTTCTGTGACTTGTTCGTAAATTGGGCAACTTCATCTTTAATGTCATTCATACCGTAAGGACGGTCTTGATAAATAGCTCCTTTTGAATCGCACATAATTATGTCACGGACATGAAAGTGTTGCAGTAATTTTGTAATCGCGATCCCAGCAGCTCCAGCTCCGTTAACGACAACCTTTATTGTTGAAAAGCTTTTTCCTGTCAGCTTTAATGCATTAATTAACCCAGCAACTGTAACGATGGCAGTACCGTGTTGATCATCATGGAAAACGGGAATATTTAATTCTTTCTTTAATTGCTCTTCAATCCTAAAGCAATGTGGTGCTTTAATATCTTCTAAATTAATACCGCCAAACTGTGATTGTAAAAGCTTCACTGTGTCAATAATTTGTTCCGTATTATTTGTTCCAATACAAAGAGGAAAGGCATCCACACCAGCAAAATTTTTAAATAAAATTGCTTTGCCCTCCATAACTGGTAAAGCAGCTTCCGGACCAATATCTCCTAAGCCTAGTACAGCCGTTCCATTCGTTACAACAGCGACCGTATTACCTTTCATCGTATGCTCGTATATTTTTTCTTTTTCAACATAAATTTCTTTACAAGGTTCGGCAACTCCTGGTGAATATACTAGACTTAAATCTTTTAAGTTATTCACTTTTATTTTTGAAACAGTTTCAAGTTTTCCTTGATATGAACTATGGATCTGAAGTGCTTCACTTCGGATATTTCTCATCCTTTTCACTCTCCTAAAAAATAACTGTATTAAAACAGATGTCAAATTTAATTACTTATTATATAACAGATGTAGCGGTCAATCAATCAAATCATTAATAATTAAATTAAAAATATTTCGACATCTTTAGAAATTATTGGAGATATTTTTTTATAACGATGAAATATCATCTTTGCGAATGATTATCTTTGAATAAAAATAGTTAAAATATAATTCATACTTGACTGATTGGAATTTATGTATTACATTTTTAACATTATAGAAAAAGGAGGTTATTAGCTTGACTACTTTATATGTTTTAATCAATATTGCTATTATGCTTTTATTTATGATTGGATTAATTTATATGCAAAAAAAGCATATTTCTTTTTCAAAAAGAGTCTTTACAGCGTTAGGAATCGGAATTATTTTCGGCTTTGGATTACAATTTATATACGGTCCAACTTCAGAAGTGATTGAAAAGTCAGCTGATTGGTTTCAATTAGTTGGGGGAGGATATATTAAGTTTTTACAAATGATTGTGATGCCTCTCGTTTTTATTTCAATTTTAACAGCTTTTACAAAATTAACATTAAAAAATAATATCGGGAAAATTAGTACATTAATTCTCGCGATTCTAGTTGGTACAACAGCGATAGCAGCTGGAATTGGTATTTTAACATCTGTTGTCTTTAATTTAGAGGCGATTGAAATCGAACAAGGAGATGCCGAAACAGCACGTGCTGAAGAGTTGGAGGAGAGTTTTGGTCTCATTGAAGACAAAACGATGCCACAGCAAATTCTTGATTTGCTGCCGAGCAATCCATTTTTAGATTTTACCGGTGCAAGACCAACGTCAACGATATCCGTCGTTATTTTTGCTGCTTTTTTAGGAATTGCTTATTTAGGTGTAAGACGAAAACATCGTGAAGAAGCGGATTTATTTGCGAAGATGATCGGGGCAATTTATGCGATTATTATGAGAGTTGTCACGTTAATACTACGTCTCACTCCTTACGGTGTGCTGGCCATTATGACAAAAACAGTTGCAACAAGTAATATTGACGCTATTTTAAAGTTGGGGAAATTTGTATTAGCTTCTTATGTTGCTTTAGTGATCATGTTCATCATCCATTTACTACTATTATTTTTAGCAGGGCTTCATCCAATTACTTATATTAAAAAGGCATTCCCAGTGTTAACTTTTGCTTTTACATCCCGTACAAGCGCAGGGGCGTTGCCATTAAATATTAAAACACAAAAAAGCTTAGGTGTTCCTGATGGAATTGCAAATTTTGCCGGCTCATTTGGATTATCAATTGGACAAAATGGTTGTGCAGGAATTTATCCTGCCATGCTCGCTGTTATGATTGCACCGACTGTTGGCATTGATCCGTTAACACCTTCATTTATTATTACTTTAATTGGAATAGTCGCGATCAGTTCATTTGGTGTGGCGGGTGTAGGCGGTGGAGCAACGTTTGCAGCATTGCTCGTATTATCTGCTTTAAATTTACCGATTGGCTTAGCTGGATTACTAATATCTATCGAACCGTTAATTGACATGGGAAGAACAGCATTAAATGTTAGTGGAAGTATGACTGCAGGCATTATGACAAGCCGCATTACAAATGAACTAGACTCAAAAATGTTTTATGATCCAGCAACTAAAATTGAAGCAGAAATGTGAATTAAAAAATTGGCAGATGAATATAAAGTCTGCCAATTTTTTAATTTCGTTATGTTAGAATTCATTTTTGTACCCAAGTCTTTATCACTTTTCGTATCGTGAGAAGGGGAATTTTGATTTAAATGTAATGGATGAAAGTTCCTTTATCAAACTTAGCTTGTGAATTATATTAAATAATATTACAATTGAGCTAAAAATAGGTAAAAATAAGTTTGATAGAGTGGAGTGTAAATATGATTCATATTAAAGATAATTTTGAAGAATATGAAGATCCTTATTTGTATGATGTAGAAAATAAAATAATGACGGAATATGACTTACTATTTGAATTTGCCAAAGATACAAACGGGACAGTTATTGATTTAGCATGTGGAACAGGACGGTTAACTGTTCCCCTTGCCGAAAATGGTATTCCGATCGTTGGTATCGATCTTCATGAAGGAATGCTGCGAAGGGCAATGGATAAGGCAAAGGATTTACCAATTAAATGGATTAAGCGAGATATTACAAAGTTAGCCTTACAGATGAAGAGTTCACTGATTTACATGGTAGGGAATTCATTTCAGCATTTTTTAACGAATGAGGCGCAAGAGAAAGCTTTAGTGAACGTTGCTAACCATTTAGAACAGGATGGGATTTTTATTTTTAATACACGATTCCCTTCAAAAGAAGAATTATTACAGCCTGAGGCAGAAGAATATTGGCAAACATATAAAGGGAAAGAAGGTGTATTTGTTGATGTCTTTACAATTAGCAAATATAATCCGATTACTCAAATTCAGCATTTATGAAACGATTCGAAGAAGCAAAGGTCATCAACAGGAGAAGCGGACAAACTTTTTTTTACGTTATACATATCCAAAAGAGATGGAACGACTACTTAAAAAATGCCAGTTTAATATTTTGAATATAGATGAGGACTGGAATAAAACACCGTTATCTACTCAAGCTTACGAGATGATCTATGTTTGTCAAAAGGGAGAGTAATCACATGATAACATTTAAGGAGTGGATTTTTTGCTGAAAGCAGTTATTTTTGATTTTGATGGAACGATTATTGATACGGAGACGCTTTGGTTTAAAGTATATCGAGAGGTTTTATTGAAAGATTACGACTTAAACCTTTCTCTTGAACGTTTTTCTCAATGTATAGGTACAGAAGATTCAATTCTTTTTGAATGGATTCATTCGACAGCTAACATCGAAGTTGATCGTAAACATTTAATAAATAAAGTTAGAAAAGAATTTAATCGTTCGCATGATTCATTAAGTTTACGTGCTGGAATCTTGAACGTATTAGAAGAAGGAAATAAGTTAGGTTTACGTATGGGTGTTGCTTCTAGCTCTTCGAGAGAGTGGGTGCTTTATTATTTAAATAAATTTAAGCTGACTGATTATTTTTCAACTATCAAAACGAAAGATGATGTCGAAAAGGTTAAGCCTGATCCAGCGCTTTACAATCAAGCAATGGAAGAACTAGAGGTAACAGGCAGTGAGTCATTGGCAATTGAGGATTCCGTAAACGGTTCTTTAGCGGCCTTAAGAGCAGGGATGTCATGTATCGTCGTTCCAAACGAAATGACTTCTCATCTTCAATTTGCTGAAAAGGTTATTTTATTCAATACTTTTTCAGATGTAAAAATCGAAAAAATTTTAGCATCAAAAAATTCATAAAGTATTCAAAATTTACATGAAATAATTTCAAAATGACGTTTATAATAACATATAATGGATATCAATCTAAAAGAATACTAAATTACCATTTATAAAAATTACAAGGAGGATGAGTAGGTGAAAAAGTTAAGCTTCATATCAATGGTATGTTTACTCATGTTACTTGCAGCCTGTAATTCTTCAGATCATGCTTCTTCTAACAAAAATGAAAATAGTAAAAAGGAAGAGATAAAGTCTGATAGTGGTGATGAAGAGCTAGAAAATGCAAAAAAAATGTTTGAACCGCTAGGGGATATCCCAGTTCCCGATGATAATCCGATGACAGATGAAAAAGTTGAATTAGGGAAAAAATTATTCTTTGATTCACGCCTTTCAGGCAATAATAAATTAAGCTGTATGTCTTGTCATTCACCAGGTGCTGGTTATGGTGACGGCTTAGCAACTTTTATTGGTTTTGAAGGTGTAAAAGGGAAACGAAACAGTCCAACTATTATTAATTCAGGATATTACGAGGAGAATTTTTGGGACGGACGTGCAGGGAGCTTAGAAGAACAAGCTCTAGGACCAATTGAATCGGAAGTGGAAATGAATCAAGATTTAGATGAGTTAGTTGCTGAGATCAATGAAGTTCCACAATATGTAGAGGAGTTTGATAAAGTCTTTAATGACAAAGTTACTGTAGATAATATCGCAAAAGCAATTGCAGCCTTCGAGAGAACAATCGTAGTGAAAGATACTGATTTTGATAAGTATTTACTTGGGGATGAAGCTGCCATTACCGATGAGGCAAAAGAGGGAATGAAGCTGTTCGTAGGAAAAGCTAGTTGTATTTCATGTCATGCTGGTCCGTTATTATCGGATCATGGATATCATAATTTGGGCATAACCGGTGATGATGGTCGCTACGAAGTGACACAAAAGGAAGAAGACAAAGGTGCCTTTAGAACACCAGGTTTGCGAGGAGTTGCCCATACAGCACCATTCATGCATGATGGAAGTCTGGAAACTTTACGGGATGTAATCGAATATTATAATGAGGGCGGCGGAGATCATCCGAATAAAAGTTCATTAATAAAGCCACTTCAGTTAACTGAAGAAGAAATTGATGCTCTTGTAGCATTTTTAGAAAGTATGAGCTGTGAAGTTGAGAAAGTTGAAACTCCAGAAATACCATAATTAAAAACCCATTTCATTATGAGCAATTTTAAAAAAGTGATAATATAAATGTACTCTAATGAATGGGGGAATCAAGATCATGAAAAGTATTTCACATACTGTAACGCTACATAACGGTATCAAAATGCCGCAGTTCGGACTTGGCGTCTATAAAGTGGATGAAGGAGATCAAGTAATTGAAACAGTGAAAACGGCTTTAAGTACAGGATATCGTTCGATTGATACGGCTGCGTTTTACAATAATGAAGAAGGAGTAGGGCACGCCATAAGAGAAAGCGGAATTGATCGGCAAGAAATTTTTGTCACTACAAAGGTTTGGAACAGTGATCAAGGCTATGACTCCACAATACGCGCCTTTGAAAAAAGTTTAAATAAACTGCGTCTTGATTATGTAGATCTTTATCTTATTCATTGGCCAGTAGCTGGCAAGTATATCGAAACTTGGCGAGCGCTTGAAAAACTATATAAAGAAGGAAAAGTACGCGCAATCGGAGTGAGCAACTTTCAAATTCATCATTTAAAAGATATTCTTGAGCAATGTGAAGAAAAGCCTACTGTAAATCAGATTGAACTTCATCCACGACTCTCACAAACTGAAGTGCGGGCATTTTGCGAAGAACATAGTATAAAGGTGGAAGCGTGGTCGCCAATCGCAAGAGGACGTATTTTAAATGAGCCTATTTTAACAGCCATTGCAGCAAAATATGATAAAACTTCGGCACAAATCATTTTACGCTGGCATTTACAAAATGAGGTTATCATTATTCCAAAATCGGTGACACCTTCCCGGATTAAAGAAAATGCAAATATATTTGATTTTGAATTAAGCAAAGAGGAGATGGAACAAATAAACGCCTTAAATAAAAACGAGCGTTTCGGACCAGACCCGGACAATTTTGATTTTTAATCAGTTCAAAAAATAATACAGGTGGTGAAAAACAGAAAATCGTTTTTTACCACCTTTTTTTTGGAAAGTATGTTAAAACCATTTTTATCACCGTCGAGGGATTGACTTAATAGTGAGTAGATGGAGGAATTTACCTTCTTATAAAAGCAATAATATTGACGAGTAAATAAAACAGTCATATAATTATCTTGAATTCAAGATAATTTTTTAAGAAACTATCCTTGAATTTAAAAATTTTTCCTTAAATATCTCGAATTCAAGATATTAAAATTCAAGATATTAATGGAAAGGAGGAAGAAAAATGATTAAAGTTTATCCAGCTGAGGAAAGATATAGTGTGGATCATGGATGGCTACAAAGTAATTTTAGTTTTTCTTTCGCAGAATATTATGATCCGAACAATCTTCAATTCGGACCGTTAAGAGTATTAAATGATGACATTATTCAGCCCCTAAAAGGGTTTGGTGCTCATCCGCACAGAGAAATGGAAATCGTTTCAATCGTTTTAAAAGGTCATTTGAAGCATGAAGATAGTACTGGAAAAACAGCCATTACTTCGTTTGGCGGTGTACAAAGAATGTCAGCAGGTACAGGTGTCGTCCATTCTGAAGTGAATCCATCTGCTGAGGATGAAGTGAATCTTTTGCAATTATGGTTTTTGCCAGAAGAAAATGAGCTGCCCCCTTCCTATGAACAAACTGAATTTGATGTTGAGAAATTGCAAAATCAACTTCTTCCAATAGTTTCAAAACAATCAGGCGAAAACATTGCTCATATTCATCAAGATTTAACAATTTATTTAGCCGATTTACAACGTGAAAAAGAAATTTCATTTACTCAAAAAAGTGGGAGAAAAATTTTCCTTTTTGTGATCGAAGGAGAAGTTATGTTAAATAATAGCATTACATTGAAGCGGAGGGATTCATCAAGAATAGCTAATATCGCTTCCTTGGCAATAAAAGCTTCAACACAATCAAGATTGATGCTCATAGACTTACCATAGTAAAATTTTATAAAATAAGGAGAGATGATTATGTCAAATGTAAAATTAGCAATTGTTTATTACAGCTCAACAGGAACAAATTATAAGCTTGCAAAAATGGCTGAAGCTGGTGCAAAAGAAGCAGGTGCAGAAATAAAAGTAGTAAAAGTACAAGAGTTAGCACCTGAAGCAGCAATAGAGTCTAATCCAGCTTGGAAAAAGCACGTTGAAGAAACAAAGGGCGTTCCGACAGCATCACATGAAGACCTTGCTTGGGCAGATGCAATTATTTTTAGTGTGCCAACTCGCTTTGGAAATGTTCCATCGCAAATGAAACAGTTTCTTGACACAACTGGAGGACTTTGGGCACAAGGAAAATTAACAAATAAAGTAGTTAGTGCGATGACATCAGCAGGTAATGCTCATGGTGGACATGAACAAACAATTACACATCTTTATACGACAATGATGCACTGGGGAGCTATTATTGCGGCACCTGGATATACAGACCAATCAGCATATGCAGCAGGAGGAAATCCTTATGGAACATCCGTAACTGTTGATCAAGAAGGGAATATGATTGAAGATGTTGAAGCAGCAGTAAAGCACCAAGCAAAACGGACAGTACAAATAGCTGAATGGGTAAAAAGCGGTTTAAGCAAATAAAACAAAAAGCTCGCTCTAGGATGTAAAAATGATGCTTCATACTATGTTCTTTTTTACTTCACTTCGTGCTGCAAACCTTGAGGTGAGAGTAAGTTTTCGGGTATTTAGTTTTAACTATTGACCTTGTCGACAACTTTAAGAGCCAGCTTTAGCTTGTCGACAAGGTCAATTTCTAATTAGTCTTCTATTACAATAGGTGCATAAATATGAACATATCCATCACCCTTTAAAATATGATAGAACGGCTCTTCTAATTTAAGATGATCTGCTTTCGCCTTCGTGCGAAGCAATTCATAATAGTGTTCCATATTTTCATCTAAATTCCCATTACGAAGGATTAAACCGTCATCAAATGTCCAGATATTATTAAAAATATATTTATCATTTTCCTCCATTTCAATCGCTGTATTTACCGGGATGTAGAATGTATAATGCGCCTCATTAGTTGCCTCATTAAAATTAGCAACTTTATAAATAATTGTCCCTGTACTCTTTAATCCAGTTCTAATAACAGAACCTTCAAAGTTTAATGCTGTATAGTACCACTCGTCGGTTTTACATCTTGTGATCGTACTAATGACATGATGAAATTCGATTGGAGCGCGCTTTATATTTACTTCTCTTTTTTCCTGTCTTTGTGTTTTAAATGGCATCGTTTGCTTTTTGTTTGAACGGGGTTGTTTTGACATCGGAATTTGAAACGATTCAAACTTAAATTTACAATAGGTAAGCAGAAAGAGTTCAGGCCATGCGAAAGCGATTGTATATTGGAGAATAACGCAAAGTAAAAGAAAAAAATATAAACCAAGTATATTTTCAGTCGTATTCGACGAATTAGATAACGTTCTGGAAATGGCTCCGCCCATCATCGTCGCTCCAAATATAATCGGCAAACTAATATTGCTCTTTGATTGTTGGATATTGTATAATCCACTACCGTCTTTACGCAGTTCACCTTGTTGAACTTTTTTAATCCCCCTAAAGGTTGTAAAAATTAAATAGACCAATCCACCAACAAATAAAGTAATTGCTGTAGTTTTCAGATAACTTGGTGCAAACCGATCATCACATAGTAAAAAATATATGAAATATAATTCAAATGACATTTTTAGTGAAATAATACTTAACAATAAGGATTGTAACTTTTGAAAATGATAAGCATTTTTTTCTCTCATATAGAAAACTGCGATGGTAAATTGAATAACGAGTAAAATAATACCAGTTTTTACAATTACTGACCAAATTGGATTTGTAATATTTACATTGGACCTTGAGCCAAAAAGAAGAACTGCCGTGATGATTCCACTAAAAACAAATGCCGCCCAAAAAAATTTTACAATGCGATCTGGACTTAGCCGATCTTTTGACACAATCATTATTCGATAAAAGTCGTGTTCATTACATTGTCGTAACATAAAAAACTCCTCTGCTTATTTATAAAGTTTAATTATAAGCACCCCTTCTGAACTCAATTAACGAAGGGGTGTTGTGATTGAAGAGGATGATGTCATTTAGTTTTCATTCTTTTTATATACTCCTACTTTAATAAAAACATACTGTAACGTTTCATCACCAGATATGACATGAAAGAAAGGTGTAGTTTGAGTTAAATCATTTTGTTCCATGTATTCCAATAACATATGATAAGCGACTTCAGTATGCTTTTCAAATTGATCATATAAACATATTGAAAGCATATCTTCAACGGCATAATAGCTATGAAAATACATTTCGTTTCCAAGTTCAAGATGATCTTCTTCAATCGGCATAAAGAATTCAGCATTTACCATTTCATCCATCGGCACGTTGTTGATTGAATAAAATAATGGCCCTTTTATCATTGTATTTTGAACAACTTCGGTTAGGAAGCGTTTCATTATGTCATCAATATCGTTATAATGGAAATGATACGTTTTAGATACTACGTTCATATAGCGGATGGAATCGTTTGGATTGATCATGTCTATCCCTCCTTCACAATTGGAGCATAAATATCAATGATCCCATCCCCATATACATCGAGATAAATGTTGTAGAAAGGCTCCGCTAATTCGAAGTTAAATGCTTCGGCACTTGCTCGAAGCAGTTCATAAGAGTCCTCAATATCATCATCTAAATCCGCATGTCTAAACGCCAATCCATCATTAAATCGCCATGATTCATAAAAACGAAATTTATCATTTTCCTCCATTTCTAATGGTGTGTTTACTGGTATATAGAACGTATAATCAGCTTCATTCGTAGACTTCTCAAAATTTGCAACTTGGTAAATAATTGGGCCTGTACTATATAATCCATTTTTAATAATCGCATTTCTAAAGTCTCTCGCTACCATGTACCATTCGTCAGTTTTACATCTTGTCGGTGTCGTACTTATGACATGATGAAATTCGATCGGACATCGCTTAATTTTCACTTTTCTTTCCTCCTGCTCTTTCTATTTTTATGGAAAATAAATTACAATAAGGAAACAGGAAGAGAAACCGGCTATGCAAAAGCTACTTGTATATTTTTTTTTTATGTAAGGATGACATTGGTGTTTTCTAATATAATCGGTAGACTAACATAGCTCTTTCATTGTTTCAAATTGTAACTTACTTATTAAATAATTCTTTCATAAATAGATAAGTCCATCGTAATTATCTGTATAAAGATGAACAATCATGATGAATATAACCGTCTCTGCAACATTGCACTAACATAATATTTTCTAAGCTACCAAAATACTTTATCAAGCTTTTTCCCAATTCCCCCGATGCAATCGCCGATTTTATCGACAGCTTTACTCGCAATATCAACAGCTTTATCAACAGCTTTGTTGGCAAGATTTTTTGTATGGTCAACAATACTTTGTGGAGGATCGCCAAACTTCCAGTTAACAGCCGCAAAAGCTGTTGCACCTACAACGGCACCTACGATAGTACCAGCGGGTGGTAAGAATAAAGAACCAGCCGCCGCACCAGCTGCCATAGCTGCCGCACCAGCGCCGATATCAACTGTTGTATCGACGGCAAACTTCTTAATTTGTTTTCCACCTGTGTACTCCCATTCTCCAGTGTTTGCGTTGCGGAAGTTACCAGTTGCGTTATCCCATACAGTAAGTCCTAATCCTAATATTCCGGCGCCTTTTCCGAATTTAGTGAATGTTGAAGCTTCCTTCCAACCGGTAAAGCTACTCCATACTTTCATTTCATTTTTAAACGTATTGCCCGCAACTTTTAATGATGATTGATTTAATCGGGTAATATATCCTCCTAAATCATCGAATTGACTATTTAAAAATTTATTACTATTGCTTTTAAAGAACTTTTCATCAAAATTTTTGTAAAGGGGAACACCATCATTAACAAGGTTTTTTACGAAGTCACGGCTCCACTTCCATCTGCCACCCATATTTTCTACGAGCATCTTACGATATTTTTCGAAATCACGGAGATTTGATATTTCTTTACCTCTGACTTTAATAAAAACTTTTCCGTCTTTCTTAAACATTTTAAAACTTAAATCGCCTATTTTTAAATGTTTACCAGAATTCATATAAGCTGCTCCAAAGCTGACTATAGTATTTCTTAATAAAATCACATAATCATGAAGGGTATTTTGACTTTGAAATATACCAGTTTTTGTAGTATCGCTTATTTTGGCTGTAAGCTGTTGGATTTGTTGCAATCCATTAGAAGACGGCTCTAGCTTAGATGTACTATTTTGATCAAGATGATTTAAATCTGTAATTGTTTTTTCAATTTGTGTATTAGCATTATTAATTTCTGCATCAAATTGTGCCGTATTCACCGGACTAACGGCTACAATATCACTTACAGAATTCAAATGTTCATTAATGCTTTTTACGATATCATGGGTCAGTTTCTCGACCTTAGAGATGCCATTTTTAACATCTTGTTCAATAAAGTCTTGCCGTACAAATCCGTCCTGACTTTCATAGTTCCCGACCATTTGTTTAATATCTTTTAGTTCTTGAACATAGTTATCGATAAAAGAATCGAACAGATCAAGAACAGGCATATGAAGAACTGAAAAATGATTTCGAATCGCCTCGCCGCCTTTGCCTTTTAGAGCATCGTCTAAATTAAGTATGTTTGTTATCGCATTTTTAATGGCAAGAAACTGTTTTCGCTCATTATTCTTTTTTTGGATTAATTGATCAATCCCACTATAAATCTCAGATACTTTCAATACTTTCATTGCGCTGTCTCCTTACTTACTCATTGTACGAGCTAAATCTTGCTCTGTTTTAATAAACGATTCGATATTAGACAATGCATCATTTCCTGATTTTAATAGAGAGGTTTTATAGCTTTTAGTTGTAGCGTAGTACTGCTTTTCAATTTCTTCTATTTTTTGAATGAAATCAAGCTTACATTCTGTAAATTGAGCTGTTGAGCTGGCTGTATCTAATTCATTTGTTTTTGCTGTTAAACTTTGAAAAGCAGATTTAATTTCACTTTCGACGACTTTAATTTCCGACATCACTTGGCTCCTTTCTATTTATTTTTGAGTTGAGTTATGGCATTTCTTTTTGAGCTTATTGAATTCATCAGGCTTTGATTTTCACTTCTTAATGCCGTTATTTTTTCTTCAATAGTATCTAAACGATCTTCAACTTGTTGGTTTGCAATATTAGTATTGCTCGTGTCAAGACTATCTCGAACGTTTGAATGTTCAGTAGCATGCTTTCCCGCCCAAGAATTCAATGAGAACTCAGGTTGAAAAATATTTTTTTTGTTGTCGATGATTTCCTCTTGTTCGGTTTCAATGCTTGCCTTGACTGTTTCTAAACGTTTTATTTTCGCTTCATTCTCTCTTATTGATGCGGAAAGTCTAGCAATACCCTGATTCAAAGCTGAGATCATTTGTGCTTCAATCATTCAATCACCTCCATTTGTAGTTTTACGTTTGAAATGTGAAAAAGTTTCTGAAATTTAAATTGTTTAAACTTAACAATCCAAATATAATCTTACACAAATTTGTCGGAAAAGGAAGTTTTCTCTTTAATCATAACAAAATTTAGTTGCCCCTCCTTTCTAAGCAGTATTGCTTGTCTTAAGGGTTTACAAGCCAAATAAGTTACTTTACAATATTCGACAAGTTATGCCAATTTTCCTGCAAAAAAAAGCAAAAAATGCACTGGGGAATTTTTGATTTTTTGGATTTTGGAAATCAACTTTAAAAAATGGAAGAAAAGGGAATTAGGGAAATAGAGAGAGAAAAATTAATAACGTTTTTTTAAAGGGAGGCGGAAGAAGGAGATGTATTTATCCCAGTTTAGAAGTGTTGTAAAAAAATAATAAGGGGGGTGCCAAAACGGTGCTTTACCCCTTATCTAATCGAATAGTAGTAGCTAAATGGAGGCTAACTTTCAAAATGGCTTATCCGCTAACTTTAGTGTTTCCACGATAAGCCATTTTCTTTTAAATCACTTCGGTTTTCTCCTTTTGTTCTTCTATAATGGGAGCGTAAATGTGAAGGATGCCTTCCTCATTTAAAATATGGTAGAAAGGTTCTTCTAATGTTAACTGATCTTCTTTAGCCTTTGTGCGGAGTAAGTCGTAAAAATCTTTGATGTGATGAAAATTCACATTTTTAAGGAGGAGTCCGTCGTTGAATTTCCATATTTTATAAGAATCAAATATATCATTTGCCTCCATTTCAATTGGAGTATTAACAGGGATGTAAAATGTATAATCGGCTTCATTAGCTGACTGATCAAAATTTTCGCTTTTGTATATTAATATTCCTGAACTTTCTAATCCTAATTTAGTAATTTCAGCATCAAACTCTATTGCAGTGTAGTGCCATTCATCTATTTTACACTTCGTTGTCGCACTGATCACTTGATACAATTCGAATGACAAACGCTCTATACTAACTTTTCCATTGTGATTTGCCCTGAATTGAATTGTTTGGTTTTGCTTAAATTCTACTGGTGTCGGCATTGGAATTCGAAACGATTCAAATTTAAATTTACAATAGGTGAGCAGAAAAAGCTCAGGCGATGCAAAAGTCATTGCATATTGGAGAACAACGGCAAAGAATCGCGCAAAAAATAGAGATGCCATGTTTGCAGTAGGAGTATTTACATCTGATAGAAATCTGGCAATTGTTCCGCCCATCATTGTGGCTCCAAAGATAATTGGCAGACTGACTTGTCCTTTTGACTGTTTTAGGTTGTATAATCCTTTTCCGCCTTTACGCAATTCACCTTGTTGGACTCTTTTTATCCCCATAATTGTAGAAATAACTAAATAGAGTAAGCCGCCAATTAATAAAATAAATCCGGTAGTTGTCATATAACTTGGTGCTGATTTATCTTCACATGATAGAAAATAGACGGCGTATACATCTATTGACATTTTAAATAAAAAGGTACTTAAAAGTAATGATTGTGTTCTTTGGAATTTATAGGCGATCTTTCTTTTTGTAAAGAAAACAGTAACTACAAATTGAACAGCTAATAAAATGCTACTAATTTTCACAATGACTGGCCAAATTGGATTAGTCACATAAATACTGTATCCTGATCCAAAGCTAAGAACAGCTGTTATCATCCCGCTAAACATGAAAGCACCCCAAAGTGTTCTGGTCATGCGGTCTGGGCGTAACCGATTTTCAGCCACTGTCTTTATCTGATAAAAATCATTTTCATTACATTGTTTTAACATGTGAACCTCCTTTGTTTATAAGAAATATTTTAAAAGGAATGACCTACAAAAATTCGTAAGTAATTTATATATTTTTTATTATTAGTGAAAGATCAAAGTATCAAATAAAAATGATGTATATAAATTACATAAATTCAAAAAACTAGAGGATTTAAGAAGGGGTTTATCCTCTAACTCTAGTGCTTTTAATTAGCGATCAGCCACTTTCTCCTTAATTTAAATCACTTCGTGTTTTTCCTTTTGTTCTTCCGCGATTGGAGCATAAAAGTCAAGGGTTCCGTCTTCTCCATGACGATCGAAATAAATTTTAAAGAAAGGTTCTTCTAATGTTAAATGCTCTTCTTCCGCTTTTGTGTAAAGTAAATTGTAATAGTCTTCGTCTTCCAAACCAAAATCTAAATTCCCATAGCTAATAATTAACCCATCATCAAATTTCCATCGTTCATGAAAATAGAAATACCCCCCAATTTTATCCATTTCTACCGGTGGCTCTACTGGGATGTAGAACGTATAGTCAGCCTCATTAGTCGACTCGTTTATATTTGAAATTTTATAAATTAATGTTTCGGTCATTTCTAATCCGTTGGAAGAAATTGCTTCTTCAAAGTCCTCTGCTGCAACACTCCAGCCACCAATTTTACACCTTGTTGTCGTACTGATTACATTATGGTATTCGATCGGACAGCGTTTAACATTTGTTTTTTTCGCCTCCTCTTCCTCGGGGTTAGGCATTGGAACATGAAACGATTTAAATCGTAATTTACAATACGTGTAGAGGAAATGCTCAGGCCACGCAAAAGCCATCGCATATTGGAGAATAAAGCAAAGTAAAAGAAAAAAATACAAACCAGCTGCAATTCCAAAAGTGCTCGATGAATCAGATAACGTTCTTGAAATCGCCCCCGACATCATTGTTACTCCAAATATAATTGGTAGACTAGCATTTCCTACTGTTTGTTTAATATTGTATAGTCCTTTTCCGCCCTTCCGCAAATGACCTTGTTGGACTCTTTTGATCGCCCTAATTGTTGAAAAAAGCAAATAGATTAAACCGCCAATCATTAAAATGGTTGCGGTCGTCTTTATATTACTAGGGATATCTCTACCTTCACAAAACATAAAAAAAGCAAAATACGGATCTAGTGATAATTTGAAAGAAAAAAAACTTGAAAATATCGATTGTACTCGCTGATATCTATAAGCCACTTTTCTCCATGTAAAGAAAAGTGTAACAATAAGCTGAATCGCAAAAAGAATGACTAAAATCTTATGAGTTAAAAACCAAAGTGGGTTTGTAAGATAATGACCAGGTCCGTAAAGGGGAATTGTAATAACAAGAGTCATAGTTCCACTTAAAACTAAAGCCCCCCCAAAAAGGCGCGATAATGCCCTCAGGGCTTAAGCGATCATCTATCTCCATTTTTATCGTATAAAAATCATCTTCGTTACATTGTTTTAACATTTGAACTTCACCTTGCAAAAATAATAGTTGGCAAGTCGCTTTTAAACTTTTTATAAAATGAAGCACTCGCTTGGTAAAAAGAAATTTCATAAAAAACTCATTTCACCAAGGAGTAAAGCTTTTGAATATTATGCTAATTAATGATCTAAATAAAGGCACAGAAGGCAGGGGAGGGACATCTCGACTTACTGTCCAAAACTATTAATCTTCTAACTCTAGTGCTTTTAATTAGCGATCAGCCACTTTCTCCTTAATTTAAATCACTTCGTGTTTTTCCTTTTGTTCTTCCACGATTGGAGCATAATAGTAAACGTATCCTTCTTCATCTAAAATTTTGTAGAAAGACTTTAGTATTAACTGTTCTTCTTTAGCTTTCATGCGGAGTAAGTCATAAAAATCTTCGTCTTCCATATCAAAATCTAAACCTCTGTTTTTAATAAGAAACCCATCATCAAATTTCCATCGTTTATGAAAATAGAAATCCCCCCCAATTTTATCCATTTCTACCGGTGGCTCTACTGGGATGTAGAACGTATAGTCAGCCTCATTAGTCGCCTCGTTTATATTTGAAATTTTATAAATTAATGTTTCGGTCATTTCTAATCCGTTGGAAGAAATTGCTTCTTCAAAGTCCTCTGCTGCAACACTCCAGCCACCAATTTTACATCTTGTTGTCGTACTGATTACATTATTGATATTCGATTCGATCGGACAGCGTTTAACATTTGGTTTTTTTCTTGCCTCCTCTTCCTCGGGGTTAGGCATTGGAACATGAAACGATTTAAATCGTAATTTACAATACGTGTAAAGGAAATGCTCAGGTAATGCAAAAACCATCATATATTGGAGAATAAAAGGAAACATGAGAATAAAATATAAATCAGTTACAGTACCAAGTGTGATTGCCGAATCGGATAGTTTCCTTACAATTGCTCCTCCTATCATAACTACTCCAAATATAATTGGTAGATTAGCATTTCCTACTGTTTGTTTAATATTGTATAGTCCTTTCCCGTTCTTTCTCAATTCACCTTGTTGGACTCTTTTGATCGCCCTAATTGTTGAAAGAAGCAAGAAGATGAAGCCTCCAATCCATAAAGCAATCGTTGTTATTATTAAGTTACTAGGGACATCTCTACCTTCACAAAACATAAAAAAAGCAGCATACACATCAAATGATGTTGTTTTCAATGAAAATAGACTTAAAAAGACTGATTGTACCCTTTGATAACGATAGGCGTTTTTTTTCAGCGAGTAGAAAAGTGTAACAATAAGCTGAATTACAAAAAGAATGACGAAAATTTTATGTGTCAAAAACCAAAGTGGGTTTGTAAGATAATGACCAGGTCCGTAAAGGGGAATTGTGATAACAAGGATCATAATTCCACTTAAAACTAAAGCCCCCCAAAAAAATATAATAATGTTCTCTGGGCTTAAGCGATCATCTATCTCCATTTTTATCGTATAAAAATCATCTTCGTTACATTGTTTTAACATTTGAACTTCACCTACCAAAATACTTTGTCAAGTTTTTTCCCTATCCCGTTAATACAATCGCCAATATTCTTCGCAGCTTTTTTTACCGCTTTTACTCCCTTATTGACCGCTTTATTGGCTATATTTTTTGTCATTTCGACAATACTTTGTGGTGGATCCGTAGGAATTTTCACGTTAATTAAAATGAAAACCCCTGCACCTACTACTGCACCAACGACTGTTCCAGCAGGTGGTGGTAAGACAGCCGATCCGTATGCTGCACCAGCTCCCATAGCTGCTAGACCTGAACCGACATCAACCGCCGTATCGACGGCAAACTTCTTCTTGTTCTTACTAAAGTCCAGTTCGCCAGTTTCCTCGTTATAAAAGTTACTTTTACTGTTATCTACTACAGTAAGCCCAAGTCCTAATATTCCAGCCCCTTTTCCGGCTCTTGTTAAAATTGAATCTGTTTTCCATCCTTTAAATAACTTCCAAAATTTCAATTCTTCTACAAAAGCCTTTCCGGCCACTTTTAGCTTTGGTTTTGCTAATTGTTTAATATCGCCAACTAAAGCATCGAATTTACTTTTAGTGAATTTTTCACTGTTTTTTAAATAAAACTCTTTATTTGATTTACTGTAAAGCGGGACTCCTTCATTTACTAGTCGAGTAACAAATCTAGTGTTCCAATTTCGTTTATCACCACCAAGGTTTTTCGCTAGTGATTCTTGAATTTTTTTTAATTCATTTCCGGTTTTTTTTTTCCCGTTTTTAACATCATGAATGAGTTGATTAATAAACTGCGAGTTCCAATTTCGCTTATAATGAATAAAATCATTGACGAGTAGTTTTCGATATTGTTCTAGACTATTTTTATATAATTTTTTTCCGCTTTTAAAATCATTCACTAGTTGAGTAATAAAGCGGGAGTTCCAGTTTTTCTTACTAAAACTAAGATCATCGACAAGTAATTTTTGATATTTCACTAAATCTTTTGCTCTTAATTTTTTTCCTGCTTTCACATCTTGAACGAGCTGATTGATAAATCCCGAGTTCCCTTTACGAATATTAAGATCGTCGACAAGTAGTTTTCGATATTGTTCTAACGTACTCCGATATATTTTTGTTCCATTTTTCACATCGCCCATTAGCTGAGTGATAAAGCTTGATTTCCATTTCCCAATCCGAAAGTCTTCACCAATTAATTTCCAATAATTTTTTAACTCACTTCTTGTTATTTTTGGACCATTTTTGACTTTAAGATAAACATTTCCATTTTTTTTAAACATTTTAAAGCTTAAGCCGCCCATTTTTAACAGTTTATCAGAATTCATCATTGCGCTAGCAAAGCTTAAGCTAGTATTTCTGGCTAAAATAGCTACCCCGTATTCTTCAATTATTTTTTCTAACGTCTGGGAGGATTTAACTGATTTTTTCACTTCATCAACAGTTTTTTCACTTAAAGGAATGCCGTTTTTTGTCCAACCGCTCATTTTTCCTACATGCTGACTAAGCTTGTTTAATACGTCGGAAGAGGAGGTGAGTGTTGCAGTGCTGCTTTCATCAAGGCGGTGTAACTCGTCGATCGTCTTTTGAACATGTTGCTCAGCGTTAAAAATTTCGGCATTAAAATGATGCGTATGTATCGGGAGAACGCCGACAATATCACTCACTGCATTCAGTTCATTCCTAATGCTTTCGACGATATTGTGAGTCAGTTCATCTACTTTTGTAATGCCGTTTTTCACATCGTGTGCAAGAAAGTCTTCACGGACAAAGCCAGCTTCAGTTTCGTAGTTTCCAACAATGTTTTTAACTTCTTTTAGCTCTTGAATATAGTGATCTAAAAATTCAGCGAATAACTCAAGAGTGGGGAGATGAAGAACTGCAAAGTGTTCACGAATCGCATGACCGCCTTTACCTTTTAAAGCATCATCTAAATGAATCACTTTTTGCACTGCGTCTTTAATGGCGAGAAATTGTGTTTTCTCTTCATTCTTTTTTTTGATTAATTGATCGATTACACTATTAACTTCAGATACATTCAATACTTTCATTGCGTCGTCTCCTTACTAATAGTATGAGCAATGTTTTGCTCTACATCAATAAACAATTCGACATTTGATAAGGAATCATTTTCTGATTTTTCTAAATAAGTTTTATAGCTTTTCATTGTTGCGTAATATTGTTGTTCAATCTCTTCGATTTTTTGGATTACATGAAGTTTTGACACGGAAAAATCTGCTTTTGCACTCGCTGTATTTAATTCTATTATTTTTGCTTTTAACTCTTCAAAAGCAGATTTAATGTCGTTTTTGACAATTTTGATCTCTGACATAATGTTACTTTTATCTCCTTCTATTTATTATTAATTTTTATGATTGCGCTTTGATTTGCACTAATGGAATTTCTTAAGGCGTTGTTTTCCTGCTCTAATTCATTTATCTTTTTTTCAAGATCATCTAAACTATTTTCAACTTGTTGGTTCGCAATATTTGTCACGATTTGATCAATACTGTCGCGGATGTTTGAATGTTCAGCAGCGTGCTTTCCAGCCCAAGAAGTTGATGAGAACTCTGGAAGATAGACAATTTTTTTATTGTTTATTAACTCTTCTTGTTCAGTTTCAACATTTGATTTTGTCTTCCGTAAACGTCTCACTTTCTCCTCATTCTCTCGCATTGACCCTGAAAGTCTAGCAATCTCCTGATTCAAAGCTTTAATCATTTCAGCTTCAACCATTTAATCACCCCCATTTATATATACGTTTTAAATAAAAAAAGGTATCACAAAAAATCGAATTTTTTTAATATATTAGTAGAATTTTATATAAATTTATCGAAAAAGGAGATAATCTCATTAATGTAAAGAAATATACAAATGAAGTGAATGAAAACTGAAATTTATACAAGAAGAATCAGTTACACTTGATAAATAGAAATCAACATATGAAGTGGAGACTCATATATTAGCTTACTAGGAAAAAAAATAATGGAGAAAAAAGATGAGGAAAGAAAAAAGACAGAAAAGACTAAATGAATGATTAGCTATCCAGCATGAAAAAGAAAAACAGCAACAAAGAATGAAGATCGTAAATGAACTAACACAACTGCTGCAAGACGTATACGATCATCCAATAAGCTTTGAAATTTTAACCGAAACTTTAAGCAGCATGATTAAGAAAGAATTTTCTGCAATCTTTCCAATCGCTTCATGGAATAGAATTGACTGGACGGTAAGTATGATGAGTAAAATAAAGTTAAATGAAGAGGACATTTCTAAAATTCCATTCATATTAGAATTAAAAGGATTTAAAAACTTCCCTGTATATATTTTTTGGGGATATGGTAATGATCCGTTAATAAAGACGAAACTAACAAATAAATTGTTGGAAAAAATAACCGAACTTGCTTCGTTTAGGTCTGATTTATATATTTTTTGCCCTCGCCAAAAATATGTGATTGAATTTTTTCATGATGGCTCAATCAATATTGGATGGATAAAATGTGAAAAATAGTTTGTAAGGACATCAGGTGACAAGAAGGATGAAGGAACATACTCCTTTGAAAAAGCGAATAAAGAGGAAAAGTAGCTTTAGTTGGATTTTGCCCCTGGGATTAAATTACTTCGAAACTATATTTATTAACTTTTTTCAAAATTACTTATACCGAAATTTTAGAAAAATATTGAGGATAAAAACTACCAAAATTCCAACAAAATGAAAGCCCCAATAAAGGATTTTTGGAATCTAGAGCATTGACAACAGGCAAGTTACTTCTTTTAAAGGAGATGATATATTATAATGGATGAATTTTTTCATATGCTGTTTGAAATTGTCGGTAAGGTAATCAATAGGATCGTACTAGAAGACTCTTTAAACACAAAGAAGATCGACAAACATATTGAACAATTATGAGAGTACGATTGGTTTGATAAATTATATAATGATAAAAAGTATCATCGTCTGTTTTTTGTAAACAGGAACGTTCGCAAGTTTTTGCATAGTCGATTCCGCATTAAAAGGTTAATTAAAAATGTTCATGCTCAAAATTATTTTGTATTATGCTTTGATAAGCAGTTAAGTAAAAGATAAAATGGAGTAATCATTCGGAACGATAAATGAATAGATAAAATGATAAAAAATAAGTACACTCTATAATTAAAAATAGGAATGCATGTTCTTATGAAAGGAGAGGAGTTTAGATACAGCTTTATTTTTATAACAAGAATTTTAAAGATGCGATCGACAATTATATGTTAACGGAACGACAACTTCGTTTTACAAGTACGCCAAAAGAATGTATTCAGCTTTCAAATGAGGATTCTGACCGTTCTTCTATTTTAGCTATAGAAGGGGAGAAGCTCGTCATTTTTTTTGTTTTACATATAAATGATGGCGTCAGATCATACTCAAATAACGATCATGCGATTTTGTTAAGAGCTTTTTCAACAGATTTTCGTTATCAAGGAAAAGGGTATGCTAAAAATGCATTAATGCTTTTGCCACGTTTTGTGAAGGAACATTTTCACGAAATAAATGAAATTGTTTTAGCTGTAAACGTAAAAAATCACGTCGCCCAACATGTATATAAAAAATGTGGCTATGTTGATGAAGGTGAACGAAGGATGGGGAAAAAAGGAGAGCTCATGATGATGAGTTATCATTTATAAGTTTCCCCGCCTTAATAGAAGGCAGGGAGCCACGGTATTTAAATCTGATAAAGATCAAATTGTGGGAAAATGTGTTTATCAAGAAAAGGTGCGTGACAAATCACTTCTTCCTTAGTAAATGGGTGAAGAAACGTTAATTTTAATGAATGAAGTGCTTGACGGGGAAAAATATTTTTTCCTCCATACAATTGATCGCCTGCGAGCGGATGACCGATATGACTGAGATGGACACGTATTTGGTGGGTTCTGCCTGTCAGCAGTTCACATTGAATAAGTGTCATTTCTTTGTCAGCGTATGTTTCAATTACTTTATATTTAGTTATTGCGGCTTGTCCGGTTCTTGAGACTCGTCTTCTTGTAGGGTGGTGGCGATCACGACCGATAGGGTTATTAATTGTGCCCCTTTTTTGTTGCATCATGCCATGAACTAAAGCAACGTAAGTACGAGTTATTTTTTGTTCTTCAAGCAGCTTATCAAGCAATGCACCTGAAAAAGTATGTTTCGCAAACAGAATCGCACCGGAAGTGTTTCTATCTAACCTATGAACATGACGGACGTTTCGAAGCTCGCCTTTAGCTTGTAAATAATATGCTGCTGCATTTGCAAGCGTGTTTGTTTGCTTAAGTTCATTTGGATGCGTATCCATTCCGGCAGGCTTGTTTAATATAAGTAAATGATCATCTTCATATAACACTTCGATGTCGTGATAAGCAGGGATAAATGAACAGGGCTCCTCTTGAAATAGGCGAATTTGCAAGCGATTTCCCTCTTGTAACGGTGTATGCCAATTCGTAATTTTTCCATTTATCGTTACTAACTTGTTCATCCGAAATTGATGGGTCAGCTTTTTTGGGGCTTGAAAAATAACTTTAAATAGATGTTCAATTGTAATGCCAGACCATTCAGATGGAATAATGATTTCAAATAGTTCTCCTTTTTTAAAAGTGACAATCATTTCATTTTCTCCTCATATTTTTCAAGATGATGTTATCTAATCGATATTATCATAATTCACTTTTTTAAATAAGTTTACGAGCAAACCTTTTTCAATTATAATATAATACCAAGTAAATCTATATGTCATTAATAAAATGATTTCGTTAAGGAGAGTCTTTATAAAATGAAAGTTGTAAATTCTATTTTGAATCTCATTGGTGATACTCCGATTGTGAAGCTAAATCGGGTTACAAAGGGAAGAGGGGCGTCTGTTTTTGTCAAACTGGAATCTTTTAATCCGGGAAAAAGTGTTAAAGACAGGGCTGCTTATAACATGATTCGGACTGCTGAAGCGGAAGGGTTAATTCAACCTGGAAGATCGACGATTATTGAGCCTACTTCAGGAAATACTGGAATTGGGTTGGCGATGGTAAGTGCTGCATTAGGATATCGTTGTATTTTAACGATGCCAGATAATGCGACGAAAGAAAGAATATTGCTTATGAAAGCATATGGTGCCGAAGTATACTTAACACCAGCAGAAGAGAGAATGACAGGCGCAATTCATCTTGCTGAAAAATTAGCGCAGCAAATTCCGCATAGCTATATCCCAATGCAATTTGAAAACCCTGCAAATCCGAATGCACATCGACATACAACGGCTCTAGAAATTATTCACGCATTTGATGCAAATTTAGATGTGCTCATACTTACTGCTGGTACTGGAGGAACAATAACAGGAACAGGGGAAGAATTAAAAAAACAAATACCAAATTTAAAGATCTATGTTGTAGAGCCGGCTGGCTCACCTGTTTTAGCTGGAGGTGAACCTGGTCCACATAAAATTCCAGGGACTGGACCGGGGTTTGTACCAAAAATTTTGAATCAACATCTTTATGAGAAAATCCTTCATATTGATGATCACGATGCACAAGAGATGGTACGACAGCTTGCAGCAAAAGAAGGAATTTTAGTTGGTCCTTCTTCGGCAGCGGCTGTTTATTTCGCTGTTCAAATTGCTGAAACATTGCCGGAAACAGCACGTGTGCTAAGTATTGCACCTGATAGCGGCGAACGTTATTTATCTTCGGACTTATTCAGTGCGGATTAATTGATGATTATGAATAATTGACAAACGGCAGATTCATTTTTGCTGTTTCAGCTTATAGACAAAGTCACAAACAAACCCGGAAACGCTTGTCAGTCGAGGTGCCAAGCAACAAGGCGAAAGCGGATAGAACAATCTTTCATGAGCTGACAACGAAGTGCAAGCAACAAAGTATGCGAGTTTGTGGCAACAGTTTGAAAAAGAAGTTGTTCTAAAAGGGAAATACAATGTTTATATCTCAGCATTCTTGACTAAAAAAAGAGGGGCAATAGCCGAAAATCGACTTATTGGCCCCCTCGATCTACTTATAGTGAGTTTTCTTTAAACCAAGCTTTAAAAGTTCCCTCGCCGCGATTACCTTCAATACGGGCTGTCTCTTTGCCATCGTTAAATTGGATAATTGTAGGGGTTGAATTTATGTTATAGTCATCCCAACCTTGTTCAAATTCAAGAACATTATATTGGAATAAATCAATCCCCAATTCATCGGCAAGTGGCTTTACAACTGGTGTCGCTTCTCTGCAATGACCGCAAGTTGGACTGTAAAAATATACTGTCACATCTTCGCCGTTGTCAATCTTTTCTTTTAATTCTTCAGGTAAAATAATATTTGAGTAATTTTCATCATCAAGCAAAGCGATTGTTTCTGAATTTAAGCTATCTTTATTATAAGGGTTCCCTTCCGCTTTTTTTTCTTGCTGTACTTTTGTGGCAAATGCAATACCGGCAAAAAGAGCGATAACGATTACTAAAAAAACGATTATTTTTTTCATTTATTTTTCTGCTTATAAAAAGCATGTACACCACCTATTAAATTATTTTCACCTATTGACGTTTTTCCATAATAAAAGGCTAAATATAAAAATAATGATAAAGGCAACTAATGCAAGGAATGGAATTGTAATGAATCCTAGCCAATTAATATACTGACCTGTACAAGGTATCCGGCCGCAAGAGAGAGCACGATCAGCAAAAAAAGGGACTTTTTGAATTAAATAATGGTAGAGGGAAATCAATCCGCCTATTCCTGACATCCAGAGGGAGTAGGAGGCGATTTTGTCATCTTTTTTAATGACAGCAATCCCTAATAATAAAACTAATGGATACATCAATATTCTTTGGTACCAGCATAGCTCACAAGGCTCGTATTGAAGGATTTCAGAAAAATAAAGACTGCCAAACATTGCAATGACCGAAACAGCCCAAGGGATAAATAAAAAAGATTCCCTAACATCTTTGTTCATTTGTTTCATATATTTATTACCTCAATTTTTTTCATTTATAAAAATTATAAATTGTTTTCATGAGTATGTAAATCATTACGCATTCAAATGATCTCCTCCTTTCGATGTAATTGAAGTTCATTCTTTTTACTAACGTATTTTTTTAAAAAAGGAGTTATAATGAGAAAAAGAATGGAAGAAGTGAAAAACAATTGGGTACTGAATTAAGAATATTGAAAGAAATAGCCGAATTGTTAAATGAGGGAACTGATTTGTTTGAAGTTCTTTCTGAAGTTTTAAAAAAACTACTACAAGTAACTGGTATTGAGACAGGCTGGATCTTTCTAATTGATCAAAATGGAACGTTCGAATTAGCTGCTATGGAAAAGCTTCCTCCAGCTTTAAAAATTGCCGGTTGTATGCCAATGAAGAACGGTACATGCTGGTGCTTAAATAAATACAATGATGGCAGACTTGAAAAAGCAACTAATATTATGGAATGTAAACGTCTTGAAGATGCAGTTTATAATGAGTGGGGAGAAACGAATAACCTAACCCACCATGCAACCGTTCCATTGCGTGCTGGCAATGAAAAATTTGGGTTATTAAATGTCGGTTCGCCAAATAAAACTTATTTTAACGAAGGAGAATTAGCTCTTCTAGAAGCAGTTGCTTTTCAAATTGGCACGGCAATTAAAAGAATTTATTTAACCCAGCGAGAACAAGAAACAGCTCTTACTGCTGAACGCAATCGTCTTGCGCGTGATTTACATGATTCTGTAAACCAGTTGTTGTTTTCGTTAAGCTTAACGGCTCGAGCAGGAATGAAAATGTCCACTGACAAACAGATGAGGGAAACATTTAATGACATTCAAGATATGGCCCAAGAGGCTCTCGGGGAAATGCGAGCACTTATATGGCAGCTTCGCCCTCGCGGTTTGGAGAAAGGTTTAACGAGTGCGTTAAAAAATTACGGCCGAATGCTCGGCTTAATGGTAAAAGCAAATGTTAATGGCGTCTTAACACTTCCTTATAAAGTAGAAGAAGGATTATGGAGAATCGCTCAGGAGGCTTTCAATAATTGCAAAAAACATTCTGAACAGCAGCTTGTGAAGCTGACGTTAATCGGCGAAAAGGGAAAAGTGACGATGATAATTTCTGATGATGGAAAGGGATTCAATTATGAAGAGACAAAGCCTATGATGTCGCTCGGGTTAAAAAGTATGAAAGAACGGGTTGAACAGTTAAATGGCAGTTTTCAATTAAAGAGTGAGCTAGGCAAGGGAACAAGAATGACAGTCATAATCCCTGTTAATGAGGTGAAAAAATGACAATTCGAATTTTAATTGCTGATGATCATCATGTTGTAAGAAGAGGACTCGTGTTTTTTTTAAAAACACAAGAAAACTTTGAAATTATTGGTGAAGCACAAAATGGAAAAGAAGCGGTTCAATTAGCAGCTGAACTAAATCCGGATATCATCTTAATGGATTTAGTTATGCCCACGATGGACGGCATTGAAGCAACGAAAGAAATTAAGAAAATCAACCCAGCTATTTTAGTGATGATGTTAACAAGCTTTTCTGACGAAGATCACGTAATCCCAGCAATTGAAGCAGGGGCATCTGGGTATCAATTAAAAGATATTGAACCAGACGAGCTTGCGAAAGCTATTATTAAAATGGTCCACGGCGAAAATCAGCTTCATCCAAAAGCAACTTCCCATTTACTTTCCCATTTATCAAGTAAACAAAATGATAAAAAAGCAAATGCTTTTACGGAATTAACAAAAAGAGAATTAGACGTGTTAAAAGAAATTGCAAAAGGTAAAAGCAATAAAGAGATTGCGGCAAGCTTATTTATTACGGAAAAAACCGTTAAAACACACGTATCAAATTTACTCTCAAAACTACATTTGGCGGATCGAACACAAGCAGCTTTATATGCTGTAAAAAATGGCATGATGTGAAAGATGGATAAAACAAGGAAAGCATTCGCTTTCCTTGTTTTTGATTGGTGGATTCTCACTTTTTAAGTTAGATGGTACATATTATCTTCTGGGAATTGTTCAGCTGTTTCAGTTGCATGGTCGATGTAACGCAGTAGAGAAGTTAGTCGTTTTTCAATGACGGAATAATCATGTTCAAAGTGATAAGCGTGTAAAAAGTATTCAATTTTTTTTGAAAGTAAATCGTCTTTCGTTCTAACCATTAAGATTAGTAAATTATCCCACTCAGAACGGTGTGTATAATATAATGCGCGATCATAATCCATCGTATTCATTTGTTCATCTCCTTTAAAGGAGTTGATGTTATTGTATGAGGCTTAAAGAAAAAGTTGCTCGCTAAAACTTGGTCTTGTTGTCATATGGGGATTTTCATCATTTACCTGTATAACGATGAATGATTGCGCTCAATTTAAAAGTAAAAAAGGTGAAGAAATGAAAAAGAAAGTTTTCATACTTCTTTTTGTACTTTTTTCAATACATGCGATCGTCCATGGAGAGACGATCATTAATCCGTATGAAACATACACATACGATAAATTAAATAAAGATTTAATCGCTTTAGATCAGCATTATGGTCATTTATTACAGGTTAAAAAAATTGGCAGTTCTCATTTTGGACGGAAAATTTACGCAGTTAAATTAGGAAAAGGAAAGGAACATATTTTGATTGTCGGTTCCCACCATGGTCGGGAGTGGCTATCGACATAAATGATGATGCGTATGATGGAAACATATGCCGATGCGTACAAAAATAACAGGGCAGTCGGATTATTTCATCCAAAGATTTTCGATGATATTTCCATTTGGTTTGTACCAATGTTAAATCCAGATGGCGTAACGATCCAACAAGGGCTAATCAATGAATTTCCGCTTTCGCATCGTGGCCGATTAATGAAAATGAATGAGAATTGGATTGATTTCTCAAGATGGAAAGCAAATGGGCACGGAATCGATTTAAATCGTCAGTATCCAGCTGGGTGGAAAAAGCTTAATAAAGAACCAGCTGTGCCCTACTATCAATTTTATAAAGGAAAGCGGCCACTTGAAGCAGCTGAAGTAGCAGCACTTACAAAATTTACAAAAAAGGAGCAACCTTTAATTGCAATTGCTTATCATACAGCTGGAAGAGAAATTTATTGGAATTATAAAAATGGCCGTCATCAGAAAAGAGATCGAAGCATTGCTGAAAACATAGCCTTCATTACTGGATATAAGCTTGCAAATCCGAGTAAAAATGCAATTGGTGGGGGTTATACTGATTGGTTTATTACAACGTTTAAACGACCTGCAATGACAATTGAACTGAGTTATCTTGTCGGGGAAACAAATCCTCCACTTACCGTTTTTGAAGAAGAATGGAGTCGAAACGAACTAGTTGGGATTATGCTTGCATATGAAGCGAAAAAGTTAAATCTTTTTAAAAAAATCTAACCTCATTTTCATCAAACTTATTCATTTTTCATACATTGTGTTAAGACGGAAAAAGGGGGAAGAGCGGGTGAAAGAAGAGGAACGAAAAGCATTAGAGAAAGCTATTGCCGAAATAACAGAAATTGCTGAAGGGTTTGGTTTAGACTTTTATCCGATGCGTTACGAAGTTTGTCCAGCAGATATCATTTATACGTTTGGGGCATACGGAATGCCGACAAGATTTTCACATTGGAGTTTCGGCAAGCAATTTCATAAAATGAAGATTCATTATGATATCGGATATCGGTTTAAGTAAGATTTACGAGCTTGTCATTAATTCCAATCCGTGCTACGCATTTTTGCTTGATTCAAACTCGCTAATTCAAAATAAATTAATCGTTGCGCACGTGTTAGCACATTGCGATTTTTTCAAAAATAACGTTCGTTTTCAAAATACGAAGCGGGATATGGTTGAAAGTATGGCAGCTACTGCGGAAAGGATTCGTCAATATGAGATTGAACACGGCAAGCACGAGGTGAAAATTTTTTTAGATGCTGTATTAGCCATTGAAGAACATATCGACCCATCCCTTATACGGCCAAATTTAGCTTTGAGCGATGAAGATGAACAAGAGTACGAAGAAGAAGAAAGGCTTGCACCTACACCATATGATGATCTGTGGAATTTAGACATTGAAAAGGAGGAAAAACCGAAGCAACGAAAAAAAAGGAAGAATTTCCCACCGAACCCAGAAAAAGATTTAATGTTATTTATTGAGCAGTATAGCAGAGAGCTGTCTGATTGGCAGCGAGACATTTTAACAATGATGCGCGAGGAAATGCTCTACTTTTGGCCGCAGCTCGAAACGAAAATTATGAACGAAGGGTGGGCGTCTTATTGGCATCAGCGGATTTTAAGAGAGATGGATTTAACCACTGGTGAAGCAATCGAATTTGCAAAGTTAAATGCTGGAGTCGTTCAACCGTCACGCACAAGCATTAATCCATATTATTTAGGATTGAAAATTTTTGAAGATATTGAAGAACGTTGGAATAAGCCAGCAGATAAAATGAAAGCACGAGGTATAAAGCCTTGCTCGGGCCGTGAAAAAATATTTGAAGTAAGAGAAATCGAGTCTGATACTTCATTTATCCGCAATTATCTCACGAAAGAATTAGTTCATCGTGAAGATTTATATTTATTCCAAAAGAAAGGGAAGGACTATAAAATTGTCGATAAAGATTGGGAAAAAGTTCGCGATCAACTTGTAAATATGCGAGTAAACGGTGGTTTTCCTTACATTACTGTAAATGACGGTGACTATTTACAAAACGGAGAACTTTTCTAAAAACACTCCTATGAAGGAACTGAGCTTGATATTAACTATTTAGAAAAAGTACTTCCTTTTATACATCAACTATGGGGACGAACTGTTCATTTACAAACCGTTGTTGAAGAAAGACCAATGCTGTTTTCGTATGATGGGCGAAGTGTCATGAGAAAGTATTTATAAGAGAATAAATTTTCGGAAAATATGTCTATTTACGTCGTAAACGCCATTGTGTATAATGAAATTATAGTAAAAAAGGCGACCATGGTGCGGTTACACCAATGGCCGCTTGTAATAGTTGATCCTTTAAGGGGATCCGTATAATGGAGAAATAATCCACCCTATTTTATAAATGAAGGGTGGATTATTTGTTATTGTGAAATGACAGTACAGCCATAAATAAGTTCGTAAAAGCAACCGAAAACATTAAAGCTTCAAATACTGTCATCGGATATCACCCCTTTTCCGTTGGGAGTGAATACCGATCACCCTTATAAAGGCTTCAACTATTACAATTAGATTATAACATTTTACTAGTGGGAATAGAAGTTTGATTTTTCTAATTATTAGAATAATAACAACTACTGGTTGTTTCAGACAGTTATCAAACGAACGAACTCAGAACAGCGCCTTTTCTATTCGCTTTGGCCTCGCCTGACATGTTTTTGTCACTATTGATTTTTCTTCTTCGGCATATTCAAACCTCATTTTAGCTTTCCATACATAGTTGTATTCTTACAGAACTGTAAGATAACTATTGGTTTTAATGTAAGATTCATCGATTAAACTTTAGTAGAGCATTGATAGGGAGGGAACAAACAAGCATGAGTTTATTAAAAATTAGGGGGTTAACAAAAAAATACGGTACCGGAGAAAGTGCCATTTATGCATTAAAAAATGTTGATTTACTTGTAGAGCGGGGTGAATTTATTGCTATTGTCGGCGCATCTGGATCTGAAAAAAGCACGTTACTACATTTAATCGGCGGATTGGATAAACCGACAGAAGGCTCCGTTTATATAGATAATGAAAACATAAGCAAATTAGATCAAAATAAAGCATCAATTTTTAGACGGAGAAAAATCGGGGTTATTTTTCAATCATATAATTTATTGCCGATTTTGAATGTGCAAGAAAATATTGAATTGCCTGCTTTATTAGATTCAAAAAAAATTGACAAGTCATATTATCGGGAGCTTATTCAGTTATTAGGATTATCAGATCGGATTGATCATTTGCCATCTGAGCTTTCAGGGGGTCAGCAGCAAAGAGTTACAATTGCTAGAGCGCTCATTAATAAACCTGCTTTAATATTAGCAGATGAACCGACAGGAAACTTAGATAGTAAAAACAGTAAAGAAGTAATAGACTTACTTAAAATATCCGCAAAACGTTATCATCAAACATTACTTATGATTACTCACGATACAAAAATTGCCGAACAAGCTGATCGGATTTATAACGTTAAAGGACGGAGCGATTGTAAATGATGAAAGCCAGTCTGTAAGGGGGTGATAACGATGAAAAATTATTACCAAATTATTTGGAAATATTTCAAAGTGAATTCAAAACGAACAATTCTTACAATCATCGGGATTATCTTATCCGTCGCTTTAATGACTACGATCGGTTTATTTTTACTCAGTTTACAAGCTAACATGGTCGAAACTGAAAAGCAAATTAACGGCGGATATCATATTATGTTTAAACGAGGAGATGAACAGCTATTAAAGAAGCTTAAAGGTCATCCTCAAGTGGACAAGGTTGAAATGGTGGAAAATGCGGAAAGGGTGGTTATTGAAAACCGTTATTTACAAGTTCAAAAAATGACTAATCTTGAGAAAGAATTATTGCCATATCATCTTGAGAAAGGCCGACTACCGAAAAATAAAGATGAAATTGCGATTGAAACATGGGTACTGCCTCAATTAGCAGATAATCCAAAATTAAATGAAAAGATCCCCCTTACCTTTGAAGACGAAGGGAAACGGGAATATATATTAACTGGACTGCTTCGCAACCAGGGGAAGGATGAAGCTATTGCTGTAACGGAGACGAAAGAAGTAAATGTAAATAATGCATCCATTTTAGTAGAAATAAATAAAAAAGCAGATTTGGCAAAAATAGTAAAAGAATTGGCGAAACTGACTGATGAAGATAACTATACAATAAATGAACGGTTGTTAAAATTATTAGGAGGTTCCACGTCAGACAGGTTTAATCAAACGGTATATAGACTAGTGGCATTTGTTATCGCGATGATCGTTATTGCTACGATAGCCGTTATCTACAATGCGTTTCACATTAGTGTTGTTCAAAGAATCCAACATTTTGGGCTTCTCCAAGCAATCGGGATGACGAAAAAGCAATTGCGCGGAATCGTTTTAAGAGAGGCAACATATTTAAGCATCATTTCTATACCGCTCGGTCTTTGTTTTGGGACGATTGCTTATATTACTATTTTTTACCTTTTTAACTCTATGAATGAAACAGTTTTTACAAATTTAGAAATCATTTATTCACCTAACGTATTTATGATTAGTGCACTAATCAGTATGTGTTCAATTTATCTCTCTGCTCTATTACCAGCATGGACAGCGATGAAAATTTCCCCGCTAACGGCAATTAGTCAGCGCCAATCCTTTACAAAAGAGCGCATAAAAAGAAAAAGCTCACCATGGTTTAAAAAATTGTTTGGAATGAATAGTTTGCTGGCATTAAAAAACATGAAGCGGAATCGGAAACGTTTTTATATTACTGTTTCATCAATGATTATTAGCGTCTCATTGTTTATTACCTTTACATCGCTGTTAAAGATGTCAGGGATGTTTATTGAAGATTTAGGAGAAGCAGAAAAGGTAGATTTCGTCATCGTAAATGACAGTGTTAATCATTTATTAACAGATGATTTAAAAGAACGTCTAGCAAGCATTAAAGGGGTAGAAACGATCTACACTGAATATCCAATCGTCCAATCTAATGCCATGTTTGAGGAAAAATTAGTTAATCAAGCAGCAAATGACTTTGAAATCACTCAGTTTAAAATGGATGGGCTGAACTTAAAAATGCTTCATTCTAATATTTATGTCGTAAATGATGAAGAATTAGAAACTCTTTTACAATCAGCCAAGATGAAAGGTTCGAACGATATTCAAAAAATGCATGAAGAAAATGGGATTATTTTAATTAAAAATAATTATTTATTTGATTATGATCAAAACAAAATGATGATTATTGCGATGATTAACGGAAAAGTTGGGACTGAATTTTTTACCGATCCTACGTTTCTATACGAAGAAGACTATAAACCAATTAAAGAAAATTTTATAAAAATGAAAATTTCAGCCATTGCTGAGGATCATCCATATTCATCGAATGGAAATGGGATTAGTTATATAATGCTAAGATCTACTGCAGAAAAATTACTCGATAACGGTGAAGAACTCATTGCTTATTCTTTTAGAATAAAGTTACAAGATAAAAAATATGAAAAAGAAGTTATGGCAAAAATTGAAGAAATAATTGGAAATAATGCGATTTTAAATATTATCAACCAAATTGATGAAGTTCGTGAGCGGCGCGCAATGTTTGTAAAAGTAAATACGCTAGTTTATGGTTTTATTTCGGTTATTACGTTAATCGGTATTATTAATATCGCAAATACAGTGACAACAAATTTATTATTACGGAAAAAAGAATTTGCAATGCTTCAAGCTGTTGGGATGACAGGAAAAGATATTCGTAAAATGATTGCAACCGAAGGAATACTATATGGAATTTTTGGCGCCTTTTTCGGTTCAATTACAGGCGTTGGATGTTCAATTATCCTTTTCACCATTTTATCTGGCATTCGCGGATTTGAGCTAACGATTTATTATGATGTCATTGCAATTGCTACGATTATGTCTATTTTGATCGGTTTAGTTTCAGCTCTTATCCCATTAAGAAAGATAAAAAACCAAAATATTATTGAAAATATACGGGAAATTGATTAAGTCATGATTTAAAGCCGTAAAAATAATACGGCTTTATTCGTGTTTTTAGAAAACAATAGAACTGTCATTTACAATAGAGTGTGAGAGGTGAACGAAGTGATCAAAATTTTATTGCTTGAAGATGATGAAGCGTTAGCAATGGGAATGGAATTTACATTAAAAGAAGAAGGCTATCACGTAGTAAAAGCTGGCCTTGTAAAAGATTGCATTCATATGATTGATAACGAACAGTTTGATTTAGCCCTATTAGATATATCATTGCCGGATGGCAGCGGCTATGATGTTTGTAAATATATTAGAGCAAAAAGCGAGATGCCGATTATCTTTTTAACCGCTTTTGATGATGAGGTAAATGTCGTATTAGGTTTAGAAATTGGCGGGGATGATTATGTCACTAAGCCATTTCGGGTAAAAGAATTAGTCTCGCGAATAAAAGCAGTATTAAGACGCAGTAAAACTAAACAGGTGTATAAAGAAATATTGCGAAGCGGAAATATAGAATTACATACGTTAACAGTCATGTTAAAGAAAAATGGTGAAGATATCCCATTAACCGCTCAAGAATACAAGCTTTTGCTTATTTTTATGAATAATCCAAAGATCGTATTAAGCAAGGATACCATTTTTGAAAAGCTATTGGAAACGTCTACTCCTTTCATGGATGATAATACGTTAGCTGTTTATATTAAAAGACTTCGAGAAAAAGTCGAGGATGTGCCTTCACGTCCGCAATATATCGTTACGCAAAGAGGGCTCGGCTATAAATGGAATATGAACGTCATAAAGGAGAAAAAACATGAGAAACTTAATGAAAAATCCAGAATTAAAAAGAAGCTCAATCTGGCTTGTGATCATCATGATCTTATTTTTATGTATTTCATATGTAGTCATCTCCTTTGTAGCTAATCAATATAAGAAAAGTTTAATAGAAAATAATGCAGTAATTGTTGGAACGATCTTAAAAGAACATCCTGAATGGGAAAATGATGTTGTCCCTTTGGTTACAAAAGGTTTAAATGAACAGGAAAAGCAAGCTGGTTTAAAAGTGTTACAACAATAGGGTTATGATAAGGAATTAGCAATACATTTTATACCTAGTGTGATAAATTTGCAAAACAACTTAATATATATAATATTTGGGATTGTTATTGCTGTATTTATCATTTTATTTATCTTTAATTATGCACAGTTTAAAAGTTTATATCGAAAAATAAATAGTATTACTGAAGTTTCTAATGATGTTCTTGAAGGTCGTCATCAAGTAATCCTTCATGAAAACGAAGAGGGTGAATTTGCAAAGTTAATATATAGCATTAATAATATGAGTGCTTCAATTAGAAATAATATTATGGCGTTAGAAAAAGAAAAGAAATTTCTTGTCAATTTATTATCAGACATATCACACCAACTTAAAACCCCGCTTTCATCATTAATGATGTTTAATGAGTTGCTAACAGAAAGAGAAATAGAAGATGCACAACGAAAACGATTTTTGAAAAGCAGTCAAGTTCAATTGAAACGGATGGAGTGGTTAATTAAAAGCTTATTAAAGCTAGCAAAGCTAGATGCAGGAGCCATTGTCTTTAAAAAAGTAGACCAATCGTTAAATGAAACAATTTCCCAAACGATTGAAATGATTAAAAAACGCAGTGAAGAGGAAAAGGTAGAGATTAAACTAATAGAAAGCGAAGATATTCATATGGCACACGATCGGGAATGGCTAAGTGAAGCGCTTATGAATATGATTAAAAATGCAGTAGAACATACTGAAAAAGATGGGTGTATCACTGTTTCAGTTGAAGACTCGCCATTGTTTTACCGGATTTTTATTTCTGATACGGGTGAGGGAATTGAACCAAATCAATTGCCGCATATTTTTAAACGGTTTTATCGAATTAAGAGCAAAAAGCAAAACGATTCGGTTGGAATCGGTCTTTCGCTTAGTCAATCGATAGTAGAGGGGCAAGGCGGTTTAATCGAGGTTGACAGTATCCTTGGCGAGGGAACGACTTTTCAGATTTTGTTCCCGAAATATTAGGCTATGTGATACAATATCGTGTTTTAGCCTTACATAAATTTAGCCAATAAAATAAAACAGAGTGTCAAATGAGGACACCCTGTTCTATTTAAATTCTTGCTGATATGGTTCTATATGAACATGTACGTAACTATTTCGATGTTGAAGTTGGACTTGGTTTTCAATTTCTTCCGTTATTTCATGACTCTCAACAACGTTTAGCTGTGGATCGACAGAAATAGTGACATCTACAAAAAGGTATTTTCCATGTGTTCGTCCCCTTATATTATTAATCGAACGAACTTCAGGTATCTCGCTAATTATTTTTGAAATACTTATAAGAGTTTTGTTATCAAATCCATCTGTTAATAAAAAAGCTGCGTCTTTAAAAATAACTACCGCTGTTTTGCAAATAATCATGCCAACAATGATGGCTGTTAACGGATCAAGCCATGGTAACCCGATTAAGGAGCCGATAATACCAATAAAAGCACCGATGCTGACAAGGGCGTCTGATCGATTATCGTACGCAGCTGCCTTTAACGATGAGCTGTTAATTTGATTCGCTAGCTTAAGGTTATACCGATAAACAATATACATGACAAAGGCTGAAAATAAAGCCGTCCAAGCAGTTAACATGTTCGGAGCCAGTTGTTCCTTCGTTGTAATCGAAATGGTTGCCTGAAATAAAACTTGAATACCGACTAATATCATAATGAATGCTGCAATTAAAGAAGAAATTGATTCTGCTCGTAAGTGCCCATAATGATGATCGTCGTCAGGAGGTTTTCGAGAAATTTTCAGACCTATCAAAATCGCAATTGAAGCAACAACATCTGTCGAGTTATTTAAGCCGTCTGCTTTTAACGCTTCGGAATTTCCGAAATAACCGACAATCAGCTTTAAGGCAGATAAACATATATAGGCAATAATACTAAACCAAGCACCTTTTTCACCCATTTTTAAATCATTGTATGTATCCATGGAAACTCCTCCAAAACTTTCATCACCTAGCTTAAGCTTATCAAATGAAGCGAATGTGGGTCTAGAGCAATGATGTAAGCTATATCCACGGTTTTTGAGGAGGTGTAAACATGTTGTGTTTATGCAAAGATTACATCATTTTCTTTAGGTGTTCAGTGCAATTAAATAAATGTAAAAACCACTCATGATCGTTCTTTTTTAAAATCGACACGGACGTATTATGTATTTCAATTTCGTTATAATCTTTTAAGATTATTTTTAACATTTTATTAATAGTTATTCCATGACTAATGACAATGATTTTTTTTTCATTTAATGGATGAATGATGTCGTAAAAAAACTGAGCGACTCTCAGTTCGATTTTTTCATTTTCTTCGATGCCATGATGAAGTTCCCGCCAGTATTTTCCCCATTGTGCCATGCGGTCTATTTCGATTGTCCCTTCTAATCTGCCAAAATATCTTTCTCGCAACCGTTTATCAATCATCACTTGTAAACCCATTTTTTCTGCTAAAATATTAGCTGTTTCTTTCGCTCTTTGCAAATCACTAGAATAGATGATATCCCACTTCTCTCCTACTAACCGGTTTGCTAAAGCAAGTACTTGTTCTTTACCTTTTTCACTTAACGGAATGTTTTGATGTCCTTGTAATTTATTTATTTCATTCCATTCGGTTATTCCATGTCTAATTAAAGCTAACGTCGTCACAAAAATTCCCCCTTAACAATACAATCATGATCATACACGACATTCCGCTGTGCTCGCTTATTCCCGTCTAAATAGGGATGCGTATATTTTACATGAATAAAGGAATAGTTCAACTTAAAAAGGGGAGTAATTCGCTCGAGAACATTGCTAAATTTGTTCCTTTTTTTTTTGCTGTGATATAATCAGCCTTAGTTAACGAAATGGCATTTAAAGTGATCGAAAAATATATTGTTTATGGAGTGTGAAGGGATTGTTTAAAGTTGGCGTCGTTGGTCCTTCTCTTTCTGTTGAAAGGATATTAGATGTTGGAAAGGAATTTGAAAGTGAATTAACATTTCTTTCGTATCCGTATCATGAAGCCTATGAAACAACAAAAATTGTAAAAGAGCATGAGAATGAAGTAGACGCATGGTTATTTTCTGGTCCAATTCCATATACAATTGCCAAAGATGCACTTGGAACAGATAAAAGATTAACTGGCGTTTTTTTTCTCGAAACAGGTTTTTATAAATCCTTTTTAAATTTATTTTTTAAAAAAGGAACAATGTTTGAAGGGATTAGTATTGATATTCCGTTAGGCGAAAATGTCGTTGATGAAGCCCTTGCACAGTTAGATATAAGACCTAACAATGTATATGTAAAAAAATTTGATGCTCATATTGATTACATGAAGCTCTACCATCATCATCAACGTCTATGGAAAGAAGGAAAGATTGAAGCTGTTTTAACGTGTTATCCTCAAGTGAAAGAACTTCTTGAAAACGATGGTATCGCAGCAAATTGGATTAGTACAACGCGGCTTGAAACAAGACAAACGTTACAAGTTCTTGTTGAGAAAGCTAGGGCAAAATACTTTAAAAATACACAAATTGCTGTCTGTATCGTTGAGATCGAGGAGGCAAAGGTTCAATCGCAAAAAGACTTTCTTTCTTACGATTTGCAATATACTGATTTAAAAATGAATGAGGAGTTGCTCCACTTAAGCAGAAGCTTAAACGGATCATTTTTAAAGCTTGGAAGCGGCAGTTACATTATTTTCAGTTCTCGTGGCGAAATGGAGCATAAATTACCAGTGTTACAAAAAACTACCGAGGTGTTAATACGTGAATGGAAACGTTCAGTCCTTACTGGAATTGGGTTTGGTGATTCGGCTATTGCAGCTGAGTTTAATGCAAGACGGGCTGTTCAACTTTCAAAGGAGGAAACAGGGAAAAAAATAATGATCATTGACGATGACGGGAGAACTGTTGAATTTATGAACGAAGAAAATATCCTTTCATATGGATCTTCAAGTCATGATGAACTGCTCGTTAAAAAGCTTCAGCATGTTAATGTTAGCGTACAAACTTATGAAAAAGTAAAGGCTTGTGTTGATAAAAAGGGCTGGACATCCTTTACAACGAAAGATTTGGCTCTTGAACTGAATATGAGTGATCGAAACGCACAAAGGATCGTCTCAACTCTTTGTAAAGCTGAGCTCTTAAAAGATGTCGGAGAAACAAAAAAGCATAATAAAGGTAGACCGAGCAAGTTGTATACATTTAGTCGATAAAAAGCTGGCTTTTTAGACTTCGTTTTAAGCATATCAACGAGCATTCTCAATAGTCTTTAGGAACTTAATTTTATGGTTAAACTAAAAGCTTCAAAAAGGAAGCTTTTTTTAGGCTGTTGACAAACGCTCGCATTCTTCGTAGCTTACACTTCGTAGTAAGTTCATGAACTACAAATTTTATTTGCCTCCGCCTTATGCTGCGGAAGTGTTTTCCCCAGTCTGAGTAAAATTGATTTAAATAATGACTTTGTCTGTAAACTCTAAAAAGCTTCAAGAAAGAAGCTTTTTTTATTTTAATTATTGCAAAATTCGGATTACACAAATATAATTGAATTTAACGAAATTGTCGTTAAATATACGTTATTTAAGAAGGAGAGTTTTAAATGGAGGGTAGGCAGCTAGAAGAACAAATCGAAGAAGTCTATGAAAGCGTTATTAAATGGAGAAGATATTTACATCAACATCCGGAATTATCCTTTCAAGAGGTAAACACTTCGCAATTCATTTTTGACACATTATCAAACTTTGAAAATCTCGAATTATCAAGACCAACGAAAACGAGTGTTGTTGCCCGCTTAAAGGGAACAAAGCCTGGAAAACGAGTAGCATTGCGAGCAGATATAGACGCGCTTCCAATTAAGGAGGAAACAGGTCTACCATTTGCTTCTAAAAATAATGGGGTTATGCATGCTTGCGGACATGATGGGCATACAGCAATGCTTCTAGGTGCAGCAAAAGTGTTAAGCGAATCTATTGACGAACTAAGCGGAGAAATTATTTTTATTTTCCAACATGCTGAAGAAGTGCCGCCTGGAGGCGCTCAAGAATTGGTTAAAGCAGGGGTAGTAAACGGTATCGATAAAATAATTGGGATGCATCTTATGCCTGCAATTCCACTAGGTAAAATTGGAATTACACTAGGGGCATCAACAACTGCTTCAGATCTGTTTGATATTATTGTTCAAGGCAAAGCGGGTCACGCATCCTCTCCACAAGACTCGATTGATTCCTTAGCAATAGGGGCGCAAATCGTAAGCAGTTTACATCATATCGTTTCGAGAGATATTTCTCCATTGGAGAGTAGTGTCATTTCAGTAACGAGATTTCATAGTGGTGATGCTTACAATGTCATCCCAGGAACTGCAACAATTGGCGGGTCAGTCCGAAGTTTTTCAGAAGAAGTGCGAGAAAAACTGCGGCAACGTATTGAAGAAGTGGCACAAGGAGTTGCAACAGCATATGGGGCAAAGATCACTTTTCAGTATATGTATGGATATAGTGCAGTAGTCAATGATGAGACTGTTACGAAAGAATTATTAGCTGTTATCAAAAAACAATTTCCAGACAATTGTATCGAGTTTTTACCACCAATGTTAGGTGGAGAGGATTTCTCTGCTTTCAGTAATGAAATCCCTGGGTGCTATATTAGGCTTGGAGCAGGAAATGTAGACAAAGGAATCATCCATCCTCTTCATCATCCGAGCTTTAATATAGAAGAGCTTGCCTTAAAATATGGAGTAAAGATTTATGTAAATGCAGCTTTAAGCTTAACGAAAAGCTGATATGTAAACGTTTTAAAAAGTGAGGAGGGATTATTTTGGAATTAGAAAAGAATGTAAAATCAGAAAAGCGTCAAGGTTTTTTTAACAAAATGCTCGATAAAATTGAATATGCAGGAAACAAATTACCTGATCCGATCGTATTGTTTGTTATTCTCTCTGCAATCATTATTTTGGCTTCCTATGTATTATCATTATTGAATATTTCTGCTGTAAATCCTGCAACTAATGAGAAAGTGGTTGTTCATAATCTTCTTTCTAAAGACGGATTGATTGAAATATTAACTGGTATGGTAAAAAACTTTAGTGAATTTCCGCCTCTCGGAGCGGTATTAGTCGTGATGATTGGTGTTGGTTTAGCTGATGAAAGCGGATTTTTTTCGGTATTAATGAAACGAGCGGTCGTGGCCACACCAAAAAAGATTATTATTCCTAGTATTATTTTTATTGCGATTGTTGGAAATGTTGCTGCAGATGCAACACAAGTTGTTTTACCGCCGATAGCCGCAGCTGTGCTTATGGCTTTCGGATATCATCCGCTCGTTGGACTTGTAGTTGCATACGCTTCGACAGTTGGTGCCTTCTCAGCCAATATTATGATTGGAATGACCGATACGTTAGCCGCTGGATTCACAGAAATTGGTGCAAAGGCAGTTAATCCTGATTATGTAGCGAACCCTGCGATGAACTATTATTTTATTGCAGTATCTGCATTTTTCCTATTAATTGTTGCAACTTGGGTCACCTATAAATTTACGATTCCTCGATTTGGAACATACACTGGTATGGCAGTCGAAATGGAGAAAATAACTGAGCTTGAAAAACGCGGATTAAGGTGGTCTGGAATAGTTTTTCTCGTATTTATTATCATTACTTTAATTTTAGTTTTGCCGCAGAATGGTATTTTACGAAACCCAGAAACAGGATCGCTCATTCAAGATTCACCATTTATGGCAGCGATTGTGCCATTAATTACGATTTTCTTTTTAATACCGGGTCTTTTTTATGGTTTGGGGTCGAAAACAATTCGTTCGTCAAAAGATTTTGCTGACATGCTAGGAAAAGCGATGAGTACGATGGGGCCATATATCGTATTAGTTTTCGTTACAGCACAAATGCTCGCATACTTTAGCTCAAGTAATTTAGGTCCGATTATTGCTATTAAAGGAGCAGAATTTTTAGAGTCTGTTGGATTTACAGGGATCCCACTCTTCATTTTCTTTATTATTTTTGTTGGATTTGTTAATATTTTGATCGGAAGTGCTTCAGCAAAATGGGCAATTCTTGCTCCTATTTTCGTGCCAATGTTTATGATTCTTGGATATGATCCTGCGTTCACACAGGCAATGTATAGAATAGGAGATTCAATCACTAATCCAATCACACCAATGTTGCCGTATTTAGTGTTATTATTATCATTTGCGAAACAGTATGATAAGAAGACAGGTCTTGGTACATTAATTTCAGCATTATTCCCATACACAATATTTTTCGGAATATTCTGGATACTGCTGTTAATTGTTTGGTATTTGTTAGGAATACCTGTAGGTCCACAAGGGCCAATTTATTTACCATCATAAAAAAGCTTAAAAATATATGTTAATAAAATATTAGGAAGAAAAAAATGAACCTCTTCCAATTAAAAGGAAGAGGTTGGTATTTCTTCATGAGATACTTGTACTTGTTGGTCTTCTTCATTTACTTTATGGTGATTTCTTATCACTTCGATCAGCTTAATATGATGGTCTTCTTTCTCAAGAATTTTGAAGGAATATGTGTCGTGCTCGACAACATCCCCCTCTTTAGCATCAAAATTTTCTGTTAACAGCCATCCGCCTATCGTATCAACGTCTTCATCATCAATATGAAGGTTTAATAGCTCATTTACTTCACTTACTAATACTTTAGAGTCAATAATATAATGGTCATCATTAATTTTTTGAATTGAGGGCATTTCATCTAAATCAAACTCATCTCTTATCTCACCGACGATTTCCTCGATAATATCTTCAACTGTTACAAGTCCGGATGTTCCCCCATACTCATCCATTAATATTGACATATGAATTCGTTCTTTTTGCATTTTAATAAGTAACTCATGAATTGGTATTGTATCAATCACACGAATAATTGGTCTGATATATGAATCTAGCTTTGTATTCGCCAGTTCTTTATTAACAATTAAATCAGTCAAGACCTCTTTCACATTAACTAGACCGACAATATGGTCTTTATCTCCTTCAGTAATAGGATAACGAGTAAATTTTTCTTCGCGAACTGTTTGAAGGAATGTTTCAAGAGTATGGTCCTTTTCCAACGATACAATTTCTGTACGTGGGACCATAATTTCCTTAGCAATTCGGTTATCAAATTCAAAAATATTATTTACATATTTAAACTCAGATTGGTTGATTTCACCACTTTTATAGCTTTCAGACAGAATAATGCGAAGTTCTTCCTCAGTATGAGCCAGTTCATGTTCAGATGCTGGTTTTAGCCCAAATATTCTTGTAATCAATTGAGCAGATCCATTTAATGCCCAAATAATCGGATACATTACTCGGTAAAATAAAATTAGCGGTCTTGCAGTATATAAGCTTACCATTTCTGCTTTTTGGATAGCTAATGTCTTTGGTGCTAACTCGCCAACGACAACATGTAAGAAGGTAATAAAGGCGAAAGCAATTCCAATAGATAGAATAGAAGCTGCTGAGTCGGGTATGTTAAATTTTTCAATTAGCGGTCTTAATAGATGAGCTACTGTTGGTTCACCTAACCAACCTAGTCCTAAAGCTGTAATCGTAATCCCGAGCTGACATGCTGATAAATATTCATCTAGGTTTGAAATGACTTTTTTTACTGCAACAGCACCTTTGTTTCCTTCCTCAATTAACTGGTCAATTCGAGAACTTCTAATCTTAACGATCGCAAATTCCGAAGCGACAAAAAAGCCTGTCAAAGCAATTAAAATGGCTAAGATAACCAAGTTTAATATGTCCAAATAAGTTTCCTTATCTCGCCTTTACGAGTAAGGAGTCACCTCCCGATAAATTCAAAAATAGTTAACTTGTAATAACCAGGAGAGATTGAAGTAAGGCAGATCTTTCATTCGTTAATTTTTTTGCTAAAGCTTCTTTTGGTTTATCATCCAATTTTTCAATAAGCGGTAATAAATCGGATAACTCGTCTTGAAGTTGTTTCATTTGTTGAGCTAAAGCATAGATTTGCTTCTCAACCTCGGTTTCTTTAATCTCCCTTGATTTCTTTATTTCCAGTTTCCTCTTAATTTCTTCCAAAGGAAGATGTAGTTTCTTGTATTTTTCTATAAATTTAAGCGTATCTAATGAATCTTCAGAATATATACGGTAATTAGATTTAGAGCGATTTGCTTCCAGTAAACCAAGACTAGTGTAATAATCAATGGTCCTTTTGGAAACGTTTGCTAAACTAGCTAATTCTCCAATTCGATACACTGCCCCATTTTATCACCTCAACATATAAAATTAAGAATATTATAGATAAATTAAACTGTACAGTCAAACGTTATACTTTAAAAAAGGTTTATTAATGAAGTTTATGGTGCAAACAAATTTCTATGAATAGCGAAAGATAAAATCAGTAAATATTGGACTCTTTTTGTTACTTTGCATTTTCATCAATTCCTTTATAAAAATCTATTTCCTCAAAAATCCTATTCGTTCAACTAATAATTGATAAAATAGGTAAATGCTTTGACACGATTTTTTTTTTTTTTTATCGCATATACTAATATTCAAATGAATGTTTGAATGATGGCAGGTGAAATAGTTGTATCAAGATGATGTTTGTGAAATAACAAGTGTTGATGAGAAAAAAGCTAATAAAGTAAAAGCAATGCTTTTAGAGCAAAATACAAGCGAAGTTTCCAAAATGTTTAAAGCACTTTCAGATGATACCCGAGTTAAAATAGCTTATGCATTAACTTGTGAAGAAGAATTGTGTGTATGCGATGTCGCGTATGTTGTTGGCTGTTCAACAGCGACCGCTTCACATCACTTACGATTATTAAGAAATTTAGGATTAGCAAAATATAGAAAAGAGGGAAAATTAGTCTACTACTCTCTAGACGATGATCATGTAAAGCAATTAATCCACATTGCAACGACCCATCAAAGGGAGGTGACCGAACGTGACAGAACTAGCAAAAAAAAATAATGAAAAGGCTGTTTATCGAGTAAAAGGGTTTTCTTGAGTGAGCTGTGCAGAAAAGTTCGAACAGAACGTAAAACACCTGGATGGTGTTGTCGATGCGAATATTAACTTTGGTGCTTCAAAGATAACTGTTTATGGAGAAGCTTCGATTAAAGAATTAGAAAAGGCAGGAGCTTTTGAAAATTTAAAAATTATTCCTGAAAATGAGTCTTTTATAAATGAAAAAACATCATTTATAAGTAAGTACTGGAGTGTTTTACTATCTAGCCTGTTTTTACTAGCTGGCTGGTATGGACATTTTTCAGCTGGCGAAAATAGTATGATAACGGTGATTGCATTTGCAATTTCAATTATTGTTGGCGGCTATCGTTTATTTCTAACAGGTTTAAAAAATCTAATTCACCTTCAATTTGACATGCGGACGTTAATGACTATAGCAATCATTGGGGCCGCAATAATTGGAGAGTGGGGCGAAGGGGCAACAGTTGTCATTCTTTTTGCCATTAGTGAAGTTCTTGAAGCATATTCAATGGATAAGGCAAGAAAATCTATTCAATCATTAATGGATATTGCGCCTAAAGAGGCGGTAATTGTGCGAAATGGAAAAGAATTAATAATTCCTGTTGAAGAAATATTAGTTAATGATGTGATGGTTGTCAAACCAGGACAAAAAATTGCGATGGATGGAATTGTATTGACAGGAAGTTCTTCTGTAAATCAAGCGGCAATTACTGGCGAATCAATTCCTGTTGCGAAAACTTCAGGAGATGAAGTGTTTGCTGGTACGTTAAATGAAGAAGGTTTGCTTGAAGTTAAAGTAACAAAACGAGTTGAGGATACAACATTAGCAACGATTATTCATTTAGTAGAAGAGGCTCAAGCGGAGCGAGCTCCATCACAAGCGTTTGTAGATAAGTTTGCAAAGTATTATACTCCTGCGATTATTTTTGTTGCTTTTCTTGTGGCGACGGTTCCGCCGTTTTTGTTTGGAGGAGATTGGAATACATGGATTTATCAAGGTCTAGCTGTTTTAGTTGTCGGTTGTCCGTGTGCTCTCGTCATTTCAACACCAGTCTCCATTGTGACAGCGGTTGGAAATGCAGCACGCAACGGTGTGCTAATAAAAGGCGGAGTTTATTTAGAAGAAGTAGGTGCTTTAAAAGCAATTGCATTTGATAAAACAGGAACATTGACAAAGGGAGTACCAGAAGTTACGGATACGATTGTTCTTCATGAAGGAATTACTGAGCAAGCTGTTTTACAAAAAGCCGCATCTTTAGAAAAAGGATCGCAACATCCTCTTGCAGCGGCCATTATTAAAAAAGCAGAGCTCATAAATGAGGAGCTAAAGTTCGCCGAAATTACTGATTTCACCTCAATTACTGGAAAAGGAGTTTCTGGCTTTATTAACGGAGAACAATACTTTATCGGAAGTCCAAAACTATTTGCAGAACAGTATAAACAATTATTTACGAATGATCTAAAAGAGAAAGTACTTTTATTGCAACAACAAGGAAAGACTGTTGTACTTATTGGAAATAGAACGAATATTTTAGCTATTATTGCCATTGCAGACGACGTGAGAGATCACGCTGCCGACGTAATTAAAAAGCTTCATCAAGTTGGGATTGAAGATACAATTATGCTTACAGGGGATAATATAGGTACAGCAAAAGCAATCGGAAAAAAAATCGGCATTCGAAAATTAAAAGCTGATCTTCTCCCAGAAGAAAAGCTTTCAATCATTAAGAAGTTACGTAAAGAGCATCATTCAGTTGCGATGGTTGGAGATGGTGTAAATGATGCACCGGCATTAGCTGCAGCAAATGTTGGTATTGCCATGGGAGGAGCTGGAACAGATACCGCGTTGGAAACAGCTGATATTGCTTTAATGGGCGACGATCTAAAGAAATTACCTTTTATAGTAAAGCTAAGTCGTCAAGCACTTCGTATTATTAAACAAAACATTACCTTTTCATTAAGTATTAAATTACTCGCGCTTCTATTAGTTATACCTGGATGGTTAACGTTATGGATTGCCATTTTTGCCGATATGGGCGCGACATTGATCGTAACCTTAAATGGCTTAAGACTTTTAAATGTAAAAGAAGAAAAATATTAATAAAAAAGATGCTGTTGAGGAAGTCAGCGAAAGCTGACTTCCTCAGACTGTTGACAAACGAACTCATAAATGATGATAGCTCTATTCGCTTCCACCTCTTCAGCACACCTTGATTGGCACGCATTTTCTAACTCCTTTGGAAATCGATTCAATAATCAACTTTCTTTGACAGTATCTTTATATAATCGCCTTTTGAAAACGATTACATTTTCTGTTGTTAACTTCATTTTTATTTTTTTAAGCTAGTTTACCCTCTGCGGCTGGAAGCCTAATGATAAATGCAGTACAGTTTGGTTCTGAAATACAACTTAAGCTCCCTTTATGTTTTTCAATAATTTCGCGGCAAACAAATAATCCTAAACCTGTTCCAAGCTTTTTTGTTGTTACGAACGGTTCAAAAATGGTCGCTAATAAATGACTAGGAATCATCGGTCCATTATTAGCAATGGCGACTAATATTTTCTTTCCTTCAGTAAGTGTAGCTGTAATTTTAATTGTTGGATCGTTACAATTATGACTCAATACATCGATTGCATTAAAAATAATGTTTATAAAGACTTGTCTAAATTCATCGGCATAGCCAAACAAGTATAGGTTCTCTTCAATTTCTTTCATGACTTTTACCTTGCCATCTAATATGCTTGGATAAAGAAAAATTAACACTTCTTCAAGCATTTCATTTAGGGAAAATACTGTTTTTTCTTTACCGATTAGTTCTTTTTTGGAAAGAAGAAGAAACTGTGAAATACGAAAATTTAATTGATCAAGCTCATTTGAAATAATGTTTAAGTAATTCATATCAGGATGTTCGGCTCTGAGTAATTGAATAAATCCTTGTACAGATGTAAGCGGGTTGCGAAACTCATGAATAAAGCTTGAAGTCATTTGACCAAGGAGTGTTAACCGGTCTTTATGAGTCGAATCAATATAATTTGTCTTCTCTTCAATAATTTTTTTTTTTGCATCTGTATATTGAGTAACAGTATATATAAAAAATTGATCAAATAAGTAATTCATTCTCTTTAAAGCTGCTCTAATTTCAGCTAAGCTTAAATTAGAATCGTTTAAAAGCTCCAGTAATATTGATCTCGCAAGATTAACAGTAAAGGCACATTCTCCTACATTCATGTTTGTTGTCACATAATTTTCTGCAACGCGACGGGCTAGACTTTTAAGCTTTTTTTCAAGCTCATCGTTAGAGTAATAATAGCTTTCTAACAAAATATAATACATTTTCTTACCGTTTTCGATCACCGTTTTGCTAAATGGAGGATCATAGCGCACTAAAACTTTTTGTTCCCAACCGCTAATCAGTTCTTCTCCTTTTTCTTTTAAAAAATCAAATAGCTTTTCCTTCGTAGCAACTGTCATGTTTTTCCCTGGTTACGTAAAACATAAAACAAACAGAGGAAAGCTGAAGTATATGTGAAATATAATGAAAAATTGAATAAGTGAAACTTTCCCACATTAATAATCGTCTTATGTTTTAAAACCAGTTTGCACCTCCTTTATCGTAAAATTTGCTCAATCAACTGTCATCTAAGAGGAATTTTAAAGGGTTCAATGTTAAATCGACATGGCTAGTTACATCAAAATAAAAATAAAAAAATATTTTAGTATAAATATGTTTGTCACTGTATGTTAATTAATATATATTCTAATATTATATAATTCTCGTTATTTTGAAAAAATCCTTTAAAAAATATGCGAAAATATTGAATTTTCATATTAGTCTTTTGTCCAGTTTTCCTTGTCAACATGAGAAAAAAGTAGTATATTCGTATCAATAGCCAAATTACATATTTCCACAGGGGGAGCTGCTAAAAAGCGGCTGAGAGTGAATGAATGAGTTCTGACCCTATGAACCTGTTAGTTAATGCTAGCGTAGGGATGTGGTTTTGATGGATAAAAAAGCAATGTTGGACCATCTCATACCGTCCTTCATTGCTTTTTTGCTTTTTTATTTAGTCTGCAAAAGTCCATTAAAACAATTTACCCTCTTGACGCATTGTCTACAAAACAAAAAAGTAAAGGGGAAAATGGATGTGAAACAAAGACAAACAATATTTTTAGTAGAAATAGCTGTTTTTACAGCACTAGCTTATTTGCTAGATTTATTATCTGGCTTTATTTTTTCGCGAATATGGCCGCAAGGGGGATCTGTTTCAATTGCTATGGTCCCTATATTTTTGATGGCCTTTCGCTGGGGGATAAAGGGAGGTATGTTAACAGGTTTATTGCTAGGCTTGCTGCAAGTCGTACTTGGCTGGTCACATATATACACTCCCGTACAAGGCTTTATTGATTACTTTGTTGCTTTTACTGTTGTCGGTGCAGCAGGAATTTTTGCTTCACAAGTAAAGAATGCGCTTAATAATCAAAAAAGAGTTAAATGGATTGTTTTTGTAACAATGGGCACATTTATTGGAAGTGCACTTCGTTTTCTTGCTCATTTTTTTACTGGTATCGTCTTTTTCGGTGCGTATGCGCCAAAAGGTCAACCGGTTGCACTTTACTCACTCATTTATAACGGTACATACATGCTGCCAAGCTTTATTTTAAGTGCAATTATTGTCATTCTTATTATATCAACAGCACCAAAAAAAATAATAAATTAAAGGCTTTTTGTTACTAGTTACAAACGCCTAATTGGAATACTTTACAATGTTGTTTTATTCGTTTATTTTGCTTTAAATCATCGTCATACGGGTATTAGAATCCAGGAAGGAGAATTATTTCTTTCCTGGATTTTTAATGTTGGTGTATTTTTATTCAATTTCAATTAAAATATTAATTAAGAAGCTAATCTTTCGAAGGTAGGGAAATTCAATGCTTCAAACATTAAGAGAAAACATCCGAAAGCCCTATTTCAAAAAAATGATGTTATTACTAATATTAATGGTGATTTTAAGTTTTCTGCTATTTTATAGCTATTTTTATCATAAAGCTGATATTAGTACGTTAGACGCTGGCTTTGCGCAGGCAACAGTGATCTATGACCGAAACGGTGAAATCGCTAGTAAAATATCAGCTAATAAAACTGAAGGTATATCAATTAAACAAATGCCAAAACATTTGCAAGATGCAGTTATTGCTATCGAAGATCATCGTTTTTATGAACATCACGGAATTGACTATCGCGGGATGACTAGAGCATTTTTTCAAAATATGAAAGAGGGAGAAATTGTTCAAGGCGGAAGTACAATTACACAGCAGTTAACTAAAAATGCGTTACTATCACCTGAAAAAACATATAAACGAAAAATAGAAGAGTTATTTCTCGCTAAAAAAATTGAAAAAGTGTATACAAAAGAGCAAATATTAGAAATGTATTTAAATAAAATCTATTTTGGTGAAGGCGCTTGGGGAATAAAACGGGCTGGAATGAAATATTTTGGAAAAGACGTGAACCAATTAACTATTAGTGAAGCGGCATTGCTTGCAGGATTAATAAAAGCTCCATCTAACCTTTCACCTTATAAAAATATTGATAAAGCGAGAGAAAGAAGAAATATTGTTCTTAGCAGGATGAAAGAGTTTGGATTTATTAAAGAGGAGGAATATAAGAGAGCACTTAAAGAAGAAATTGTACTTAATGACAAAAGTGATGATCCTTTTAATGGGAAATATCCATATTACGTTGATCATATTTTAGTTGAAGCAATTGAAAAATACGGTTTTACATTAGATGAAATCTTAACAGGCGGGTTTCAAATTTACACTGAATTAGACGATTCTATGCAATCGGCAGTTGAAAAAACATACAAAAATGATCGCTTGTTTCCTAAAGGAACTGAGGAGCAAATTGTTCAAAGCGGTGCTATTTTAGTTGATCCAAAAACTGGGGGAATTCGTGCTCTTGTCGGTGGCAGAGGAACACACGTATTGTTAGGGTTAAATAGGGCGACACAAATTAAAAGACAGCCGGGATCTGTAATGAAGCCGCTCGTCTCATATGTTCCAGCACTCGAAAAAGGCTGGAAAATAACTGATAATTTAAAGGATGAACAAATAAGTTTTTCAGGCTACGAGCCAAAAAACTATCATGGACAATATGCAGGAAAAGTTCCGATGTATGAAGCAGTGATAAAATCTTTAAATGTTCCCTCAGTTTGGTTACTAGACGAAATTGGGATTGAAGCAGGACTTGATTCGCTTAAAAGATTTGGAATTCCATTAGAAGATAAGGATCGTAACTTATCACTTGCACTTGGAGGTATGAACAAAGGGCTGGCTCCGCTTCATCTTGCCGAAGCGTATTCAGTGTTTGCAAATAAAGGAGAAAGAATTGAAGCACATGCGATTACAAAAATTTTAGATTCTGAAGGCAATCTCATAATAGAATGGCAGGAAAAGAAAAATCAGGTGACAAGTAAAGAGGTAGTCGATAAAATGACAACAATGCTTCTAGGCGTTGTTGAGTTGGGGACAGGTAAAGGAGCACAAATACCCGGCCGAGAAGTAGCTGGAAAAACAGGATCAACTCAAGTACCAATTGAAGGAATCAATGGCGTGAAAGATCAATGGTTTGTAGGGTACACACCACAGCTTGTTGGTGCGATTTGGCTGGGATATGATGAACCAGATGAAACGCATTACTTAACAACAACAAGTAGTGAGGGAGCGGCGTTGATATTTCGAGAAATGATGACTGAAGCATTAGGAAATACGAAAGCAGTATCGTTTAATGTCCCACACTTAAACCCATTCATAGTGGAGAAAGAACGTAAAGAGAAGAATAGAAGAGAGCAACAGAAAGATTTAAATGAAAAGGTAAAAAAGGAAAAAGAAAAATGGGAGAAAAAAGTTGAAAAGGAAAAAGAAAAATGGGAGAAAAAGATCAAAAAGGAAAAAGAAAAATGGGACAAAAAATTTCAAGAACAAGATGATGAACAATAACGAATTGTAAATAACAGTTTATCATCTAAAACACCGTTTGATAAGTTCGAACGGTGTTTTGATTTTTTTAAAACATTTGCCTAAGATTGAGATTTAAGGAGTGATTAATAGCATCAAAGGGCTTTTCTCTATTCCACTAATATTATTTTTAATAACTTATTTTTTTCCTATAAACCAAAGCCCACGATTTTTTTTGAAAACCCTTATTATATTTTAAAAGGGGAGAAGTATTTCCCGAAAATTATTTATACTCAGTCTCGAGATGGAGACGAAAACCATCATCGGTCCATTAAAAATAAACGAAATTAGACATATGATAAATGTAGCAAACAAAAAAGAACAGGGGTATAGCAATGAAAAAATTAAAAGAAATCTTTCAAAATAAAACCTTTGCCAGACTATTTCTTGCAAATTTTACTCAACAGATGGGAAGTATTATCGGGCTTACAGCATTTATGTATTATGTACTTGATCGTTTTACAAATCAGCCTGTATATGCAACTGTAACTGAGTTAATGTATTCCTTGCCGACGATAGTCGTATTTTTCCTTGTCGGAGTATTTGCAGATCGGTTAGATCGACAAAAAATAGCCTATTACTGCAATTGGATTTCGTCTTTCCTATCGCTTCTGTTAATTGGGGTCATTATGATTGGTTGGATGCCGCTCATTTTCACGATTTTATTTATTAGAAGCGCTGTAACAAAATTTTTCTTTCCAGCTGAGCATGGGATGGTTCAAGGAATTTTAAAAAAAGATGATTACACAACAGCTGCTGGTTTAAATCAACTTGTTGGCAGTTTATTTATGTTATTTGGAACAGCCCTAGGAATATTTGCTTTTCGATCAGTTGGTATATATGGAGCGATTCTTGTCGATGTTGTTTGTTTAGCATTCAGCGGACTGCTCATTCGAGGTTGTCGAATTGCAGAGGAAGTTCGTTTGCCAAATGGACGGCATAAAATAAAAGATTTAAAAGTTTCATTCGTATTAAAAGAATTTAAACAAGGATTTACTTATGTTGTAAAGCATAAGCTATTATTCTCACTAATTATCGGATTTTTCATTTTAGGAATTGTGAACGGCGGTATTACAGTGATGCCAGTTTTTTATTTAAAATACAAGCTTGCCCCTGAAACATACGAACAGCTTGCAGCTATTATAGGAGTCGTTACCGGCAGCGGTATTTTATTAGGAAGTGTTATTGCCACGATCTTAGTTCAAAAATTTAAGTTATATAAGCTTATGATTATTGGTCTCGCGATTCCCGGCATATTCATTGTATTAGCTTCGCTAACTAATAGTATTTACACGTATATTCCGTTAATATTTCTAGCTACTTTATCTTTTCCGATCATTAACATCTCACTTGGGGGTTGGATGCCAAGTATCGTTGATCCGAAAATGATGGGCCGGGTTCAGGGATTAATCAATCCTTTAATGATGCTATCCCAATCGTTTATCCTCGGATTTATCGCTTACAGTTTTCCTAAATTTATTACTATTGAAGCGATTTACTGGATAGTTGGCGGAAGTTTACTAATTGTTTCTATTTTTTATTTAATGGTCCTCCCTAAAAATGTAAAAGAATTTGAAGGAACATCACAAACATCAATAAAAGAAAGTAAAGCATTATAATATGAAAAGTCTAATATTCCGTTAAATCGCGGCACAATACGTAAGGGAATAGGATAGAAAAGCTAACAACGAAGAATCCGAGCAGTACTATTTTTCGTTTATAAGAGAAGAGCTAAAAACGAAATACTGTTTGGATAATGGCCGAAATGCAATTCCTCCTATCCGTATGTTTAAGTATTGATTATAAAAGGCGATTCATGATGTCTTAGACGTTGAAAAGGACTTCTAGACTGTTAATAAAGTTCATTCATTTGGCGAAGAATGTTATCTTTTGACACGACGAGATCATAAATTGCCATATATGGATTTAAATTGAGCGTTTCTTGGGTTGAAATCATGGAGAGTACGACCTGCATTTACTTTATTTTAATATACAGGAAAAAGCTCATTTTTTAGAGGGAAGAAATATTTTTAATGGTAATGACACTAGTTGATTGGAGTGGAAGGCGGTGACTCCTACGGGAAAGCGAGACAGACGAGATCCGCACGAAGCGCAGGAGGAGGCTCGTCGCTCGTACGCGGAAAGCGTCCGCCAGGAACTGAAATCAACGGGTTCCAAAAAGGCGAGTAGATGAAACGACAAGTCGCTCACCTATTCGCTATGAAATCCCTTTGAGGACTTTTTCAGTGCCCCCTTTTATGGAGGGCTTTTTTTAATAGAAAAAAAAAGTTAAGATAAAAAATGAACACTTTAGTAAACGTCATCGTCTTATATAGAGAGAATAGTGGAAGCGGGTCTGTACGGGAAAGAGAGGAAAGCATGGAGAAGCTCATTAAACAAGCAAAACGGGGAGATGAACATGCCTTTGCCAAGCTATTTCAGGAATATTATCCATTGTTAGTTAAATATTTACTGAAAATAACGATGAATCCTGATACTGCTGAGGAGTTATCACAGGAAACAATGGCGAAAGTAATTGAAAAAATTCACTTATTTAATGAAAAATCAAAGTTTTCTTCTTGGTTAATCTCAATTGCAACAAATTTATATATTGATTTAGTGAGGAAAAAAAGTCGAGAAAAGTCTTGGCAGCAAGGGGAACAAATATATCGTAAATTAAAATGGTATATGGAAAGTCAAAATGAAGAGTGGAGCGATGTTTTAACTGCTTTGGGGAAGCTATCCAGTGAATTTAGAATACCAATTATTTTAAAACATTACTATGGATATTCATATGATGAAATTGGAAAAATGATGAAAATACCGTCGGGAACGATTAAATCAAGGGTCCATAATGGGATCAATACAGTTAGAAAGGAGTTGAAATTAGATGGTGAGGCAGAAAATGACCCGAAAAATAAATGATAAGCAACATGAAACAGAAGTCATCAAAAAAATAAATGATAGTCTTTATTCAATTGATCATAAACTTCCCATCTATACTCCAGAACTACAATGGTTTGAACAAAAAGTAGCAGAGCATAAAAAGCGAATAAGGCAAAGTTTCATGAAAGATGTTTTTATTTTCGCGTTAGTTAGTTTATTTATTTTAAGCGCGACTATTTTCACTCTTTATCAAGTTCCTGTTTTTTTCCTTTTGTGTCAAGGAGTTTTTACTGCTGCTCTGACTGTATACTTTACTGTTAGGTTTATGAAACGAGTGAAAAAACATGAATAAAGAATTGCCGCCTGTAGTAATCGTTCTCGTTATCATCGTGTTGTTAGCACAGAGTCTCTATTTATTTTTTGATGCAAGGAAAAATGGTCATAATTATTGGCTTTGGGGAATTCTGGGATTAATCCAAGCACCAACACCTCTTCTAATATATTTTCTTTTTATAAGAAAAAAAAGAAACAATTTATAAAGTAGATCGTATATAAAAATAAACAATCTATATAAAGGGATGAAAATAATCATGCCGAAAAACATCACACAGATTTTATTAGTAGGAAGTATTGTTTTTCCGATAATTGGATTTATTATGTTATTTGTCCATTTTTTATTTTCTATTTTTCTGTTTTCCATTGCAGGCTTAATGTTATTTAGTGTGTTTATGTTACTTATTATAGATAGAATAAAAGAGAAAGAGGAGGATGATAAAAATGATTATAGTGACTACTGATCATGTACCGGGAAAAGAAGTTGTTGAATTAAAAGGTTTTGTAAAGGGAAGTACAGTGCAATCAAAACATATTGGTAAAGATATTTTAGCGGGGTTAAGAACGATTGTTGGCGGAGAAATTACCGAGTATTCCGAAATGATGAATGAAGCGAGACAAAAGGCGATTGCAAGAATGGTTGAGGATGCACAACAAAAAGGAGCCAATGCCATTATTGCTGTTCGTCTCCAAACATCAGCAATTATGCAAAATGTATCTGAGATTATTGCATATGGTACAGCTGTAATTGTCGAATAGTATAATTATCTAATTTTTGGATTTTGATCATTTGCTATTCATTGTTAAAAAATATTTCACGTTTTTGCCGTAAAATAGTGACAAATATCACAAATATGAATGTCCCTTTTATGATAATTTTACATTAGGATTGTCTAGGGAGGGGCTATCATGGCAGAATTTTCAGTTACATTAGCAATCGCAAGTATAATGGTCCTAGTTTATTTTATTGGCTATACGATTGTTAAAGAATCTTAAAACTGCTTGAAATGCAGTTCTTTTACAATTTTTTAAGTATGAGAAAAATAAGATCGAGTAAAATAAGTGAAAGAGAGGTACCGTTTGCTAAATAGGCAAGCGGTATTATTTTTAAGCTTAATTATAATAAGTAAAAATTTAGGAGGCTAGATGTTGAAGGAGCAATTTCGGATTGAGAAGGATTCATTAGGAGAGGTTCGTGTTCCATTAAATAAATATGGGGGGGCGCAAACGGAACGAAGCAAACAAAATTTCAAAATTGGCACTGAAAAAATGCCAATGGAAGTTATTTATGCATATGCACAAATTAAAAAGGCAGCTGCTTTAGTTAATAATAAGTTAGGTAAATTATCCGAAGAAAAGAAAGCTACAATTTGTCAAGCGTGTAATGAAATTTTGGCTCGAAAATTTGATGATCAATTTCCTCTCGCTGTTTGGCAAACAGGGAGTGGAACACAAACAAATATGAACGTGAATGAAGTGGTAGCAAGACGAGCAAATGAATTGTTATTGCAATCTGGCTCTGATGAAAAAATTCATCCGAACGATGATGTAAATATGTCACAAAGCTCAAATGATACATTTCCAACAGCAATGCACGTGGCCGCATTTAAGGAAGTAACTGACCGCTTGCTACCAGCATTAGATAAACTAAGTGAAACATTAAAAACGAAAGAGAACGCTTTTTCGGAAATGATTAAAATTGGTCGTACTCACTTACAAGATGCAACGCCGTTAACTTTAGGTCAAGAAATTAGCGGTTGGCGTGCAATGCTTGAAAAAGATAAAGAAATGATAAAAAGTGCAAGCACATTTTTATTGGACTTAGCGATCGGTGGCACAGCAGTAGGAACAGGTATTAATGCTGATCGCCAGTTTGGAACGAACGTGGCAGAAAAATTAGCAGCCGAGATGGGCTTTCCATTCCGCTCTTCAGCAAACAAATTTCAATCATTAACTAGTCATAACGAAATTGTTTATTTACATGGAGCTTTAAAAGCTCTAGCTGCTGATTTAATGAAAATTGCCAATGATGTTCGCTGGCTAGCAAGTGGACCGAGAAGCGGAATTGGTGAAATATCGATTCCAGCTAATGAACCAGGAAGCTCAATTATGCCGGGGAAAGTAAATCCGACCCAAAGTGAAGCATTAACAATGATTGTGTGTCAAGTATTTGGAAATGATGCTACAATCGGGGTTGCAGCTAGTCAAGGTAACTTTGAATTAAACGTTTTTAAACCGGTTATTATTTACAACTTACTTCAATCTATTCGGCTTTTAGCTGATGGGATGAACTCCTTTAATGAAAAGTGCGCCGTAGGAATTGAAGTGAATAAAGAAGTTGTTGCTTCTTTACTTAATCGATCATTAATGCTTGTAACAGCGTTAAACCCTTATATTGGTTATGAAAAAGCTGCAGAAATTGCAAAGCTTGCTTTTAAAGAAAATTTAACATTAAAAGAAGCAGCACTTAAAACAGGTTATTTATCTAGTGAACAGTATGATAAATGGGTAGATCCTCAAAAGATGGTATGAATGATCAGGGGCTGTTACATATAAGGTAACAGCCTCTTTAGACTGTTGACGAACGTTCGCATTCTTCGTTATTTGCACTTCGTTGTAAGTTCATGAACGATTTGTTCCATTTGCTTCCGCCTCGTGCAACGCGCCACGACTGGCAAACGTTCAACTAGTCTAAGAAAATCGTTTTAAATATTGACTTTGTCTACATGTTTAAGGGCTGTCACAAATAAGGTGACAGCCCTAAATCCATTTTATTCAATTTTAAAGTAACTTATTGCTGAAATCCACCTAATTGTTGCTCAGCCATTTGAACAAGACGCTTCGTAATTTCTCCTCCAACAGATCCATTAGCACGTGAAGTAGTTTCTGCACCTAATTGTACTCCAAATTCAGTAGCGATTTCATACTTCATTTGCTCAAGTGCTTGTTCTGCTCCAGAAACAAGCAGTTGATTTGAGGAATTGCTTCTAGATGTTTGATTGTTCACTATTTTCCATCTCCTCATGTATTATTTATTGGTTGGGTTAGCCGGAGTTGCACCGGCACGCAAATACTGTTGTATCTGCTACCATAGCTCGGTTTAACCCAATAATGCTGATAATAACTGTTTACTTGTTATTATGGGAATTTTACTTGAATATATGTTAGCAAGTTCTTCCTCTTACAACATCACATACATCCAAAAAATCAACATAAACTACAGTTGTACATTTTGATATGAAGAAAGGTATGAAATAAGAAATGGGTGTTTGTGAAGTTTGTAATGGACTAAAAAAAACAACTGTATTATGTCCGAAATGTGGAAAGCGTATGAATGACAAAGGGCGAATAGCGGATTTTTACGATGATTACAGTCCATATATGGAAATTGATCAATTAAAGATGGAAGACGGTTTTCCGACTTCATTTTCAAATGAGACATGCCCACATTTATATCATTGTTCTTCTTGCAGCATCGATAAAATGTATTTGCATAAAGAATAAAGAGAAGCTGACTGTAAAAAAGTCAGCTTAGACTGTTACGAATTTATGAACTTCTGTTTTATCCGATTTTGCCTCGTTGAGTGCTCCTTTAGTAGTCTAACGGAACTGCATTCTAAAAATTACTTCCTAAATTAGTTAATTCGCACTTTTGTTTCTTTATTAAAAAAGTGGGCTTTATTCATATTAAATGCGGAGTGAATTTCATCTCCTTGATTTAGATGAGAATCATTTGTACGCACAACAAAACTTTGTCCGTTAATGTCTGAATATAGGATTGTTTCCGCACCGGTAAGTTCGGCAACATCAATTTTGGCGATCATTGTTGTATCCGATAATGCATTGGAAAGTGTTTCTGTATTGTGAATATCTTCAGGACGGATCCCTAAAATAAGCTCCTTACCATCATAGTTTTGTTCACGAAGGATCTTCACTTTTTCTTCAGGAACAGCAATCGAGAATGGACCCATCTTAAAATGGCTGTTTTCTATTTTTCCTTTAAAAAAGTTCATTGCCGGTGAACCGATAAAACTGCCAACAAAAATATTATTAGGCTTTTCATACACTTCTTTTGGCGTTCCAATCTGTTGAATGATTCCATCTTTCATGACAACTAAACGGGTTGCCATTGTCATTGCTTCTGTTTGATCATGTGTGACATAAATTGTAGTTGTTTGCAAACGTTGATGAAGTTTGATAATTTCAGCCCGCATTTGAACACGAAGCTTTGCATCCAAATTTGAAAGAGGTTCATCCATTAAAAACACTTTGGCATCACGAACAATTGCACGTCCTAACGCTACTCGTTGACGTTGGCCTCCAGATAAGGATTTTGGTTTGCGGCTTAAATAAGGCTCTAAACCGAGAATTTTTGCTGCATCATTTACACGGCGTTTAATTTCCGCCTTTGGCAACTTGCGTAATTTTAATCCAAAAGCCATGTTATCATATACGCTCATATGCGGATAAAGTGCATATTTTTGAAAAACCATTGCGATATCTCGATCTTTAGGAGCAACGTCATTTACGCGTTTACCATCGAGGTAAAAGTCGCCTTTCGTAATTTCTTCAAGTCCGGCAATCATTCTTAAAGTTGTTGACTTACCACAACCGGAAGGTCCAACTAAAACAATAAATTCTTTATCTTTAATATGGAGATTGAAGTCACTTACAGCCGTGACATCATGATTGTAAATTTTATATACATGATGAAGCTTTAGTTCAGGCATTTAATTATCCCTCCTCTATAAAGTGTATAGAATAAGGATAAGTTTCCATATAGGCAAAACGCACAAAGGTTAAGTGGTGAAAAGATATATAATATGTGAAAACTGCCTCACTTCTCAACTAACGGATAAAGTATAGCAGCTAAAAAAATTGCTATCGCATCATGAAAATCTTCGAAAGTAATGCCTGTTTTTTTTGTGAATTTTTCAAGTCGATATTGCAGTGTATTCCGATGAATATATAATTTTTTTGCGGTTAATGAAGCATTAAAATAGTTTTCAATATATGTTTTAACAGTATGGAGCAGTTCATCTTTACTAGATAAAATATCATTATATTCATAAATGAGCATGCGTTGCAGCTCCTGTGGAATGCTTATTAGCAGCAATGTTGGCAATATTCGTTCGAACGTGAGCACCCTTTCTGTTTGCAAAAATTTCATCCCAGTTTTAAAAAAGTGATTCTCAATTTTAAAATGAGTACGAAACGTGTTATTGATATCGCGGAATTTCCCAATATACATTTTTATATTGATATAAAAATCGCTTGTAAGAGTGTCTATTATCGATATAAGTTCCTCTTTACTTACAGTTTGGGATCCCATTTTTTCCAAAATAATCCCTGTATGTTCATTTTCCCATATGATGATAATTTCCTCAGGAAAAAATCCTTGAAATGCGTTTTCAAAGTCGTATCTCTCGTTCTCGTTCATTTTGCATGTAAAATAAATGGCGCGATACTGTTTTTTATTTTTTAACTGAGGAAGATCTCCTTTTGAAAAAAGAAATTCATACCATACCTTTGCTTTAATAGAACGATTAAAATCGAACGATTTGTATGGAAATAAAGCTTTTAGTAAATTTAATTCACTATCCGATAAATCTTGAATTGGAATTCCAATCCATTGATCTGTTAATGGATCTTGCAACCAATGGAAATGTTGGGATTTTGTCGTCGAGGGATGCTTTTTTTGAATCGCTTTTGGATAAAATGATTGTAATTTACTAATCATGCTTACCACTCCAATATTTGTATTTTTAACAGTATAAGATTGTATATAAAGTAAATTTTTAAAATAAATTTCTTTTTTTATACAAATTAAAAAACGCTTGTAGTCGATGCAAAAGCCTATAGAACAGTCGTTTATAAGCTTACAACGAAGAAATCTTTAACAGTATTATAACAGTGAGTATTAAAAAAATGGTATGTGGTAATCAACAAAAAGTGTTATAATGCCATACAATAGAGGTAATGAATAACGAGGTGTAGAAAATGGAATATTCACAAGAGATTAAAAATCGTCTAAAACGGCTTGAAGGTCAAATTAGAGGTGTTATACGGATGATGGAAGAAGACAAGCATTGTAAAGATGTTGTTACACAGCTTTCAGCAGTCCGTTCTGCTGTTGATCGCGCGATCGGCATTATTGTTGCAAAAAACTTAGAAACATGTATTCGTGATGCGAATGAGAAGGGCACGAACGCAGAGGAGGCCATTCAAGAAGCTGTTAATATGATTGTTAAAAGCAGGTAGAGTAACATTTCGCTAACAATTAGGTCATTTCAGTGGAGGAGAAGAAAACTCCACTGAAATGTTGCGATTTATTTTAGTTCATGAGGGGGCTCTTCTTCATAAAAGTCACGTGCTTCTTCAATGTTTGTTGAATCATAACGCATATGAACAGAGCCGCCTGACATTCCTTCATTAATCATTCGATCTATATCCAGATAAGCTTTATCTCGGCCTTCGTGAGCAGTATCTTCGCAAAAAGTGCAATTCTCTTTTTCCTTCATAGTTTTCCTCCTCTATCAATTAGTTTACACCAATATTTTGCCGCTGAAAGGATTATCTCATACAAAAGAGGAGCAGAAAAAATGATGAACTACTTTACGAATTTACTTATCATATACATGGAAAAGCATTAATTCATGAATTTGCTCGTTTTTTTTATTTATCTCGGGAGGAATAGAAGAAGTCCATTCAATCGATCCATTTTGGTGATAAATGGCTGTATATTTTTCTCGTTTATAATAAAATGAAATTCGCCATCCTGGCATTTGTTTATTTTCATATAGTGATTGTAATTGGAAATGTGTCAGCATTTCAAGTCTCCCCTCTGTTTTACCATTAAAAAAATAGGCTCGTCCATCGGCTAAACAATCATGCCGTAAAAACTCCCAATGAAAGAGCGAGATAGGGAGCTAACGGCACAAAACGTTTACCCTTATCTTATTTTAAAGGAAAGTTCGTCATTTGAAAAAATAATTGACAAAGCTTTTCAACTCTTTTTTCTTCAATTTCTAATTCATCGAAGCTCATTGGCTTTGAGTTAATTTCATAAATCACATACTGATCATCGTTCGTTATACCGACATCAATAGAGAATTCGCCAAAAAAGCCAAGCTCTTTCGATAAACATTCTCCACAACGTTTCGCCAACATTGTAAGGTTTTGATCATGCTTTTGATTCTGGATGATATTGTAAGGTAACAGTCGGCCTCCATTAGGAATATGAGTTGTAAGTTCTTGCTTTTGTGATTGGCGAATTCCAATACCAGTAATGTCATATTGATTTAAGTTTGCGTGGACTAATAAACGTAAATCAAATCGGTGTCCTTCAATCGTTTTTGTCTTAATTTCCTCTTGAGCAATATACTTTTTCTTTAATAATTGATCCTTCATTTCAGACCAAAAGGCTGAAAAATCAGGAAAATGATGTTGATGTCCGATTTTTTCCAAAAGAATTTTTTTATTGTCGGGCATTGTTAAGCGATAAATTCCTTTTCCTTTTCCCGAGCATGCTGGTTTTAAATATAAACGTACATGCTTTTGTAAAAATATGTTCAGTTGCTTTGCTGTGTCGATTAAAATTGTTTCTGGTAAATATGATTTTAATATTGAATGTTGTTTTAATAAAGTATAACATTCATATTTATCAATAAAGCACGGATTAAATAATGGAATTCCTTTATTTTTGAAAGTACGAATTGTTTGTTCAAATTGGCGTGTTTTTTCAAATGCACGGGATGGGATACGATTATAAACTAAATCTGGAAATGGAGCTGTCACTGTTTGCCATTTTTTGTGTTTTGGAATATATATAAATCCAATGATATGATCAGCATTTATTCCGTCTGGAGTAAAGACGAAGGAAGCCGCCTTTTTTTTTGTCAGAGACAGTTGCAACGCTTTAAAGAGCGGAATGTTACCTTTAATAAATCCATTCTTTTTACGATTAGTTAAAATCCCTATTAATGGTCCAAGATGATTTTTACCTATTCTAAAAGGAAAGGAAAAGATAGATTGTTTTTTTTCGTTACGATAAAATAAAAGCGGTTTATTTAATCCGCCAAACGTAAAATCATGATTTTTTTCTGAATGAAACCAAAGTTTGTTCGTACGGTCGTAATGGACGATCATTTAAAAACTTCCTCTGGTTTTTTAATCGCCTTTTCTGATAAAAAAACTGCAAAAGCGAGAGACAATTTTCTTGTTAAAAGCTCAAATCTGTTTAAATGGGGATGAGCAAAAATTGATCTTCCAGGTTTAGAGTTTGCTTCAAAAAGCCAAATATCCCCATTTTTATCGATTCCTAAATCAAAGCCAATTTCTCCGATAATTCCATCTACTTGATTTTCAAGGGCTTTGCTTAATAAAAGTGCTGTATTTGTTAATTTTTCTTCATATTGTTTGCGAACTTCATCATCAGGAAAAACCTCTCTCAACGTCTTAATTTCTCCGCCATTTTTTACATGTGTTGTGGGGCTGCCAGGACCTGCTATTTTGGCAGCGATGGCGGTCACTTTCCAATCCCCTTGATCATCCTTATTCGTATGGATGCGAAAGTCAACAAGTCGCTTATTGACTCTTATTAAATGGATTCCTTGCTGAATGAGCATTTTTTCAAGTTTTCGATTTGTAAAAATATGATGAATCAGTTTTTCTAACGTTGGAAATTTTTTTAATTTATTTTCTCCATACTTGTCGCGATAACGACAATAATACACATTTTCATGTTTGTCATGTAAAATTTGATGAACCCCTAGCCCAAGACTGCCGTTCATCGGTTTGATATATATATGTCCATATTGAAATAACATATTTTCAATGTGTGAAAATGAAGAAAATGAGTGTGTTTCGGGCAAGAAGCTTTTCACTTCTCCAACATTTAGCAACATGTTATGAATATCTAATTTATTAAAAAATCCCGGGTTATACCATGGAATTAAGTACTCATCTTGTAGCTTTTGTTTTATTTTTCGTTGAATTGTTTTATTTTCTGATCTTCTATTAGGTAAGCGATCATAAATGACGTTTGGAAACGGAATCTCTCTTGTTTCCCAAACTTGATTCTCGTAAAAATATCCTTTTATTAACCCTTTCTCCCAATCGATGTGCTGCTCCCCAAAAACAAATGGAAGAGCTCCAACTGCTTTTTTTAAAGAAAGAAGCTTTCCGATAAAATGTGAACGATCTCCTATTGGCCGTATTTTAATCGGGGTAAAGCCAGATGTAAAGATTCCTATAAGCGGACCAATGAAAAGAGTTTGATCATGCACAAATAAATGAAGCGGTATGTTAAAATTAGGGAAAAATAGTTTATTGCGAATATCTTCGCTTATGACAATCGTATTTTTTCCTTTTGGATGAGCGAAACATTTTGCTTGTACAGAGCTTGTTCCGAAAGAAATTTTTTCAATTGGCTCATTCGGCTTAAAATCAGCTGGATAATAAATAATCCCTTCCATAGAGTCAGTAATATGAACTGGATAACGTTTTCTCATTCGATTATTTCCTCTCTTTCCTTTTTTATTCGTGTCATTACATTCAAGCCGTGAACTAGTGGGGCTGAATAAAGTGTCTCTTTAATAAGTGGATTTGTTTGCAAGGCAACTTTTCTGCCAGGTTTGGAGTTAATATCTAATATCCAAATTGCTCCGTCTTTCGCTACTCCAATATCCATCCCTAGTTCAAATAGCTGAGGAAATTCTTTTTCCAATATGATCGGGAGTTTAGATAAAATTTCATTTATTTCCGTACAAATAAAATGTTTAAAAGGGGGATTTTTGTTTTTTATCCATGTTTCAAAGGAAATAACTTTTGCGCCAGCGCTTAAGTTTGATAATAATCCGTTCTCTTTGCCTACCCGTACTCCCCGGCCTCGCTCCGTCCATTGTCCGTTTTTGTCCTTCTGTAACAGGACACGAATGTCAAAAGGACGCAGCAATTCATCAGAAAGTTTGAAATATGGTTGAACCAAGTATTGTCGCTGTTTTAGTAGTTTGTTTAATAAAATCATCTTTTTTTCTTTATTTAGAGAAAAACGCGATACGAGTTGTTGTTTTTCTGTTTTTACAACGATGCCATCGTCATATTTTTCTAATAGATAAAGTCCGTGCCCACTTGATCCATTGATCGGTTTGATAATGATTTTTTTCTGTTTTTCGAGGTAGTCGATAACGTTTTCAGCATGTAATATAGGTTCTGCTGGTGGAATGTAAGGTTTTATTTCTTGATATTTTCTTAACGTTTCATATTGTTTTAGTTTGTTTGGAAGACCATAACCGATAAATACTAAATCTGGGCGCTTTTTTAACCACGATACGATTGGTTTGCATTTTTTTGAGTGATCATCCTCACTGTAAAAGCAGCGATCATACAATATATGAGGGATGTCAAACTCACTTTCTTCCCACATATTTTTAGTATGGTTATACCTTTCACCGTTAACTTTCAAAGTAAGCGGATGTATTTTTGATGGTACGAATCGGAAGCAGTCTATTTTATAATTCCAGGCGTGCTTTGCTACTTCTGTAAAATAGCTGTCTTCACTTTTAAAATTTAACGTAACAAAGCCAAAAGTTAGCATGAATTTTCACTTCCCCCATTCGATAATGCTAATACTTTTGCATAATTGATGATTCCTTTTGCAGACGGTCGAATGTTTGCTTTATGATTTGGATATTTTTTCGACGGTTTTGAGTTTATTTCAATCATCCATAACCCTCCATTAATATCAACACCAATATCTATCCCAAGCTCTCCGATCACTCCTTCATGTTGATTACTCATAACAGAAGCCGCCTCTATTGCCAGCTCCTTCATATGAGAAAAAATTTGCAATGCTTTATGGAAATGAAAGTGTGTTAATAATACTGAAAAAGGCTTTACAATTTCTCCGCCTTGAGAAATATTTGAAACAAATTGATGATTAGCAGAAAGTCTAGCTACGATAGAGGTAACAGTCCATGTATGCATGTTTCGTTTTTGACAAAGGAGACGGAAGTCCAACGGTCTATTATTTGCAGTTATTAAATAGATACCTTGTTGAACAATGTATGCTTGCTTTTTTAATTGTGAAGTAAAATATTGATAAAAATGTTCAATGTCTTTAAAGCTTTGCTCGTTTTCTTCCACGCTAGTTGTTGATAATTGCACAGCTAAATTGTTTCCTTTTTTTTTAATGCGAACAATGTCTTTACCTTGACTTCCATGTAATGGTTTAATAAATAAAAGATCATAACACGTTATCTTTTTTGTGAAATTTCCTTTAGTTAAAATATTTGTTTCAGGTAAAAAACGGTGTAGTTTTTTCTCAATCATTAATTGTTTGTGTACTTCCCATTTTGAAAGAAATTTATAGTTAAAAAATGGAATATTGTAATTTTTTAATTGAGCTTGAAATGAACAAAACATTTTGCTTAGTTCCCGTCTGCGGGAATGAATGCGGTTATAAACAACGTTTGGAATTGGCAGACAGCTGTTATGCCATTTCTCGTTTTCATAAAAGTAACCGTTTAAAGTTCTATTTGTTATGTTTTGGAGCGAGCATACATAAAAAAAACAATTTAATTTACTGGCATATTTGTGAAGCTCATAACAAAAATCATGTACAGTGTAAAAATGAACTTGATCCAATTCTTCATTTATTTCTGTTAACAAAGTAATAATAGGTCCGAAATAAACCGTTTTTTCGGCAGCGATAAACTTGGCACCTAAACAAATTGTTCTAGCTGGAAGAAAAAGCTTAGCTAATAAATTGTTCGGAATTTCGATCATATTTTCTTCACTTTCAAAAGAAGCAACCGAGACACGGACAGAGGCTTTTTCGACAATGAGATGAAGTAAATCATTTTCGGACAGCTTCCACTTATGAAATAACGCTGTACTTAATCGGATAAAATATGAATGATCATGAAATACTTCACATGGATGAATCGTAATAGATAAAAAAGAGGCTGTCATTGTGTCATTCCTCATTTTCAATTCTTTTTTCCTTTTTTGCTGAAAAATTAGGCGAAAGCTGATAATGTATCGTATGTAACGTAAACAGTTGTTGTGATTTTAAAACGTGATTGAAAGGTAGATGCAGATGAAAATAGCTTTAACTGTCTTATTTATGGTGATCATTGGAGCATTAATAGGTGGTATTACAAACTCACTCGCAATAAAAATGCTTTTTCGTCCTTATAAGCCAATTTATATTGGAAAGAAGAGACTTCCATTCACACCAGGGCTTATTCCAAAGCGAAGAGAAGAGTTAGCTCAACAGCTTGGAAGAATGGTTGTCGATCATCTTCTTACACCAGAAAGTATTAAAAAGAAATTTATGCATGAAAGTTTTCAGCAAGATATGTGCAAAATTGTGCAAACTGAAACAGAACGTATATTTAATTCATCATTGATCGTTCATCAATTGTTTGCAAAGTTTGGAATCAACGATATCAATGGACAAGCAAACAAGCAGATAAAGCAGTTCATTGAAAAAGAGTATGAAAACTTTATGAAAACACAACGTGATCTCCCCCTAAAAACCGTTTTACCAGAAGAGCTTCTTGAAAAAATAGACAGAAACATCGAAAGGGTTTCACAGCAAATTATTCATAAAGGCGTTGACTATTTTTTAAGTGATGAAGGCAAATGGCGAATCGAGAAAATGATTGATGATTTTATTCGAGAGCGTGCAGGTAAGCTCGGGGGAATGCTGCAAATGTTTGTCAGCAATATGAGTATAGCTGACAAAGTTCAGCCTGAGATTATTAAGTTTTTAAAAAATGATGGAACTGAAGAATTACTCATTTCATTATTATCTAAAGAATGGGATAAATTGATTGAAAATAAAGTAGAAGAAATTGAAGAGCGCGTTGGAAAAGACCGGATGATCAGTTTATTACATAATTTTTCCGATAAAGTCATAAAAGTTGACGATTTTCTTAATAGACCGCTTGCTAACGTACTTGCTCCGTACAAAAATGTTATTATACATAAAATAGTTCCTCAATTTGTTCGTTTTCTAGGGGACTGGCTTGAGGAAAGTATTGAACGGGTTATGAAAAAGCTTCATTTAGCAGACATTGTTCGCGAGCAGGTGGAATCCTTTTCCATTGAGCGTCTTGAGGAAATGGTTTTATTAATTTCACGAAGGGAATTTAAAATGATTACATATTTAGGAGCTCTTTTAGGAGGAATGATCGGTTTTATTCAAGGAATGATTGTTTTGCTCTTTTAAAAATTTCAATTGACATATTTCCATTCATTTCATAGTTTGTTATAGTTAGAAGGAATTTTTCAATTTAATATGGAGGGGTTATGATGGCGGGAAACTTATACGATGCGGCTTATAATTTGGAAAAGGCGATTCGTCATAGTGAAGAATTGGAGCGGCTAAGAAAATTATATGCTAAAGTAAATAGTGATGACTCTACACGAAGAATGTTCGAAAACTTCCGTAATTCTCAAATGCGTTTGCAAGAAAAACAAATGGCGGGTCAAGAAATTACTGAAGCAGAAGTTCAACAAATTCAAAATACGATCGAAGTTATTCGGCATAATAAGTCGATTTCACAATTGATTGAAGCTGAGCAAAGAATGAGTTTGATTATTACAGAATTAAATAAGATCATTATGAAGCCTTTAGAAGAATTATATGGAGTTCCTAATGAAAATAACCATGTCTAAACATTGTTGTTTCAGGCTTAACGTGTGAGACTGCAGTCTCACACGGCTTTTTTATTAGATTGGATAAGAAAAGGGATGAAAGCTCGTTTTCTTATCGTCCATCATATTGTGATTGAACAAGAAATTCTCCTTAAAAAAATGAACCAATTGAGCAAGCATCGTTCTATAAATCTCCGTTCTTTCATAAGAGTAGTATAAAGAACACTTACATCAAGAAGAAGGGGGAACACGAATGATTTTTCGCTTGCTAGCTTTAAATGTTGACGGTACGCTTCTTACACAAAATGGTCGTATTCATAAATCGACAAAAGAAGCGGTTGAATATGTTCAACAAAAAGGTGTTCTTGTAACTATCGTTACTTCACGAAGTTATTCGTCTGTACGAAAATTGGCAAAAACCCTCAACTTAACCGGACCAATTATTACTCATCGTGGTGCATTCATTTCTTCAGTATTAGATAAACCTATATTTGTAAAACGGATTGGCGAAGAAATTACACTTGAACTTGTACGTTTTTTTGAAGGATTTCAATGCCAAATAAGGTTAATCCATGAAAAATTTACACTAGCCAATAAGTTTAAGCATGAAAAAAATTTTATCGGTAAAACAGTCATCTCACCTCACGATTATATGTATTACAATCAACAATATGTTGATTCCATAAGTGAAACGTTAATAGATGATCCCGTCAATCCACTTCATTTAGAAGTTAAGTTTGAACATCATCAAGATCTTAAAGATGCGCAAATTGCTATTTCGGGAATGTTTTCTGAAGTAGATACGGTACGGGTAAAAACAACTGATTTAACTTTGGAAATTGTCTCCTCTCATGTGTCAAAATTATCGGGTTTAATATATTTAGGAGAACATTTGGAAATTCTTCCGAAAGAGATGGTTGTCATTGGAGATGGAGTTGATGATATTCCGATGATTAAAACTGCTGGGCTTGGCGTTGCAATGGGCAATGCTTCTTTCCCAGTTAAAAAAGCAGCTGACTGGGTAACTCGCTCAAATCAAGAACAAGGAGTTGCCTACATGGTAAAAGAGCATTTTCGTAAACAACATCCAATTGACTTTTTACGTAAGATGAATATTCTTAAATAATTTACCTACAAGGGGACAATAAAAGTCTCCTTAATTTTTATGTTTTTTTATAACCATGCAATCACTTATTCGAGTTATGTTATTTTGTCTCATGCTCTCATCTTAAGTTTAGCGATTATATTGACGTTATTTTAGCAATTCTGTACACTTAAGAAAGCTTACATTCGAAAGGTGATTGCTTTGCAAATTCAAATAAATGGTTTATCAGATGTTCGTTTTCATCGGTCAATCCAATTAATTACAAATTTATTTTTTGAACAATGTCAAGTTTCGTTTTCTCCGATAGATGGAAAACAAATTGTCATTGAACTGCAAATGAAAACGTTGAACAACATGCTCATCGTTTACGGACAATTAACAGATTTACAAGGAAAAAATCACTTTGCTTCAATTGAAAAGACCTTGCGCGATTCAAATTCTGAAAAGGAACATTTTAAACAAATAAAAAATGCTGTATTACATGTATATTTAACATTGCTACAAGATTCTACAGGAATAATACAGAAATGGGGGATCTTAACAGGTGTGCGGCCGACTAAACTTTTACATCAGAAAATTCAAGCTGGGATTAATATACAAAAGGCACACCATCAATTACAAGAAGAGTATTTAATTTCCGACGAAAAACTTCAACTAATGGAGCGGATTTTACAACGGCAACATACAATTGTGCCTGACCTGTACAAATTGCGTAATGAAGTAAGTATTTACATCGGTATTCCATTTTGCCCGACTAAATGTGCGTACTGCACCTTTCCAGCATATGCAATCAATGGACGTCAAGGTTCAGTTAACTCTTTTTTAGGCGGACTTCATTATGAAATGGAAAAAGTGGGTGAATGGCTGAAGGAAAAGGGTATTCGCATGACGACTGTTTATTTTGGCGGTGGCACTCCGACTAGTATTACGGCTGAAGAAATGGATAGGCTTTATGAAAAAATGTACCATTCATTCCCATATGTTAACGAGATTCGTGAAATTACTGTCGAAGCAGGAAGACCAGATACAATTACAACTGAAAAAATTGCAGTTTTAAAAAAATGGAACATTCATCGGATTAGTATTAATCCCCAATCGTATATTCAAGATACATTAAAGGCGATTGGTCGTCACCATACTGTTGAAGAAACGATTGATAATTTTCACCTCGCTCGTAAGATGGGGATGAATAATATTAATATGGATCTTATTATCGGACTTCCAGGAGAAGGCATAAATGAATTTGCTTATACGTTAGCTGAAACAAAAAAATTAATGCCGGAGTCTTTGACGGTTCATACACTTTCATTTAAGAGAGCATCAGAAATGACGAAAAATAAAGACAAATACAAAGTAGCGTCTCGTGAAGAAGTAAAAGAAATGATGGCTATGGCAGAACTGTGGACAAAAGATAATGGCTATGTACCTTATTATTTATATCGTCAAAAAAATATTCTTGGAAATTTAGAAAATGTCGGTTATTCCCTGCCGGGTCAAGAAAGTATTTATAATATTATGATTATGGAAGAGCTACAAACAATTATTGGGCTTGGATGTGGTGCTTCAAGTAAATTTATCCATCCGCAAACAGGAGAAATTACGCAACTCGCTAATCCGAAAGATCCAAAGTCTTATTATGAAAGTTATAAAACATATACAGAGAAAAAAATAACAATATTAAATCAATTATTTCGTAAAGAAAATACTCTTGCCAACTAACAGGAGTATTTTTAAAAATAAATTTTTGAATATTCAGAATATATGGAGGTTTTATTGAAATATAAAGCGAATCATTATGTAGAGAAAAAAATAAATTTTTATTTAGGAGTGATAAAATATGATGCAAACTCCATTGACGATGACTCAAATGATAACAAGAGCTGAAAAATATTTTGCAAAAAAACACGTCGTTTCGAGAACTTCAAGCGGTATTCACAGATTTACATATAAGGAAATTGCAAAGCGAACCCGCAGGCTTGCCCACAGCCTTGAAAAGCTAGGAATTAAAAAAGGGGATCGTGTAGGAACTCTTGCTTGGAATCATCATCGTCATTTAGAGGCATATTTCGCCATTCCTTGCAGTGGTGCAGTTCTTCATACAATTAATATTCGTTTATCGCCTCAGCATATTGCATTTATCATTCATCATGCAGAAGATCAAGTGTTATTAATTGATGCTGATTTAATCCCGTTAATAGAAAATTGTCAATCTCAATTATCAACAGTTAAAGCTTATATCATTATGACAGATGATGATAAGCTCCCTGAAACGTCCTTAACACCTGTATATCATTATGAAAGATTGCTAGAAGAAGCAAGTGAAGAGTATGAATTCTGCGAAGATATAGATGAAAACGATCCGGCAGGAATGTGTTATACATCCGCCACTACTGGTAATCCAAAAGGGGTTGTATATTCACATCGAGGAATTGTGTTGCACAGTATGGCGTTAGGGCTGGCAGATAGCACTGCTCTAAGTGAAAAAGACATTGCTATGCCAGTTGTGCCGATGTTTCATGTAAATGCGTGGGGCTTACCGTTTGCAGCTACTTGGTTTGGAACGACACTTGTTTTGCCGGGACCTTATTTTACACCGAAGATTTTAGCACAATTAATAGAAAGTGAGCGAGTAACCGTAACTGCTGGAGTTCCAACAATTTGGCTTGGTCTTTTAAAAGAATTAGAAAAAAAGTCTTATAATATGTCAAGTCTTCGTGGGATTTTATGTGGTGGAGCGGCAGCACCAAAAGGAATGATTAAGGCGTTTGAAAAAAAACATAACATTCCATTTATGCATGCTTACGGTATGACAGAAACAAGTCCTCTTGCCGTTATTTCAACATTAAAAAGTTATCAAGAGGAACAATCTGAGGAAGAAAGTTTTGATTTAAAAGCAAAGCAAGGAATTTTAGTCCCATGTTTAGAAATGAAAGTGATTGGAAAGAACGGAGAAGTTCAATGGAATGGAATAGAAATGGGGGAGCTGGCAATCCGAGGCCCTTGGATTGCTTCTGAATATTTTAAAGATGAATGTACTAATAAAGCATTCCGGGACGGTTGGCTTTATACCGGAGATGTCGTCACTGTTGATGAAGAAGGTTTTCTGAAAATAGTTGATCGAACGAAAGATTTGATCAAAAGTGGAGGTGAATGGATTTCGTCTGTCGATATAGAAAATGTACTTATGGCTTATGAAACCGTCTTTGAGGCAGCAGTTGTCGCTGTTCCACATGAAAAATGGCAAGAACGTCCAGTCGCCTGTGTTGTTTTAAAAGATGAATTTAAAGGAAAAGTTACAAAAGAAGAGCTTTACGAATTTTTAAGTCCGCAATTTGCAAAGTGGTGGCTTCCTGATGACATTATTTTTATGGACGAAATCCCCAAAACGTCTGTGGGTAAATTTTTAAAACGAACTTTACGTGATGAATTACAAAGCTATCTACAAAAAAACTAGACTAACGTTCTTTTTGATCATACGAAACGAAGGAGCATAAGACAACCATACTATAAAAAGGGAACGCATATAAGGCGTTCCCGATTGTTGATCAATGTAGTCTTTCGGAAATCAGATACTACAATAAGACAACGGATGATAAAGTTTCATAATCTAAAAATAGTGCCAACTATAGAATAAAGAATAATCGTAGAAAATAAGATCGTTATATGGTTGAGTGAAAAAATAAACATCGCTTTCGCCCATTTTTGAGGCGTCATTTTGTTATAGCCGACAATACTTAAAATAAGCCATCCTACACTTAACACAAGTGAGACTGAGACAATGCCGATACTTAAAGAAGCAAAGAGATAGCTTACAGCAATTAAAGCGAGTAAATACAGGTTTGTTTGTATATAGGTTCGTTTAAAACCTTTCACTACTGGAAGCATTGGAACTTTTGCTGCCTTATATTCATCGTGGTTACGAATAGCAATCGCATAAAAATGAGGCATTTGCCAAAAGACCGTAACTGCAAAAAGTCCGATAGCACCTGGATTAAGCAAATCCGAAGAAATAGCTGCCCATCCTATAAGCGGTGGCATGGCTCCGGAAATACTTCCAATCTCAGTATTGTAAATCGTTCGACGTTTGGACCACATTGTATATGGAACTACATAGAAAAATAAGCCGAACAAACCAAAGAGTGCAGCAAGGGGTGTTGCAAAAGCGAGGGCTGCTATTCCGAGTAAAGCCATAGAGATACCGAGTAGAAGTCCAGATTTTAGCTGCATTGCACCCGTTACAGTAGGTCGATTTTTTGTTCGGTTCATAATCGAGTCAATGTCGCGATCATACAAGTTATTAAAAGTACCTGCAGCACCTAATACAAAAGTCGAACCGAGGATGGAAAATATAATTTCTGGAACTTTTTCAAGCGGGCTAATATGATTCGTATATAATGCCAATGTTAATCCGGCAAGCATAGCAATTAAATTCGATTTAATAATTCCTGTCTTCATTGTTTCAGCCAAAACTTTTGCCAAAGTTTGTCTTGGCCTTGTTAGAGAGGCTTGTTGAACATTCTTTTTTATCTTTACATCACTCCGCATTGTTCCTCTCCTTTCTTTACGATTGTTACTTAATATATTTATTATGTTAGCACTTACAAAAATGTAAAACATCATTCTGTTAAGCTTCTAATTTATCTTTTGTTAATGCAAAATTTCCAACTCAAATCTTATAGACTTTTATTCATCCGCATTTGATAAAATTAGTATTTTTAACATTTGATCATACCGTTATTTTTTAAAAGCAGTCTATTTAACATAATACCATGGATCGCTATAATGATACAACTAGAAACACCAGGCAGATTGTTTAGCTCTTATTGCAATGAAGAAGCAAAAAGCATTTTGTATTCTGAAAAATGATGGCGAAAACTGAAGAGGTTTTAAAGTTTTCATTACTTTTGATTGTTTTCTAACATTCAAACACGTAAAACTATAAAGATGAAATATTTATAATCATTTGAAAAATCTATTCATACTGTGCTTTAATCAATATAATAGTATTTAAATTTATAAAGGAGGCGTTTCATTTTGAGTACAAGATTTGTGACAAATACGGTGAATGTTTCTGTAAATAACCGGATAGCAACAGTTGAAATGAATAGACCTGAAGCATTAAATGCCTTAAATGTAGAGATGTTGAAAGATTTATCTTTTTGTTTAAAAGAAATTAGTACTTCTGATGAAATTGATATTGTTGTGTTAACAGGAAAGGGACGGGCTTTTTCAGCAGGTGGAGATATTAAATCAATGTTAACGATGGCAGATGAAACTAATTTTTATCCGATCATGGACAGCATTAATGAGTTAGTCATTAATCTGTATACATTGCCAAAGCTTACAATTAGTGCTATTTCAGGAGCTGCAGCAGGGCTTGGTTTAAGTTTGGCACTTGCAACTGATTACACGTTGAGTGATCAATCTGCTAAAATTGCGATGAACTTTATCGGAATTGGATTAATACCGGATGGTGGCGCTCATTTCTTCTTAGAAAAACGTCTTGGCGAGAATCGTGCAAAACAATTAATTTGGGAAGGAAAACCGTTAAGTTCATTAGAGGCTTTGGAGATAGGTCTTGTTCATGAGGTAGCAGCAGAAAATATTCAGACTGCACTTGAAAAGAAAGTTGCAAATTGGTTGAAGCAACCTATAAAGGCGATGCTGAAAACAAAGGAAATATATACACAATTAAACCGTTCACATTTAGTGAAGGTACTTGAGCTAGAGAAGCAAGGACAATATGAAGTCAGACAGACAAAAGATCACGCTGAAGGAATTAAGGCATTTATTGAAAAGCGCCAACCTCATTTTGTTGGTAAATAAATTTTATGGGAACAGCAAAGAAGTCTTTCTTTGCTGTTATTCTGTTTGTAGAGAAAAAATATATTTCTATTATGAGTGAAAGAGGATGAGTTTTCCCGTTGGAGATGTACAGCGGTGTGTTTTTTCCAACAAAGCTTTTTCTGCTAGCATTTGTTCAGCCTTTTTTTTTGCTTCATCATCGTTTAATGCTTCAAAAGCTTCATCTAATAGTTTCTCACCATCAGCTTCAAAAGCAGTCAGCTTGTATATTTTTTTCATATAAATTCCTCCATTTCATTAAAAGCTTACTTAAATATCTATTATTCTTGCATAATTTTAAAAATTGTGCAAAATCTTTGCCTAATATTTTAATCAGTACAGCTAAAAAGTTTTTTTCGTAAAATCTATTTATTTTGAAAATTGGCTATTGTAAATCAAATTGAATGATGGCATAATGTTTTTTAAATTGGATTATATTTCAGAAAAATAAGTTAACTTATTTAAGGAGGCTATATGAAAAAAAAAAAAAAACCAATCTTACAAATTAAAAATTTAAAAACCTCTTTTTTTACTGATGATGGAGAAATTCCCGCGGTTGATCATATTAGTTTTGATGTTTACCCAGGAGAAATTGTTGGAATTGTTGGAGAGTCTGGCTGTGGGAAAAGTGTTACATCACTTTCTATTATGGGACTAGTTCCAAGTCCGCCGGGGAAAATAGTTTCTGGTGAAATTTTATTGAACGACGAAAATATTGTACAAGCTACAGAGAAGCGAATGAGGCAAATAAGAGGAAATGAACTAGCAATGATTTTTCAAGAGCCAATGACCTCACTTAACCCGCTTTTTACAATTGAAAATCAATTAATCGAAGCAATCCGTATACATAAAAAAGGTTCCAAAAAAGCTTCATACAATCGTGCAGTTGAGATGTTAAAACTGGTTGGTTTGCCAAGGGTTGATGAATTAATGAAGTCATATCCCCATCAACTTTCCGGTGGAATGAGACAGAGGGTTATGATCGCGATGGCAATGATCTGTAATCCGAAAATACTAATTGCAGACGAACCAACAACAGCGTTAGATGTTACCATTCAAGCGCAAATTCTTCAATTGATGAAAGATCTTAATGAAAAGCTCCATACTGCTGTTTTGTTAATCACACATGATTTAGGTGTCGTTTCTGAAGTATGCAGACGAGTAATTGTAATGTATTCAGGAAAGATCGTTGAAGAAGGAGATATTCAGACGATTTTTACCGATCCAAAACATCCATATACTAAAGGTTTACTTTTATCCGTTCCAGATATGAGAAAGAAAAAGAACCGTCTCTACTCCATTCCGGGAAATGTCCCAAAACCAGGCTCTATTAAACAAGGATGCCGATTTTACGGTCGATGCGAAAGCAGGATGGAACGTTGTTTATTAGAAGATCCTCCTTACGTAATAGTTGAGGAAGGACACAATGTTCGCTGCTGGTTATATGAGGAAGGGGGACGAAGCGAAAATGAGCAGTCCATTACTACAAGTATCGAATCTTAAAAAGCATTTTCCGATAAAGGGAGGTGTTTTCGGCAAGCAATTTGGAACTGTGCGAGCCGTTGATGGTTTAACTTTTACAGTTTACAAAGGTGAAACACTTGGTTTAGTCGGAGAGTCAGGATGTGGAAAATCTACAACGGGAAAATTACTTTTACGATTGCACGAACCAACCGCGGGAGAAATTCTTTTTGAGAACGAAAATATTTTAACGTTTTCACAGGAGAAGATGCGAAAAGTGCGGCGGCAAATGCAAATGGTTTTTCAAGATCCGTATGCATCGTTAAATCCGCGTCATAATGTTGAAAAAATTTTGGAAGAGCCATTAATTGTCCATGGAATCGGTACAAAAGAGGAAAGAAAAAAACGTGTTAAACATATGTTAGAAGTAGTAGGTTTAAGCAGTTATCATGCGAAACGCTATCCTCATCAGTTCAGCGGTGGTCAGCGCCAGCGGATTGGAATAGCCCGCGCTCTTATGACTCATCCAAAATTAATTATTGCAGATGAGCCTGTTTCAGCATTAGATGTATCGATCCAATCTCAAGTATTGAATTTATTGCAAGATTTACAGAAAGAATATGATCTTACTTACATTTTTATTGCCCATGATCTTAGCGTTGTGCGCCATATTAGCGATCGGGTCGGTGTAATGTATCTCGGTCATATCGTTGAGGTTGCAGAGAGCGAAGCTGTTTATAAAAATCCGTTGCACCCTTATACAAAAGCACTTTTATCAGCTGTGCCTATACCGGATCCAACTTATCAAAAAGAAAGGGTTGTGTTAAAAGGAGATTTGCCAAGCCCTTCAAATCCGCCGCGAGGATGCGCATTTCATACTAGATGCAGTGAGTGTATGGACATATGCAAGGAGGAAAAACCACAATTACAACAATTAGAACATGGTCATTATGTGGCTTATCATCTTTATATGGAGTAATGACAGGTCATAATGAATAAATAAATTGACGAATAGGGGGAAAGAAATGAACAAAAGTAAACGCTTTCTTTTTACTTTATCAATTATGTTAATAATCTCGCTTTTTTTAGGAGCATGTAGTGGAGCAAAAGAAACAGATAGTAAAAAGAAAGATTCAGGAGCTACGGGGCAAAAAGAATTAGTTTTTGGTCGCGGTGGTGATTCAACATCACTTGATCCGGCAACGACAACAGAAGGTGAATCTTTTAAAGTAACTGAGAATATTTTTGAAAAATTAATCAACTTTGGTGAAGGAAATACCGAGTTAGAAGAAGGATTAGCGCTAGATTGGGAGATGTCTGAAGATGGACTTGTTTATACATTTAATTTACGAGAAGGTGTAAAGTTCCATGATGGCACTGATTTTAACGCAGAAGCAGTTGTTTATAATTTTGAGCGTTGGATAAAGGGGAATACTGGTGTTTCTGGTGATGATACACCTTTCCCATATTTTCAGTCCCAATTCGGTGACATTATTAAAGAAGTAAAAGCAGTTGAAGAATATAAAGTACAGTTTACATTAAATCGTCCGCAAGCAGTATTTTTAAAAAATTTGGCGATGTCGCCATTTGTTATTGCTAGTCCAACTGCATTAGAAAAGCATGGCGACAAGTTTAGCGAACACCCTGTCGGAACAGGACCCTTTAAATTCATTGAGTGGAAGCGTAATGATAAAATTGTGATCGAAAAATTTGAGGATTATTGGATGGAAGGTTATCCGAAGCTTGATCGAATTATATTTCGCTCAATTCCAGAAAATTCGGCACGGTAAAACGCCCTTAAAACAGGTGAAGTCGATTTAATTGATGGTGTTAACTTTAGTGATGTACCACAAATTAAAGAGGATGCAAACTTACAAATTTTCTCTCGTCCATCGCTGAATGTAGCTTATCTTGGCTTAACAGCAACAAGAGGACCTTTAACTGATAAAAAAGTCCGGCAAGCATTGAACTATGCAGTCGATAAAGAAACTTTAATCACCGCTTTTTATGAAGGTTATGCACAACCAGCGAAAAACCCAATGCCTCCAGTTATTGCAGGCTATAATGATAAGATTGAAGATTATCCTTTTGATTTAGAAAAGGCAAAAGAGCTATTAACCGAAGCAGGCTATCCAGATGGTTTTGAAATGGAGCTTTGGGCAATGCCAGTTCCACGTGACTACATGCCTGATGGTCAAAAGGTGGCGGAGGCGATAAAATCAAACTTTGAAAAAATTGGAGTCAAAGTAAAAATCGTTTCTTATGAATGGGGGACATATTTAGAAAAAGCAGCAGCAGGTGAAGCCGACTCATTTTTATTAGGATGGACTGGTGATAATGGTGATGCCGATAACTTCTTATATGTTCTTTTAGATGAAGATAACATTGGAACGAACAATTATACGTATTATAAAAATTCAGAACTTCATCAAATCTTAATTGAAGCACAAGCTGAAGTTGATGAGGGAAAACGAGAGGAGCTTTATCAAAAAGCACAAGAAATAATTAAAGACGATGCTCCTTGGATTCCGCTTGTTCATTCTGAACCTGTTCTAGCAGGATCTGCAAATATTACAGGATTAACACTCCAACCTACAGGATCAGATAAATTACACAAAGCTGAATTTAAATAACAAAAAGGGAGTTAAGAATACTCCCTTTTTCTATCTTTAAATTTGCATTTTCTACTGTTACGGTTAAGTTTCTTAAAGAAAGAAGGTAGAACATATGTACGCTTATGCTTTACGTAGAATACTCATGTTAATCCCTGTGCTGTTTGGATTAACATTAATCGTTTTCTTCATGATTCGGGCGATTCCTGGAGACCCGGCCCATATTATTTTAGGACAAGCAGCTACAGAAGAATCAATTGAAAACTTACGTGCAGATCTTGGTCTTGATGAACCATGGTATACACAGTATGTCAAATATTTAGGAGGTTTGTTGACAGGAGACTTAGGTGATTCTCTGCGAACGAACGCTCCTATTTCAAATGAGATATGGCCTTATTTAGCAGCAACGTTTGAACTGGCGCTTACTGCAATGGCGATTGCAGTTTTTATAGGTGTAAATGCGGGGATTATTAGTGCTTGGTTCCAAAATTCTTGGTTTGATTATATATCAATGCTGCTGGCATTAATCGGGGTATCAATGCCAATCTTTTGGCTTGGTTTAATGGAGCAATGGGTCTTTTCTGTAAACCTTGAATGGCTGCCGACATTTGGCCGGGATAACGTTCGCGATCCTGTGCAGCCGATTACCCACCTTTATTTGATCGATACGCTTCTGCAAGGGAACTTTAAACAGTTTACTGAAGTTGTAAAGCATTTAATTTTGCCAAGCATTGCGTTAGCGACGATCCCGATGGCTATTATTGCTAGAATTACCCGTTCAAGCATGCTTGAGGTAATGAGATCGGACTTTGTCCGCACTGCACGAGCAAAAGGTTTAAAGATGTTTTGGGTCGTTTACAAACATTCGCTAAAAAATGCAGTAATCCCAGTATTAACAATCATTGGTTTACAATTAGGGTTACTTCTCGGCGGAGCTATATTAACAGAAACAATTTTTAGCTGGCCCGGTATTGGGCGTTACATATACGAAGCCATTAATTATCGTGATTATCCAGTCATTCAATCTGGAATCTTACTCATCGCCCTATTTTTTGTGACGATCAATTTAATCGTAGATCTTTTATATGGTGTTATTGATCCGCGTATTAAGTATCATTAACTATTTAAAGGAAAGCAGGTGAAACGATGGGAGAGCTCGCTCGAAATGACAGTCATCATATATTAGAAACAGAAGAAGAGAAAGTGGTTTCGCCGTGGAGAGAAGCTTGGCGAAGCTTTCGACAAAACAAGTTGGCACTTATCGGAACTTTCATTGTCATCACTTTTATTATGATGGCTATTCTTGCTCCAGTAATCGCTCCGGAAGGGATTGATGAACAAAAATTTACAGAAAAATTACAATCACCTTCAAGTAAGCATTGGTTTGGCACGGATGATTTTGGTCGTGATATTTTTTCACGGGTCATTTACGGTGCCAGAATCTCACTTTCTGTTGTTTTTTTTTTTTCGGTTCTAGGCTCAATCGTTGTTGGAAGTTTGCTAGGGATAGTCGCTGGTTTCTATGGACGTTGGATTGACACGGTGATATCACGTATATTTGATATTATGCTTGCGTTTCCAAGTATATTGTTGGCGATTGGAATTGTGGCAGTACTCGGACCATCATTACAAAATGCACTTATTGCCATTGCGATCATTAACGTACCAAATTTCGGTCGTCTCATTCGATCAAAAGTACTTAGTGAAAAAGAAGAAGAATATATTACGGCCGCAAAATCAATTGGGATGAAGGACACTAGAATTTTATTTCATCACATCCTTCCTAACAGTATGGCACCTATTATTGTCCAAGGTACGTTAGCGATTGCAACAGCTATTATTGAAGCGGCTGCATTAGGATTTCTCGGCCTTGGTGCAGAAGCCCCTTTGCCTGAATGGGGCAAGATGCTTGCGGATTCAAAAGGATTTTTAGTAAATGCGCCATGGACAATGGTTTTTCCGGGACTTGCGATTATGTTAACGGTGTTAGGCTTTAATTTAATGGGTGATGGACTTCGTGATGCTTTAGACCCGCGGATGAAACAGTAGTAAAAATGTCTTTATGTTTTATTGGCTCGGTTTCCTTCTGATGACATAGGCGAAGGAGAAAGCGGGTTTTTTTTCATTTCATCCGAACGAATGAACTTGAAAACTGCGATATTGTTAAAAAAAGAAACTTTTCTGTAAAAATTGCGTATAAGTATGTGGAGGGAGGAGTTTGAAATGGTACTTAAGCTAGAAAAAGTAACGAAACGATTCGGACAGTTTGTAGCTGTAGATCACCTATCATTATCAATTCCTAAAAACGAAATGTTTGGATTTTTAGGAGCGAATGGTGCAGGAAAAACAACTGCTTTTCGGATGATATTAGGATTATTAGACATAAGTGAAGGAAATATTTCGTGGAATGGGAAGAAGATTGATTATTCAACAAGTCCATTAATTGGATATTTACCTGAAGAAAGAGGGCTTTATCCAAAGCTAAAGGTTTCTGATCAAATTGTTTATTTAGCGAGACTAAGAGGAATGCGAAAACAGAAGGCATTAAAGGAACTAGAATATTGGCTTGAAAGATTTAAAGTATCAGATTATAAAAATAAAAAAGTTGAAGAACTTTCAAAAGGAAATCAACAAAAAATCCAATTTATTGCAGCTGTTATCCATAAACCAGAACTGTTAATTTTAGACGAGCCATTCAGCGGTTTAGATCCTCTTAACGTAGAGCAGTTAAAAGCGGCTGTCTTAGATTTAAAAGATTCAGGCACAACGATTGTATTCTCTAGCCATCGGATGGAGCATGTTGAGGAAATGTGTGAACACCTTTGTATTTTCCATAAAGGGAAACCTGTTGTCCATGGATCGCTTAAAGAAATAAAACGGGCGTTTGGAAAGAAAAACGTCACAATTCATGCAGACTTCGATCTTACTTTTTTAGGTGATTTACCTGGAGTCGTAAAAACGAAAAAGACACCTGAAGGCATTCATTTGCACATTAACAATGAACAAGTAGCTGATACCATATTAAAAGAAATTGTTGGAAAAGGGTTTGTTCGTAAATTTGTTCTTGAAGAACCGTCATTAAATGATATCTTTATTGAAAAGGTAGGTGCGGCTTATGAATAATTTTTGGATTATTTTATTTCATACGTTTACGAATAAACAAAAAACAAAATCTTTTATTATTACGACAGCAATAATGGTAGGAATCATTTTTATTTTAGGAAACTTAACAAACATTATTAATTTTTTTAATAAAGAAGAAGATGTAAACAAAATAGCCGTCATTGAAGAAACAGGAAATTATTATGATCTTTACAAACAAAATATAGAAGAAGTTAATGATGACATTCAACTAGTTTTATTTGAAGGAACCGTTGATGAAGCAATAAAGGCAGTTAAGGATGGGAAGTTTGAAGGGGTGATCCATGTAACTGCAAATGAAGATCAATTACCGGCAGCAACTTATAAAGCAATGACAGTTGCAGATTCAACGTTGGCGACGGAGTTAGAAAGTGGCTTACAACAAGTAAAAACAATGTTAGCTGCTAAACAGGCGAATTTAACTGAAGCACAAATGAACAAAATTTATGAACCTGTACAATTTGAAAAAATACCACTGCAAAAAAATGCAAAAACCGAAGAAGAACTTAATCAAGCACGGGGTCTTGTCTATGCATTATTATTCATTATTTATATTGCAGTTCTTATGTATTCTTCGATGATTGCGATGGAAGTAGCCACTGAAAAATCTTCACGTGTAATGGATATTTTAATCTCTAGTGTTTCGCCAATTACGCAAATGTTTGCTAAAATCTTTGGGATTGCTTTATTGGGCTTAACTCAGTTTATTGTTTTAATCGCCGCAGGGTATGTTGCAATTCGACGTAATTTACAGGGATTGGAAGATGGCTTTTTTAGTTATATGGGATTCGGTGAAACATCTATCGAAACACTCATTTATGCAGTCGTTTTCTTTATGCTCGGCTATTTGCTTTATGCGACTTTAGCTGCGTTTTTAGGGTCACTCGTTAGTCGAATAGAGGACGTTCAACAATTAATTTCTCCGATGACTTTTTTAGTTATTATCGGTTTTATGATTGCGATGTTTGGCCTTGGAGAACCAGAGTCAACATTCATTACGATTACGTCATTCATTCCATTTTTTACACCCATGATTATGTTTTTACGTGTGGGCATGCTCTCGATACCATTTTGGGAAATTGCTTTAAGTATCGGGCTTCTCGTTACAACGATCATCATTTTAGCTGTCTTTGGCGCTCGCGTGTATCGTGGAGGAGTATTGATGTATGGAAAATCAAGCTCATTTAAAGATATTAAAAAAGCGCTCCAACTGACAAAAAAGGAATAAGTATTTTGAAAGGAGATTGATTCAAAAAGGAACTGCCTTTTTGAATCAATCTTTTTTTCCTTTTTTTTGGCTGTTATTTTGAAGTTTCACACGCTTTGAAAAAAAGCTCCTTCCTTCTTGGATTAAATATTCGCCGAAGGGAAATTCAATAAATCAACAAAGTTATCTAACACAGACTAAAATCATGATCATCAGAACGTGCATTCGTATTTTTGGAATGGTACAATGAAGAAAAATGAGAGGCGTTTAAAATGAAAAAGACTACGTTTATCCATACGGCTGATTTGCACTTAGACAGTCCAATGATCGGATTAAGCGGGTTACCTAATCATATATTTAAAAGGGTCCGCGAGAGCACGTTCAAAGCATTTAAAGCAGTGACAGATGAAGCGATAAGACGTCATGTTGATTTTATTATTTTTGCTGGTGATTTATTTGATGGAGAAGATCGAAGTATTCGTGCTCAAGCTCATTTTAGGAATGAAATGGAGAGGTTGGGGCAGCATGGAATTCAAGCGTTTGTTATTCATGGAAATCACGATCATTTAAATGGGTCGTGGCATCATTTATCAATGCCGGGAAATGTCCATGTGTTTACCCATCATGTTGAATATAAAGCTTTTCAAAATGAGTCTGGAGCAGTCGTTTATTTGTACGGTTTTAGCTATCCAGAACGTCATATATATGATGACATGACCCCTTATTATCAAAAAGCTTTAGGGGCTGATTTTCATATCGGGATTTTGCATGGGCATAATGAGGGAGGCAGTGAGCATAGTCGATACGCTCCTTTTAAAGTAAATAATTTACTCCATAAGGAGTTTCATTATTGGGCCCTTGGTCATATTCATAAACGGACTATTTTACACGATGAGCCTTATATCGTATATCCAGGTAATATTCAAGGTCGGAATCGTTCCGAGTTAGGGATGAAAGGCTGCTATGCAGTCACATAAGAAGAAAATAGTACTCATTTGCAATTTAATGAAACATCAGACGTGATTTGGGAAGAAGTATATCTCGATGGAAAAATCATACATCATCTTGATGATGTATATCGTCTTTGTCATCAATGTCTTGATGAGATGAGACGAGAAGGAAAAGGAATTATTGTAACTATTATCATTAACAATATTCAGAATGCTGATTTCCTTGATGACGGAGTGAAAACTGAGTTATTAGAATTACTCCAAGAAGAGGAGCAAGCCGAAGAATCATTTGTATTCCCGATTGAAATTCGATGTGAAAGTGGCTTTTCTTTTGAGCGTAACGTTGTTGCAAGTGAAGCAGAATTTTATCAAGAGCTTTTTGATGTGATTGATCATTGTGATGATATTGATCAAGTAATAGCTCCTTTTTTTGAACATTACCAAGGAAGAAAATATGTAGAAAAGCTTTCAGTTGATGAAAAGCAACAAATCGTTCGTGAAGCAGAAGCATTGCTAGTAGAGAAGCTTTATAAAGACGATGGAAAATAAAACGAAGGGAGGAATAATGTTTGAAAATAAAGGAAATAAAGGTTTATGGCTACGGGAAGCTAGAGAATATTGTTATTAAACAGATTGAGAATTTTACCGTCTTTTACGGTGAAAATGAAGCTGGAAAATCGACGATTATGTCATTCATACATAGTATTTTGTTCGGCTTTCCGACAAAACAGCAATCAGAATTAAGATATGAACCTAAGTTTCATTCAAAATACGGCGGACAACTTATTGTAGATTTTCCTACGGCTGGAAAGGCAATTATTGAACGGGTAAAGGGGAGAGCAGCTGGAGATGTAACAATCACGTTGCAAGATGGCCAAAGAGGCGGGGAAGAGCTTTTAAAAGAGTTTATCAATATGGATCGAGCGACTTTTCAAGGGATTTTTTCTTTTAATTTGCAGCGTATACAAAATGTTCATCTCATAAAAAATGAAGATTTAAACAAATTTTTATTTTCAACAGGCGCAATCGGTACTGATCGGCTTTTAAAAGTTGAAAATTGGCTACAAAAAGAAATGGATTTACTTTTTAAACCAAATGGGAAGAAGCCTCTATTGAATGAAATGTTAAAAGACATTCGTGAGGCGGATCGTCTGTTGCAGAAGGCGAAACAAAATAACGAGCAATATTGGTCTCTTTTAGAAGAACGAAATATTTTGCAATTGAAGTTTAGTAAGTTGAAAGAAAAAGAAGTTGCTTTAATGGGTAAAGTGAAACAGCTGCAAGACTTACAGCAATTACGCCCTTATATAATAGAAAAGGAACAAATAAATAAAACATTGCAAGAAATTAGAGAAATTCAGTTTCCGGTTGATGGTCTTAATCGCTTTAAGCAGTTGCAACAATTGATTACTCCATATGATGTTCAATTGAATAGTAAACTAGAAAAAATACAGTCGTTAAAAGATGAAATGGCCATTCTAAAACTAGATAAACTAGTTTTAGAACGAGAATCTGATATTTTATTCGTTAATGAAAACATGCCATTATATGAACGATTGAAGCATGAAGAAAAAGAGTGGCAGCTAAAAGTCATTGAACTTGAACAAGAAATACAACGATTAAAAGAGCACCTTCATCTTTCGATTGATGAGGAAGAGTTAAAGTCAATTAATACAAGTATGATGATAAAAGAAAAAATTGAGGACGTCCATCGTAATATGCTGCGTTTAAAAGAAAAGAAACTCCAGCTCGATGAGCGCTTTATTGAGGAAAGGGACAAGTTAGAGAGTGTAGAAAAGGAAGTTTTTGAAGTTGAAAATAATATTCTCTCTAATGAAAAAAGGGATGAGCTTGAAAAACTGATTTTACATGGAGAAGAGCAAGAGAAAATAATGCTTGAACTGAAAGAACTGGAAGTAAAAATAAAGCAATTGCAAAGGGGAAAAATGGAGGAAGACAAGAATAAAAAAGTTGAAAAAAAAAGAAAGAGAAGATTCAGAAAGGAATTTTAGTTGTTTTTTTCCTTTTTGTTTATGATGATCGGATTTAAAAATAATCAATGGTTATTAGTAGCTGCCAGCTGTTTGGCGCTTTTATTGTTATTTTTATTCAACACTAAAAATAACAATGATAAAAATAAAGTAAACATTGAAGAAGAAATTAAGGCTTTAGAAGAACGTAAGCATACTTTAAATAATAAACTGCTAAAATCAAATCCAATTCAAACTTATGAAGTCCAAGAACAGCTTGCGAAGGACGATTTTTGCAAAGAACGGCTAGCTTTATTAAAACTGAAATTAGAACAACAAAATAATGAGTATGAAAAAATTATTCATCTGTTTGCAGCATGGGAAAAAGAATTCATTGAGAATGAACAATTAACGATTGAGCTTGGCAAACAGTTAAAAATACGTAAGGAAGTAGCGAAAACATATTTACGAGATGCATTTGAACAAATAGTACGATTAAAGGAACTGAGCCGTGAATTAGAAAAGGCTAGAGCTCATGTGATAACAGTTTGTAAAGGCCTAAATAAAATTGAAGCGAAGCTTTTTCAGCTAGCAAACGACTGTAAAATAAATGAGCGAACGTCTATTTATCAAATTGCTCTAGAATTAAAACGGAGATTAACAGTTGAAACAGAGAAGCAACTTCAGCTTACAGAAAAGCAAGAAAAACGCATAGAATTAGAAGAAGAAATATCATTGCTTAAAGATGAGCAAGAACGTCTTCAAATGGAGATAGATCAATTGTTGAAGGCGGCTCATACAGATAATGTTGAAGCTTATTTTAAACTTGGGAAGCAAGCGGAGAAGCGAATGATGCTGTCAGAAAGATTGGCTGAATTAGAGCATTTTTTAAGTCGCACATCATTTACGAGTATTGATAGTGAATTGTATCATCTAAGTACTGACGGAGAAGCAGATTATAAAGCTAATTTAGAACATGTTCGTAATAAAATAACTGCTTTACAAACACGGCTTGCTGAAGTGAAGCATCACATTCATGTGCTTGAAGAGGGTGGAACGTATTCGGATATGTTGCACAATTTTATGCAAAAAAAAGAAACTTTCAATAAAGAAGCTAGGAACTGGGCTCGTTTTGCAATTGCTAAAGCCCTTTTGCTAAAAACAATTAATCATTATAAGCAGGAAAGGCTTCCAAAAATACTTTCAACAAGCGAAGGATATTTACAAAAGCTAACTAATGGAGAGTATGTACGAATTTTATTTCAAAATGGAAAAGAAGGGTTTCTCATTGAACGGAAGGATCATGCTCTTTTCAGTCCTGAGGAGCTTAGTCAAGCAACGGCTGAACAAATATATGTAGCGCTTCGGCTAGGTTTAGCTACAACGTTAGCTGAGTCCAGTGAGTCTTATCCAATTATTATTGATGATAGTTTTGTTAATTTTGATCATGTGAGAACAAAACTAATGATTGAACTATTGCAAGAATTGACTTCTAAGCATCAAGTATTATTTTTTACTTGTCATCAACATCTTCTTCCATACCTTACTAAAGAGAGAATTGTTAATTTACAAGAAATTACGAAAGACCGTTTAACGATTGTTTAGCAGTTTAAAAGATGGAAAAAAGATGGCTGATACGTTAAAATATTTGGATGCCCTAAATTTCTGTCAATTATCAGTACGTCACTTTTAAGAAGGGATTAATGCGATGAAAGGGAATCAATTTACTTTATTAAGTTTTAATTTGTTTATTATTATGGTTGGGATAGGATTAGTCATTCCAATTTTACCATTTTATGTTGAAAAATTTAATGCGAATGCACAGATTATGGGTTTATTGGTAGCTATGTTTGCGTTTATGCAGTTTATTTTTGCGCCTATTTGGGGGCGGTATTCAGATAAGATTGGGCGAAAGCCATTGATTGTATTAGGGTTATTTGGATTTGCAGTTGCAGAATTTATATTTGCTTTTGCAACTGGGTTGTGGATGTTGTTTCTATCGCGAGCATTGGCAGGAATATTTGGTTCCGCACTCATGCCAACAGCTATGGCATATGTATCAGATGTAACAGCTGAGGAGAAACGCGGTCAAGGGATGGGACTGTTAGGAGCGGCGATGAGTCTTGGAATTGTAATTGGACCAGGAATTGGCGGTTGGCTTGCAGAATTTGATTTATCTTATCCATTTATATTTGCGGGGATTGCTGCAACGCTGGCTGGTGTGTTGTCTATAACTATCTTACCAGAATCTTATCCGAAAGAGGCTCGTCAAGCAAACAAACTTGAACATGACGAGGAAAAGATAGGTCAGATCACACTAATGAAGACTACGTTGTTAAGTCCAGTAGGATTTTTACTTTTTTTAGTTTTTATTATGAGTTTTGGATTAGCAAACTTTCAAGCTATTTTTGGTTATTATTCAATGGAGCGATATTCTTTTGGTCCACAACAAGTTGGTTTAATTATTTTATTAACCGGTGTGATCGGAACAATGATTCAAGGGGGTGTTGTTGGTAAGCTTATTTCGTCGTTTGGTGAAGAGCGTGTCGTAAAGGGATCTTTATTATTAAGTGCAATTGGTTTTGTGCTAATGACTCTCGCTCCCTCCCTCCCGTGGGTACTTATGACGACTAGCATTTTTTTTATCGGAAATTCAATTTTACGTCCAGCTGTTAACACATTTATTTCAAAACTTGCTGGCAGGCGTCAAGGAATGGTTATGGGATTAAATAATTCTTTTTTAAGCTTAGGAAATGTAGCTGGACCGATTATTGCGGGGACGTTGTTTGAATGGAACATTCATATTCCATATATATTTGGTGCATTGGTTATGCTTATTGGATTTATTTCAACGTCTATTTGGATATCTAGAAAAAAGAAAGCTCTGCTTACTGCGGAACAAATTCAATAATGTTGAGTAGTGTTATTTGCGGTGTTTTTTGTTCTTTTTAGGAAAATAATGATATGTTATACTCAAATTGTAGACAAAATCAATATTAATTAATTTTCCAAAAGATTAGAAAACGCTTCGTGCGTAGCATGAAGCGAATAGAACAATTGTTCATGAAATCTATTGATTGATATTTATTTTGATTAATAAGGGGGGCGGAAAAAACTGATGAGTAAAGGAATATTGTTTCATAGTGTTGGTGACCAAGTTGAAGTTTTTTTACTAATAAAAAGTTCGGTAAAAGGGATTGCAAGTAATGGAAAGCCTTTTTTAACGCTTATTTTACAGGATCGTAGCGGAGAGATTGAAGCAAAGTTATGGGATGCTTCCGAAGAAGATGAAAAAACATACGGACCTGAAGGTATTGTCAAAATCATAGGTGACATTCAAAACTATCGCGGGCGTAATCAGCTGAAAATTAGACAAATCCGTCCAGCACTAGACACTGACTCAGTTCAAATCGCTGATTTTATTGAGACGGCTCCGCTAAGCCAAGATCAGATGATGAGTAAAATAACTCAGTATATATTTGAAATGAAAAATCCAAATATACAACGAATAACGAGACATTTATTAAAAAAGTATCAAGACCCTTTTTTGGAATATCCAGCCGCTACAAAAAATCATCATGAATTTGTATCTGGACTTGCTTTCCATGTTGTTTCTATGCTTGACTTAGCGAAAGTAATTTCAGAGTTGTATCCGACTCTTGATAAAGATCTTCTTTATGCCGGGGTTCTTCTCCATGATTTAGGTAAAGTAATAGAACTATCTGGGCCTATTTCAACTAGTTATACGATTGAGGGGAACTTATTAGGTCACATTACGATTATGGTAAGTGAAATCGGAAAGGCAGCAGAAGAACTCAGCATTACAGGTGAAGAAGTGATGATTCTTCAACATTTAGTTCTTAGTCACCACGGAAAAGCAGAATGGGGGAGTCCTAAGCCTCCTCTCATTAAAGAAGCAGAAATTCTCCACTACATAGACAACATAGATGCAAAAATGAACATGCTTGATCGTGCTTTAGAAAGAGTAAAACCGGGTGAATTTACAGAAAGGATTTTCCCGTTAGATAATCGAGCTTTTTATAAACCAACATTTCATAAGTAAAATGTATATTTTTCATGTAAAAAGATATTATTGAAACTAGTAAAGGGATTGCATATTTCTTATTTTCTCGCATATGTTATACAAAGTAAAAAGCTTTGGGACAACCATATGATATGATCGGAGGAGAAGGAAATGGCAATCCCTATTTGGATTTACTTTGTTTTAGCAGGCATTGCTGTTAGTGCATATATGACGATAAAAACTGCTAAAGAAGAAAAACAACGGGAAAGTGAATTAATAGAACAAGAGGGAGAGGTTTATATGCATCGTCTAGAAGAAGAAAGGACACGTAAACTAGAGCAGGCCTCATCGGAAACCTCCTAAAATTTTTAAAGCGGATGCGAAAAAACGCACCCGCTTTATTTTTTATATCGTTTATTTTCAATTAACAATGAATGATTGTCACTTGCTGAATATTATTGTTTGTCTGCTTGGTCGTCTGATTTAAATGTATCTTTAAAATCTTTATCTTTTACTTTCACTTTTGCCTCTTTCAGCTCACGCTCCATTGCTTTTTGAATTGTCGTATTATCTATTTTATTCATTTTAATGTCGTGTTCGATGTCTTTTTTCATTTCATCGTATGATTTTTTCTCTTTTTTCTCAGTAACTTGAATAATATGCCAGCCGTTGTCAGTTTGAACTGGAGCACTTATTTCATCTACTTTTAGTTTGAATGCTGCTTCGTCAAATTCAGGAACCATTTGTCCTGAGCCAAACCAGCCTAGATCACCGCCGTTTTGCGCAGACATAGGATCATTTGAATGTTCTAAGGCTAAGTCTTCAAATTTTGCACCTTCATCAAGTTTAGCCTTTATATCCTTTGCTGTTTGCTCATCTTCCACTAAAATATGACGCGCCTTAATTTCAGGCTTATAATTTTCATAATACTCTTTCATTTCTTCTTCAGTAACTTTTATATCTTTAGTTACTGCTTTTTCTTGAAGAAGTTGAAACTTTGCAAGTCTTTTAACTTCTTCTTTACTATACTGTTCAAGTGCTGGTCCGTATTGCGCTTCTAAATCTTCAACTGCTTTTTTAATCTCCTTATCAGAAACTTCATATTTATCGGAGAGGATTTTTTCAAAAACGAGCTCTTGCAGCGTCTGTTCCCCGTATCTTTCCTTCATTACTTCATAAAGCTCATCTTTCGTTACGTTACCTGCTTTTGTTTCAGCAATATTTCCAGACGCTCCATTATTGCTGCATGCGCCTAAACTAATGACTCCTGCAGCAAGTGTCATGGATAAGATCCATTTTTTCATGAAGAACAACTCCTATTAAAAATTTCTTGTGGCATGTCTTTTTCCCACTTCATTACTATAACATAATTTTCAATCAGTTTAAAAAGATAACATAAATTCATCCTAAAAATCATTAAAAAGTGGGTGTTTTACTTAGCCAAATTAGGGACATTTACATATGATAAAGCGAAGAGAATAAAGGAGGTACATTTTTGAAAATTTTTTATTGCTTGCAGTAGTTCATGCATAATCAAAATGCAGCCTTTACTTTTAAGAAAATAAGAAGTTAGTGTGATAAATGCCTATTCGAAAACAGGGTCATTGAATACTATATGATAGCAACACAAAAAGGGGGTGTTGTCATGGGTGGAGCATATGGCGGAGGATTTGCATTAATTGTTGTCCTGTTCATTTTATTAATCTTAGTAGGAGCTGCATGGATTTATTAGAGGAAGAGAACGGGAAACAGGTTGACTCATCAGCCATTGAAAGGAGGAAGGTATAATGTCTGGACCTGGTTACGGTGGAGGGTTTGCATTAGTTGTTGTACTCTTTATTCTTCTCATTATTATAGGCGCTTCATGGTTATATTAATAATAAAAGCGGTGATAATTTTTTTCACCGCTTTTAGTTATGTACCTTTTGCTATGCTTTATTATGTTAATGATATTTCAATAAATGATGATACAAGTAAAATAGTAACTAGCACACGTTAATTGTTCGGAATACTTTAGGCTGACGTTCCTCCGGTATTTCCCTTTGGATGCAAAGGGAATTAGTCATTTTATTAATATTAAATAATATGAAAACAGCAAATACAATAAAAACGGAGATCATCATTGATTCCCTCCCTATTATACGATTTATGATAATAAAGATAACAAAGTTTTTGTAAAAAAGATAGTCTAATAAACTTTAATTAGCGAGATTTTCTCATTTAAGAGAATTTATTTTTTCGCCTATTAGTAATTTTTTTACAAAAAAACGTTTTGTATTGTGATTAACTTTGATAAGGATAATTAGGCGGTATATTATATATACAGCTGTTAACTGAAGTTAGAAAGCCATGATTCATTTGATGATAAAAGGAAGAGCAAAGCGAAATCTTGCTAATATGTATTTTTACATAAAGTTATTTACATACTTTACGATGAAAAAGTAAAAAAATCAATAGGAATTTTAATCTATTTATAAACTTTATGTATTTACTTTCGATGAAAAGGATCACATAAAATAGCATATTTATAAAAAGGTTAACATATGTAAAATTGATTTTGTGAAAAAATGAGCAATAAAATTAAACAACAAAAGCGGAAGTTTTTATTTATTTTCATCCGCTTTTAGTACAATTTTTTGTCCAAATTTGCATTTGAGCTTTGACCATGTCTTTATTAGCAGCTATGAACGAGTTCAATTAAGCTAATTCTTGTTTAGCGATATTTTTCTTTTTTAATGTCCCTTCTTTTTCATCAAACTCATTTTCAATATTGGAAAATGATCGTTGGAAAATTTCCATAAAATCATCTCCATAAATATTACGGACAATTGCCATCATCTCCATATTTTCTGGAAATTTCCCATATAATTCCTTCAAAGGGAGTGCGCCAGAAAATGCCGCATTTTTTTCGGGTTTATAACTTTCCATTAAGCAAAGGAGTACATTTTCGCCTTTTTCTGTTAGTTGAATATAAGTATTTCGTTTGTCACTTTCTTTTTTTGAAAACTTTAATAATCCTCGTTCTTCAAGCTTCTTTGAAAAATAAAATGCAGTGGATACATGCATCACACCGAATTTAGCGACATCAGAAATTGATGCACCATCTAAATGATATGCAATCCATAAAATATGATGTTCATTAATATTTAAGTTGAATGGCTTAATCCATTGCTGCCAATCTTTTTCAATTGCTTTCCAGAGAGCTTTACTTAATTGAGCAATCCGTTGGCTAAAAAGCATTGCTTCTTTCATTGAGTATTGTTTTTCCGTTAACACGAGTTTCACCTACTTTATCTTTCTTTTATTTTCATTATGCCAATAAAATAAAAAATAATAAAGAATAAAATTTACTAAATTTTTAGAAATTAATAATATGAAAAAGTGTAAATGCAGAAATAGTATTAATATTTGAGCATGACTACACATTAAAAAAACTATTTTTTATATATATATTTAATTTCTCTATAAATGGAAAGAATCCTTCTTTAAAACTTAAAAATGTTTTAATTAGAAAGTGATGCTTCTAAATCGTTAATCGCTTTTTCAATTTCAATCATTTCTAGTTTGATTTTGTGTTGATGAGGTTTAATCTCGCTTTTCCATTGATTGATCAAATTTTTTATATCTTTCATAAAGGTAATTATTATACTTTTACTTTCCTCTGATAAAATATTTGTTGCTTTTTTAATTTCAGCAAGATTTGATTTTAGATCAGTTAATCGATGCACCCATTCATCTTTACAATTTTTTAATTCAATGCGTAATTCCTTTCCAGGTGAGGGTGTTGATAATAACATACTTATTCCAGCTGCTACACCCCCAATAAAGAAACCGAATAAAAAAGGTTTGGCTTTCATTTATATTCACCTCAAAATGCATTTAGTAATTTGTATAAAAATTCTACAAAAAATTCAAAAACCCTTTTTTCAAATAATAATTGTTTAATTATTATATTTTTTAAAGGGACTTTTATCCTATATTTACCGTTTTATCATAGCCATTAATGGAAAAGCATACATATTATCAGGTACATGCTTTTTCTGAATTTGATTAAAGGGGTGAATGAGGTGGGGGTTACTTTTATACTCTTTTCGATAAGCATAGTATTGTTTTTAGGGACTCTTTATTATTTATTAGCAGCACAAAAGTCTGGTGTATATCCCCCAAGGCAAGTATTACGTAAAAGAGCAGGTGTTTTAGCAGGGGGAGGTGTCTTTTTTTTAACATTAGGAATCATCTTTCAGTTGTTTTCATAAAAAAAGAACCCTAACCGGGTTCTTTCAGACTGTTGATGAACGCTCGCATTCTTCGTTACGATATGTTTTATTCGCTTTGCAGCTTGACTGAGAAGGCTTTTTCACGTCTTTCGTTCAAATAATCTGGAAAGAATCGTAATCATGTTGTATATTATTGAATTTATTTTGTTTGTTCAGCAAGCTTTGTACGTTTAAATATTGAAATAGCGATTGGGTAAAGAATTAACATGACAATTGTATTGACAAGTGCCGCTGGTAAAACTACTGCTGCAAATAACGCTGTGAATGCTCCAGGCAATCCAACAATAAAGTAAGCGGATGATAAAAAGATAATTCCGGAAATAATTGTTCCAAGAGCCGTTAAAATGCTAATGCTTATAATGGAAAAATGAAATTTTTTTATTGCCAATAATAAAATAAAAAATATAAATGCGGTTACTGGTTTATCAATGATGTTCGGAATTAATCCGCCTGGAAAGGTAGTGGTGATTCCAGATATTAAGCCCGTTACAATTCCAAGTAAAAGAACGCTCTGTTTATCAGGAAATAAAATAATTCCCAAAAACATCATTGTCAACATCATATCTGGTTTCATTGACAGAAATATTCCCGGAACAACAGCATGGAGAACTGCACCTATTCCTACTAATAAAGATAGAATTACAATGTTTTTTGCACTCAATATTAATCTCTCCTCTTCTAATCTAAACTCATTCTTCTCCCGAAATGCTCTCATATGCCAACGGCGAAAAGATTGTAAATATTATATCATATTTGCACCCATTGCTAAATGCTATATTTTAACATCATTTTATTCGAAAATAATTTTCTGTTTTAGTATAAAAACATAATTTTTATCTTCTGTCTATTTCCAAGAAATGTTATATTTGCTCAAATTCATCAATCAACGGGAACTAAGGGAAAGCTCCCGCTGATTAAATTTTTACATTACCTGTAGTTCTTTTGAAACTTCTTCATAAATTCAGTAAGCTGAATGACGTGCTCAACTGGAACAGCATTGTAAATAGAGGCACGACAGCCGCCAATTGAGCGGTGGCCATTTAAGCCGATAAAGCCGGCTTCTTTTGCTGCGGAAAGAAAAGCGGCAGTCATTTCATCATTATTAAGAGTAAAAGTTACATTCATTTTTGATCGACTATCTAACACCGCATGTGGGTTGTAAAAGCCGTTGCTTTCTTCGATTGCTTTATATAAGATGGCTGTTTTTTCATTGTTTCTTTCTTCAAGTACTTTTATGCCACCTTCTGATTCCATCCATTCAAGAACGAGCATAAGTAAATAAATTGCCAATGTTGGCGGAGTATTATAAAGAGATTTGCTTTTTGCATGTGTTCGGTAATTTAACATCGTCGGTAGGCTATCTTGGGATCGTTCAAGTAAATCTTTTCGAATGATTACGACAGTAACTCCCGAGGGACCAAGTTTTTTTTGAGCACCTGCGTAAATAAGTCCAAAATTCGATACGTTTATATGTTTGCTTAATATATCACTAGACATATCAGCAATTAACGGTACATTTGTTAACTTAGGGTATTCACTCCATTCCGTTCCATAAATTGTATTGTTACTAGTGAGATGTAGATATGCGGCTTCCTCAGTAAATTGAATATTTTCAAGTTTAGGGATGGAACGGTAGTTGTCTTCTTTCGTTGAAGCAAGAATTTTTGTCTTTCCATGTTTCTTTGCTTCTTTTAATGCTTTTTCAGACCAGGAACCAGTTAGTACGTAATAAGCTGTTTTTCCTTTTTCAAGTAAGTTCATTGGTACCATTGAAAATTGCAAACTCGCTCCGCCTTGTAAAAACAATACTTCATAATCATCGGAAATATTCATTAACCGACGTAAAAGTAATTGTGCATTGTTATTTATTTGTTCAAACTCTTTACTGCGGTGGCTTAATTCCATAACGGCCATTCCAGTACCGTTGTAATTCATCCAAGTTTTTTGTGCTTTTTCTAATACAGGCTGTGGAAGAGATGCAGGTCCCGCATTAAAGTTTAACGCTCGTTTCATCGCTTTTTCCTCCAATACAAAAATGTTTACTATGATACGGTAAAGAAATAAAGATAGATTTACATTTATCCTATCAAAAATAAGCTTTATTTTATATAAAAAAATAAAAAAAATAAAAGACAGCTTCTGCCTGTGCAGAAGCTAAAAAATGATATGCTTGTTTATATTAGATGCGATTTTTTGTAAATCATCATTTGTATAAGCGCTATTATGGGTTTTCCAAACGGCACCAAACCCGTCTCCTTTACCGTAACGAGGGATTAAATGTAAGTGAAAATGAAAAACTGATTGTCCTGCTTGTTCACCATTATTATTTAATAAGTTTAGTCCAATTGGATTAAATTCAGCTTTAATTGCATTGGCAATAGATGGTACAGATTCAAATAAATGACTTGCGATATTCGGTGATAACTCATAAATATTTTCTTTATGTATTTTTGGAATAACAAGTGTATGGCCTTTTGTCACTTGACTTATATCAAGGAAAGCAAGTACATGCTCATTTTCATACACTTTTGCAGCCGGAATACGGCCATTTACAATGTCGCAAAAAATGCAATTCGTCAATATGTTTCATCCTTTCAATAATGATGTTGTTTTTTTGGCAATGTTATCATACTTTTTTAGAAAAGAAAACAGGCAGGATCCATTTGGAATCCTGCCTTTAGACTGTTGATAAACGCTCGCATTCAGCGTTACTTGCACTTCGTTGTAAGCTCATGAACGCCTGTTCTATTCGCTTCCGCCTCGTTGCTCGGCGCCTCGACTGACAAGCGTTTTCAATCAGTCTAAAGAAGAGTATTACTTTAATATTAACTTTTCTTTAAATTAAAGCAGGCAGGACCCATTTGGAATCCTGCCTTTAGACTGTTGATAAACGCTCGCATTCAGCGTTACTTGCACTTCGTTGTAAGCTCATGAACGCCTGTTCTATTCGCTTCCGCCTCGTTGCTCGGCGCCTCGACTGACAAGCGTTTTCAATCAGTCTAAAGAAGAGTATTACTTTTAATATTAACTTTTCTTTAAATAAAAAACAGGCAGGACCCATTTGGAATCCTGCCTTTAGACTGTTGATGAACGCTCGCATTCAGCGTTACTTGCACTTCGTTGTAAGCTCATGAACGCCTGTTCTATTCGCTTCCGCCTCGTTGCTCGGCGCCTCGACTGACAAGCGTTTTCAATCAGTCTAAAGAAGAGTGTTACTTTAATATTAACTTTTCTTTAAATTAATGCAGGCAGGATCCATTTGGAATCCTGCCTCGAAAGGGAGTATACTTTACTTATACGTTCTAAATAAAGGTTGAGTGTCTTTGGTAAACACCTCATTTATCTTATGAATTGTTTAATGTGAGAGCGATCCTTTGTTCAAGCTGATCATCCCCTCTAAAAAGGTCTTTATATGTTTCACAACGTATAAAGCAGCTGATGATCTTTACTATGAGCATTTGCACCTATTTTGGGTGTAAGAACAATGTTACGATTCTCACGTCCAAAACAACCATCCCCTTTTAGGAACATACGAAGTAAGAAACGGTATTTATTTATGCAGTTGATGTACCGATTTTTTAGTTCTCCCCTTCAAACAATATCATGCCACTTTAATAACGAAATATGCGTTTTTTTTTTTTTTATGAAAGATGTAACTATTTTTATTGACAGCTTTTTGCTAAAATATAACTAGTTGATATTAAGTAAAATTTGTCGATGCTTCATAATAGTGAGATTAAACAGGAGGACGTAAAATGGCGTTATTAGAAATAAATAATATAACAGGAGGGTATACGAGGAATCCGGTCTTAAAGAACGTATCCTTTCAAGTAAATGAAGGAGAGATTGTTGGATTAATCGGTTTAAACGGTGCAGGAAAAAGCACAACGATCAAGCATGTAATCGGTTTGATGGAACCAAAAGGCGGAGAGATCACAATTAATGGAGATTCCTTTCAATCTGACAAAGACAAGTATAGAAAACAATTTACATTTGTTCCGGAGACACCGATTCTTTATGATGAATTGACGCTTGAAGAGCATTTAAAACTAACCGCAATGGCTTACGGACTTAACGAAAACACCTTTCAGTCGAGAGTGGATCATCTTTTACACGAATTTCGAATGGAGAAACGTTTAAGTTGGTTTCCTGCTCATTTCTCGAAAGGAATGAAGCAAAAGGTTATGATTATGTGTGCTTTCTTAGTTCAACCTTCTTTGTATATTGTTGATGAACCTTTTGTTGGCCTTGATCCTCTTGGAATACAATCGTTGCTTGATTTAATGAAAAAAATGAAGGAAGCTGGTTCGGGCATTTTAATGTCAACCCATATATTGTCAACAGCCGAGCGTTATTGTGATCAGTTTGTTATTTTACATAATGGTGAAGTGAGAGCCAAAGGAACGTTGCAAAATTTACGTGAGCAATTCTCAATGCCAAGTGCAACTCTAGACGATTTATATATTCAATTGACAAAGGAAGAAGATTATGTTTGATGAAAAGATACTATGGAAGAAGCGGTTTGGGGAAAATAGTAAAGAAATGGGGCGTTATCTTCGCTATATTTTAAACGGTCATTTAGTAATTGTCATGTTCTTTCTTCTCGGAACAGGAGCGTACTATTATCAACAATGGCTTGAGACGCTTTCGTCTCAATTTCCTGTTGAATTAATTATGGCTGGAACCCTTGCTGTTTTTTTAACATATAGTCCTATTTATACATTTTTAATCGAACCTGATCAAATTTTTTTTCTTCCTTTAGAAACAAAATTATCGAGTTATTTTCAGCGATCAGCAATTGTTAGTATTCTTTTTCAATCGTATATTTTGTTATTCATTTTAGCAGCATTAATGCCGATGTATGTTCAAGTTAAGGGTGGTAGTTTCAAGGTTTTTTTTATTTTCCTGCTCTTTTTAATTGGAATGAAAGCATTAAATATCGCTGTAAGAATGAAAATTCTGTACTATATCGAAGCGTATGTCCATACTAGCGATATGCTAGTACGCTTTAGTATTAATGCTTTATTCCTTTATCTTCTATTTGTACAGGCAAGCTTCGCTTATTTACTTATATTGGTAGGGGTCTTCGTCTTATTGTATATTTATTTTTCGAAAAGGACAGAAACAAGAGGGATAAAGTGGGAATCGTTAATTCGTCAAGAGGAAAAAAGAATGACTTCCTTTTATCGGCTTGCGAATTTATTTACTGATGTACCGCATTTAAAGGAACGAATTAAAAGACGAAAATGGCTTGATTGGCTGCTTTACTTAATTTCCTATCGACAGGATCAAACATTTGCCCATTTATATACAAGAACATTTTTAAGAGCAGGTGATTATTTCGGCTTGTTTATCCGTTTAACGATTATTGGCGGGGCAGGACTTTATTTTATTTCGTTTGGAATTGGTCAACTGTTTATTACGTTGTTATTTTTATATTTAACAGGATTCCAATTAATTCCTCTTAAACATCATCATCAAAATAAATTATGGATTACACTGTATCCTGTTTCTGAAACAGTAAAAGGAAGAACGTTCAATAAATTACTTTTTATGATTTTGCTTATCCAGTCAAGTTTATTTACACTCGTCATTTTAAGTAAAGGAGATTGGCTGATTGCATTGATGACATTTGTAGCTTCAATTTTGTTTATTGTTCTATTTGTTTTTTATTATGTAACAAAGAAATTTCACTTCGAAAGCTAGCAGCTTTTTGTATGAAACTTTTTAGTTAAAAAAGCGTATACTTGATAAAAGTACAGTTGAAGGACGGTATTAAAAAATGAACGAGTATGAAACGAAAGTATACGAGCAATTGCAGTTATGGCAACGTGAGATGACAAAAAGACCTAGTTTAGTGAACCGGATTTCAAAAAAAGCTCAAAATAAAGTAAATCAGCTTATTCCTGAAAAAGTACATCTATTGCTGACAGAAAGTATAAAAAATATGGTTAAAGCAACTCTTGTCGGTTCAAATTTAACAACAAAAAAACGTCAACAAACATTTACCTTATTCGAACGTGACGAACTTTTAAAGGAACGATTATCTGCTTTTCGAAAAACAGCAGTCATTGAAGGAGCTGGGACAGGTGCGGGCGGCATTTTGCTAGGGTTCGCTGATTTTCCTTTGCTATTAACGATTAAAATGAAGTTTTTATTTGAAGCAGCTTCCATATATGGTTTTAATACGAATGATTATGAAGAACGTCTCTTTATTCTTCACGTGTTTCAGCTCGCCTTTTCAAGTGATGAGAAAAAAAAAGAAACGATGCAGCTCATTGATCAATGGGAGGAACGGAAACAGGAACTCATTGATATGGATTGGAGGGAGTTTCAGCAAGAGTATCGCGATTATATTGATTTAGTGAAAATGCTTCAGCTAATCCCTGGTTTTGGGGCAGTAGTTGGTGCATATGCAAATTACAATCTTTTAGATCAACTTGGGGAAACTGCAATGAATGCCTATCGCTTAAGACTATTAAAAACGAACCCTCAAGGTTTGTAGCTTAAGGGTTCGTTTAAGTTTTATACATTTACAGTAAATTCAGAAAATTGCTCTTGATATTTAACAGCAGCAAAGCCAAGTGTTTTAGCAGCGATGAGCATCGCCTTTTCATTAATATCGAACTTTGGATGATGGTGTGGAAAAGCTTTTGCAGGATCATGAGGCTGCGCACCTGTTATAAAAAAGCATCCTTTCACGTGCTGTAAATAATAAGCAAAGTCCTCTCCGCCCATATGGGGTTCAATTTCTTCAATCGTTGTTACTTCTGGAATCTGTTTTGCACAGTTGAATAAAAAGTTTGTTTCATCTTTATAATTTTTGACGGCTGGGTATCCTCGATGATACTTATAATGATAAGTACAATTGGCTGTGAAACACGTTCCCTCTACGATTCTCTCAATTTCTTTTTCTATTGAATCACGAACTTCACTGTTAAAGGTACGAACAGTACCAGTTAATGTTGCTTTATCAGCGATAATATTGAAGGCATTACCAGCAACGAAGGAACCGATAGAAAGAACAGCTGAATCAATTGGATTGACTTTCCGGCTAATGATTTGCTGTAAATTGACGACAAGCTGAGATGCAGTGACGATCGCATTTTTTGTTTTATGAGGCTCTGCGCCGTGCCCGCCTGCGCCTTGAATTGTAATTTCAAATCGATCAGCTGCAGCCATAAGCGGACCTACTCTCGATTGAATCCTTCCAATAGGGGTAAGTGACCATAAGTGTGTGCCAAAAATAACATCAACACCATCTAGACAACCATCTTCAATCATTGAAATGGCACCGCCTGGGGCAAATTCTTCTGCATGCTGATGAATCATAACGTAAGTGCCAGCTAATTCATGACGCATCTCATGTAATGTTTTTGCAAGAATTAAAAGTGTTGCTGTATGTCCATCGTGCCCACAAGCATGCATTACACCTGAAGTGAGAGATTTATATGGTACATCTTTTTCGTCTTGTATAGGCAAGGCATCAAAATCTGCGCGAAGAGCAACTGTTTTTCCAGGTTTCTTTCCGTAAATTTTGGCGACAACTCCATTTCCGCCAACGTCACTTCGGACATCTATTTTTAAATTTTCATAAAAGTTTTTTATGTACTGTGCTGTTTCAACTTCTTGGAATGATAATTCAGGGTGTTGGTGTAAATAGCGACGAATTTCAACCATTTCGCTATACTTGTTTTCTAACTTCTCGAATAAAGTTTTGCTCAAAATAATCATCTCCTTTTTTAAAATAGTATAACATTTTTTAGTTAAGATGTTATTTTTTAAAACAACTATTAATATTTATGTTTCTTGCCCTTTAATAATCCCAATATTTCACGCTAAAAATAATGCTACAATCGTTGTCACAATTAATCCGGTTGCAACTGGAACTAAATTACGCCGTGCCAGTTCAAATGGGTCGACATTACAAATAGCTGCAGCTGGGATTAGTGCCCACGGGATTAATGTACCACCTCCGACCCAAATCGTCGCAACTTGACCTAGTGCTGTAAGTGTAGCAGCACTCGTATTTAAGGCAGCACCAAAAAGACCACTAATAGAACCAATTAGAGAAAGACCAGAAAAGCCAGACCCATCTAGCCCTGTAATGATGCCTGAAATAGCAACTGTTATCATGCTAATTCCTTTATTTAATGGCACACTTCCAGCAAGACTATAGCTTAAATCATTTACAATTCCATTTGAGCTTTCAGGAAGAAAATCTCCGATAATTGTGGAAAAGCCATCTCCTCCTAAATAAAAGAATGCAGCGATTGGAATAACTGGGCCAAATACTTTAAATCCAAATTGAAATCCAGTAATAAAATAGTTCGTTATTTTTTCCAATCCTTTATTTTTATAACTAATGAGAGAGATTGTCACAATAATAAGAATAGATGTTCCCCCAATTAGAGCAGTAGCATCGGAGCCTTGTAACTTAAGGATAAACATTGCTGCAACATTCATTCCAAATAGGAGGGGAATGAGCAATGCAAAAAATCTTTTCTGGGGAAGGGTAAGCAAATTGGCTTTTTTTCCTGTACTTGAATAGTGGAAATGTTTCTTTGTTATATTCGGGAAGTATCCTTTTCGCATCTCTTTTTTTAATAGCAAAAAAGCAGTTACCGTTGTAACAAGTCCCATTACAACGATTAGAGGAACACTTGCCGCCATTACTTCATTGACGGGCAGTCCAGCAGCATCGGCTGTTAACTTTGGAGCTGCTTGAATAATAAAATCACCTGATAAGGCGATACCATGGCCGAATAAGTTCATTGCCATTGCGACGCCAATAGCCGGAAGTCCTACCTTTAAAGCGACTGGAAGAAGGACGGCTCCCATTAAAGCAACGGCTGGAGAAGGCCAAAAAAACAAAGAAATGATCATCATCGTTATACCGATTACCCAGTAAGCTAATACAGGGGTACGGATTAGCTTAGTAAAAGGAGCGATCATGATGTCATTAATTCCTGTAGCTATTAATATGTTGCTCATTGCGACAATGATTGAAATGATTAAAATGGTGGAAAGGAGTTCTGTAATTGCATATATAAACCCATTAAAAATACTACTAATCGAAGCATCTAATGATTTTGTTGTTAAGATGGATATGAGAAAAATTCCAATCATACAAATGAGAGTCGTATCCTTGCGAAATACCATAAAACTAATAATAAAACCAATAAATATGAGATAAATCCAATGAGTTATTGTTAATTCAATCCCCATAAACATTCCTCCTATACATATAGTGAACAGACTTGGAGGTTTTGAAAGTGTATTCTAATGTGATATAGGATATGTGCCCAAATAAAATTCGTGAACGATTATGTAAATGTAATATTAATTAATATTGTAGTGAGCTTTATTCATAGAAGTACAGAATGATATAGCACTGTCATAATGGAAAAAATCAGACGCTAGGCTGATAAGAAAACAATCTTTTGAATGTTACAAGGAATGCTAAAAAAGTTAAAATGGAGTTAATATCTATTACACTTTGAATCCTTGTCCAACTCAGATAGATGGTGTTACGATATTACCTAAAAGAAGGTTATCTTGAAAGAAGGTGGTTTATTTGCGATATCGTTCAATGAATCAAGCTTTTTATGCTATTTGTTTATTAATAATTGGTATTTTATTACTTTTATTTAATCTTGGTGTCATTTCCTTGGAAATAAAAGAATTGATTGTCGTAATTTATCCTTTTCTATTATTTTTTATTGGGCTTTTCAGATTGTTTCGTTTCCGGTCTTCATCCCATTTTCATCTTTTTAATAGTTTGTTTCTCATTATCTTTGGAGGGCTATTGATAGGGGATCGGTTTAATCTCATTGAATTTCGATTTTGGGATTTTTGGAAGCTGTGGCCGATTATTTTTATTTATATAAGTATGTTAATGATTTTTAAGAAAAATTCAATACAAGTACATTTTGGGGAGGACTTCCATGAGAAATTAAAGAATGCAGATTTTAATAAGACGAAAAGAGGATTTTCAATAGGTGATATTAGTTTTAGCAAAACGAACTGGCCTGCTGAACCAATGGATTTATATAATACGATAGGGGATTATTTTATCGATTTTAGCAAAGCCTATATTCCTGAAAAAGAGATTCCGATTACGATACGTGGGTTGATTAGCGATGTCAAAATTCTGATTCCTGAAGATATTCCTGTGAACATAAAAGCATTTGTTAAGATAGGGGATGTTCGAATTTTTAATCTTGACTCAAACTTTATCGGCCCTACGTTAACTTATAAATCAAAAGATTACGATGAAGCAGTTAAAAGATTAATGATTACAATAGAGTTAAAAATAGGCGCTATTCGAGTTGATAAAGTATAGGGGGCTTAAAAGATGAAAGAAATGCGCAGTATTCGATTTTGGTTTTTACAAAGCTTCTTGATGACAGCTTTGTTTAGTTCCCTGTTTTTTTTTATTGGATTACAAATTTATTTATCAATTGTGAAAAATCCTTCAATTAATGTAGCTACTACATTTTGGCTATTAATATATGTGTTTATTATTTTAATCATTGTAGGCAGTTATTTCGGATTAAAGGGGAGCTATTTAATAAAAGGAAGACTAGGAGATATATTAATATATGTATCTACATTAAGAAGCGGCAAATTTTCTGAACGGATTGTAACCTATGAAAAGGATGAAATTGGCTTAATTACAGACGAGTTAAATCAACTTGCGAAATACATTCAAGAACAAGTCCATTCGATGCAGCGGCTAGCAGATGAAAAATCAATGTTAGCCCAATCAGCTCATGCAGCTGCAGTGATGGAGGAACGGCAAAGAATTGCGCGTGACTTACACGATGCAGTAAGCCAGCAGCTATTTGCACTTGGGATGATGTCATCAGCAGCGCTAAGAATGTTTGAGATTGACTTAGATAAAGCAAAACAACAATTACATGAAATTGCAAATATAGCTGCAAAAGCTCAAATGGAAATGCGGGCGCTGCTCTTGCATTTACGTCCAATACAGCTTAGTGAGGATTCATTATGTGATGGCGTCATTAAATTAATACACGAATTGAAAAATAAAACAAATATTGAATTTAATGCAAGCGTAGATGAGGTTACTCATTTGTCAAAATCTGCTGAAGAACATTTGTTTCGAATTATTCAAGAGGCTCTGTCTAATACTTTACGTCATGCCGATGCATCAAAAGTAAAGCTTATTTTAACAGAAAAGGAAAACTATATTTATTTATTTATCAGTGATAATGGAAAAGGTTTTGATTGGCAAAAAGCTAAAATTGCATCGTATGGATTAAAAACGATGCGAGAGCGGTGTGAGGAAGTGGGCGGTATTTTTAAAATTCGATCAAAGAAAAATGAAGGGACATATATTGACATCCGTATACCAAGAAAGGAGAATTAACATAATGATTAAGGTTGCTGTGATTGATGATCATGAGATGGTTCGAAAAGGGATTATTTCGTATTTAATAACAGAACCGGGAATTGAGGTGATTGGCGAAGCAAGCAGTGGAAGAGGAGCGGTTGAACTAGTCAGAAAGAAAAAGCCAGAAGTCGTTTTAATGGATTTATTAATGGAGGATGGAACGGGGATTGAGGCAACGAGAGAAATTTTAAGTTTTTATCCTGAATGTAAAATTATCATTATTACAAGCTTTTATGATGATGAACAAGTGTTTCCTGCGATTGAGGCAGGAGCTTTTAGTTATATGTTAAAAACAGCTCAAGCACAAGATGTTGTCAATGCAATTAAAAAAGCTGTAAAAGGTGAGGCGGTTATCGAACCTAAAGTAGCAAATAAAATGATCAATCATTTTCGAAAAAAAGAGAAAAAGCCACACGATGATTTAACCGAGCGGGAGCTTGAAGTGTTAATGTGTATTGGTGAAGGGATGACAAATCAAAAAATAAGCGAGGAATTATTTATCGGGATTAAAACTGTTAAAACACATGTAAGCAATATATTAAGCAAATTAAATGTAGCAGACCGAACTCAAGCTGCTATTTATGCAAATCGGAATGGTATATAAAAAAAAAACTTTTTTCTGAAATTGATAAAAAGTATATGATGAAGGGGAGAAAGAAAAAAACTACCCTTATTTAGACTGGTGAAAAACGCTCATATGCATCGTTATTTTCGCTTCGTTTGCCTCGTTGTTTGGTGCCTGAACTAACAAGCGTTTTCAATCGGTCTGAAGGAATTTGTTTTAAGGAGTAGCAAAGTTAACTAGCCTTTGCTTCTTGAGGTAGAAAAACACCTGCATTTTTTGTGTTGCTAAGACTTTGAACTACAGTTCTGTTCGTTCCTGCGTGTTCTTTTGGCAAGTGTTTTTCAACTATTTTCAAGAAAACTGCTTCATCCTTTTTCCCTGTTGAAAGATAAATTTATTTTTCTTCCTCTTCTTCTGTAGGAATAATATATTTTGTTACGTATGAAGGTGCAGCGAAGATCCCTGTTTCATTATTTGTCTGTGAACTTTTCTGTTTTTTATGGGCTTTTTTATACGATTTTGACTGTTGCCAAGCTTCGAAAGCTTGGGGATTTTCCCATATTGTTAAAATTATATACGTGTTATGGATGAGAGGTCGAAGTACGCGAATTGCTACAAAACCGGGTTCATTTTCAATTAATCGAGCTCGATTTTTAAAACGGTACTAAAAAATAGGTCTTCCTTCATCTGTAACGGGGATATTATTCATCGCGACAAAACCGTACTGTTGTAAAGTTCCAGCTTGATCGATGATTTCATAGCTGCGCGGTTCGTTGAAAATTGTTTTTCCATTTGTTTCATGGAGTAACAGGGCGGTATTTTCATTTTCCATTAAAATCATTTTTTCTAACTTGTGCTTCTCCATTACTTTTTTTAAATATTCAATTGTTCCGTTCGTCATAAAGATCTTCATTTTAATCACCTCTAACGTTATTTTACCAAAAAGATCTTATTTTGAAACATTTTTAAAGTTAATCATACGTAAAAGCGTCAACTTTTTGACATTTTTAACGGTTACCTATACAACCATAGTAGAAAACGCTATATTTGAATCAGTTTATAAAAGTAACGTTCGTATTTTTGTGAAATGGCACATTTTTATTTACAATAGTAATAATAGCGAAATTGAAAGGTGGATACATAGATGAATAAGCAAATGAACGAAACGATATTAAAAGCCGCTAAAGGAGAAAAAACAGATCATGTACCGGTTTGGTATATGAGACAAGCTGGTCGTTCACAGCCTGAGTATAGAGCGTTGAAAGAAAAGTATTCATTGTTTGAAATAACGCATCAACCAGAATTATGTGCGTATGTTACAAGACTTCCAGTTGAACAATATAATGTAGATGCGGCGATTTTATATAAAGATATTATGACACCGCTTCCAGCAATAGGTATAGATGTTGAAATTAAATCAGGTGTAGGACCGGTGATCTCAAATCCGATTCGCTCTTTAGCCGATGTAGAAAAATTAGGGGAAATCCATCCAGAAGAGGATGTTCCTTATGTTCTTGAAACAATAAAGATCTTAACGACTGAACAGTTATCTGTTCCATTAATTGGTTTCGCTGGCGCGCCATTTACGTTAGCTAGTTATATGATAGAGGGTGGGCCTTCAAAAAACTATAATAAAACAAAGGGTTTCATGTATTCTGAGCCTAAGGCTTGGTTCGTTTTAATGGATAAATTAGCCGAAGTTACGATTACCTATGTGAAGGCGCAAATTAACGCAGGTGCAAAAGCGATTCAAATTTTTGATTCTTGGGTCGGTGCTCTAAATGCCGCTGATTATCGAACATTTATTAAACCTGTAATGGAAAGAATTTTTACAGAATTAAAACAAGAAGGTGTTCCACTCATTATGTTTGGAGTTGGAGCAAGTCACCTTGCATTAGAATGGCATGATTTACCGTTAGATGTTGTTGGGCTTGATTGGCGCTTATCCGTTAAAGAGGCACGAAAGATGGGACTGACTAAAACATTGCAAGGTAACCTTGATCCTGCAGTATTACTTGCGCCTTGGGAAGTAATTGAAGAACGGGCTAAAGAGATTCTTGATCAAGGCTTGGAGCAACCAGGATTTATTTTTAATTTAGGTCATGGAGTGTTTCCACAAGTGAAACCAGAAACATTAAAACGTTTAACTGCCTTCATTCATGATTACTCAGCAAATAAATAATGTTACTTTTTGAGCATCCTATTTAGTAAATAATAACAGTGACTTCATGTTTGCTTTGAGATAATTAGAAAGAGGTGGATGACAACATGACAAAAAAGAAGATAGGCTTACTTGTAATGGCGTATGGTACACCATATAAAGAAGAAGATATTGAGCGTTATTATACACATATACGAAGAGGCCGCAAGCCCTCTAACGAAATGTTAGAAGACTTAAAATCTCGCTATGAAGCAATCGGCGGTATTTCTCCGCTTGCGAAAATTACAGAAGAACAGGCAGAAAAATTGGCGGCACGCTTAAATGAAATTCAAGATAAGGTTGAATTTAAAAAGTATATTGGACTTAAACATATAGAGCCCTTCATTGAGGATGCAGTTACGCAAATGCATCAGGATGGAATTGAAGAAGCTGTTAGTATTGTTCTTGCACCTCATTTTTCAACATTCAGTGTGAAATCATATAATGGCAGGGCAAAAGAGGAAGCTAACAAGCTTGGCGGCCCGAAAATTACTTCAATTGAAAGCTGGTATGATGAACCTAAGTTTATCCAATATTGGGTGAATAAAGTGAAAGAAATTTATAAAAATATGCCAGCCGACGAGAAAGAGCACGCAGTATTAGTAGTATCTGCTCATATTTTGCCTGAGAAAATCTTACAATACGGTGACCCTTATCCTGATCAACTATTTGAAACAGCTAAGCTTATAGCTGAGGGAGCAAATGTCAAAGAATATACAATTGGTTGGCAAAGTGCTGGAAATACTCCTGAACCATGGATTGGACCCGACGTTCAAGATTTAACACGTGATTTACATAATAAAAAAGGTTACCAAGCTTTTGTCTACGTTCCGGCTGGCTTTGTAGCTGATCATTTAGAAGTCCTTTACGATAATGATTATGAATGTAAAGTTGTAACAGATGAAATCGGTGCCAGTTATTATCGCCCTGAAATGCCTAATGCGAATCCAGAGTTTATCGATGCACTTGCTACAGTTGTCTTAAAGAAATTCAGCATGAAGGGATAATAATAAAAATTTTTATAACTGCAATAATCAGTGGGATAAAAAAGGACTCCCACTGATTAATGTGAGGTAATTTTTCATGAAAAGAAGGCGATAAACGGTGTTTAAAGATAGGAAAAAAGTTATTGTCATTGGAGGAGGAATCACTGGTTTAACTTCTGCTTACTATTTACAAAAAGTTGCACGAGACTATGACCTACCCCTTGATGTGAAATTGATTGAAGCGTCACATCGCCTTGGCGGGAAAGCTCAAACAGTTGTAAGAGATGGCTTTGTTATTGAAAGAGGTCCTGATTCATTTTTAGAGCGGAAAACAAGTGCTGCTCGGCTTGCGAAAGAAGTCGGCATGGAGGATAAATTAGTCAATAATGCTTCGGGTAAATCATATGTACTTGTTCAAAATAAGCTCCATCAAATGCCTGAAGGTTCAGTAATGGGAATTCCGACAAAAATTACTCCGTTTGTTACAACTGATTTGTTTACTTTTTCAGGAAAAATACGTGCAGCTGCTGATTTTATTTTACCGCGCTCAAAAGCTCAGGAAGATCAGTCGCTAGGAGAATTTTTTAGAAGGAGACTTGGAGATGAGGTTGTTGAAAATTTAATTGAACCTCTTCTTTCAGGAATTTATGCAGGAAATATTGATCAGTTAAGCTTAATGTCAACTTTCCCGCAATTTTATCATGTTGAGCAAAAGTATCGAAGCCTTGCTCTTGGCATGAAAAAAGCAATGCCTCCTCAGAAAAAAAGTCCTAGAAAAAAAGGAATCTTTTTAACGTTTACTACAGGGTTACAGTCATTTATAAGTGCGATTGAAGCAAAGCTTGAAAAAGGTTCAGTTTTAAAAAGTATGCGTGTCGAAAAAGTAGTAGACAGTGATGATAATTACAGTATTTATGTAAATAGTGGAGAAATCATTCAAGCTGATAGTATAGTTGTTGCAACTCCACATCAAGTGACAAGATCAATCTTCCCTGATTATTCTTTATTTGCACCTTTAAAAGATATGCCTTCAACATCTGTAGCAACGGTAGCCTTAGCATATCCCGAAGAGGCTATAGACAAGGATATTGATGGTACTGGGTTTGTTGTTTCAAGAAATAGCGATTTTACAATTACTGCATGTACATGGACACATAAAAAATGGCCTCATACAACACCAAAAGGAAAAGTACTGCTCCGTTGTTATGTTGGACGACCAGGTGATGAAGCGATCGTTGAGTTATCAGATGACCAAATCGTTAAAATCGTTTTAGATGATTTAAATAAAACGATGAATATTACGGCAAAGCCTGATTTCTCTGTTATAAGCCGCTGGAAAGCTGCAATGCCCCAGTATACAGTTGGACATAAGCAACGGCTCGAATCTGTTAAACAAGCAATGGCTCAACAACTAAAGGGTGTATTTCTGGCAGGAAGTTCTTATGAAGGTTTAGGCTTGCCAGATTGTATTGACCAAGGGGAAGCGGCCGTTGAAAAAGTATTGACTTATTTGAATATGAATCCAAATGAAAAACCGGCTGACTAATATAACAGTCGGTTTTGAGCTTGAGACAAAGAAAAAATTTGTAGTAAAGTCTCTACACTTGTCAGTCGAGACGATGACAACGAGTCAGAAGCAAATAGGACGGATGTTCATGAGCACACAGCGAAGTACAAGCAATGTTGGATACGGATCGAAATCGGCTGACGATGAACAGCTGGTTTTTTGACTAAAGATTTATATTAATGCATTAAGGTGTTGCTGTGATAAAGGTGTTTTTTTACTTGTTAAACAAACAGAGTTTTGTTTTAATGATAAACATAAATATTTTTTCTATTTTAGATTGCATTATATTTTACTCTGTGATATCGTATTGAAAGAACTAATTGACCAAAATGCTCATTCAGTCATTTTAGTGGAGGTGAAGTTTTGGCCATTGATCGCAAACAACAAATAATAGAAGCTGCAACGAAATTTTTTTCACTATTTGGATATAAAGCAACAACGATGGATCAAGTTGCAAAATTGGCCAATGTAGGAAAAGGAACGATCTATACATTTTTTAAAAATAAAGAAGAGTTATTTGATGATATTGTTTCTACTCTTATTACAGAAATGAAAATAACTGCTGATGAATCTTTTGATCCATTACAGTCATTTCATAAAAACGCACACCGTGTTTTGTATAACATTTTAGAATTTCGACTTAAGCATCAACTGACGATTAAGCTTTTTCAAGAGGGACTGGAAATGGGCACCCCTGCTGTTAAGGACATGATGGAGAAACTTGAAAAAGCCATTTTAAGCTTTATTAAAGAAAGAGTAGAAGATGCACTTAAAAAAGGAGAAATTCGTACATGCGATCCGGAAATAACAGCGTTTATCATGCTAAAGCTTTACGTATCTCTTATTTTCGACTGGGAGAAGCATCATCAGCCTCTTAATAAAAAAGAGATAGCTGAACTCTTTGAATTATACATCTTTAAAGGATTATCTCCAAAATGATGATCCTTATTTTTTGGAATGATATGACTAAATGAATAATATGGTCAATTAGTATATTGTTTTGATATTTCAGTTGAGATAAGGATACCCACTGATAAGGAGGCATTGCTTAATGAGTTTGCTGAAGGCAGAGCTGAAAGAAATTTTAAAAAATCGGAAGCTCCTCATCCCAATTATTGCTGTTTTATTTGTTCCCATTTTATATGCAGGAATGTTTTTATGGGCCTTTTGGGATCCGTACGAACGTTTAGATGATTTGCCCGTTGCGATTGTAAATGAGGATAGAGGGGCAGATTTTGAAGGGACGAACCTAGAGTTAGGGAAGGAGCTCGTTACAAAATTAAAGGATAGCAAAGATTTTAACTTTCAATTTGTGAGTAAAAAAGAAGCATATAAAGGTCTTAAGCAGCAAAAATATTATATGCTTGTTGAAATTCCAGAAAATTTTTCGGAAAATGCAACAACATTGATGGATGACCATCCAAAAAAACTTGACTTGACATATGTTCCTAATGAAAGTTTTAACTTTTTATCATCCCAAATTGGTGAGACTGCAGTTTTAAAAATTCAAACATCTTTACAAGAAAAAATAACGGAAACGTATGCAGAAACGATGTTTGATAAAATTGGTGAGCTTGCCGATGGAATGGGGCAAGCAAGTGATGGAGCAGGTAAATTAAGTGATGGTGTTTCAAGTTTAAATGAAGGATCTGAAAAGCTTCATGAACATTTAACTGTTTTAGCCGAAAAATCAGTTGAATTTAACGCTGGGGTGAATGCAGTTAATAGTGGTTCAAATGAACTTGCTTCAGGGACAAAAGCGTTATCTGATGGTCTTGGTCAACTTAAGGAAGGACATGGTCAATTACAGACGGCAGCTGATAAGTTAGCTGATGGGAATGGTAAACTAGCCACTGGTATTTCACAAACAAAGGATGGTCTAAAAAAGGCTCAAACATCAATTCCTGATCTTATATCAGGTACAGAACAGCTCCAAACAGGTGCTGAAACATTAGCATCGGGCTTATCACAATGGCAGCAAGGTGCAAATCAAGCTGCAAACGGAGCCGGACAATTAAATAATGGTATTGCAGCGCTTGAACAGCAACTTGAGCAAGTAATGCCTGCTTTACCACCAGAAAAGCAGGCAGCGTTAAAAGGTGCACTTCAACAGCTGTCAGCTGGAAGTCAAGAAGTGAAAGATGGCACAGCTAAACTTTCAGGAGTTGCTGGGCAATTGTCTTCAGGAGCTAAGGAGTTATCAAATAATCTTGTTAGAGTAAATGAAGGACAAAAAGCTTTACAGGCGGGAATTAATCAGTTAGCGACTGGAAGTGAGCAGCTTGACAAAGGCTCTCAGGAGCTTATTGCTGGTCAGCAGCAATTTCGAGCTGGGATGGAGACATTTGGAGCAAAGCTTGGTGAAGCTCACCAAGGTTCAGGTTCAAGCGAGCTTGCAGCAGGATCAACGAAGTTATCAACTGGTTTAAATCAATTGAAGGATGGTTCACATGCGTTTACGGATGGGGCTGGTCAATTAGCGGATGGTTCTGAAAAATTAAAATCAGGAACATCTGAATTGTTAGAAGGTTCCCAAGAGCTGGCTGGTAAATTAGCTGATGGAGCAGATGAAGTTTCAGGTGTTAAAGGAAAAAAAGAAACTTACAATATGATGGCAAAGCCCATCGAAGTTAAGCAAAACAAATTAAATGAAGTACCGAATTACGGAACAGGTTTTGCACCATATTTTGTTTCGTTAGGTTTATTTGTTGGTGCTTTATTATTATCAATCGTCTTTCCATTAACGGAGCCAATGACGGTTCCACGGAACGGTTTCAGTTGGTTTGCAAGTAAATTTATTATTTTAGTTACAATAGGTGTTATTCAAGCGTTACTAGCAGTGTTTGTATTACTTGTAGGATTAGATTTACAAGTTCAAAGTGTACCAATGTTTATTTTCTTCACGATCATCACAAGTATTACGTTTGTTGCGCTCATTCAATTTTTTGTTTCTCTATTTGGAGATCCAGGGCGCTTTATGGCGATTATCATTTTAATTATGCAACTAACAACAAGTGCGGGAACTTTCCCACTTGAGTTAATTCCAAATATTTTACAGCCTTTTAACTCATTTTTACCGATGACTTACACAGTACATGGCTTTAAAGCAGTTATTTCTAGTGGAGACTTCGGCTTTATGTGGCAGAACGTAGGGATTTTATCAATATTTATCCTTATTTTCATGGTGGGAACATTAGGATATTTTAACTTTAAACATAAACGTCAGTTTGCTTCTACGGTGGAACAATCATAATAAAAAAACTTATGGAGAAAAATTAGTTCTCCATGAGTTTTTTGCCTTGCTTTGTAAGGGAAGGCTGGTGAAAGATAACAAAAGAAGAGCCGATCAACTAGTTAGTGCAACTAGTTGATCGGCTCTTCTTTGCTTGGGAGGAAAGAAAGTTTAGTCGATGAATGAGAGGGTTTTCGACTAAAAACAACTATAAGTAGATTCATATATACATAATTAACTATTCTTCGATAACACCTAAGCATTTGTCACATTTGTTTCCATAACATTCGTGCTGTTCTTCAATATCTTCACCACAGTTAACACATTTTTTTGGCAGTAAATTTTTAAAAAATTCAAGGGAGCTTTGTATCATGGTGTGAACCTCCACATTTTTTATGTTAATCACATTGTATTATAACAGATTAAATAAGTCAATAACTGTTTTAATACAAAATGTAAAAAATGAAATAAACAGTGTAATCGAGTATAGTAAAAACAGAAGACTAGTAAATAGATGAAAGGTGACCGAAGATGAAATTTACTGTAATTGGCTGCTGGGGCGGCTATCCGAAGGCAAATGAGGCAAGCGCAGGTTATTTGTTAGAGCATGACGGTTTTCATTTATTGATCGATTGTGGCAGTGCTGTTTTATCAAAGTTGCAAAGTATACTGCCGCCAGAAAACCTTGATTGTGTCATCATCTCACATTATCATCCAGATCATGTTGCTGATATCGGTGTATTACAGCATGCTAGGTTGATTCAGCGGCTGTTGGGAAAAGATTCC